>CAZTQO010000033.1:50451-81198 GCA_964615655.1 uncultured Candidatus Obscuribacterales bacterium | reverse complement strand
TCGTCGCCCTCGTCGCCCTCGTCGCTCTCGCCTTTGTCGCCCTCGTCGCCACCGGTAGGCGGTAGGAAGTCTTCATCTTCATCGCCGCCTTCTTCGTCTCCAGCTGGAGGCGGTAAATCTTCGTCGCCTTCGTCTTCACCGGTGCTTTCTTCCGCTCCAGTAGTCGGCAGCCCTTCTCCTTCTCCTTCTCCTTCTCCTTCTCCTTCTCCTTCAGGATAGGAGCCCAGGGTATTGCCCAGGGCTGTGCCAAACCCAGCACCTGCTCCGCCTGCAATGCCGCCGGGAACCGACCATACGGCTACGCTTGCAATCCCGCCTTTTGCTATCCAGGGGATAAGCCCGCCATTTTCCCAGTAACCTCCATCATCAGCCAGAACGGATAAGGGGAAAAATATCTCTTGAAGGGCCGAGCCCAATAGCATTAGTCCTATGCATTTTAATGCGGTGTCACCGGGCGGTTTGTTTGATGATCTGCTTGCAATCAGCAAACAAGCAGCTGCAAGCACAAGTTTGATAATTGTGCCTTTCAAGAAATAGGCTATTGTAAATGCTGCACAGGAGCCGAGAATGCAAACAGTCATGCTCATGCTGTTGCTGACAGGGTTCTTCTTACCCGGTGCAAATGAATTCATTATTGAGGTCCAGGCTCTAAACAAAAGACCGGTAATAATTCTTCCAACAAGGCTGGTAGCTGATACCGCAAATGCAACAGCAACCGTAATGCCTAAGGCAGGTGAAATGAGTTGACTGCCTGCAAAAGTCACACCGGCTCCCCAGAGCAAATGATTTCTTGCCGCATCACCATCCCTGCTTACGAGCTTTCCCAGCGCCGTGGGAAATTCAGCAAGCAATTTGCCGAACTTTTCTTTACCGACAGATTTGCGATATCCATAGAGTGTAAAAAGGACAGTGCTTATAATTGTCCAGATAAGAGTGCCGTCGATCAGACTTTTTTGACCTGTAGCAAAACCGCCTCCCGTTTTTGAAAAGCCGTCATAAACTACTGCCATCATGACTATGTTGCAGACATAGC
The DNA here is from genome assembly GCA_964615655.1 of uncultured Candidatus Obscuribacterales bacterium. Classification (GTDB taxonomy): domain Bacteria; phylum Cyanobacteriota; class Vampirovibrionia; order Obscuribacterales; family Obscuribacteraceae; genus JAIEPM01. The sequence goes on along the minus strand of CAZTQO010000033.1, from coordinate 80,165 downwards.
CGAATGCCATGCCGATGAGTGCTGCCTTGGTTGCTTCGGCGCTGTTGACTTTCAGCCAGCGCAGCAGATCCTTAAATAGAGCTGCAAGTGTTTCCGGACGCTTTGCTGGAAGATCTTTCTCGGGAGCTGGCTGTGGAGTTTCTTTGGTCATTGGTCTACTCCGCTTTTTCAACAGGTTCGATCATCAGGAAGCTGCTGTGGCTGCGCTCTGGTGTTTTCACAAAGATCTGGTAGATTCCCGGGCTGCTGATTTCGATTTTTCTTGTTTCGTTAGCCGGCACTTCCAGTTCAAGATCCAGCTTTTTCAAAAGAACCGTATTATTCTTTTTGTCTTTGTTTTTAATCAAAGCAACCTGTCCGGTCCTAATTCGGAGCCATTCCGGTTGGATTCTTTCGCCTTCGATTTGGAAAGCCCGATCTTGCTTTTTGCTTAAGGCGAATTCGTCTGTTGTGAACGGACCCAGAATTGAAGCGACTGCCACCAAAAACCCAAAAACATAAAAACCCTTCGGTATGGATTTCATCCACTTTAATGTGCTTGCAGCATTGCGTGTCATCATTCCCAGCGGTATTCCATAGAGAATATGACCGAAGTACGCAATGCCGAGCGCAGTGTAATTGCCGGTGAAACCGTAGATTCTGCCGAAAGGACTCAAGAACGCAATGGTCTCCAGACCACAGGCCCAGAGAACTGCCCAGAAAACTGAACGTCCCTGCATAAACAATGCATACATGATACCAAAACTGATACCATTGTTGAAATGATAGAGCCAGCCTGCCAGATCCGAAATGTTGCTTGAGCAATGCGTATTTAGCAGCCAGACACCATATGAGTCAATTGGGGCAAAAACTCTGAGCCCCATCAAAAGGAAAGGTAGTCTTCCGAGATCATATGCAATGGTTCCGGCAAGCCCGCCTGCAAATCCGAGCTCAAGAGCATGGCTTATGTAGGAATTTCCTTTTGACTTGGACCAGATATATAGTGATATTATCAGTAAGAGACCTGGTAGAGCAATAAACAGAAAAGATGACTGGAGAGGCATCAAACCGTACACTTTCAATAAAAGTGATCCGGCCTGGGGAATACAGGAAAGAAAAATCAAAAATGCAAGCAACAGATTTGTCGAAGCTCCCTGGTCTTCTTTATTTCCATTCATGGTCAAGTTCGGCGCTTTGATGAATAAAGGGTAGGAAAAGTGCTTGTTTCAGCACAGGCGATCTCAAAGATCATAGACAGGATCCAAAACAAAAACATCGGCCTTCTGACCTCAGCCTCAAGAACGAAGTCAGTATTTTATCATTATCGATTGAACCATTTTATCCAGCTCTTCTAAGGCTGGGCTGAATTTCCCGGAATCCAGGCTGTTCAGGCAGCGCTCGGAGATCTTGGCGTCACTGCTTTCCTTTAGTCCCGAAACTTTCAAGGGATAAAAAACTGACAGCCAGTATTTACTGTCTTTACTCATGCCTTGAAAAGTGTAGAATACGTCATTGCCCGTGGTTGGAGAAACATCAGTGGCATAACTCGTTAGAAAACGAACGCCCCGACCGCTCTTAAAATCCAGGAATTTGATTCTTGATCTGAAAAGCTGGCAGGCGTCGATAGAGGGAAAAACAGCAATTTCATCAGATTTGCATTTGTTTTTTGCAAGAGCTGTTTTCATCAGCATTATGCGTTTGTCAAATTCTTTCAGTTGATCTCTTCCGGAGTAAAGTTTGCGAAATTCTCCAATTGGATAGAGAACAATTTGTCTCTCGCCATAGTTTGTCTTATTGTCGAGTTTGTCCTGACCGAAACTGCAGCGCAATCGTTTTGGTTCACCATTCAGCCACATCATTCCATCAGCCTGAAATGGATATGCTTCCAAAACTCTCGTATTCAGGCTCGCGGCCAGCTTACCTTGATTTATCTCAATCATTTTTGTTGAGAGGTTCGGAGTTGAATTTTTTTTAGTTTCAGAGAGGGCGTCTGAAGCAATGATGCCGGAAGCGACAGTACTTATAAGACTTGCAGATAGCATTAAGCACGTGAGGTGTTTGTGTTGCGAATTCATATGATTTCCCGCTAAAAAGAGAATTGGTCTAGCGGATAAATTAGCAGCTGAACTCTATGCCTGCCTCCTGCCGAGGCCGGTTTTCTGCTAGTCCTGAGGGATGATTCTGAGCAGGCTAGGAGAGTGTTTTAAGAATCCTTCTTGAGATAGATGAAATTCAGGTCAAAGTGACCGAAGATTGTTAACTGGAGGCATTTAAGTTAAGAGCAGCACTTGTCTGGGGGGCTTATGTCCGAATCATCCGATGAAGTAGCAAAACTTACGTCCAGGTGTGCAGCCCAGCGCCTTATTGAAAGCATCAGGCGTTATGCAATTGCGCTGGCATTCTTAATCGCGGCGTTGCTGGCAACATGGACCGGATTCCAGCCATATTACGCCGTGGACATAACAAGTGAGTATGAGCTTGAAAAAGCCGCGCTGGTTCAAACTCTTCCTGAGAGCAGGTCTGAGGATTCATTGCTGGCTGCGCCGCCTGCAGATGAAAAATTGTCCAAGATTGAAGTTAGTGGGCCGGAGTGGAAGCAATGGTTCATGAACGTGGAAAAGACACTAAAGCAGGGTAAGCCTCCAAAAGACTGGCGTTTCAGGTTGAGTGCCGACAATCTCAGGGATGTTGAAAGATATGAAAGTGGCAAAACATCCTTTGAACCTCATGTAAGCCGGATTTTGTTCTTCACAAACGAAGAGCCGCTTGCTAAAATTTTCAAGAACAGGAAACCCAGAGAAACAGTGATTTTGACTTGTGTTTCCGACAAAGGGGTAGAAGAGAACCTTACCGTTTTTTATTCTCCGACTCCTGAGCTGGTTGAATTTAGCGGTGCCCCTTACGGTCTTCCTGATGCCTTTAGCTATCCGGTCCGTCAATTCTGTTATCTACCTTTGCTAATAGGCTTCCTCGCTTATCTTCTTTTGCCCTGGCCTGCCGGGGCAAAAAATACATGCATGTATAAGCGGGGCATTGTCATTGCCGGTGATTTGCTGGGCATCTTGCTGTATGGCAGCTTTGCTGTATTGCCGTTCTTTATCATTGGTGCTGCTCAAAATGCGCTTACAAGCGGCCTCGTCTTTACTGCTATTTTCTGGGGAATGGCTTCATTCGGGCTCTGCGCCTTATGGTGGAGCTATTTCTTTGCTGTTTACAGAATTGATATATTTGATGAGTTCATGATTCTGACCTGTCCAAAAGGAATCAGGGAAATTCAGGACCGCGACGTGAAATTTGTAGAACCAGTGCGTGTGGTACCACCGCAGTGGTTGATTTTTATGACTTATCTTGCAGCAATCTTCAGCAGAGGATCCTCAAGTATCGGCCATGCAGGTAGAGCATCCTTACTTGAAGCAAGCTCGTCCGATGGCATTTGCATCGGCACGGCCTCTGGAGAGGGCATTTACATCTGGTTGAACAATTCGCTCGGTCAGGGTGCACTCAAAAATATTGAGCAGCTGGAAGAAAAGATTTTGAGTCTGTCTGCAAACAAGCTCGAAGACGTACGTGTATTCGAAGCTGTCTTTCCTCCAATCATAGAAGACTATAGCAGAGCAATTTCAAACAAGAAAGCAGGCAATAAGACAAAACATGAGAAGCCGGCGGTAACGGTCAAGAATGAACCGGCAGAGGACACGGTGTCTGAATTTAATTCTATCCGCAAGGCTATAAAGTCGGGACAAGAATTGGAAAAGCCTTCAACCGGAAAGGGATTGCTGCTTGAAGAGGAAAAATATGCTGGGAGCCAGGAGCTTAATGCTGGAGAGGAATTTATTGGTAGTGCTGAGATGGTCAGGCTTGCAGAAATGTTGCACAAGGCCCTGAAAAGCGGACAGTTTTCCAAAGACGAACTTAAGAGGATTCATTCACAATTCATTGGAACAGACTCAAAAGGCGATGTTTGGACTGTAAGCCTGAAGAATCATGCATGGAATAAGAAAGTTGACGGCAAGTGGATTGCTTTAAAGAACTCTCCCGAGCAGTTTCGATTTTCTAGAACGCTTCATGAGCAAATAGATAAATTATCCAAGACCACTCAATCTATTCATCCTTCGGGATGAAGGCCTTAGGAAAAGATCAGAATATTGCACTTCTCCGCTAACATTATTTCCAGCTCTCTCAGAGATCCCAATCGTCATACTTTTTGTAGGCGCCTGACTCGTCATCAACCACATGCCCGTTTGTGCCGACCCTCTTTGATTGATGGAAGCCGACAAATGATTCCTGAATGAAATGTATGTCGCCGTTATTGTCTATGTTCGCGTCGTAGACTTGAGAAACAAGCTCGCCAGTACCTGGGGCTGTTCTTTGAAAAGTTCCATAAGTGTTGTCGTAACGGAATTCGTAAAGCCCGTTTTTCCAGGTGAAACTGCCGTCCTCATCTATCTGAACATCCGCTCCGTTCTCATAGCTTCTTCCAGTAACTCTGCCGCCCGGCTGGTCGCGAGTTACTGAAGTGTTGCCTTTATCGTTAGGAGGATCAAACTTTGTGACTTCTTTGCCGCTGGAGTCTACAGTAACTTCGTGCCCTTCGGCGTTAGTGTATGTCAGCGACTTCGTTTCCGGATCGAACTTTGCATTTGCCAGTTGTTCCGGACTAAGTACTGTTGGCTTGGAGGCGTCGGCATTATTTATTACTACCTGCTTGTTATCGCCTTCACCACTTATAGTGATAGGTCCGTAGACACCATTTTCCAGAGACGGATCAGCAGGAGCATCTTTTTTAGGGTCGCCGATTTCTTTGGTTCCTTTTTCGTGGAGATCGCCTGTTATTTGAGAGATACCTGGCTCGTATTTATCGATTGAATTGTTCTCTTCCTTAAATCTGCCTTGCTTTTCGTGTGAACCGTCATCATCCTGATATATGAGTTGCTGGTTTTTGTCCTGCGCCTTATCTGTGATCTGAAAATCGCCCAGCATGCCGCCAAGATTATCGTCTTTGGAACCATTGATGCTTTTGATTATGTCGTTTCCTTCCTGCGTAGAAGCATCGCGAGCTGCTCCAACATACTGATCGTTTCCTTCGTTGACTGCTGTATTTTCTGCGCGGTCATTTGAATTTTGAGCTTGCTCCAATCCTGCCATGATGAAGTCCTCGTTCTTTCTTTTGATAGTAAGGGGAATACCGGGCTGCCAGCTGTCGATTTAGCTTGCTGCATCGGTTTCTATGATAATGCGTTAATCTTGCGGAAGAAGTCCGGTCAATAGTGTGAATATTTTGTGTAAGGCTAAATCACCTGGCAGTACTGCTTTTGGCAGTCTAGCCCTAACCTGGCCCGCTGATTGCTTCAGAGACCGAGTCTATAACTTGTTTCTGGCTCAAAGCTTGCTTCGGGAATCTGCACCGCAATTGCGGAAATCCGCACACTTAGCCGTTTATACGAATTCTTCACAAAATATTCCGGAGTCTTTTTGCTCAGCTGCGTAAATTCTTGTTATTGCAAGCAAACAGCAAGAGCAATAGCAGACCGATTGAATGAAAATTCCAGGAGGAAACACAATGAGCCACGTAGAAAATGAGCAATGGGAAGCAAAAGATATGAAGGATGGTGCAGGCGCAGGCGCTGATGCTAAAGAAGAAGCTGCCGCGAAACTCGCAGATGAAGTATTTTCGAGAAGCGGAAAATTCGATACTTCTATTCAATCAGACATGGTGCGCATGCCGTTGCCGGACATAATCAGAAATACCAATCCAAAAGTTGATCTAAACGGTGACGGTAAGCCTGATATACAGATTCTGTCAAAAGATGGAGCAAAACTACTTCCGAAGATCAGGCTTATCAGTTTGCTTGACGAGCTGGAAAAAGCAAATGATAAAACAAGTTTAGGCGACCAATTTAAGAAGGGCTTCGAAAAAATTCAAAAACCGGAGCTCCCAAGAATGCCGTTTCCCCGGAAGCAGCACTAGTAAATAGACCTGCGATAAATCGGATAACTCAAGATAGATCGGCTGGCAGGGCCGATCTGTTTTTGCTTTAAAGCCGGCTGCTTACGTTATAGACAGGCTGCTGCTGTTGTTATTAAACAGGCACTGCTCCTGGTTTACCCTTTTCTACAAGATAGCTTTTCAGGTCTTTAATCGGGGCATCAGCTACTTTTACGCTTTCGACAGATCGCAAGGTTACGTCGGCTTTGTTTTTGCTGAGTGCGACCCTAACATATCCACGGGCTTCGCCGTTCATGTATTTGATATGCTTGTTGTTTTCGACTGCCGGTGCTGTGTCTTTTAATGCCGGTCCTTGTGACGAAATCGAAGTGCCGCAAAATTCTGTTGCTACTGCTTTTGAATTGGGATCATCGAAATCAAGCTTTAAATCTGAAACTGCATATGCGTGAATGTCACCGCCAATCACAAGCGTGTCGGATGAATTTCGCCCGCTTACTGCCTCGAGTAAACGCCTGCGTGCTGCAGGGTATCCATCCCAGCCATCGGTCCAGAACTCATTCTTATCGCGCCTGACTTGCGCCATCAAAGTTTGTTGTACTAAGACGTCCCAGGAAGCATGTGATTTCTTCAAATTTTCTGCGAGCCATTTTTCCTGATCCCCTCCCAGTATTGTGCGCTTAGGATCTTTTCTTGCCGGACAATCAAAATCAGACACTAAGTTGGAGCCAGCCTTACCTGGTTTTGGACATACCTCATAATCCCTGTATTGCCTGTCATCGAGAACATGGAATCGTGCCGTTTTGCCGAAATCAAAAGATTGGTAAATGCGCATCTGCAAATTATGCGGCGCGCACGACGGGTGCAAAGGCATGTGCTCGTAATATGCCTGATAGGCAGCAGTTCTTCGTGCAAGGAAGTTGGAAGCCAGATACTCGTCGCGATCTTTTGCGTAGTCGTTTGATACTTCATGATCGTCCCAGGTGACTATCCACGGAAAACGGGAGTGACAGAGCCTCAAATCAGCGTCGCTTTTGTAACAGGCATATCTGTTTCTATATTCGGCAAGTGTATAAATCTCATCAGCTTCGTGCTTGCGAACGTCGTTCTTACCCCAGGAATGTTCGTATATGTAGTCACCCAGAAAAATCACTAAATCCAGATCTTCTTCAGCCATGTGCCGGTGCGCAGTGAAATAACCCTGCTCGTACATCTGGCAAGAAGCGAAAGTAAATCGAAGCGGATCATGTGTATCAGGAGCAGGCGCAGTACGGGTTCTTCCGACCGGGCTTACGGCATCGCCTGCAAAAAAGCGGTAGTAATATGATTTAGCAGGTTCCAGACCTTCGGCCACGGCGTGAACACTATGCGCATATGCAGGGTTTGCTGTTGTGCTGCCGGTTTTTAGAATTTTATGAAATGATTCGTCACTGGCGATCTCCCAGTTGACTTTGATCGGCTCCGGATCAAGCCCACCGCCTTTAAGTGGCTCCGGCGCCAGACGTGTCCAGAGCACTACACTATTTGGACGCGGCGAGCCGGATGCCACCCCGAGTTTGAATGGATCTGAATTAAAAGATACCCGCGCTTTTGCGGGCCTGGCAATTGCAGCAAGCAATAGTGCCGCGCTGCTTTTCAGTAGTAGTCGTCTGGAGATCATGTCATAATTCCTGCTTGAACCGGATATTGTACACTCTGGCCTGGCTCCAGGTAATAGATTCGCTGTCATGATCATTAAAAAGCAAAGTAAACAAGTAGCAAGGGGCATAGTAGGCCTCTTGCTCGCGTTACTTTGCGCCTTAATATCGCCTGGCATCGCAGCAGAGGCTCCAGTTCAAGTGGAAATCAAAAAGCCGGAAGCTGCTCCGATTGAGAATGGAACCCTCGAATTTTTCGGCAAGAAAATTAGAGATCCGTATTTATGGATGAAAAAGGGCAACGATTCGAAAACATTCTTTTATTCTCGGTTGCAGAAGCTAGATAAAAACAGCCCGCCGCAGGCAGTTTACGAGAACGAAAAAGTCTTTCTGCATAAAATTGGAAGCGACCCCGAAAAAGATCCCGCAGTATTTGGAAGCACTGTCTTGCCCGAGTTGAGCTTGCCGGAAGCCGGCTCAGGTTCGGGATGCCTTTGAAGAAAACAGCAATTGACTGAATTGAGTTGCTGTTCTTGAGTCGCTGTTATTTAGTCGCTATTCTTGAGTCTCTACTTTATTGTCTTGCTACTTTCTTGTCTTGCTACTTTCTTGCTCTCTGTCCCGGTGGTGCTTTCTTATAACCCGGCTCGCGTCCGACTTTTTCGAATGAGACTGCCCCAATTCCAATGCCTTCAATAGTTATTCCGAGACGGCGGCCTACTTCCACTGAAAGATCGATGCCTCTGCCTTTAACAAATGGCCCAGCGTCCGTGTAAACAGCCTCGACAGACTTGCCGTTGCGTGTAACTTTTACTACATCTCCAAATTTCAGACCCAACTCTGTTGCAAGTGAAGGCTTAATGGCAACAGTCAGTTCATTCGGATTGAAATAACGGCCCGATGCCGTTTCTTGCGGGCGTTTGTAAACCGATGCGATTGTGTCTACAGATCTTTGCGGCTTTTCTACCGGCGCAAATGCTGTTCCCAGAGGTCCGATCTTTTTCTCTTCCGGTGCTTTTTCTGGCTCGGGATTTTTCTCCTGATCGGGCTTGGGCTGCTCCGGTTTTTGCTCAGGTTTCTCCGGCTCCTGTGTGGGTTTCTCCGGCTCTTGCTTGGGCTGTTCCGGCTCTTGCTTGGGTTTCTCAGGCTCCTGTTTGGGTTTTTCCGGCTCTTGCTTGGGATCAGTGTTCTCACCCTTCTTTAGCGTTGCCGCAATTTTTTCACGAATTGATTTGTCCTTTACATTATCAAGTACGCTTGTGTAATTGGATTCATTGAGCAAACTGTGACCAACTTTGAGGCCTCGCATTTGCGGATCCTTATTTTCGGTTTCTTTTTTGTATTGTTCTTTCATGGCTTTTGTCAGAGCCATTTTTTCCTCGTGAGAAGCATCTTTTCCGAGTAGCCTGGCAGCAACCTGATAAGGACCTTCGCCTTTTTGAACCCGGCCGTCTTTTTCCTGTTGCTCGTCCAGATGTTTTCTTGCTTTTGCGCTTTCAGGATTTTTATTAGGACTGTTATTGTTCTCAGCTTTCTGTCCTGCTTCTTTTTCAGTTTTTCCAGCAGGCGCGAATGCCGCATCTTTTGAAAGTGCTGAAATCCCTGCAAAAATTGAACCTGAGTCAGTTATTGAAAGACTGGGCAATGTGGAAAGCTTTTCCGCTTGCTGGGAGTTATTCCTATTGAGTGAGAAACCGCTGTGAAAACTGTAGAGATCGTCGAGCAAGAGAGAGCTTGCATCACGTTCGCCTGTTTCATTCTTGTGTTCAGAATTATCTCCCTTTGCAGGGATTTCGTCCAGATTATTGCCCATGTTCCGTTGCTCCCGCTGAATATGCCTTACGCAGGGCCAACACCATAATTAGACAAATAAAGTTGTCTGCCAAATTGCTCCCGATGTGAAAATCATACGGAATTCGCAAGTTATTGCAAAGGACAATTCTGCTGCTTCAACAGGGGCTTTCGTGCACAAATCTACAGTTGCGCCCGTGACTTACTGCAAGTTCAAACAGTCTCAGGTCAAATAAAGTTCAATGTTCTACAGTTTATGTCAATCTGGCTACTTTTTGTCGGAACAGGGCTTGTCGTGGACAATCACTTGAGCTTAACTTTTCGCTAGCAAGTTCCACAAATTATTTACCTTGCTCTCCTATTCTTCTTCCATTCGGGGATTTATGGGCAAGCTCTTTCTTGCCTTACTGTTTTTGGCGTCGGCTCTGCGTTAGTTTTCAAACGGGAGCAAATTAGTATGGGCAATAATGTTGACGAAAACCCCTCCAAAGGGGCAGATTCTGATCGCGCAGCTGAATCGGGAACTCGTGAAGTAGCACGTGACACGAGTTTGCGCTTGCTTCAAGATATTGCAAGCGATCGCAGCAGTTTTTCAAACAACAACACAAGCAGCCAGAGCGATAACCTGGCCAACCTGCCAGGGCTCTCATTATTTGATTCGAAGTCAAAAATATCGGCTGAAAAGGAGCCGGGACTAAAAGGACCAGAAGCAGAAAACAAGTCTATCTGGAATCCGGAGGCACATAAGAAGCAGGAAATTGAGCAATCACAAGACAGAAAAGCCGATACAAATAAGGATGGCAGCAAAAATCATTTGACCGAGCAGCAGGAAAAGGATGCGCAGGTACGCAAAGGCGAAGGACCCTATCAGGTTGCTGCCAGATTGCTTGGCAAAGGTGCAAGCCATGAAGAAAAAATGGCTCTTGCTATGGCTTTGAAAGAGCAATACAAAAAAGAAACCGACAATAAGGATCCGCAAATGCGTGGTCTGAAAGTAGGCCATAGCTTGCTCAACGAGTCCAACTTCAAGAGTGTGCTTGATCAAATTAAAGACAAATCAATGCACGATAAAATCGCAGGCAAACTGGATAAAGGTGAAAAGCCAGGAACAAAGCCCGAGCCTGAAAAGCCAAAACCGGGACAGGAGCCTGAAAAACCCAAGCCGGGACAAGAGCCCGAAAAACCCAAGCCGGGACAAGAGCCCGAAAAACCCAAGCCGGGACAGGAGCCTGAAAAACCCAAGCCGGGACAAGAGCCCGAAAAACCCAAGCCGGGACAAGAGCCTGAGCCCGAAAAACCGAAGCCACCTGAAGATGAGAAAGCGCCGGACTTCAGAGGTAAGGGTGGACCGGCAGCGATTCGCTACAATAACCCCGGCGCCATGTATCCGGGAGAGTCTTCGCGCAAATTCGGTTCTACTGAATATCACAGAATCGGAGGTGGGCACTTGATTGCCGAATTCAAAGATGCCGTATCAGGTGCTGCTGCTCAATTCGATCTTCTTGCAAGTCGCAATTATGCAAATATGTCTGTAAAAGATGCGGTCGGCAAATGGTCTGCGCACACAAACGACTCCGCTTATCATGCTTCTTTGAAGAGTCAGGGTATAGATCTGAACGCCAAAGTGGGCGACATCATGAAAGACAAAGACAAGGCGATTGCACTTGCAAAAGCAATGGCCAAAATTGAAGCAGGGAAGGACTACCCATTAACAGACAAGCAGTGGGCAAAGGCTTACGACTTATACAAGAGCGTGAACAATCAACAAAAGAGCCCGGAAATTCCAGGCAAGCCGCCTGAAGACCAGAAGATGCCCGGGGCTGAAGAAAAACCTGAACAAAAACCTGATGGTAAGAAACCTGAACCGGAAAAACCACCTGAGGAGAAAAAACTTGGACCACTTGGATCAGCCTTTGAACCTGTGGATAAACCACAGAGAGTGGTGAAAACCATAGCTTCTGTTTATGACGATCCGCAGGGCACGGCTTCAGGTCGCTACTTCAATCCAAATGAATTGACCGTCGCAATCAAGCCGGAGCTGGCGCGAGAGCTGGGTTTAAAATTCGGCGATGTCGTAAGAATTACTCGTGACGGCAAAACTGTTGATGCAGTTTATACAGATGCCGGTCCCTTTGTGAAAGGCAGAGGAATTGATCTCTCTGCTGAGGTCGGCCGCCGTCTGGGTATTACTGTTGCGGGAATTGGAGTCGGTGAAGTCTCCTTCCAGAAGATAGGCAGGGAGCCCGGTTATAAAGATGCGCCGGGCAAGAAATGACAAGAATACTCTAAAACATGCTTGACCAGGAGCGCGGCAAGATGCCGAGATTAATGAGCTGAACACATTTGTCTTGTTTGCAAGTTGAATTTTTGCAAATTGAATTAGAATGAGACTTTGCACCATGGAGCACTGCTTGTAAAATTACGCGGATGGTTTTAGCGAATAAAGAAAAACGCCCCCTGCTTATACTTGATCTGGATGAGACCCTGATTTTTGCAAGTAATCAGAATCTCGGTTCAGAGCCGGACTTTCATTTATATGAATACCAGGTTTATTTGAGACCGGGCTTGAGAGCGTTTTTGAGAGAACGCAACCTGTTTTTTGACATTGCTATCTGGTCATCAGGTTCGGAAGCATATGTAAGCTCGATTGTAGAGATCATAATGCCGGAGCCTACTAAGCCTGCGTTTGTCTGGTCAAGAAAACGATGTACTCTAAAACAGGATCTTGAACTCGGCGTAAGCTATTTCAAAAAAGATCTGAAAAAAGTAGAAGCGCAGGGGTATGATCTGGCAAGAACTCTGATTGTGGAAGACACCTGGGTAAATGTAAAAGAGCACTACGGAAATGCGATTTATATTTCAAAGTTCAAGGGCGATCTTCAGGATTCCGAGCTTGCGATTCTCGGACCGTTTCTTGATAAATTGAGCAAGACCGACGACTTTAGAAAAATCGAAAAAGCAAACTGGAGAGTCTAGCTAAATCTAGCTTCAGAAGGGATTTTCAGCTGCTTGTATACACTTTGTCTGGACATTGTCATGACATCGTGTTATACTCAGATACGTCAGAAACAGGTGGATTTTAATGCCAGCCCGAACACGCAAAACGAGAGTCAGCAAGGCAAAGCCATCAACTCAAAAAACCGAAAAGTTTGACCTGCGTCTCAGCCGACAAGAAAACGATGTAATCAAGAAAGCTGCGATCTTGCTTTCGACAACGCCTAGCAATTTTATCAGGCAGCAGGCTGTCGTGGCTGCTGAAGCCGTAATTCATGAACAAACTCGCTTTGTCGTAACAGATGAACAGTGGCAACAGATCGAACTGGCTTTGAATTCACCGGCCAAAATACTGCCCGGGCTCAAGAAGCAGCTATTAAAGCAAGATGAATGGGACTGCTAGCTTCATGTTCTCCCGGCCGGAATCGTTAACAAGTAAGCATGATCTCACTCAATTCGATTGCGGCAAGGAGCCGTTGACGAGCTGGCTCAAGAATCACGCGTTGCAGAGCCAAAATGCGGGGCAAAGCAAAACCATGGTTGTGACAGAAGCCAATGCTAAAGTTGTCGTTGGATATTATTCGTATAATGTTGTTTCTGTTGAGCACGTTGATACCACCCCTGCCAGGGTCAAAAAAGGTCTGGCGAAGCACCCAATACCAGTTTTTGTGATTGCAAGGTTGGCTCGTGATCTAAAATACAGAGGCGCTGAGCTGGGAAAGCGGCTCTTACGCCACGCGCTGATGCGGGCGGCAGCTATTGCAGAAGTGGTACCAATACGGGCTATAGTAGTCGATGCGGTGGATGAATCTGCAAAGACATTCTATAAGGAGTTTGATTTTGAACCTTTTCCTGCTGATGCCTTGAGAATGTGGATTCTTCTGAAAGATTTGCGCAAAACCATTAAGTCATCCGAATCATCTGAAAAGCTAGACGACTGAATCAGGAGCAAGTTTGAATTAAATGTCCTTGAAATCAACACGCAGAAAAGAGGGTTACACATCCGTTGATGTGTTCAAGTTCACATGCAACTATTGGAAGCAGCAGCCTGTTCGTCTTGCCGTAATTATTTCCTTGCTGGTGGCTGCAACCTTTATTGAGACCAACATGCCCAATGCACTCTCCGGCTTTTTTGAGGCAGTAAGATTACATCAAAATGAAAAGGAAGTATGGCTGAAGCTTGGGATTTTTCTTGCCACCTATTTTGCTTATACAACATTGTTTAATATAAACGGTCGTGTTTACAACGTTTTTGAAAATGAGATTTTTCGCCAGGTATATAACGATGCGTTTTCACATGTAGAACACCTTTCCGAGCAGTTCTTCGTGAATACTTTCACCGGAAGTATCATCACTACGATTAAGCGCGGACGCGATCGCATTGAAACTTTTGAGGATCAGATTCTTCTAAATCTGTTTCCGACCTGCCTGGTTCTATTGAGTAGTGTTGTGCTGCTAGCGATGCGATTGCCGCTTCTTGCTTTAATAGTATCGGTGTATGTGTTGCTGGTAATTGTAGGAAGTATTGTACTGGGACTGCGTTACGCAGGTCCTGCTCAGGAAGCATATGCAAATGCGCAAGACCGATTCGGCGGTCAGCTTGCTGACTCAATTGCCGGAATCGTCACAACTAAGAGCTATGCTCAAGAGCATCGCGAGATCGAAGAATTTCAAAGGCTAACGGAATATCTGCGCAAGCACAATCTGGAAGCCTATTTGCGTGGCACTGCAACGGCATTGATTCAGCGGATTTTACTTGGCGGCATGCTTGCGATTCTTCTTGGAGGTGGCACATGGTACTTTCTGAAGGGCCATGCCAGCATCGATGATATGGCTTATCTCGTGCTTGCATATACAATTTTGCAGTCATATGTGCGAAACGTCGGTGACCATGTTAAGAGTCTTCTTACTGCTTCGTATGACATGCACGCAATTGTCGCTCTTATGCGTGAAAAGCCGTCGGTGGCAGATAAGCCGGGTGCGCATGAACTGAATGTAACTAATGCCGAAGTGCGTTTTGACAATGTTACTTTCAGATACCCAAACAAAGACAAGCCGGTTTTTGAAGATCTGTCAATACTGATTCGTCCAGGCGAACGGATCGCACTTGTTGGTGATTCGGGTGGCGGTAAAACATCGTTTGTGCGCCTTGTTCAGCGATTGTATGACGTTGACGCCGGAAGCATCAGCATAGATGGGCGGAACATTTCAGAAGTCACGCAGGCCTCTTTAAGAAGCGCCATTGCTGTTGTACCTCAGGACCCGATTTTGTTTCATAGAAGTATTAGAGACAACATCGCATATGGAAGAGCCGATGCAAGCCTGGATGAGATTCGCAATGCGGCCAGGCAAGCAAATATCGATGAATTCGTGATGTCGCTCGAGCATAAATATGACACACTGGTCGGTGAGCGCGGCATAAAATTGTCCGGCGGAGAGCGCCAGCGTGTGGCGATTGCTCGTGCTATTCTTTCAAACCGGAAAATACTCATTCTTGATGAAGCTACAAGTTCACTGGATTCGGTAAGCGAACTTGCCGTGCAAAATGCAATTCATTCGGTCACACATGGACGAACCTCAATTATGATCGCGCACCGTCTATCTACAATTCGAGATGCCGACCGCATTCTTGTTTTCAAAGATGGGCGCATTGTTGAGGAAGGAACCCACAACGAATTGAGCCGCAAAACCGGCGGCGTGTATGCGTCGTTTTTCGAAATTCAATCCGGTGGCTTCGTTCACTGAGAAACTCGAGCATTAGGCGAGAAACTCGGGCTTTAGGCGAGAAACTCCGGCTTTAGGGAAGAACTCCGGCTTTAGGCGAGAAACTCGGGGTTTGAGCAAGAAACTCACAAATTCCACACCGCCTTGCAGTATCTTGACTACATGGGTAATTGATACTTTTGGGGGACGAGAATCATGCGTAAGTTAGGGATGCGGAAAAACACTACACACTGGTCAATAATTGAAAAGGAACTGCACTCAATCCAGGAACTTAAAATGGAAAGTCTGTCTGGCTTTATTGGAGGACAACAGCATTACACTATTCACCAGCTTGAACAAATGGGCAGCGAGGGAAAGCTGCAGTTCATGGATCTTAGAGGTTACAATCTGAATGGCATCAATCTGGCGGGCGATAATCTCATGGGCGATAATTTCTCCGGCGACAGTATTGAGCACGCAAACCTCAGTAATTGCACAATGATAGGTGATAATCTGGATAGTACGAATCTGTCAGGAACACACTTGCTCCATGCTGTACTCGACAGCAGCACAAGTATGAATGCTAATACTGATTTCCAGTATGCCTTGTTGGGCGGCAGCACACTGGGCAATATCAATGGTAATTTCGATCATGCCAATTTTATCGGTGCTGATCTGCAAGGCATTGTGAATGGCTCTTTCGAACATGCCAACCTTCAAGGTGCTAGTTTCAGTATGAGCCCCCAGTCCATTGCAGCCGGTGCGGACTTTCAGTATGCAAACTTCCAGGGAGACAATCTTGCCGGCATTGTTTTTTCAACCAGCAATCTTTCCCATGCTAATTTGAGTGATACCAACCTCAGTGGCGCTCATCTTCGGGACACCGACTGCACCGGAACTAAATTCGACTCTGCCAATCTGTCTCAGGCGAATTTCATGGGAGCAACTGTGAACCAGGCAGAATTCAACTACGCAAATCTAACTAAGACGGATATGCAAGACCTTATGGGGGCAAGCGGAACCCATTTTATCGGAGCCAAGCTTGACGGAACCAACTTTGAAGGCTCAAATCTCTATGGCGTGGACTTTGCCAATCTAAACCTGACTCAAACTGAGCTTGGCTATGCGGTCTTCGGCAAAGGCAGCGATCTGCAAGGTGCTGACCTTGCCCACATGAATCTGACAGGAGCGTCATTTTATAGCGGTGCCGATCTGCATGATGCTGATCTAAAAGGCATAAACGGCAGTCATATTTTAATTGAAGGCGTAAATCTTGACGGCGCACAGCTGCAGGGCGCGGATTTGGAAGGAGCCGTTGTTTATGATTCTAAGTTCAACCATGCTAACCTGAGCGATGCAAATCTTTCAAACCTGAACCAGTACTCAACGGTAGCCGGTGGAGACTCCTTTATCGGGGCTAACATGACAGGAGCAAATATGACAAACGCTGGTGTGGAAAATTCCAACTTTGACTATTCGAACCTCACCGATGTGGTCTGGAAAGGTGCTGATACTCAGGGTGACACTTTCTACGGAGCTCACGGCAATATTCCGGTACATTCTCCTGAACTCAGAGAAGCAATTTACGGAAATATTTAGTTCAATACTGAGCAATAGCTTGCTCCAGACGGAGGGGGGGGATCTGTAGAGATTCCCCCTATCTGACAGATACAAGAAAAAATCCAGTCATAAGCCATTGCTTGCCGGGGCGCAGAGGGTTATGATCTCAAATCATGGCTATCCCCAGGAATTCCGTCGCTTTTGTATTATGTCTGGGTGCCGTTCAACTCCTACTGAAGTTGGGATAAACACCAGTTCAACTGTAGCTGATTCCTATTTGAGCCAGTTGAGCCCTGCTTGGAAAGCCGTTAATCAAGTATCTTTTCGGGTAGCAGTCGGTGGGCACAAGCAACTCGGGCTCCAGCTGCATGATCTTTTTGCGGCAAGCTCTTGCAAGAACTTTCTTTTCGCCTTTTAAACTGGAAACAAATGCAATCTCGTCAGTTTCCGGAATCAGTGTTCTTTCGCCTTCAATCACGACTGCAAGACTCGTGAACTTTCCCTGTGTGGAGCCCAGCGGTCTGAAGGAGGCAATAGTGCAGTCTCTTAAAAGATTGAGATTGCGTGCGTTCAAGAGCTCCGTTTGCTGGTTGTAGATAGCATTGAGGTAAAGGAACTGCGCTTTTCGCAAGGGAAGATAAGCTGGATCATATGCAGGCGGTATGTAATGCTCCCAGCCACTTTGCGTGGGAGTCAGCGGCAGAGGAGGTAGCTCATCCGTTTCATAGTGCTTTTCGATTCTATCAACAAGATAGCGCATTCCTTGTGGGTTTTGTGAGCCGGTAACCAGTGCTTCGTGTTTGTTGCTAAGCAAAACCACTGGTGAGCCGTTTAAAGGCAAGTGCCAGCCATCTATTAAAAGCCGTGCAGCCTCATAAGGATCATTGTTGCTTAACAGATAAACTGAATCGCCGTTGTCGCTTTCCACTTCTTCGCTGCCGAAGTTCAGAGTTCGAATTTGCGAGCCGCTTCTTTTGCGGATATTTGAAGCAGCGACTGCAAATACATCGTCTGCTCCCTTGTGCCAGTATTTCAAAAACTGGGAGCTAATGGCAGTGTTTACCGGTGCCTTATTCAAAACCGGAACTATGGCAAAATGCTCCGCGACATATTTTGCAGGAATCGAATAAAGATGCGTCCCTTGCATCAAGGCGGGATCGTATTTGCTTAATTCCAGTGCAATGCGGGTTTCTACTTGAAGCAAGATCCGATCTTGCTCATCTGCAAATGATGCAATCGAGTTCGATTTTGTAGAGCTTTTCAAAACATGCTCATAAAAGGCGAAACGATTTGATTCCGGTGTAGCAATAAACTGGGCGAAAAGACTTTCCAGGTTTACTCTTTGCAAAACAGAGCCGCCGGCATCCTTAAAGAAGAGCGCAAACTGCTCTCTATCGAGAAAGCAATCGCCTGGGGTTTTGCCGCTAACTAATAATTCGGCAATTTGTTCTGCAAAAATTTCTCGGGAGAAGACTTCCATGGGTGCCTGAGAGCGAGGGGAGGTGCCTGACAGATCTATATCCGTGCTCAGGATAGTACCTGTAGAATAGCCGACCGTTTCGAAAACTGTCCGGAAGCTTTTGTTTAGAATTTGTGTAATTCAGGTACACGGAAGCATTTAAGTTTACCGACTTGGGGTTTGAAACTCTGGTTTTTAATAGCGGGCATAGCATCAATGGGAATATAAATCTCTGAATATCCGGGCAAGCTGCTACGCCTCTGAAAATTCCCCAATTATATGCCAATTCTTGCAGAAAGCAATGTTTTTTGCATATGATCGGGGCTGCTTTTGTAGGCAGACGATTAGTATGAATGGGATTTCGGGGAGCCACAACTACACCAGCAATAGCTCGAGTACACCAGCAATAGCTCGAGAGCTTTAAAGCCCAATAAAATTCAAAGCGAAAACTGCTCGGAACTGAGGCTGTAACCAAAGCTGACCGCACCGGAGGTCATTGCCGCCGGAAGTATGTGCGTTTGCAAACTCAACTGCGTTTGTTGAAGCAGCAAATTCAGCAAGAAACCTTTTTCTTCGACGAATGTTCTTTGAGCAATCAAATAGGTTCCCATGAAATTACCATCAGCTATAAAGCCGAGCGCAATGGGTGTATCTGAGCTCTGATCTAAGAGACCTAAACAAGCTGTCGCTTTCTTTGCTGCAAAATGAGACATCATTCTTTCTGCATAAGCAAGATTGTTATTGTTGTTCTCCGGATGATCTAAATATCCCAGAAACATAGACGACAATGAATACACAATTCCTCTGGGCAACTCGTACATCTCCAGGTCCGCATCCACATCGCTGGACGAAACATCTTCCAGCGTGTTCTTGATCCCCGCTGCTATCGAACATGGTTCAGTCAAAGTTTTACTCGTATAGATTGAACCGACTGCTCTGCCGTTCAAAAAAAGCAGTGCTGAGCGAGAAAAGCGATTTTGACAATATATTTTCATGCAGCCGGTAAAGCTTGTTTCTTCAAGGGTTGGGAAAATCTCACCGGCAGACTTCTCCGTCAATTTAACTATGATGGGAGAAGGACCAATCGGCGGCATAATTATGTCGACTGCGCGCCTGAATGAAGCCGCTTTATGATGCGCTTCGGTCCAGACTGCAAAGGCGTTTTCTTGCTCGCTTGCTTTACTGTTTTGCACCCGTGCCGAGGTTCCCAGTGTGAAAGCGAAGGTGAACAAAGCACGGTCTCCGCTCATGCAAACAAAAGTGCTTGGCACAATCAGACCTATATCAATAGAAGAAGTGCTGGGCAGAAACCCCCTTACTCCGGTTTTTACTATAGTTACAGCGTAGCCGCCCGGCTCCGGTGAATCGATGCGGCACCAGAGGCTGGTTCCGGGTTTGTGACTGGCTGCTTGGTCCATTTATCCATTATCCGTCAGCAATTTCTGTATTTTATCAAATTGTTTGTTGAAACAAGAGCCGGCTTCATAAGAGAAACCGGCTCTAAACGATCACTTTATTCAAACTTAGAAATAAACAGGGTCTACTGCTTTTTCGTAGTCGATTGATTCGAATCCGAACCCGAATAATTTGAGGAACTCTTTTTTGTATACATCGAAATCGGAAATTTCCTGCAGGTTTTCGGTTGTGACTTTCGCCCAGAGTTCTTTCACTTCTTTTTGAACCTCTGGTCTCATTTCCAGATCGTCGATTCTTATGCGGCCGTCCTCGTCGAATTTCGGGCCGCTTTCACTGTAGAGCTGTGAATCGAAAAGCCTGTAGATTTGTTCAATGCAGCCTTCAAGAATTCCTTTCTCTTTGAGAATCTTAAAGAGAAGCGATATGTAGAGCGGCACAACCGGAATTGCCGAGCTTGCCTGGGTAACGATTGCCTGGTTCACAGATACATATGCGCTGCCGCCTACCGGCGCAAGTAGCTTGTCGATCTTCTTAATCGATTTTTCGAGATCTGTTTTTGCTGCACCGATAGTTCCATCTTTGTATACCGGCCAGGTCACTTCCGGTCCGATGTATGAATAAGCAATCGTTTTGACTCCCTGAGCCAAGACGCCGGCTGAATGCAACTTGTCCATCCAGATTTCCCAGCTTTCGCCGCCCATAACTGCAATGGTTTCTGCAATGTCTTCATCTGATGCCGGCTCAATTGAGACTTCTTTGACGATGCCTTTATCCGTATCGAGCGTTTTGGCTGTGAACGGCTCGCCGATTGGTTTTAGTACCGAGTTGTGAGTTTGGCCTGTTGCAGGATTTTTTCTTCTTGGTGAAGCCAGGCTGAATACGACTAAATCTACCTGTCCCATTTTTTCTTTTATAAGAGCTATGGTCTTTTCTGTGACCTCATAAGAGAATGCATCGCCGTTTATGCTTTCTGCATAAAGACCGGCTTTTCGTGCTGCTTTTTCAAATGCCTTGGTGTTGTACCAGCCTGCGGTAGCTGTTTTGCCTCCTTCCGGCTCTTTCTCAAAAAACAAGCCGATTGTGTCTGCTCCTCCTCCGAAAGCCGACACAATTCGCGAAGCAAGTCCGTATCCGGTTGAAGCTCCGATCACAAGCACTCTTTTGGGCGCATTCTTGATTGGACCCTGCTTTTTGACATATTCGATTTGCTCTTCCACGTGCGCTTGGCAACCTGCCGGGTGCGAGCTGACGCATATAAAGCCTCTGACCCGGGGCTTTATTACGATGGCGTTGCTTGAAGTATCAGTAGTCATGGGTCTCTCCATAAATTTTGAAAGCAAGAATATGAAAGCAAGAGTATGAAAGCAAGAGTATAAATTAGATTGAAGTGGATTATTAGCCTGCGCAAAACAATGTAAAAGGCTTTAGATGATCCGATTCTTATACCTTGACTAGCTCATTCCTTAAGGAGTGAAGCGATTGCGGCAGCTCCCGGTAGATTTCAAGATGGTAAGCTCTTGTAAATCTACTTGCAGTTACTACTTGCCGTTATTAATGGAATAAACAATGAAACTCAGTTCTGCAAAATCCATGCGCACGGGAGCTTCCTTTTTGCTTCTGGCATTGCTTTCGGCCGCTGCGCTTCCCCACCCGGCTTCAGCCCAGCAAAATTTCGTGAACGAAGGCAAAAACATACCTGGTTTTCCTGAGGCTAACGCGCGTTTTGTTGTCTTGAATTCGGGCGTCGCAAATATCGCAGCCCAGAAATTTCAGTTGCCGCAAAGCACCATGTACTTTCCGCTGGCGGGCATGACTGTGTTCCCTTACTACCAGGCATCTAAGCCCCTGCAAGAATTTTTGAACAATGCAACCATTATGGGCAGACCGATTACCAGCTTTCCTATAACGCCCAATATTCCGCAGATAAGCCTGCCGCAAACGGATACTATTCGTTTTAGCGTGCCGATTCCCAAACCGGGACTGGATAAAAGAAGTGCCGTTAAAATGGCAATCA
The DNA here is from genome assembly GCA_964615655.1 of uncultured Candidatus Obscuribacterales bacterium. Classification (GTDB taxonomy): domain Bacteria; phylum Cyanobacteriota; class Vampirovibrionia; order Obscuribacterales; family Obscuribacteraceae; genus JAIEPM01. The sequence goes on along the minus strand of CAZTQO010000033.1, from coordinate 58,668 downwards.
AAGACAAGCGCCAGAAAGATGAGATACCGTGGATGGTGGCACATGACGGCGGGCAGGCTTTTGCTTTGCCGGGTGACCGTGACGGCATGGTTATTATGTCTGCAGGCAGCATGTTCGGTGCATGCATGGCACGAACCATGGCGCTCCGTTCCGGTATTATGTGGGTAATGACCGGTGCCCGTCCGGCGGCAGTGCTCACAAGATTCGGAGCCGTTTGTGTCAGACCTTACAGCGTCACTGCCGTAGAGCAAAACTGGTTCAATCAGGTTCGTGTTGTAAATCTCTACGGCCAGCCGGTTGAATTTCAGATTAACTCTTTTGGAAATACAAAGAATATCAACGTAGAAAAAGGAAAGGAACTTTCGATTTCAGATACTGCAATTGCAGCAGCCGGTGCATCTGATTATGTAAGCCCGTTGAGTGCTTCAAAGTCCGCTGATTCAAAGGTTGTTGATTCAAAGCTCGCTGAATTAAGAACCGGTGTAGCTAAAGGCGCCGAACCGAAAACTGCAGGCAGCGAAACTGCCGATTCAAAAATCCCGGAATATATTGCCGACCTGAAGCTTTCATATAAGAATTTCGACAAGGATAGTTCGGTCTATTTGCGGGAACTTGAAATAATGAATCCGCCCTTTAGCGATATGAAAATGATAAGCGCTTACCAGCAGATGTTTGCAGATTATGGTATCACTGCCCGCATGCGAAAAGAGGAAACTGCAAAGCGCGAGTTCGAAGCTCGCAACCTGGCAAAAAAATCTGCAGTTTACAAAGTTTCTATGGACTCGCGTTATTACGTGCCTGTTTATTCGAAAGTCGAGCATCAGAATAAGGCCAGAGAGAATCAGGCGGCTTTGCTTGGGGCCAGGCTCGAATCCATGAAATTACCGAAAGGGCATGCTCGCTATCTTTCTGCAAGCGATCTTCATGTAGAAAGCGACGGCAAACCGTTAATGAATGTGGGTGAAGTTGTAATTTCTGCCGGCGACAAAATGCTTTTGACATTGCAGGCAAACCAGCGGGTTTTTATGGATTCAGGCGCACTTGTGCATATTGTAGCCACACCTGATTTTATTGCGATTAGAAATATAAGCGACCAGGCAAAGAACAGTGTGAAAGTGAGGGTTAAGGCAAGAACGCTCGAGTGCCCGATTGGCTCGGAAATTCTTGTTGGAAGAACTGCGCCCGATTTGCTTGCTGAAATGGGCAGAGACGGTGTAGGCAGGCGTAATGTTCGCAGCGTTGAATTCGCCGACGGTACTACCTTTATGAATCAGGCAGAGTTCGATCTGGCTTCCTTAATGAAAACAAGCCCACTCATAAAAGAGATGTATAAGAGCAAAGATGCAACTGATCGCAAGATTATTGCTGAAATGATGAAAACGACTGTTGCTCATAATATGGTGTCGCAGGGCGTGCCGTACAGAAAGATGAAATCGGTGCCGGCCTCGGCATCGCTTGCTGCACCGCATTAATTCAGACACTACTTATAGACACCTTCTAAAGCGAATTCGCTTTAGAAGGTGCATACACACTAGCGCGCATACACAAGTACGCGCACCCTCTTTTCAACCCCGCCGAATGCAAAGTAGTGAAATTAAATTGCGGTCCTTCTTGCAGTTGGTAGTAGTAGTAGTAGCCGGCAGCAGCGCAGCAGCTGGCTGCTTATTAGAGATTACTCAGTTTTTGCTTTTGAATTTGCCTTTCTTGTGTGATTCATAGATGTCAGTTATTTCTTTCGGCACTGCTTCTTCCGGCCAGTTTGAAAGATCGAACTCTATAATCGTCCTTATTTCGGGCGATTTCGGCCAGGGAAGCGCCCAGCCGATAAACCAGGCAAGCGGGAAAGCCAGTATGTGTGCACTTATTGCGACACAGGTCGCTTCAAAAAGCGGTGCGTAGTCCACAACAAAATACCGGAAGCGCTTGGAAATAATCTCCGGCAGGTTTGGCTCCGGCGCCGGAAAACTGTGGCTGGCTTCGTTTTTTGCTAATATCGCTCTTATGTGCTTGAAAAACACCGGAAAATTCTGAACCAGTAGTGAGGTGCTAGTATTTGAGGCTATACTCTAAGAATACAATGAAGATGAATTCGTTGAGTTCTCTAGCATTCATAGCAGTTTTCCTCTTGCTGACGCAATTGGCACCGGCAGCATTTGCGTTCAGGCTATTTTCGTCAGGCGAGCAGAGTTCGCAAGATGTCCGTAATGATAAGACGGGCACGGCCGGCATGCTTGCTTTCAAGATAAAGAAACATGGCAAGAACGACGAGAAAAAAGACGGGGGCGGGGATTCTAAAGACGAAGCAAATGAAGACGGAGATGAAAAGGACGTAGATAAATCTAAGTCCGAGGACGATGACGAGAAAGGAAAGTCAAAAGAAAAAGATGCGCCGCCGCCGCCGTCGGCAGCAGAAGCCGCCTATCTTGCTGCAGTTGCAGAAAGAGCCGAAAAATTGAAACAAATCAAAACCCCGTTTAACAGTGCCAGCACCGAAACAGAAGACGCTCAAAATAATCTGGCACCGCTCTCGCTTGGCAACTCGCGATTGAAATCGAGCCTTGCTTCGCGCCTGGTTCCGTCAAACCGGGTTTATTTGCCACCGAAAATGATTATTGGAAAGCCTTCCGAGTTTGTAGTAAAAGCTAAAGCCGGTTATCAGGTAGCAATTGCAATGGCTGACCGCGACAGTGGCGCCAGGCCGATTAGAGGACAGAACATCAGGCTCGGACCTGACCGCAAGCTTGTTGCTGCCGGTGTTGTTGCAGACAATGGTGTTGCGACTCTTACTGTGGACATGCCGATCCAGGGTGATTTGATTGGTTTGCCAGTCTTCTTTGAAACTGCGATCTGGTCGAAGCCGGATTTTTCGGATCTTGAAATTGCGTCGCCGGTTAAATCTGAAACAATCGAGGAGCTGAAAGATAAGGCAAATGCTGTTATTGTTGCTGGGGACAAAGCGGTAAAACGAGGACTGAGATTTGTGCCGGATTCCTCTATTCCGCTGCATCAGCGAGGAAATGTTAACCTTGAATCGGGAAGACCATAGGCAGGAAAATGCATTACGTTCTGATACCACTAGATAATCGTCCAGTTACTTATCAGTTTCCTCAAATGATCTGCCGCGTTGCCGGCATACCTGTTTTGCTTCCGCCCCTGGAACTGGTCGGTAGTTTGACAGCGCCGAGCCGTCCTGGCGGATTGAGCGAGTGGCTTGCTGAAATGATCAAAAGCAGGCAACCGGATCGATTGTTGGTTTGCCTGGACGGAGTCATATACGGCGGCTTGATAAACTCTCGCCGGGGAGATGAGAGCGAATCGGAAATATTGAATCGACTCAAAGAAATATCAAGCTGGAAGCGCTTGAGTTCAAAAACGCTTTCGGTATTTGCCCAGGCAAGCATAATGCGTATCTCCGACAATTATGACAATACAGAGGAGAAAAAATACTGGTCTCGCTACGGAAGAGAAATTTTTCAGTGGTCGGAACTTTTGCATAGAAACAGCGTGGGTATGAAAGTTCCTCATGGAAGCCTGGAACTTGCAGAGTCTCGCATCGAGCCTGCCGTAAGAGAAGATTATTTGAAAACCAGAAGACGCAATTTCAAAGCAAACAGCAGGCTTCTGGAGCATGTGGCAAAAAATGAAATAGACTTTCTGGTTTTTAGCCAGGATGACTCCGGCGAGTTCGGCTTAAATGTTCTGGAGCAGGACAAACTTTTAAAATCAGCAGAGGGGCTTGGAGTCGCACGCAAAGTGATGTCTTATCCTGGTTCGGATGAAACACTTATGGCTCTGATTGCAAGAGCACTGCTTGAGTCTTCAGCGCGGAAGCCGGTTGCTTCTTTGCAGTTTTCGTCCGAATATGGATCGCGCACCCCGAGCAACTACGAAGGGCAAACAATAGGTGAAACAGTAGAGCAACAAACTCATGCAATCGGGCTTGTGCTCACAAACGATCCGGAAAGCAACGTTGATGTCGAAATAATTGTGCACTCGCTTGAACACCGGCAGGGCGATCACATTCAACTACCCGGCCAGCAGGCCGATCTGCGGCTACTAAACAGCGGTGAAGCTGTAAGGCGCTGCCTGAGCCTGATAGAAAAGGCTACACATCCGGTGATACTTTGTGATGTTGCTTATGCTAACGGTGCCGACCCGGCACTGGTTGTAGAACTGATGAAAAGACCGGAGCTTTTGAAAAAACTCTGGTCATATGCGGGGTGGAACACCACCGGTAATACCGTTGGTTCTGCTCTTGCTCTGGGGGTTGCACGCTGGTATTCGCATCAACACAATCACAACGAGCTGAGAGAAAAGTCGTTTCAGGAAGCGATGTTCGTTCGCTTTGCAGACGACTGGGCTTATCAAAGTGTGGTTCGCGCTCAATTGAACGGTCAGGCTGTTGCTGATGGAAAACTGGCTGAACTGATGAAGCCGTATCTTGAGACCATAGGTCAGGCAAGCGGCTGGTCGGTTCCTGCTTGTCGTGTTTCGCTTCCATGGCAGCGTACATTCGAGATTGAAGTTTCAATCAGCAATTAGCCTGCTTTCTGAAAGCTTGCTTCTGAAATTAGCTCGCTTTTTGATATTAGCCTGCTTCTGATATTAGCTTGCTTTCTGAAATTAGCTCGGTGTTGAGAACTCGATTCTTTCATACACGAAATTTACACGATTAATACCGGACTTCTTCAACCCTGATGAGTATTCTCTAAGGTGCATTAGTAAGTTCACTTTGATGCAGCCCTTAAAAAGTGAAGCAAGTGCAATAGAGGAAGCCGTATCAGGAAATGCGGCTGGTTCAATACGTATGGTATTGGAGGAAGGACACAATGGTTGAACATAACAATACTGAAATTCAAGAAAAATCCGATTCAGGGCAGCAGGCAAGCGAAGCAAGTGCTGTTTTGTTGAACGATGTGCTTGACTCTGCAAAAGATGGTACTGCAAGCAAGGGCTGGCTCTCAAAAGATGGCGAGAGCAAAACATCCGGTTTTGATTTACCGGCTCTGACTCTCAGGCAAAGTGGACCGGATGATGCCGGTGGATTCGGGCATAAAGGCGCTAACGCTTCCGAATTGGAATCGGCCGTAATTTCCGGAGACACAAAAGATATTCAGGATGTTCTTGCAAATTGCAAAACACTTGCAGACTATGATCAATTGCAAGATGATGTTGACGATATAAACGAAAAATACGGAACGAAGATTGATCTGACAGTCAACCCTGAAGGCAATCCTGAGCTTGATATACGTTATAACCAGCATCCATTCACTGTCGATATTGAAGTAAGTGCTGATTCTGCCAGCGCCGAATCGACTTTAACCGGCGGATTCAATCCCAGAAATACGCCGAGTCATGAAGTTGATCCGGACGAGGCACTAAAAGATCTGCAGGAAGCCCAGCAGGATGATCGAACTAAGGCAAAGCTGCGGCCGGATGGACCTGGGATGGGACTGCGGCCGGATGGACCCGGGACGGAACCGGTTGGACCCGGGACGGAACCGGATGGACCCAGGACGGAACTGCGGCCGGATCCCCCGAAAATTACTCGGATCGGCCCCGATCAAGAACGCCCAGAACCACCTGGCCGTGATATAGATCCGGGATTCTACGTTGACACAGACTATGACCCTCGTGATGTAGATCCGGGATTCTATGTGGACACAGATTATGACCCCCGCGATGTCGACCCTGGATTCTATGTGGGTGACGACAAAAACTTCCAGAAAAAGAACTGAGCCCTCAAAAGCCTTCATTTCAAGCATATAAGGCAAGCTTATGCTGGACCATTTATAATCCTGCCGTTATATCCTTGGACTGGTTTTGCCGCATGAGAAAATTGCAATTTGTTTCAGCAGGTCTTGCCGTTTTGGCACTTGTGACAGCAACAACCTCTTCGGTGTTTGCGTGGCCTCGCCTCAGGCATGAGAGCGACGACAAGCAGTCCCAGGTGATTTATCCAGTTGGACCCGATGCAGATGGTTTTTTCGCAACGAGAACCGGCTTAAAGTTCAAAGATATAAACAAGGGCGAAGGGCCGCGCCCTCGGGATGGGCAGACTGTCGTAGTTCATTACACTGGCTGGCTGACCAATGGAAAGAAGTTTGATAGCTCGGTCGATCGCGGGCAGCCATTCGACTTTGTGCTTGGTACCGGCAGCGTCATCAAAGGCTGGGATGAAGGTGTTAAAGGCATGCACATCGGTGGACAGCGCCGGCTTGTCATTCCTCCGCAACTGGGCTATGGAGCAAAGGGCGCCGGTGATGATATCCCTCCCAATTCGACACTGATTTTCGATGTGCAACTGCTCAGCGTGAAATAGCAGGGAGGCATTTTTTAAGGAGGAACTGTGGTCCAGGCCAAAACCACAAAGTGGAGCTTGTCGAGTTGGCGCGAAAAGCCGATAAAACACGTACCGCATTATGCCGACGCGGAGGCGCTTGCGCGTGTGGAAGAGAGTCTTCGAAATTTTCCACCGCTTGTGTTTGCCGGCGAGACGCGTAATCTCACGGCGTCGCTTGCACAGGTGGCAGAGGGCAAAGCCTTCCTTTTACAGGGTGGCGATTGCGCTGAGAGTTTTGCTGAGTTGCATCCCGACAATATCATTGATACATTCCGCGTGATCCTGCAGATGGCGGTGGTGCTGACCTTTGCTGCCGCCTTGCCTGTCGTGAAAGTGGGGCGCATTGCCGGACAATTTGCCAAACCTCGCTCAGAAGACACCGAAACGAAAGACGGCAAAACCCTTACTTCCTATCGGGGTGACAGCATCAACGGCATGGAATTCGACGAAGCCACGCGCACGCCTGATCCCGACCGATTGTTGCAGTCATATTCGCAATCGGCCGCGACGCTTAATTTGCTACGCGCGCTTGCGCATGGCGGCTTTGCCGATCTGCAAAACGTCCATCGCTGGACGCTGGGGTTTATTTCCGGCTCGCCTGCAGGTGATCGCTATGCAGCTCTTGCCGGCCGCATCACGGAGACCCTTGAGTTCATGACCGCTTGCGGCATCACGCCGGAAACCGTGCCTCATTTGCGTAGCGTTGATTTCTACACCAGCCATGAAGCACTGCTTCTGTGGTACGAGCAGGCCTTCACCCGCGCCGATAGCAATGGCGACTGGTTCGATACCTCGGCGCATTTTCTATGGCTCGGTGATCGCACGCGCGGAATCAACGACGCCCATGTCGAGTTCGCTCGCGGCATCAAGAATCCAATAGGTTTGAAATGCGGCCCCACTCTCAAGGAAGATGAATTGCTGCGCTTAATAGAACTGCTCAATCCGGAAAACACAGCAGGGCGGCTTACTCTCATTTGCCGCTTCGGAGCAGATAAAGCGGCGGAATTTTTGCCAGAGCTGGTTCGTGCTGTTAAGCGCGAGGGGCGAACTGTGGTTTGGTCCTGTGATCCCATGCATGGCAACACGGTCAAATCGGCAAGCGGCTATAAGACGCGGGCATTTGCGCGCGTTCTAAAAGAAGTTCAGACATTCTTCGAAGTCCATCAGGCCGAAGGGACTCATGCCGGTGGCATCCATCTTGAGCTGACAGGGCAGAACGTGACCGAGTGTCTGGGCGGCGCCCAGGCAATTACGGAGGAAGATTTGTTCAGCCGCTATCACACGCATTGCGATCCGCGACTGAATGCCAGCCAGGCGCTCGAACTTGCCTTTCTGATTGCCGAGGGCTTGCGCACTGAACGATTGAAGGCATAGCCAATTCCCAGCAAACCTGGCCAATTTCCAGCAAACCTTGCCCATTCCCAGCAAAGCTCAATGGGTTTATAAGCTTCAGGGTTTTCTAAAATCCGGGTTACTTATCGAGCGCAGCACGCTGCCATTTGAAGTTATTCTTGTGACCTTGCCCATAAGCGGCTCGGCAACGGTGGAAGGCGCCTTGCTATGAGCTAAGTTCTCGTACTCTGCAAAAATGTCAAATCGGTCGTCACCTTTTAATGCCGATGACTCAGTTTTTTTGCTTCTCAATTCAGAGAGCTTTGTTCCGGCAGTTTCATAGATGCTGTTTCTGCCCGAAAGAAATTTAGTTCCTAAATTAGTTGCAAGAGCTTTTTCAGCTAATAATCCTGTGAATTTAAAACCGGCAAATACCAGCGCGGAGTCTAGAAGAAGCTGGGAATATGAGTCGGAAATTGATCGGGAGGCATTATGCAGCTCGTCCATGCTATTTGCCGAGCCAATTTTTTTGAATCCTTCAA
>CAZTQO010000033.1:0-50441 GCA_964615655.1 uncultured Candidatus Obscuribacterales bacterium | reverse complement strand
GGCTGAATGCAGAGCCGCGTAGATGCCAAAGGCGCCTGTTGCAAGCACACCTGCATATCCTGTTTTTGGAAGGAGCGTTTTGAATGCAAGTGCAGTTCCTGCTCCCAGGCCGGCCGTTTTGATGCTATGTGCAGGGTTTTCTGTTAACCTTTTGGCAGAGTTTTGAAGACTTTCCGGTAAGCTGGAAATTATGCCGAGCGTTCCGGCGCCGTACCTGGCGATAACATTTTCAGGCGCCTTTTCAAGACCGAGAGCCTCGTCATTTTTTTGCATCTCATCAGCCAGTCTTACTATTAAAGCCTGATCGTTATTCGGAAGATTTTGTCCTTTTTCAGTATTTAGCAAATTTTCTATTGTTTCCATGGTACTCGCCAGTTATTCATGTCTCATCTTAATAGTAAGACCTGAGGCGTGAAGCAAACAGTAAGCCTCTGTGAATATTCTGTGAATATTGCTTTCAAATGGGAGTACCACGTATCAGCTCAAATTCAGATTGATGGTTTTACCTGCCCTGCTTCAGACTCTGGCTGGTCCCATCGCGTCATAGCGATTTGCAGCTGCTTTCAACTCGAATCTGATGTTTTCTGTTGTGTATTTGAGAAGCTCCGCCGCGTTGAAGCGGCTGCTTTCGCTGTTATCTTCGTATTTCAACTCGACTGTAGTCTGGCCGTTTGAATTAGGGCTTGCATTTATTTTCAGGCGAATGTATTGCTCCAGTCCAATTAGTGAACTGGTGGTGCTGCCGCCGGCCCGGGTGACTTCCCTGTATTTGATAAATGCGATGTATCCGGTTGATTGCTCGTCTTTATGCAGAACCCAGCGATAGGGTGATCTGGACAAACTTTCCTCAACTGTTTCCAGAGCTACTTCAACTGTGCATGCAGCTTCAATCTTAATTGCCTTATTAGAGTTAATTGACATCTGAACCTCCTTCTGGCATTTGCTTACCTTACTAAGATCGCACATGCGGAGTTAATTCACACAGTATTTTGGATAGTCATAAGTTTTTGCTGACCTGCGGTACATGACCTCAGTCATTTATAATGAAACGATTAAGGGAACTCTTCTACAAAGTTGTCAATTGCGGTTCTTACTGAGTCGATTTTAGTTTCAAGCTCTGGGTCACTCGGGATTAAGTCAAGAATTCTGGACAGTTCGTTTTTCATTCGCTGAAAATCGTGAATAGCTTCTTCTTCTTTTTCGAAGAAGCGAGTGTGGAACATCCAGCCATAGACACCACATGTGATTGCGTAAGGCGCAATCGCTGCATCAGATTCCAATGTTATGCGTGCGCCAGATTCGTGTTCGTCATCTTTTAATATTTTACCGGATTCCGAACCCTGGCTTCCGATAGTTTTACCTGAGTCAAATTGGTACCACATTGGCTTACCTGTTCCAGAACCAATATGCTTCAAGTGTTTTGCATAGCTGGCAACGGGCCCAGGGCCCCCAGGGTAAGCCGCCGAACTTGTTTCTCAGCTCGGTCTGCGCCTCTGTGCTTGCTGAGGAAATCTGAAACTGCGGCAAATAGAATTTCATTTCGCTCCTCTCTTTCAGCTCTTCTTCTTCTTCTTCTTCTTCTTCTTCTTCTTCTTCTTCTTCTTCTTCTTCTTGTTTTTCTTCTTCTTCTTGTTTTTCTTCTTCTCTCAGTGCTTTTCCTCTGTTTCAAAAATAAGGAAATACTGGTACGGGAGTGAAGTCTCGCGGCTGAGCTTATAACCTGCCTCACTCATCTCTTTGACCAGTTCTTCTTTAGAAAATCGGTGCGATACCGGCGGCCCTTCAGGTGATTCTTTTGTGAAATCAATTATAGCTACTCTCCCACCAGGCAATAGTTTATTCTTCAAGGCGCGAAAATAAAAGATGCGATTGTCTATATGATGGTAGGTGTCAACAACAAGCACCAGATTTACCTTGCCGGGAAATTTTGCTTTGTTCGTTGGTATTTTAATTCCAATATGATTCGGCAGTGATTTTTCTTTCGACTGTTTGTTCAGGTAGTTAACCATGCTGGACTCAACGTCGGCCGCATAAATAGTGGCTTGCGGATAAGCCTTTGCAATACGCAAAGAAAAATATCCGGTACCAGCGCCAATGTCGATAAGCTTATCTTTCTCTCCGATTTGCAGGTCTCTTATCACTTCATCTGGTTTTTGCCATTTGTCACGTTCTGGATCATCGAATTTTTTCACCCATTTTTCAATGTCGGCAAAACTGTGATGGTAGGCTTTTTTATGTTTGCCATGAGCTTTTTCATTATGTTTTGCGTGCTTCTCTGCGTGCTTTTCTGTGTGCACATCGTCGGCGGAACTATCATGCGCCTGAGCCGGCGACATAAGACAAAGCAGCCCTATGAAACATATCGTTATCGAAAATGCACTTTTGTATTTCCATTCTGAACTCATGCGCTCTCCAGCCAAAAAAAATTAACCGGATTGATTATAACGCAAGACCATGCTCTTCTATCTAGACTCTGAAAATAGGCAGAGATATCCTCAGTTCTGGACAGTTTTGAGCGCCTTAAAATTCTTGGCCGTCGCCAATAGTGTCGAGGCGATCTTGCAGTTGCAAAACCCGCTGTTTCACAAGATCAGCTTTGTCATATGCTGCCATCGGAATATGCACTGAGCCCTCGGTGTGCGCATATACGTTGTCTATGAATTTGAGCTCGGAATCACGCCATTTTATCCAGTCTTTTTCAGTTGATCTTAGCTGCTCTTTCTCTTTTGGATCGAGTTCTGAATTCATGAGCTGCTTATACACAACGTTCAACTCTTTGTCCCAGGCATCATAAGCTTCTTGCCAGCAGCCAGCCATTGCGACAGTGTTATAGTTGTCCGGATCCTCAAGACAGCGGTCCGCTTCACGATCAATAGGATTATTCTCGCTTGTCCAGTTTTCACTCATAATTCGAGTCCTCAATGGAAGATCCGCAGCCACTTAGTTAAAGATCCAGTCTGCTCCCTGAGTATATTTTCGCGCCGTGCAAATCGCGTGCAAGCGCACACAAGAACGCTTTTTTATTTCAGATCTGCCGGGAAGATTTTGTTCCAGTCATTCTTCATATCTACCACGGTCCAAGCGCGTTTTTCTGCTTCGTCGAGCCCTTTATCCAGCCTGCCGATTTTAGAATCACGATCATATGCGTATTCACGCGCCGCATCTGTGTGATGCACATAGAGACAGAAATGCTTGGCTGGTCCTGCGTCGACCCATTGAAGCATCTGCAAGTCGCCGTCTGAGTTACCGAACGCCGCAATCGGGCGGCGACCAATTATTTTTTGTATGTTGATCGGCTTTTCATCTCTGTCATCAATGTACTCAATCGCTGGAAGTCGCATAATTGCGAGCTTTCCGTCATGAAGCTCAAGCTTCGTCTTTGTGCTGCTGCCAATAATTTGCTCCGGCGGTATGCCATAGGATTTTTCGCAGTACGACCTCATAAATTCAAGACCCCCGCCACTAACGATATAAGTTTTGAACCCATTGCTTCGTAAATAGTCCAGGAGTTCCAGCATCGGTTGATACACAAGCCCTGGATAAGGACTCTTGAAGCGGTCATCTCTGGCGCTTGCAAACCACTTCTCTACGATTTTTTCGAATTCTTGAGTGCTCATGTCCGAATGCGCAGTCAGCAAGAGTTGCGGTAACAACTTTGCACCATTTCCCAACACAGCATTCAAGTCTCCTGCAAGTGCAGATTTGAATGGCTCCGTATCCTTCCATTCGGGATGCGAAGCAGCAAGCGTCTTCAATTGGTCTAGCGTGAATTTCAATTGGATATATAACGGCATTTCAAGTATCAAAGTGCCGTCGTTGTCGAATGTAGCGATGCGTTCTGCTTTTGGAACAAAGTCAGGTGAATCCTCTTTAGTCACTTGCTCTACAAAGTGTATGATTGCAGACTTGGTTTTTCCCTCATTCCATGAAGGAAGGGGATCGGCAGCCAGTGCCGGTAATGCGCTCAGGGCAATAAACTGCGCAATTGTAGCAGATACGATGCTGATTTTGAGTTTCATCAAAGAAGCTTCCTTTCTCGATCAGGTTTATCAATTCTCTATTTCAGTCATTCGCCCGAAAAAGATTTTCTTGTTCATTGTAGGATGAGTGATATTTTTACTTTGCTCGATCCAGAAAGTTCCTTCCCAGTAACCTATTGGAAGGTCGTTTTCATCAAGTATCAAACGAACACTGCCTTTGCCCAGACCGTCCCTGTGCTGCTGTCCTGCAAGTGGCGGCAATGTTTCCGGTGGAAAGTGGTAAACGGATGAACTGTCGATAACAGGAATCGTGACCATGCGATAGCTTTTGCCTTTCACGGTTTCAATAAACGGCTCGCCTGCTTTGTCCTCAACCATCATTACATGACCCGAGTTGCTCTTTTTTTTCTTTGGCGGGGTTTGCGTTGCACTTGAGTCAGAGCTAGCGCCCGAGGCAGCGCCCGAGGCAGCGCCCGAGGCAGAGCCAGAGCCAGAGCTCGGGCTAATAGTGCTTCCGGTTGATCTGATAGCACTGTCTTCGGTCTGGATTTTTTCCCAGGCAATGTAATCGCCTCGTTGCAGATCCTTGTAAGACTTAACTTGCAGCCAGCCTTTCTTGCTTTGATTTGGATTTAGTGAGGCAAAAAATCTGGAATAAATTTTTGCCTGCGGGTAAGAACGTTCTCTTTGCAGCTCGGCTATTTGCTGATAATGCTCTGGTGAAACCGAATTTATGACATAGCTGATAAAGCCTGAGCAGTCATTGTGACTCAATAACTTGCCATTTTCACTGCGTAATTGATCAGCTGCGTCTTTGCGATGATGTTTGTATGAAACTTCGTTTGCGTGTTCGTAAGCCCAGATTGCCCGGTCATAAGCCTGCTCGGCAATCGGCTTTGATGATTGTATTTTTTGAGTCGCATCTGCAAAGGCCGGATTAGCTACTATGCCTGTGATGCTTGAAAAAAAGAAAAGCGAGCTCAGAGCTAAAACCATACTTCTACGAGTAATGGATTTGGCATTCACTCCTGCATTTTTCATCTTTGCTTTCACGAATTTCACTATTTTCACGAATTTCACGAATCTCAAAAATTTAGCTGACATTATTAAACGGGCTCGAATTAGCTGCCATTTTTGGCTACCCTGTTATTATTTCATTTAGGGCAATCAAAAGAGCTTGCAGATATCCAGGATTTAAGTAAATTGAGCCGGGAGAAAGGTCGAAAAGTATTGATGGCACAGTCTTTTCTGTGTTTATTCAGCCTTTTGCTGAACTCTGCTTTTCCCTGGCTGCCTGTTGCTGCCAGGGGCAAAACCGTGGAAAAGGAGCTTGAGTCGTGGGAGGTATTGGATAAAAGGCTCAAAAGCAACGTCTATCAGCTTAATGTAGCGATTAAAATCAGGCTGAAAAGTGGGCTCTATGCACATCTTGCTGATAAATCGCCCAAGTTCGGCTTTGCGGTCTTTTCAACCTCAGCTGACGATAAAGGCTTCAGGGTTGTAGGTTCGGGCTCATCTTTTCCGGTAAAGGCTAATCTTCAGGACCGCACTTATTTTCTAACCAACCGTCATGTGGTTGATTCGGGTGGTGGGCTTGGCGGCGAGGCCGAAAGGTTTTTTGCGGCCATGAGACTGCATGCTCAGCAAACAGCTGGCTTTACAGATCCGGAGCACCGTTTCAGGGAGCTTTTGAGCATAGTCAATTTTTCTCAGAAAAAAGAGATGAATCTGGCCGAGAAAATCACATACCAGGCGACTGTAGACGGCATCTGGGATACCTATGAAAACCATCTTTCATTGAGGGCCGATCCCCGAAGAGTTCAGTTCAATAAATATTTGAGCATGGCTGGTCTTGAAATTGAAACCGGATATTTTCTTCATCCGGCAGGACCGGTAAGTAAAGAAGCGCTGCAAGCACAACTTTACAAAGTAGCCAAGCTCGATTCTGAGCCTGATCTTGCAATACTCTGGATTTCAAATACAAGTTTGCCCAAGTTGGAGTTTGATCTGGTGGAGCCGACAGAAGGGCAGGAAATTCAGGCAATTGGCTATCCTCTGGCTTCCGATCAAATTGATCTGGATTCAGGCTCTTATTATGCGCCGACATTCAGCACCGGCAGAATAAGCCGAATTGCGCCGAGGCTCTTGCAAGTAGACGCACCTGTTTCTGTGGGCAACAGTGGTGGTCCGGTGGTAAGCAAGCGAGGGCAGGTTGTGGGCGTTATAGTAAGACGCGCAAGCGTGCAGCAAAAACTTGGCACTACGGTTATTCAAACAGAACTTCCTAATTTCGGGGGCGCTATTACTGTAAGTTCGGTAAAAGAATTTGCACCTGAGTTATTTAAATGACAGAGAATATGCGAATTTTCAATTTGAAAAAGCAGCTTGTGATTTCACTTCTTTTGCCACTGCTTTCAGCGTGCAATTCTGGCAGTTTCAAATCCTTTGATTTCAAAAGCAGCGGTGCCGGCACAGGCAATTCGCCTGGTCAAGCAAGCAGTGCAGATCCTGATCAAAGGGCGGATTCTACAAATATTGCAGACGAATTGAATAAGAAAGCTGGAACGCAAGCATATGAAACGGTGCATAAAGACGGTGTTGCCTGGAAGCAGGGGCGATTTGAGCCGGGCAGTCATGGTGGCAATCTGGCGATTCTTGCTGTGAACGCCGAGCCGAGAACCTTTAATCCATGGGTGGCGGAGGATGCGTTTTCACTTGAACTTTCGTCTTTGCTTTTCAGATCTCTTGGTCAACTGGACTATTTCACAGGTGAGATCTTGCCTGATCTGGCCGAGCAAATTATTGAGAGTCCCGATCATTTGACTTATCTTTGTCGGCTGAGAAAAGGACTTAGATGGTCGGACGGCAATGAAATTACGGCCGAAGATGTTGCATTCAGCTGGAATACTTTAATAGCCCAGGGATATTGCCGGGCTGCCAGCCGGGATGCGGCACTTGTTGATGGCGAAATGCCTGTATGCAAAGTTGTGGACAAAATGACGAACAGTTTTGAATGCAAAAAGGCCTATGTTCCATTTAAGAGAATTTTTTCTACGATGAAAGTTGCACCCAAGCATATTGTTGAACCGGTGCTAAGCAAAAAAAACGGCAGGAGCGAATTCAAGAAACTCTGGGCTGCAGATGGGGATCTGGCTCATATTGTAAGCAGCGGGCCTTTTACCTTGTTTGATTATCGTGCGGGCGAAAAGGTCGAGTTTCAGAGATCTGATTCGTTTTATATGATCGACAAAAACGGCAGCACTCTGCCTTATTTAGACAGGCTCACTTACAAAATTGAAACTGAGCCTGGTGCGGTGGTTTTTGCTTTCGGAAAACACGAGGCAGATCTCGCCCAGTTCAGACCAAAAGACGAGCCCTGGCTTTTGACCCAGCAGAAGCCGGAAAATTTCAAGCTTTATATGCTTGGTCCGGCAAATCAATCTTTCATGCTTGTCTTCAATATGAATGGACGAAATGATCCAAAGAATAATAAGCCGATTGTGGACCCTGTCAGATCGGCATGGTTTAACAATCTTGAATTCAGGCAAGCGGTAAATCACGCGCTTGACCGGCAGGACATAATAAAGGAATGTTTTAAAGGCGCCGGCGCTGTTTTAGTAAGCGGATTTCCACGCTCATCACCTTTTTACAACAAATCCCTTAAGGCTTTCGCCAGAGACACGAATTTTTCCATGCAAAAGCTGAATGCTGCAGGATTTGCAAAAAAACGTGATGGCTTCTTATATGACAGCCAGGGAAATAAGGTTGAGTTTGCACTTGCATATGCAGCTTCAAGCAAGTTTTATCAAACTGTTGCAAAAAAGATTGCGGCTAATCTTCTAGAGCTGGGCATGACAGTGAATCTTGAGCCCCAGGAGACTTCAAACATTGAGGAAGAGTTGATCGGCAAGAAAACCTGGGATGCCCAGTTGCTTACTTTAAGTGCCGACCCGTTTAATCCCAATGCAAGCTCAAATGTCTTTTGCAGCAACGGCAGACTGCATGTTTTTGACCAGCGTGATTCCGACTGGCGTGGTGATATTGTTCAGGGCGAAAGAAGAGACTGGGAAAAACAAATCGATGATATTTTTGCCGAAGCTGCCTGCGAGTTTGATCTTGAAAAACGCAAAGCTCTCTATTCTCAAGCTCAGAAAATTATCTACGATCAGGCTCCTTACATTTATCTAGTAAGCCCGGATGTAATAATAGGTGCTCGAAACACAGTAAGAAACTTCAGTCCGACTGCATATTCACAGGATTCCATTTCATTGCATAACCCTGAAGAAATCTATCTTGATTTGAGCCAGCTTGCAAAATCGACAAATTCAACGAATTCAGGAGTAGCCGGCCAGTGAGTGTTGAACTTATAAGCATTGAAGTCATAATCGCAGGTTTTGTTGCTTTGCTTGCTCTTGCCCTCACTCTCAAAAACGCCTGGGACTGGCGGGGCGGCAAGTATCTCTGTGAGGGCTGCATATACAACAATGAGGCTGATTGCAAAAAGGCTATCCGACCACGTGCTATTGAATGCACGGCCTTTAGAAAGGAAGAGGTGCGCTGACTCATGCATATGTCGGGGATTGAACGGCTCACCGATTGCGGTTTTCAGAGAAGAGTCTCAAATATGACTAGAATACTTTTGCCGTTACTGCTGCTTTCTTGCATGGGCAGTGCCTTGCCTGGAGCCGATGCCCGGGAGTCTGCCATAGAGTCAAAATGTCTTACTCGTATCCGCCAGCATTACAAGGAACCTGCTGAAGCAAGGTCCGACAGGGATTACAGTACGATGAAGCTGAAGGCTTTGCTTTCTGTCGGCAACGATGGTTCCGTAAAAAGCTCTGAGCTATTGAGAGATAGCCAGATTGTTTATTTACCGGATCCGGGCAAGCAAAAAGCTAGACCGGCCGAGCCGGATTACAAAGGGCTTTCAACGCCGGAGAGAACCAAGGTTGTTGAAGATGCTCTTTTGCGAGCCATCAATGAAAGCTCGCCTCTGCCCGTTGCTGGCTGCAGCTATGCAGGTCCATATAGCATGAGCCTGGAGTATGCTCCAGCCGCTAAGAGTCCTTGGATTTTGCGGCTGAGCCCACCGCCTCAAAAGCCGCCCATTGAGCCAAAGAAACGATAGTGCAGTAGCTGAATCACGACAGTGCCGTTTTCGAAAATAATTCCCACCACTTTCTCACAAACAAAGTGCAAGATAGAAGCACAGGCAAACGAATTCGGGGACCAAGATATCATCTTTTGGTCTCCTGGACTTGAGGTTCGAGATGGACGAAATGACCTAAAGACAAATGGTATATGGATGCAGCATGGCTGGCTGGGGGACTATACAGAGAAATAACCTCTTCTATTTTGATTTCTTCCGCAGCCTGGCTACTTCTTCTTCAAGTAGGCTGACGCGTTGAACCAGATCGGGTGCTTTCTTTGATGTGGTTTCCAGCATCAACTTTTCCTGGATCCACTGCCTGAGCAGAGCACCAACAGGCATGTTTTGCTTGTCAGCAGCATCCAGCACCGCTAACACCGTTTCCGGATCGGCACGAAATTGAAGGATTCCTCGCTCTGCAATGCGTTGCCTGGCATCGTGCTTCAGCTCAGCATGAGCCTTTTGCAACTGTTTCTGATTGAGTTTAGCCATTGTTCCAGTCCTCTTCAAAAAGCTTTTTGTATTGGGGCGAGACGGATTGCGCATGAAAGACGTAAACTGTTTCCGGAGAACGATAACGCATCCCGATCTCCAACAGTCGCTCGGTGAAAGTATAACCAACGATCATTTCACAAGTTTCGTCCGCTTCGTCGATCGAAAAATAACTGACCATGGAACCCTGCAAAACCTCATCAATCATTTCCGGGGTAACGCCGTGGCGGTTTAGGCTGTCCCAGTTGTACCCGATTATCTGCACTGCATCCTTCTTTTGCGTGTACTACAATATTGTAGTACACGCATGTAGTGCATGCAAGTTGCTGTCAAATTTAACTGCCGTCGTTCTATTGCTCTTCGACGTATTCAATATCGGCTTTGAGGCGGCCTGATTTTACTGCGGCTTCAAGCAAGGCATGATCGCGCTCTACTTGATCGGCGTAATTCAGCGAAAAATCAACAATAGCAGCATCAAAGCTTGCTTCTTCTAAGCCGCCCAGATAGCCGCTTATGAAAGCAGCATCGCCCGAGCGAGCATGTGCTTTTGCAAGCACGCTTCCCATTACCTCGGCAATGTCAACTATTTGTTCGCCGTCCCACAGTTCAGGTTCGGGTTTGATTTTGGTGTCACGAAGCTGCCGTATATAGAAATGCCTGCCGTCGTCAAATTGTGTCCAGCCTAAGAGCATGTCACTTGCTGATTGAATAATTCTCTGACCCTCAACAACACGTTGCCCCTGATTTTCAAAGGCACTCTTGCCGACAAATGGTTGCAAAACCGATTCACGTGCTTCTTTAATTTGCAAAAAGAGTGGTTCGTCGTCTGGAGCAAGCAGCAATGCCACAGCGCAGAGCGTTCCGACACTGCCGATTCCCACTACTTTTATTGCTACGTCTTCAAGGCGATAGCGGTTGATAAATCTGCGGTTTACTTCTTGAAGTGACTCTTTATAGCCTTCAAAAGCTTTCTCGACCTGGCTCCTGAATTTTTTTCCTTCCGAGCCGGCCATGTGAAACATAGTTGGCGGGCTGTCTTTAAATACATAGCTGCCGCCGGATTGTTCTGCAAATTTTGGGAAGTAGTAATTGTCTATCTTACGCTTCAGCTCTTTTTTGAGCTTGTTCTGGCGCTTTTTCTGCAACGCGCCATCTGTGGTTCTGCTGATTACGCTCTGCCAGTCAACCCGGTCGTACCAGATGTCGAATATGCTCATTCTGGAATATTCGGTAATTTTTTCACGATATGAACGAACTACCGCTTCGGTTGCCATTGAGACATATTTGGCTTTGAGTCCGTTTTCACGTGCTGCAAGTACAAAACTGACTGCCAGTCTTTTTACGTCCCATTCCCAGGGCGCCGGCAGGGTCTCGTCGAAATCGTTTATGTCGAATACGATATTTCGCTCCGGAGTCGCAAAAGCGCCGAAGTTCAAAAGGTGGCAGTCGCCACATGCCTGCACCGGTATTTTGGTGTTTGCTTCGGTGTTTGAAGCCAGGTCCAGAGCCATCAATGCTGCAGCGCCCCTGAAAAAAGTGAAGGGGCTGTGCATCATACGTCCGTATCTTAGAGGTATCAGCTCTTCCAGGCGTCCCTGGTTTGACTTTTCAAGAACCGAAACAGGGTCCGGGCGATTGGCCTGCGCTTTCCAGCCGGCGTGCAGGTCATGCGGTTTAGCTGCTTTGATTGCAGCGCCACGGTCCCGCCTGTCATCTCTGGGCGAAATCGTGTTGTCGTGAAGCAGGGCTTCCTCGTCTGTGAATTTGTTGGCTTTCTCGCGTGGCAAAGTCTCGCCCTCCCCTCTATTTAGCTTATGCCAAGGGTGGCTGCAAAAACAACGAAAATTCTAAATCACCGGCAAGCTATTTTGTAATACTGATATCTAAAATCAGTAGTTTCTTTGCCAGATTCTTGAAACTTTCTTTGCAGGTCTTGAAAGATTTTGCAGGATTCTTGAATCAGATTCTTGAAACAGCTTCTGCGATAAATCTTTGAAAAATTTGTGCGAGCAGAAAAAAGCAAGCCCCACTGCCGGTTCACCCACCGGACCCAGAGAGGCTTGCTGTATTATTTTTTACCCTGGATCGATCAGAAAGACTGACTGCCGCGAGTTTGAGAATTTCAAGGGGGCCAACAAGTGGTGCTCCCCACTAAAAGCGGTCCATCAATCCCGTAATTTCAATATAGCAGGATGTCAAGGATTCGTAAAGAGGCTGGAAAGCCGCTCTTCTTAGACTCTTACATAAATAATCTTCTAAATCTAAATCTATATCTAAATCTAAATCTATATCTAAATCTATATCTATATCTAAATCTAAATCTATATCTAAATCTATATCTATATCTAAATCTATATCTATATCTAAATCTATGGATGCTGCTTAGCTTCTTTGTCGAGTATCGCCAGGAATAGTTTGACGATCCGGGGGTCCCATTCCTGACCGGCACCTGCTTGCAGGGCCGCTTTTGCTTCTTCGCGCGGCAGGGCGTGCCTGTAAGGTCTGTGGCTGGTCATTGCAACATATGCATCTACTACTGCAATTATTCGTGACTCAAGAGGAATGTCCTCACCTTTTAATCCTCTCGGGTAACCGGAACCATCCCAGTGTTCATGATGGGACTCAACAACAGTCGCCACTCGGTGCAGGTGTTTTGCCGGTTCGAGAATGCGCGCTGCCGTACTCGGTGCGTTTTCAATCATCTGCCATTCAGCTTCAGTCAAGGGCCCGCTTTTGCGCAGAACCTCTTCGTCGACGATTACTTTGCCCAGGTTATTCAATACTGCTGCCAGTGAAATAACCGTGGTGTGGTCTTTGGAGAGGCGCAGAGCCTGGGCGATTCGGCTTGCATAATCTGCGGCGCGTGGTGAACGGTCGTCGTTGTAGCCGTCTTTGCAGCTTACTGCTTTGATTACGTTGCCTAAAAGTCCAAGAATTCCATGTTCTGCAATCATATGCAGATCCGAAATTGCATCCTGCACTTTAGGGCTGTATCCGCTGGCCGCTCGCTCGGGCATTTTTGGCGGCACCAGATGCTGCCCGGTTTGAGGCAATTTAGGCGCAACAATCATTGTTTGCGGCACGTGTACTGCTTTCTCGGGAACAGGTGGTGCAACCTGCTCTTCCTCGCCGGGAAGCGGACCGGTGTCATTTTTGGATGAGCATACCTGGTTTCTGCCGCGACCTTTTGCAAGGAAAAGGTATCTGTCTGCAAGTTCGAGCAGCTTAACTTTGTCCTGAGCGTCTATGGGGAAGGTTGCAACCCCCACTGATGCCGTGACCTTGCCGTTGCCAAGTCTTGTGGCTGTTGCTTCGTTTATTTTGCCTTCTGCCAGTTTTGCCTGAATTTTTTTCTGGCATTCTTCAGATTTGAATGTTTCAATAGTGCTTTCTCTGATGCTTGTGCAGATACGTTCGGCTACAACCATGGCCGCATTCTCATCGCTTTCCGGCAATAGCACCACAAATTCTTCACCGCCGAATCGGCCGACGGTGTCAACATCGCGCACGCACTTTTTAACGATAGCCGAGGTGTGCTTGAGCGCTATGTCGCCGTTTAGGTGGTCGAGAGTATCGTTGACGCTCTTAAAATGGTCGAGGTCGAGAATGATAAACGAGCAGGCGTGACCGAAACGCTGGTGACGGTCGAGTTCTTTGTTCAACTGCTCTTCGAAATAACGGCGATTATACAGCCCTGTAAGTGCGTCTGTAATAGCCTGTTTCTCGACTTTTTCAAAAAGCTCTTTGTGTTCGATTACTACCGCGACGCGATTGAGAAGGTCCTGGATCATTCTCATATCTTGAAGCGACGGCGGCTTTATCTGTGATGACATCATGCACAATGCGCCTTTTAAATTGCTTCCCTGGCGCAAAGGAAACACCATGGTTAAGTTCATTGACTCCGGCAATTCGATAACCAGATCGCCGATGCTCTCTTTCACATCAGTGGGGCTGAGCATTAAGGCTGTGGGGCAGAGCTCCGGATTTCTCAGAGTATTTGTTTGCGAGCTGAAGAGATTTTCGGCAAGGTGCGCTAACAATAGGGGTTCCATGTCTTCGATGAACGAGCCTGCGCATTGAGGTTCCAGAAACTTTTGATTAATCGAGTCATATACTGAAACCGAAGAAAGACCCAGATCAAAATATGCAGCAAGCTGAGAAACTAAAGTCTGCAAAATCGGATTTACTTCCTTCAACGATTGTTGAATCTGTTCCGATACTGAGTTAATAAGACTCTCTCTTGCCCATTGCTGGCGAATTTGTGCATTAGCCTGCTCGGCTCGGATAATCGAGGCCAGGTTGCCGGCAACGGTAAGAGCCAGTTCTCTGTCTTGAGGGCGAAGCATAGGGCTTCCGGGTTTGCGCTTCCAGAGACCTAATACACCCAGCTTTTCACCTTCCAACATTAAAGGGATGATCATGGCTGTGTCATGACCGAAGAATGTATCGCCGCGTTTTGAATATTCAAGATTTACTGTCTTTAGTTTGCCGCTTTCGAAAACCTGCATGAAAGGGTTGTGTTTTTGTGCAAGCGGAATATTTTCCGAATGTTCTTTTTCTGAAATTTGAGGTACAAGTAAGCCTTCTTCTTCGTTAAAAAGAAATACCTGTGCCGAGATAAAGCCGGTATGGTCAGCAAAGAGTGTGATTGCCTGCTCAATTGTGTACTGTACTCTTTGACCTCCTGATTCACGGAAGATCGTCGATATGTCGTTGACGAGTTTCATCTCGTTTGCGTCTTGCTCGATTCGCATAAGGTCGAAAGACTGCTGTACGACAAGTGAGAGTGTCTCAGATACGCTTTGCAATACGGCGGCGTCCTGTTCGGACCATTCTCTTGGTCCTCTGCTTTGCTGCAACTCTATGAATCCGTGAAAAATTCCGCGGCTGCGAATCTGGGCAACAAGCCGGGCGCGGGCATCGCCTAACTCTATAAGGGCCGCAAGTGTCGGTGACATGCGCCTGAGTTTGGCGTCTTGCATGGTGTCGGGAATTGCAATCACGCCTGCACCGGTTTCATCTGGGAAGCGTGAAAGAAACTCAGAAACTATCGCGGTTGTTTCTTGAGCACCTAGATTCGCTCCTTTGAAGCAGTAGTGCTCGTTGAGAGCGAACTCGTTTGTAACTACTAGCTGATCGTCAACCACCTGCCAGATAAGACCACGGTCGGCCTGGCTGAGTTTTGTAAGCTCCTGAGTTGCAAGATCAAGAATTGCAGGCAGGTCGCTTGAAATTCGCAGTTGAAGCACTATGTCTCTGATGATTCGCTGAGCATCAGGAGCAAATACCTGCACTTCTTGAGTGATGTTGGTCCAGACTTCTCTTAAACGATCGATGCCGCCTTTTTCCTTCTTCCTTTCCGCCGCTCGGCCTGATTTGCCGTTGCCACCGCTGGCAGTGCCAGTCGGCGGCTGCATGTAGGAGCTATTGAGGAGCTCGCCAAAATTGAATTCTTCTTCTAAGAGGCTTGGATCACCGTAAACTTCCTGGCTCTCAGCACTGACTGCTGCTGTTGCTGTTTCTTCTTCTCCTTCTTCTTCTTCTTGCTTGGGCGGCGTTGCTTCCAGCGCCGGATCCATCTGGTTTTGCGTTTTGGGGCTGTCCTTGGCGTCGGCCGCCTGCCCGGATCTGAGAGCCGTAGACTGCAGGGCCTGTTTCAATGTAGCCGGCTGGACGGAGCCCGCCGTACCCGCCTGGTTCGAAACCGCCTGATTTGGAAGCGCCTGGTTTGGAGCCGCGACCGTCTGAGCGCTTGCTGGCGCTGAGCCTGCCTGGTTCGTTTGCGCCGCTGCCGCGCTGCCGCCGGCTCCAGGTGGCGGGCCGGGTGGCGGAGGGGGAAGATTCGAAGGCCTGGCTGCTGTATTATTTCCAGCAACCGCCATATCGAGCGCAACAGCCGACTGGGGAAACGGAACCTCAGCGCCCGGTCTGACGACCATTTCGGGATTCTTAATTGCGCTTCTTGCTGCCTGGGACTGGTCGATGCCGGCTGCAGCAGCTGCTGCTGATGCAAAAAAGTCGGGTGGCGAGTGTGTGTTAAGTCCTGCAGTCACGCTGGCTGTCTGTCTTTGTTTGACCACCGGCCAGTCGTTGCGAATTCCTGATACGAAATGAGGGGCTGTTACAGGGTTGCCTACCTGAGATCTTGCGTCTTCAAGCCTGTTTGATTCCGGCAGGTCAAGACCCTGCCACACAGGCATCATCGAATGAAAAGCTCTTTTGACTATATGGGGGTCAATGGAACCGACACACTGATAAACGCTTTCGTCTGTCAATTCTTCCGAGCAGTGACCGTAAACAACCATCGAAATTCCCTGGCTGTGGACCATGAAGCAAAATTCGTCTTGCTTTTCGGTATTGTCTTCGGAAAACATTGAAACCCGAACCGCGTCGCGGTTCAGGGTCTTGAACTGATTCGCTTCAGGAAGCAACCATCTGGCGTCTCGGGTTGACCAGTAAACTAAAACCGGAGAGAGCCCGTGATAAATTACACTTTCTTCAATGCGTCTGAAAAAGGGCAGAAACTCGGTGACAGCAAGGTTGCTCAAAGGCAGCGCGCCCGGGCCGGCCTGCTGCACCAGCATCATGAATAGCTGTGTCCTGGGTTGTTCTACCATGGCATCCCGTTAACGCCAAGAAACGCCAAAAACGGGTTTGAAATTTGCTTATATCTCCCCCAAAAATATCTTTACCCTTTATTTCAGAGCCTTAATCCCCCGTAGCCTGGGGGCGGAGTATATCTTAACAGTGAGGGGCAGGCCTATTGCCGAGGGGCACTGATCTGGGCCAAAATAAGCCTTTTGACAGATCGAAAGCAGTCTCAAGCACAGTATAAGCTATGAATAACACAGTTTTAAGCCCTGAGCTTTATCAGGAAAACCTCGATTTCTGGGCAAGGGCCTGGGATATGGTCAAAACGCCGTATACGCAGATGCCCGATCTTGCCTATATTCCAAAGATTCCGCAGGCGATTGCGGCAAAAAAACATTTGCCTGTGCTTGATCTCGGTTGCGGCAGCGGCTGGCTCAGCGTATATCTCGGCCGGGGCGGCTTCAAGGTTCTAGGCGTGGATGTTGCGGAACATGCTGTCGAGCTAGCTCGACAGTGGGCTCTAAGTGAGAATCTCGACATTGAATTTCTGGAAAGCGACATTAGCGCGCTTGATCTTGAGGCCGGCAGATTCGGAAGCGTTGTTGCAAATTCCATTTTTGAGCATCTTAGTATGGGACTTGCCGAAAAAACAGTAGACTCGCTTGAAAAAATTCTGGCACCGGGGGGCTTATTAGTAGCCTGCTTTGATTTTGTGGGCACCGGCCCCGGCGAGTACTTTAAGCTTGAAGACGGCACCCATGTTTATACGGACAAAGGGCGGAAAGGCATGATGCTGCGCTGTTTTGACGACCGGGAGGTCAGAGATCTATTTGCGGGCTGGAATATTCTCGAGTTCGAACGGGTTACTGACTTGACTCGCTTTTTTGTTGCTGAGAAAAAATAGTTCAGTCTTTGCGGCAGTCTCCATTCTGCTTCTGATTATTCTTGGTGGCAATCTGCTCGGCAAGGGTGTTGCGCTCCCAGAAAACTCCGTCTGCAAAACCCTGTATCCTGCTTTCGGTTTCGGCAAGCTCAAGACGCTTTTCTGCAAGCAAACAATAAGTTTCGTCGATATCTGCACCTAGATATTTTCTATGCAGTTTTTTTGCCACAACCGAAGTGGTGCCACTGCCCAGAAAAGGATCAAAAACTAGATCATTTTCGTTGCTGCTTGCAAGTATCAGTTTTGCAAGCAGCTTTTCGCTTTTTTGGGTTGGATGTTCGGTGTTTTCAGGCATGGACCAGAACGGTATACTGATGTCGGTCCAGAAGTTCGATGGATGCGTGTCTCTAAAAGCGGTTCCTGAATCGATGGTCCAGTCTTTTGCTTCACCTTTTTCATTTCGGTAAGGTGCAATTACTTTGCGTCTGAGTTTTACCCGGTCCAGATTGAAAACATAGCTATCCGACATTGTGCAAAACCAGATGTCTTCACTTGAGTTTTTCCAGTTTCTGCTTGCACCTCTGCCTTTTTCGCGTTCCCAGCAAATCCGGTTTCTGACAATGAAATGTTCACCTGCTGCTTGATAAATTGAAAGCGAGCTGTACCAGTCTCCGCAAATGTAAATTGTGGCGTTTTTAGTAAGGCGGGTTTTGATTCTTGCAAGCAGGGCTGAGAGCCATTCTCCATACTCAGCAGGCGTTCGGCGGCAGAATTTTGATGATTTGAATTCTTTTGCAAGGTTGTACGGCGGATCTAAGAAAAGCAGATTCACCGATGCTTCTGGAATATGATTGAGAAGATCCAGGCAGTCGCCATTATAAGTTCCGACCGGAACTTCCATCCTTTTGAAATCGGCAGGCTTAAGGAGCTTTTTTCTCAGTCTTGATTTATCTGCTTCCGTTAGCCTGACTGATCTGTTCTTTGCAGAAGGTGTTTTGCTCATTTTCCTGATTCAGATTTCCGCCTTTGTTTTTGATTTTTGCTTATTGCAAGCCGGAGGCGTCATTGAGTCTCCGAGTCCGGAATTACTTGTGCTGAACGCGCCGGCAGGATCAGGTATTTACTCTCACCTGCGCTGTGCAGGGAGCCGTTGTTTGCCAGAGTTGCTTTCCACAAAACTTGTTCCGCCAGCTTAAGATGATAATCGCAAGAATCGCCCTGGAAACTGCGGTGAATTATCTCAGCCTTGAATACATTGATCAATTCGTTTTCGCTTTCTTCAATAGCCGTATCTGAAAGCGTGAAAGCTGAACTGCGCATCCAGACCGTTACCTTTCTGCCTTCCTCAAGATCGTCTTTTTGATCGCAGCGCGACCAGATGCTCAAACCTGAGTCGCTAACTACTTTGCAAAATGGGTGTTTTAGCTCGGCTATCGTACCGGAAATAAGATTTGTTTGACCGATAAAATCAGCCACAAACGGAGTGCTGGGGTTTTCGAAAATTGCTTCCGGACTTGCAAGCTGTTCAAGATTTCCGTGTGAAAGCACCGCGATCCGGTCGGAAAGTGCAAAGGCTTCCGACTGGTCGTGGGTAACCATAACAAATGTCATGTTCAGCTCTTTTTTGAAGCGTGCAAGTTCTGCTTGCATTTCAACCCTGATCTTGGGATCGAGCGCGCTTAACGGCTCGTCTAACAAAAGCACTTTTGGTTGGTTCACAATTGCTCTGGCAAAAGCCACACGCTGTTGCTGCCCGCCCGAAAGCTCTCTGGGGAGCCGTGATGTGATATGAGGAAGGCGCACCAGATTCAGTGCGAAGTCCACACGCTTTGAGATTTCGGACTCCGGACAGGAGCGGGTCATTCTCAGGCCGAATGCTATATTGTCGAAAATGTTCAGATGAGGAAAGAGGGCGTAGCTTTGAAATACCATGTTGACCGGTCTTTTGTGAGGAGGAACCCGGCTCATATCTTGACCGGCAATATATACCGTGCCCGAAGTCGGAAACTCAAAGCCCGCGATCATTCTTAAAAGCGTGGTTTTACCGCAGCCCGAAGGTCCAAGCAGGCTGAAAAACTCGCCTTCTTTTATATCTATGTTGACCCTGTCGACTACGGTGGTTTCGCCGAAGCTCTTTTTGACGTTTTTGATTTCTACGATTGCATTTTTGCTCATGAGTTTGCCTTACCTTTCATTTCTCTTATTTGAAATGCAATCTGCAGGTTGAGCAGAACTTCGGGTGAATCTATGTCTATTTTCAGAAGCTCGGCAATCTGTTCGAGCCGGTAACGCATGGTATGCCTGTGCACGAAAAGCTCTTTGGCTGCCGAATTTAAATTGTATCCCTGCTCGAGATATACTTTTAAGGTTTCCACAAGTTCGGTTTCCCATTCGGCGTCATAGGCTTCAAGTGGCGCCAGGCGCTCTTCGTAGAACCGTTCGAGCTCGGGATGATCGAAGAGCAGGTATAAAATGCGTTTGAAGCCCAGATCGGAATATCCAAGAATGAACTCTTCGTTTCCGTGCATCATGTCGCCTGTGACAAGGGCTTGCCGGGCCTCTTTATAGGCATCGGGCAGATCAAGCAAGCTAGACGCCAGACGGCTGACGCCCAGTTGTACTTTTATGCCTTTAACCCGGTCTTTTATGGACTTTTGAAGCTTCGACGCCTCTTCCTGCCAGTTCAGATCCTGTTTGTTTTCCACAGGCATTACCAGTACGTTTACCCCTTCCATTTCGACTATTGCCTGTTTTTCCTGCTCAAGCCATTCTTTTGCAAGATTCTCCGGTGAAAAGCGCATGGCAAAAACAAGTGAAGCATCACAAATATCGAAGCCGAAAAATTGCTCCAGTCTCTCCTGATCGCTTGGTGCCAGGCTGTGACCGGAGAGTAAGTCTTTAAGCAGGCCTTTTTGAGTTACGGTGCTGGTGGCGAATTCGCGGCGCCTGTTTCCAAAATCAACCATGGCCGCAAGCACCGAAGGGCGCAAGTATTCGGAAATGTAATCAGCGTCGTCGCTTGGACGCAGCAGCACTGAGAAATAGCCGGAGACAGTGCCGGCAAGAATAATCGGAGCCACAAGCCGGCGCCCTACTTTAACTGAGTTGACCACCGAATCAGGGTCATCGAGGCTGCGCAGTTCTCTGTTCAGTACTTCGGCTATTTCTTCGGTGAGGGTTTTTTGCTGGTTGGCAGGCGTGGGTCCCATATTGTGCGCAGCCAGAAGTTTGAAGTCCTGGCTTTCAACTGCGCAGGGGCGGTCAAGCTCTTCAGAGAGTCTTTCTACAAGACCGCCCAGTCCTTCTTCAATCACCAGTCTGATGAAATAAGCATGCAGGCGTGCATTTGCTTTTTTTACTTCGAGTAAATATGCCGACCTTATCTCTTCAATAAGCTCCCTGCTTTCTTCGACGCAGGGCAGGATCACAAGCGCGGTACCAGCTTCTTTGCAGTGTTTAAGCAGCGGACCGATTTCGAGCTCATGTTCCAGCGGCACGGCTTTCTTGACCGTGCTGCTTTTTGTGGGATTGGCTCTGAAAGAATTGAGCTGTTCGATCAATATCAGACCGGACATGCCCTTTAACGAAGGCAGATCTTCTTTCGGGACTGAGTCTGCTTTGATCAGGCAGAGGGTACCGGCGCGCTGACCGCCATATAGGGTCGCCACAACCTGTGAAATCTGCCTGTCAAGAAACTCTTTGCCGTAAATCAGGCGAGCTTCGGAGAGAGCATCAAGCTCCAGAAGCCTTCGCAAGGTCGGTTGCAGTGGTATGCGCTCAGAACTCATGCAATAGGACGTTTTCTATGGTGAGCTCTAATTTTACCCTGAACGGTCGACATTCAGCTATTTTCTGACTCAGCTAGGTGATATCACTGGTGGAGGCAAAATTAAATTTCAACTAAATCAAAGATTCTTTGCTTCAGGGTATTGAGCTTGACAAGTCTTTAAGACAAAATTAACTCATTCCGCTTTCAACCTTCTTCCTCCCCCCCCTATTCGTGCAGCAGCGCGCTAGACAGGTATTTTTGTATGAGTCAGCATGTCAAGAGTTTTGAAGACAGATTGGTTTGTTTGTTTGAGAGAAAAGCAGAAGAATTTTCCAGATACACAAGTGAAAATCCTTCCAAAAATGGTGCTGCTGCAATCACTCAGCAGATTGCAGACCTTTACAAAGATCTGGCTAACGTGATGCGTGGATAATTCCGAACCGGCAATTTACTATCGTTTTCATTGTTTTTTTGAAATGAACAACTGTGTTAGAGTTTCTCTTGCCTGAAACTCCCGACATGAAAGGCTTTTGGGCTAATTTTCGCCTGAGATTAGATAATCATCGTATTTGTACCCTTCCCAAAGCAGGATTGTAGGCCTAAACTTGCTTACTTGACTACCGCATGGGTGAGCCTAGTATGCAGGAATCATTTTGTTATTTCGTCGGAATCCTATTAGCCGGTTTGGCTTTATTACTGATTGCCTTTCCTGATCGAATGATTCCGGAGCCCAAAGAAGGCCGAAAGAAGAAGTTCACTGCCAGACACTGGGGCAATTATGACGGCATGCAGAAAGATGCAGCCTCAAGTGAAGAAGAAGAAGGTGTCGAAGTAGGCATTCCTGCAAAGAAAATACGCCATGTGGTAGGCAGCAGTACATACGCCGGTGGGCGTGGTGTCAGCATGCGAAGCTGAGCTTTGAGATTCATCTTGATTCTCTAAGCTTGTTTTCATGTCTTATTTTCAATTTTTCAATTTGCTCAAAAGCTGTCTTATTCGGTAACCAGCCGGCCGGAGTTGAGTGTTTCGACGCTGATCACGCCTATGTCTCTCAATAACTGTACTTGGGCTTGATTGAAAGTAAGAATCGCATCGGCACGATTAATAAGTGATTGAGTCCAGACTGTTTGGGCCTGCAAAACATCGATATTGGTTCCGACTCCGTTTGCAAGCCTAACACGGGCAAGACGTAGCTGTTCGCTTGATGAGGCCACTGCCCGGGTTGCCACATCGATTTGCTTTTCTGCAACCAGGCTGTTCAAATAGGAGCCGCGCACCTGGGCAAGCACATTCATAAACTGTTGGTTGGCCTGCAGCATTGCCTGCCTTGCAATATGCTTGGATGATTGGACATTAGCCACGTCAGGCACGCCTAAGTTGAAATAACCCCAGTCCACTTGAAACCCGATTACATATGACTTTCGCATCTGTCTTTTAGCAATTTGTGCCGGGGTAAATTGTCCGATTACCGGATAGTTGGTAGTACCTGTGAGCGTGGGTGATGGAACTTGATCGAACTGATTCAGTGAGCCGGGAACAACGCTTTGTTGCCCTGAAGCTACTCTGTAGCCCGGTCCAAGTGTGGCGCCGTTACCGGAATAACTTCCGAAAAATTGGAATTTTGGGTAGAGAGGTGCCGCAGATACCTGTATCTGTCTGCGGGCCGCAAGCCGGAGCTGTTCATACTGTTTGAGTTCGGGCCTGTATTTTACGGCTATTCTCAAAAGACCGTTTATATCAAGTTTGGGATCTATGATTCTGACTTTTCTTACTTTGCTGTCGACGCTCATCAGGTTGGTGCCGAGATCTAAGTTAAGTGAGTTTGCCAGGTTAATTGCCGACTGCCTGAATGCTACTTCCTGAGTGAGTAATTGCTGTTCATCCAGAGCAAGCTGGGTATCCTGCTGCAAAACGTTGAAATAGGTTCCGGTTCCCGCACGTTCCAGTTGCTGGTTCAGAATCAGCTGAGCGCGTGATGTTTCTACTGCCCTTACTCGAATTTCAAGAAATGCCTGGGCACGTACCAGGTCGTAATACTGTTTTGCAACCGTATTTAAGGTGTCATTGATAGTAGCGCCCAGTGATGCTTTTGAAGCAAGATAATTGTGCTTTTGTTGCAGCGCGCCAAAGACTACGGCTCCGCCCTGAAATCCGAAATACCTGAATCCTGCCGTGGCTGTAACGAACGGATTTGCAAAAGACGACGGAATGATGCCGCCGATAAGAGTTGAACCTGCCTGAAACTGATCTCGAAAGCTGAGTTCGGAATGAGGCAGAAATCTGCCGAGAGCGCCTATCAATAGCCACTTCTGTGACTTCATTTGCTCTTGCGAAATTCCGATTGCCAGATTGTGCAGTGAGGCGAAATTGACCACGTCTTTGAGTGTGACCGGCTGATTGTAAACCGCTTCAAGCCTGATTGTAGGCATGCCTTTTGCCAGAGGCATCAACTGAGCTGAAGTAGGCAATTTCAATTCGCTTTCTTCGGCCATGCGCGTATCTGCTTTGTCCGGCCCTACGTTTAAGGGAAATGCAGGTTCGGGCGGGCCGGCCGGATAATCAGTCGCTCCGCTTTGAGCCAGAGCCGGGCTCTGATTCACTGTTGAAGCCAGTGCTAGCGCTATTGCAGTTAGAAGCCGGCGGTCTGAGCTCATTTTACTAACGATTCCAGAGTTTACTTAACCAGTCTCTGAACAGCTTTGAATTGTTCAGAATTGGATTCACCAAGCATTTCAAAAAGGGCGATTTCCACACATGAAGGCACTGCCCCTGAAGCTATCATTTTATCCCAGCCCATTTCTTTGTTTCGTTGAGAACGGCTGGCAATTGCGTCTGCTACGACATGAACAGTGTAATCCTGAGCCATCAGTCCGTGTACGGTCTGGTTTACACAAACATGTGCTTCGATGCCGCAAATTATCACCTGTTCTCTTCCGAGGCTATCCATCATCTCCATAAAGCCTGCTGCTTCGCAACAGCTAAATGTAGTCTTTTCAAAATATTTGTGCTCGCCCAGGCAGGCGGAAATCTCGGCAATTGTTTTGCCCAGTCCCTGAGGATACTGCTCTGTGAGCACCACCGGAACCTTCAAGATTTTGGCAGCTTCAGCAAGGATAGTAATGTTTCTGGTCAAATTATCCAGATCCTTCAATTGTTTTCTAAAGCTTTCCTGGACGTCGACAATCAATAGCATTGCTTGTTTGGCGTCCAGAACTCGCGGATGTCGCATATTTTTGCTTCCTGACTCAAATTTCTTGTAGACTTTCTTAAGCCGCCAGAGGCTATAAGCAGGCTAAAAGCATAGCATTTGAGGCAGACAAAAGACCCCATTTACAATTACCGGCGTCTTTGTGAATTTGCAAAATCTGAATATAGAAAGCTTAAGCTCGGATAAGTTCAAGAGCTTTGCCAGGCTCATTTATGGTATAAGTTCCATTGTGTGGGGCGTTAGCGCAGTTGGTAGCGCGCTTCAATGGCATTGAAGAGGTCACCGGTTCGACCCCGGTACGCTCCAGATTTTAATTTCAGGATATTCACAAAGACAGAAAGCGGCTGCTTCCTTTCTCTATTGCTTAATAACCGGCTGACGATAGTTCAAGACCCTTAGCGATACTTGAAGTGCGCACAACTGCCGACTGTATTTTGCCCGAGGGCGAAAGCTCCAACCAGCGGTAACCCGGCGGCAGCGCATCCACTCCGAACTGATCGCTTCTTTTGAATTGAACACAGGTTGAAGGTGTTGCCAGCATAAGCATTCCGGCGCTTCTGCTTTCGTACTCCTGGTGGACATGCCCCCATAAAACTGCTTTTACTGAAGGAAAGCCGGACAGTAGATTCATGAACTCGTCGCCGTTGTCAACACCGATATTGTCGAGCCAGCGCGCACCCATGGCTACCGGATGGTGATGCAGGCAAACCAGTGCATGAAGATCCGGTTCTTGCCGTAATGAGTTTTCAAGAAAGGCAAGCTCAGTTTCTGATAAATGACCTCCTACCTCTCCATCCACCAGCGTATCGAGCAGAATAACCTGCCAGTTTCCGGCAATTATCCGCCGGTCCTGCTTGAAAGGGGAGCC
Organism: uncultured Candidatus Obscuribacterales bacterium; assembly: GCA_964615655.1. Lineage (GTDB taxonomy): Bacteria > Cyanobacteriota > Vampirovibrionia > Obscuribacterales > Obscuribacteraceae > JAIEPM01. The sequence goes on along the minus strand of CAZTQO010000033.1, from coordinate 25,501 downwards.
TGGCCACAAAAGCCCTGCTTGCATTTCTTTGCGGCGGTCGTGGTTGCCAGGAAGGAAATAACATGGAGCGCCGGCGTCTTTGACTGCGCTTGACAGGCGCTTATAGGACTCTTCTGTTTCATCCTGAGATAGGTCACCGGTGAATAAGTAAAAATCAGGTATCCCCTCTTTCTGCGCTAGCTTGTAAACATCGGAAAAGCTTGAAGAGGTGTCTACACCGAGCAATTTGTGCTCGGTATTTTTGAAAAAGTGGGTGTCAGTGAACTGCAATACCCTCAGATTTCTGTCTGAACCGGCTGTCATCAATCTCAATTCCCCTATTGCATCATGCCCAACTCTATAACTTCTAAGGGAGCTTCTTGGCTGATTTAAGGAAAGATTTTAATCGAATAACAGGCGCTTATTGCCTTTCTCAGACCGGCTAAAATGTAAGCTGTGTCAAGCCTTAAGTTAAGAAAGCTCCCTATCCTCTTGCCTGTCTTGCTCTTAGCGGCAGGTCTCCTTCTTTCATCAAATTTTCTTTTAAATTTTCAAGAGCATTTTGAGGCTCTCACAAGCAAAAGCAAGCTTTCATTTCCGGCAGATTATCAGTTCGAATCATTTGACCGTTTACTGGCTAGATATGTCAAAAACGGGCTCGTAGACTACAGCTCGCTCTCAAAAGACCCGGATTTGACTAAGGCATACGACGAATTGAAAGTAACAAGCCCCCGAAAGCTGAAAGGTAAGCTCGAAGCTCTTTCTTTCTGGGTAAATACATACAATTTTCTGACCATCAAAAGCATTGCTGACAAGTATCCGGTAAAAATGCTGGGGACGGACTACTCAACAAGAAAGTTCATCGTAGGTTCCGAGCTATTTAGCCTGAGCCAGATCAAGACGGAGATTCTGCCGGAGCTTATTTTAAGCTCGGACTGGCGGGCAATCTTCTTGCTCTGCGACGGCTGCCTGAGCTCACCTGAAATCAAGAATCATGCATACTCACCTTCCTCGATCACGGATGAATTCGAGCCATCTTTGAAACGTTTTGTTCTGAATGAAGCTAACTATGCTCTCAACGAAAAAAATCGAATCTTTTCAATTTCGCCCTTTTACATGTGGAATATTAGATACTTTAAAGAGAGCTCACTGTCACCTTTTGAGCTTGTGAACTCATATTTTCCCCCTGAAAAACGCATAAATCTTGATGCGGTGAGTCATACTTATCTGCTGTCTTATGACCGGCGCATAAACGATCTTGCTTCAAGCCAAAAAGAAAGTATGCGGGCTAATGAACACCAGAACCAGAACCAAAACCAAAATAAACTCAAAAACGATATTGATATTGATAGCAAGGCAAGTAAGCAGGAATGAAATCGTAAGCAGAAAGATTCTCAAAGACGCGATTTTTCTTCTGCTTTTAAATTTAGTCCTCTGGCTGGGCATGGGTCTTTCTGCCTGCGCACAGCTAAATAAAAGCGAAAAAGCAAAAGAGCAAAGGCCTGCTAGCGGTCTTCAGTTAATGAGCGAGCAGGACCGGCCGGCCGCCGAGCCCGTAGGTCTGAAGAAGGGCGATATTCTTGTTGCTTATCCCAGAGGCGAAAACAATAACCGGATCGAGTCGGCTTCTACTTTCATTATTGGTCAGCTAAGAAAAGGGCGGATTTTGTTTTGCAATTCGGTCCCTGTAAAGCTCAATCCCGATGGCTACTTCGCTCATACGGTCAGGCTCAATTACGGAAAAAATCAGTTCATACTAAAAAGTGCTCCGACCCCTGATTCCGAGAAGCAGGCCGAATCCTCAGCCGGCGAGGAAGCTCTTATGATTACGATTGAAAGACCTTCACCGCCGGCGCCACTATCACCTGAAAGCTTCAATATATTGCCTGAGTCTTTGCAGCCAAAGGAAGCTATCGGCGTACAGAGTGGCGACCTCATACAATTTTCTGCAAGAGCGACCCCAGGCTGTCTACTTTCGGTACAGTTTGCAGGTCATAATTTGCCGCTGAAGGCTGCGCTGGCAAAAAACGGCAAGAGCGCGGTAAATTTGGGGCTCGATACTGCATTTGGTGTGAGCTACCAGCGCCGGCAACCGGCTCTTAAAGACCTTTATCTTGCATACTACAAGGTTTTGCCCGCTGATAACTTTGACAAGGTCAGCCCGGTTTTTGTATTGCAAAAAGGAAAGAAGCTCATTAGAGCAAAAGCAAAAGGAACAATTACTGTGCTCAAGCAGCCGCAGCTTTTCAAAACAGCACATGATAATTGCATTGTCAGAGTAGGGCCGGACGCCGCCAGGGTGACACCGCTTGCTCAGGATGTGCGTATGATTTCCGATGGTTTTAAAGGCGACTGGCGTCGCTTTGAACTTTCATCTCAGAAGCATTTATGGATTGCAGCTGCTGATCTTGCCGCCGACGAAGAAACTGCGCTTCCCCGGTCAAAAATCAAAACCATTAATCTAGCTTCTGATAAATACGGAGCAAAGATTTCAATACCGCTTGAACAGCGACTTCCTTACCAGATCGAGCAGGATCTTAATGCCAGGAAACTTGTACTCAGGGTTTACGGTGCTCAGGCAGATACAGATTATGTAACAAGCGATCAGTTGCACCCGCAAGAAGTATCGCCCGCATCAAAACTAATAGACTATTTGAGCTTCAAAGAAAAAGAAGATCTGCATTATGAGCTCATAGTCCAGCTCCTGAATAAAGAACAGTGGGGGTATTATGCAAATTATGAGGGCAGCACGCTTGTACTTCATGTCAAATCGCCGCCGCAAATTTCAGGCGGCCAGCACAAGCCTCTAGAAGGACTCACTGTATGCGTTGACCCAGGACACGGTGGCAGGGAGTCCGGCTCGATTGGTTGCTCCGGTGCCAGAGAAGCAAGAGTGAATTTTGAGATTGCAGACAAACTGCGGCAAGCGCTGCAGTCTATGGGGGCAAATGTTGTTATGACCAGGAATTCTGATCTTTTTGTTTCGCTTGCCGACCGGGTGGAAAGGGCCGTAAAGGAAAATGCCGACCTTTTAATATCGGTTCATAATAACGCCCTTCCGGACGGGCGTGACCCGCTTGCCGAGCATGGCAATTCGAGTTACTGGTATCACAGCCAGTCGCTCGAGCTTGCAAGAACAGTGCAAAAGAACCTGGTTAAAGCAAGCGGACTTAAAGACTATGGATGTAGATTCCAGAATCTGGCCTTATGTCGACCTTCCCATATGCTTGCCTTTCTTGCAGAGATTGGCTTTATGATCAACCCCGACGAAATGTCGAAATTGCTTGATCCAGCCTTTCAGGAGCTCTGTGCCGGATCTATGGCGGAGTCCGTTAAAAACTATATGCTTGAAAAAACAAAAGCAAGCAACAAAATAAATGAGCCTGCGGCTTCCAGCTCCGGCTCAAATTAGTGCGCTTGCCGTAAACAGCAGTTTAAGTACTGCTTTCGGGACCAGGCAGAGGACCGAGCGGGTCCATTTTAAAGCAACGTTCAAGTTCTAATCTGTAGTCGAGATTCGTAAGTGCTTCGTCGGAATAAAACTCGTCTTCCCAGTAACTTTCTTCACGACCCCAAAGGTCTTCAATTCGTTTGGCCAGATGAGCAGGCAAACTATCGTTGTTCATAATCCTCTAATTTCTAGGCAAAATGCATGGGCAAAAAGGAAACTGCTTATGATTCCAGTCTAATTGGAAATTTGAAAAGAGCAATCCTTGACTGGCTTGTAAAACATTATGCCATCAGCTTTTCCAGCGGCAAGCTCCTTTAAAAGAAGACAACGATCAATAAGATATCCGGGCACTGTCATTTCCATATCAAAAAATGGCCGGAAAAGCTCAGATGAGAAAATGCTTGACTGGGGTGTTAGAATCTCAGATATCAAGTGCAGGCTTCTGGATGATTTGTTTGCGGCGCTAAAAGGGAAAAATGAACCTGAAACACAGACTGGAAAGACTTTGCGAGCACAGGCAGTGGGCCAGGCTCCACTTTGTGGACGGCAGTGCTCTAACAGGCAGATTGCTGAGGCTCGGTCATGATTATGTCGAGCTGGAAACCTATGGTGATGATGACCAGCCGCAAGACCGGAACTATTCAAAACACCTTGTTCCGATTAGCCTCTTAAAGATAATCACCGTAGAGTCGTCTTCATTTGCCGAAATGGAAAGACGCCGTCTTTCATTTATGGCAAGAATGGACAATCAAAGCGCTCCTGAACGGGAGAAATAGCCAGCCTGCTCGACGTCTGCGGTCCTGGAACTTCGAAAGCTCAAACTTTGTTTGCCGGCAAATTTCCTGCCTGCTGCTTCAAAGCTTCTCTTTTCTTTTCGGTCCAGCCTGCAATGTTTTCCTGCCGGGCTCGGCCTACTGCCAGGCTGCCTGCCGGCACGTTTTTGCTTACGACCGTAGCTGCAGCAACCATTGAGTCTGAGCCTATAGTTACCGGAGCCACCAGTACCGAATTGCTGCCTGTAGATGAATTGTTGCCGATAACTGTTTTGGATTTCCTGCCTGAAATCCGGTCGTAGTTTGCAGTTATTGTCCCGGCGCCTATGTTTACACTTTCGCCCAGCTCAGAATCTCCGATATAACTCAGATGCGAAACGTTTGTCTTTTTTCCGATATCGCTTTTTTTGACTTCGACGAAATTGCCTATGCGGCAGTGCTCTGAAATCACCGCCTGATCTCTCAAATGCGCAAATGGTCCAATGCGGCAGTTTTCGCCAATCTGCGAATTTGTAACGACGCTGTGTGAAATTCGACTCCCGGAGCCTATTTTTGTCGGTCCTGAGATTTCGGTGTTTGGACCGATCACACATTTAGCTCCAATTTCGACTGCACCTGTTATGTAGCAACCCGGAAGTATCTTGCTTTCACTGCCGATTTTTACCTCAGGTGCTATCCAAATACTCTGTGGGTCTTCTATATATACACCATGCTCAAGAGCCAGATTTTTTAGAGTTTCATCTCTGAGGTGCCGGCTGCATTCGGCAAGATCCAGTTGCGAGTTTATTCCGGCTACTTCCTGCCACTGGCAGGCTGCGTCTGATATTTTCAGGTCTTTTTGCGCCGACCATGAAAGCAGGTCTGTCAGATAATATTCCTTTTGTTTATTGTCGTTTTTGAGAGCAGCAAGCCCAGCTTCAAGTTCGGGCCATTCGATGCAGTAAATAGCCGGGTTTATTTCGTTGATTTGTTTTTCTGCTTCGCTTGCGTCCTTGTGTTCAATTATGGCTTTCACCCGGCCATTGCTATCACGTAAAATCCGCCCGTAATTTTTTGCATCCGGGACAAAGGTGGTCAGAAGACTGAAAGATGCGCCCTGGCTTTGGTGAGCTGTTATAAGCTTTTCGAGGGTTTCTGCTTTTAAGAGTGGGCAGTCTGCAACACTTACCAGCAGGGTGCCTTTGAAGTTTTTCAATGAAGGAGCCACCTGCGCAAGCGCATGACCGGTGCCTAACTGCGGCTCTTGTAGATGCTCCGACCAGGGGGTTGCAGGAGGATTCTCTTGCAGGTATTTACGCAAGATATCTGCTCCATGTCCAATGACTGTGTGAACATGCTCGAGGCCAAGCCTGTCGATTGAATCTAAAAGCCTTGCAAGTATGGGTTTTCCAAGCACCGTATGTAGAACTTTCGGCAGTGCGGACTTCATGCGCTTGCCCTGCCCTGCTGCAAGTAATACTGCTCTTACCGGTTTTGTATATTGCTTACTCATATTCCTGACTCTTGCTCTTGTGGCTCATCTAAAAGATGGCAGTTTAGCAGGAGCGTAAAGGGCGGTACTGATAGTGGATTTAGAAAGCTCTTATGGCATGCTTGCAAGAAGAAGTCCGGCATCTATATAAAAGACTGCCGGACTTCTTTCTTTTAATGGCCGCAGCGTCGGTGCTGCCCCGACGGGCTCGATCCCTCAAACCCCTCGCCTGGAGATACTGCGGATGTGTTTATTGCGTTGTCTCTTATAGATATACCTCATTTCTGGCAAACCCGTCCGGTTTAAGCATTCCGTTAAGGTTTCTGTAAACGAATGTATTTTTTTTGCTTTCCTCCTTCAGTGCAAGAGGGCATAGAGAATGCCCAGAAGTCCAGTAAATCCAAGCCACATAAGGATCTCGATCGCAAGCTCGTCAGTTAGCTGCAGTTTATCTAAGGGCTTTAGTATTTCCTCCGGATTCCACCTGGAATGACCCGAAAGACGATCGATATGAGCTTCGAGTTCCTCAATTTTTTCACGAGATCTTAAAACTTCCTGGCGCCAGCCTATAGTTTGTGCCGCCTTAAAGCGCAGGTCAGGGAGTTGTTTTAGAAGCTCCTCTTTTTCCTGCAGCAATCCCTGCATATATCCAATGAAGATGCACACCCTTTGCATCTGTGCTTTGTTAGCCTGCGCTTGCTGCATCAGGAGCCTGATTTGAGCTTTCAGCTCGGCGATTTCTTTTTGCGGATCATCAAACTTGCTTTTGATCTCTACCCAGGGAATCTCTTTTTGATTGGCGCTTGCGCCAGAGCCAAAGAGATATTCAAGAGACTCGAAACTTATGTCGTCCGGAGATGGCAGTTGTGTATTTTCAAACGTGATCATTTTGAGCCTGTCTATTCCTTTGTGTTTATTATGGTTTAGACGATCAATATTGTCCAGAAAATTTTATCTGGCATTGCGGGTAATATTAGTAGCTATTGAATGTCGAAACCGAAAATGCTTGAGGAGACTGCTTTAGCTGCTTTGGTCATATCCAGCTTCGTTCTCACTCGTTTGCTAGGCGACTCTACCGCTAGTATCACTGGTTGAACCTTCTTTCTAAGACTTCCTCTTGACTGGGGCTGCAAGTAGCAGAAACAGGAAGGCTTTCTGGATATCGTTCAGGTAAAGCTCGGCAAAATTCTTTTTTGAGGGTAGACTGACAGAGATGTTCATATCTTCAGCTCCGTACAGAAAAACAAGCCGTGGTCCTGATTGCTTGGCAAGAGGGTGTATTTCTTCTCGGGTCAAATTGAAATGAAGCTAACAAACAGGCAGGGCTTTGTTTTTTATTTGCTTGTTCAGACCCTGATTTTGACGGTCTTTTACTGGGACTGGCTCATTGGAACAAAAAGCTATTTTTTTCGCGACCTGACTCATTACATTGAACCGTTTGCAATATTCACAGGCGATCTGATGCGTAAACTCGAGCTGCCGCTCTGGAACCCCTGGTGCTATTGCGGCATGTCGCAGATGGCAATTACAGTTCAGGGAATCTGCTATCCGCCCACATTGCTCTTTGCACTTGCACCATTCAGCTCCGCGCTTGCCTCAAGCATGATATTGCACCAGCTTATCTGCGGGGCCGGTGGATTTTTGCTTGCAAGCTCGCTTGGTTGGGGGCTCTTGCCCTCATTGCTCTGTGCTTCCACGCTTGCTATGTCCGGTTACGAGTTTTGCTTTTCATCAATTTTCAGTCTGGTTGAAAGCTCCGCCTGGTGCCCGGTATCTATCTGGGCTTTATACAAGCTTGGTTCAGGCGATTTTGCAAGTCCTGATGCTGGCAAGAGTCTTGCTTTCTGGACTTTCATCTCAGCGTTTCTTATAAGCATGCATGTGCTTGCCGGTCATCCTGAGTTGAGTTCAATACAGTTTGCGCTTATTTTTTCTTTTATTGCTTTATCTGCTTACAAAGACTGGCGCCAGAACAGAAACTTGCTGGTGGCCGGCTCCCGGCTCCGGGCCGTAATGCTTGCTATACTCCTGGCGATGCCGATGATTCTGCCTGCCTATGAATGGTACAGAATATCGAGGCGCTCAGGAGGGCTTGACCCGAGTGAAGCACTGACTTTATCCGCTAACTGGTATGACTTACTCGGCTTGATCCTGCCGCAGCCTCTCGGCGATATGCAGCAGCGCTGGTCTGAGTTCAGACCACTTGTTATGAAAGGTCAATTGCTTCCTTATATGGCGTCTGCTTTTGTGGGACCGGTCGTGATAACACTTGCAATCTGGTCTATTAAAGACATCAGTTTCAAGCTGCGTTATGTATTGCCGCTGCTGCTTTTAATGATTCTTTTGCTTGCGCTCGGTGAGAATGCTCCTCTTGCGCCTTTTATTCTGCAGATTACTAAGTCGGCGATCAGATTTCCTGTAAAAGTTATGTTTTTTGCGGTCTGGTGTCTGGCAATCATGGCTGCCAGAGGTCTCTATTGCCTGATTGAAGCAGACAATCGAGCATACCTTTTGAGTGCGCTTTTCTGGGGACTTTTCGCTTCAGTGGCGCTTTTGCCTATGGCCGGAATTCATTTATTTACCGAGCATTTGCTTCTTGCGGGCAATCAGGGTCCTGAGCAGATCTTTCTGGCAGCTAAGTGCGAAAAAAGCATTGCCACAGCTGCTCTCTTTGCCTCTGCTTGCGGTCTTGCAATCAGTGCTCTTGCTTATCTCTATAAAAGAGGACTTCCCTGGCTCAAGCATTTTCCTGCTTTCTTAGTAGCCGGCTCGGCTGCCTCGCTTCTTGTATTTGCCGTGCTATTCTGCCGGCCGGCCGGACCGGCTGACTTTTTTCAAAAGCCTTCGCTTGCAAACGATCATATTTCCAAATTGCTAAAAACTGCCAGTGCCGATTTGAATTGCAAGGGAAAAAGAGTGCTCGGGCTCTATCTGGAACACTTTACTGTTCCAGCCGGTTTTCTTGGCGAAGACCGCTTTATGGCTACTGTAAACACATATCAGTATAGCCGCCAGATGCTGCGTGCAAATACAAACATAGATTTCAAGACTGCTTCTTCATTCGGATTTGAGGGCACATGCACTGGTGATTACTACAATTTTTTCAATAACTGTTATGGCAGGTCCACTCAGGCATACGGCATCAAGCCACAAGAGGCAAATGACCTGGCGCTTGCTGCTTTTTGCCGTGCAAGTTCAACCGGATTTGTGCTCAGCCAGATCTATAGATATGCGGACTCTCCCGAGAAAATGCTGGCAGTTCCTTATCCGGACAGGAGATTTTTCGAACCTGTTTATGAGAATTTGGAGGCGAATCTCAGGATTTTGAAAGTAAAAGACAGTATGCCCAGAGCTTATCTTTCAAGAAACTGGAAGTTTTGTGATCGCTCACTGGCGCTCGACCATATGTTTTTGCCTGAAAAATATGGCTTCGATCCTTGTAAGCTTACTTTAATAGAAGGAGAGGAAAACTTCGCAGCTTCTGCCGGCAATAAATCTGGAGCTTCATCCGAGCTGACTCTTGAGGACAAAAGTGTTAATGAAGTGCTGCTGAAGACCAATTCCGATGAGCCTGCAGTGCTTGTTCTTTGCGATCAGTATTATCCCGGCTGGCAGGCATTTGTGGATGGAGAGCAAAATGAGATCAGGGTAGCCAATTGTTTTTTCAGGGCTGTCTATCTTCCTGCAGGCAGGCATACGGTGCGTTTTATTTATAATCCTGCCAGTTTCTATATGGGGCTTTTGCTGGCGGGCCTTGCAGTTCTCTGGCTTGCTGTGATTTGCTGGCAGTCAAGATCTGCTAAAATTCGCTTGTAGTACTGTACTTAGTAATTCACCGTGGAAAAATTCTCTATCTCCAAGCTGCTTGCTCAAGAGCTGGCTTTGCCTGCGCACAAGTCGCTGGTGAATTCACATCGGGTCGCAAGATTAGCGGAGCTGATGATATCAATGATGCCTCAAGGCGAGCTCAAAGGTCTCGATATCGGTTGCGGCACCGGTGAAGTTGGAAAGCTGATTCAGGATCTGCGTCCATCCACGCAAATGCTTGGTACTGATGTGCTTGTTCGCTCCTGCGCCGTAATACCGGTTCTGGAATACGACGGTGAGTTATTGCCTTTTGAAGATCGCAGTTTTGACTTTGCCATGCTCATTGACGTCCTGCATCATACTGAAGATCCGCTCAAGATATTTAAAGAGGCTTTGCGAGTAAGCCGTTCTTTTGTGCTTGTAAAAGATCATTATTGCCAAAATTCATTTGATAGAGTGCTGCTCAGATTTATGGACTGGGTGGGCAACAGGGCACATGATGTCGAGATGCCTTTTAATTACCTTTCAAGACAAGAGTGGCGGCAGCTGGCCGATAGTGCCGGAGTCGAAAGCAGCATGCTTGTAGAAAAACCAAAACTGTACAGAGAACCTATCTCGATAATTTTTGATCGTAATCTTCATTTTGTCAGCAAGCTGGTAAGGACAGGGCAAACAGATGCTTGAAAGCGATTATTACCAATATCAAAACAAAATCGGCTGGCTGGCTGGCGGCGTGTCCATGCAAGTACGCAAGCGCATGCTCGATTCTTTTATGGCTGCTCTTTCGCCCACTGAAAAGAGCACGATTCTTGACGTTGGTGTGACCTGCGACAGCCGATCAGATTCCAATTTTTTTGAAAAATTCTATCCTTTTAAGAAGCAAATAACGGCAGTGGGGCTCGAAGATGCTTCCTCGCTTGAAGACGAATTTCCGGGACTCACGTATCTGAAAGCCGATGCGCTTGCACTGCCGTTTGAAAACAAGAGCTTTGATATTGCAGTCAGCTGGGCCGTAATTGAACATGTTGGATGCAAAGAGCGGCAGGAAAAATATTTGAGTGAACTTTTGAGAGTAAGTAAAAAGGCGTTTATTACAACTCCGAATCGCTGGTACCCGCTTGAGTTTCATACGGTCATGCCTTTTCTTCACTGGCTGCCGCCGGAGATTTTCAGAAAGATATTGAAAGCTCTGAGAATGGACTTTTATGCCAGTGTTGAAACTCTGAACTTGCTTGACGAAAAGACGTTTATGGCATTGCTTCCGGAAGGCGCAAAAGTAAAGACCTTGCACTTTCGCTTGCTCGGACCGATATCGCATCTGGTCTTTTTAATAGAAGCCGCGGCGACCAAATAGCTTGTTGCAATAGCTCGTTAAAAAGCGCGGGATTTTCAGGTAGAATTGGAGGCGATGGAAAGCGCAGATCAATTAAGTATCGGGAAGCAGGACAGGCAGCCCTTGCTTTCCGTGGTAATGCCGGTTTTGAATGAAGAAGAAGCTCTCGGCGCCTGCATAGAAAAAATCCAGCGTACGCTTGCAAGTGCAAATATAGACGGAGAGATCGTAGTTTCAGACAACGGCTCCACAGACCGCTCCGTTGAAATAGCAGAAAGTATGGGTGTGCGCGTGGTTCACCAGCCGCTGCGGGGTTACGGCAATGCATACATAAAAGGTTTTTCCGAAGCAAATGGCAAATACCTTGTTATGGGAGACGCTGACGATACTTACGACTTCAGCCTGATTCCGGAGTTTTTGAAAAAACTTGAAAGCGGCAACTACGATTTTGTGACGGGAAGCCGCTACGCGGGGGGCGGTGATGCGCATATTACCTTCCTGCACCGTTATGTTGGCAACCCGGCTCTGACTCTTATTTTGAACATCTTTTTCGGCACAAAGTACACGGACGTATATTGTGGTTACCGTGCTTTTACAAGTGAGGCCTATAAGTTAATTCAGCCGGTGAGCCCCGGTATGGAATTTAATCTGGAACTGGCTATTAATGCCCATCTTGCCGGATTAAGAATCTCGGAAATTCCAATCACGCTCGGTCCTCGATTAGGTGAGTCGAAGCTCAACACGTTTAAAGACGGCTGGCGAAGTTTGCGGATGATGCTTATCTATTGTCCAAATCGCGTATTTATTCTGCCTGGCATACTTTTACTTGCAAGCGGGATTGTGTTGCATCTTTTGGTTTTATTCAAGCTTTTGCACTATGAAGGCAGGGCGCTGGGCGTAATCACGGGCAGCATGGCGACGATTCTTTCAGTTCTGGGTTTTCAAATACTCAGCCTGGGCTTGCATGCAAAAACATATTCATGGAGCAGGCGATTTGATCGTGACAATCAGGTGCTTTCAAATTTCTATTCTTCTTTCAATCTGGAAAAGGGCTTGCTGCTTGGACTTGCTATGGCAATTTGCGGGGGCGCCTTAATAGCATATGAGTGTGTGCGCTGGTTTCAATCAAATCTATTGCCTTTGCATCATCCTGAGCGGGTACCGTTTGCGGCTACCCTGATTATAATCGGTGTCGGGATCATATTCTCCTCGCTTTTCGTATCTGCAATGTCGATGAGCAAAGATGAAATTCTCAGGCGCAGAAAAACTGTGAATGAAAACGAAATGAATGAAAGCGGTGTTTTACCATGATTCTTGTAAGTGGTGCGGCCGGTTACATAGGAAGCCATTTTTTGCGCAGCTATTTAAAAGCAGCCCAAAAAGATAAGGTACTGGCTGTGGATAACTTAAGCACCGGACATATTGAATCGCTTCCGGAAGATCAAAGAGTTATTTTCGAGCAGGCTGATATAGGCGATTTCGAAAGAATAAAAAAACTGCTTGAAAAACACGAAGTAAGTGCCGTTGTGCATTTTGCTGCCAGTTGTTATGTGGGCGAATCAGAGCAGTTGCCTTTCAAGTATTTCAATAACAATATTCTTCAGAGCATGCGTTTGTTTGAGGCCATGGCAGCCGCCGGAGTAAAAAAGCTCGTTTTTTCTTCCACCTGTGCAATCTACGGAAGCCCCCAGTTTCTGCCGCTGACAGAAGATCATCCGAAAGCGCCTATAAGCGTTTACGGTCGCACGAAACACACAGTCGAAAACCTGCTTTTTGATTTGAATCGCACCGCCGGTTTTTCTTTTGTGGCGCTTCGTTATTTCAATGCCGCCGGAGCCGATCCTGACGGTCAAATTGGTGAAAGCCACGATCCGGAAACTCATTTAATTCCGAATGTATTGAAAGTGCTTAATGGAAAATCAGAGCTGCTTGAGATTTATGGTGATGATTATGATACCGCCGACGGTACCTGCATAAGAGACTACGTTCATGTAAACGACCTGGCCCTTGCTCACATTTCCGCTTTGAAATATCTGGAAAAGCAGGAATGCGCCCTTGGAATCAATTTAGGAACCGGTAAGGGAGCTTCGGTAAGGGAAATCGTCGAAATCGCCAGGCAGGTCAGCGGCAAGGAGTTGAGAACAAAAGTTCTACCCCGAAGACCGGGAGATCCACCCAGGCTGCTTGCAGACTATGCACTTGCCAGGGACTTGCTTGGCTGGTCTCCGGCTCATGATCTTGCTTCGCTTATTGAATCAGCCTGGAACTGGGAGCAAAACAGGCGCTATTAGAGTCCAGTTAAAATAAACTCCCCTGATTCACTAATTCCTGGCTGATTTTGGCATTTATGTATAAAATCCTGGAAGAAGAAGCCGGATGGCCGGCCTGAGATTTGTTAGCGAGGTTCAGAAAACAATTGCAAAAGCCGGCTAAGAAAGAAAATCTCCTGACTTCGGCATTAAGATGCCTTGCTTTTGCACTTGGCTTGATTTTTGTTTTACTGGCAGCAAATCAGGAAGCTGCGCTTGGCAATAAGGCAAAGGCGCCTGCAAAAAAATCACCGGCTGCAAATAGCGGGGGAGGCAGTCCTTACCCGCAGTGTTTGTACGGAGGCGGCAAAGTAGTGCGTTTTATTCCGCAGGAGATGCCAATCAAAATATGCATCTCGCCGGGCATAAGCATTGACGGAATCGGCTCGGACCCAACAACGGGCGGTCCGCTTTCAAATGTGGATAATGTCGCCGGCTGGCCTGAACTTGTTTTTCGAGCCAAGCAAGACCCCGAACTTTTCAATAATTTGAGCCAGGCAGAAGGCTATACAGATCAGATGTGGGAGGCCTGTGCTCAGGGAATTAATCAATGGAAGCGTTTTCAAAATGAAGGACTCTTTTCTTTTGAAGTAACAGATAACCCTGACGGGGCCGATGTTTATGTGTTCTGGACCCATCATTTTGTCAACAAGATGGGTCTGGCATTGTTTGCCAACGATATTAGAGGATACACTTCAAAACATCTGCTTCCTTATCAGGCAGTGGCCAGTGCTCTGAACTCGGGCAATATCGAGCTTTTGAGAAGAAGCCGCCGGCCGGTGGTTGTAATCTTGCGCACAACCGACCTGCTCGGTGCACAGTCAGTCCCGATGCCTCTGGGCAAGCTTGTAGCGGCTTCCGCTCACGAAATGGGGCATGTTTTAGGCATAGACGGACACAGCCCCAACCGGGTGGACTTGATGAACGTCAACTATGGAAACGGTGTTGTATCAGCCAATGACGCGGCTTCGATACGCTATATTTATCACCGGAATCCGGACCTGCTTCCTTGAGGAGTTCGGTGCTGATGCGCGGTTCAGGCTCAAAGGATAAAACTGCTCAAAGCTCGCTTTCGGCAAGAGCCTGGGACGGACTTATCATTTTCTTTTTCAAAACAGTCATTCCGCTTATTCCGATTGCTGCAGTGTTTTTTCTTCTAAGCTATGTAATCAACATGGAGATTTCCGGAAGCTATGATGGTGATGTCACCGGGCTCGGTGCAATCACACTTGTGCTTGTTGAAAACGACGACCGGCTCACAGGCAGCATGATCTTACGACAAGACAGATTCCAGATTATTGAAGGTAAGGTATTAGAAGACAAGCATCTGCAGATCAGGCTTGCAAAAAATAGCGAATCGGCAATTTCCGGTGTCCTGCCTGCGCAGGCCCAGGCTCAGGCTGCCTCAACTCAGAACCGTGCTAGCCAGCCAACCCAGATTGCCGGTGAGCCGGAGAACGCCGATCAGCTGTTTATAGATGCCATAAAAGATCAAAACGAAATTACAGGCAAGCTTGAATTCAAGGGACAGACAAGAAGTTTCACTGCCTCAAGAAGCGCCTTTTCTGCATTTTTCGGCACACGCTGGATAAATCGTGCGCTGAAGCCTTTTGGACTGAAGATTTAGCGCTCATTCATTCTTACTTTCTACCAGTGTTTCAGGCGAGCAAGATGTTCATTGAGCCCGCGTATCATCATTTCTTTTTGATTGGAGTCTTTCATTCTTGCAAGCTGTTCAAGAGCCAGGTTAAAGTTCTTTTTTGCTTTTCCATAGTTGTTGACGCTGAAATAATTGGCGCCAAGATTGGCATAGGCGCTTGCATACTGCATGATGATGTTGTCCACGAAGTCCCGGTTAGGTACTTTAGCGTCGGCTGTAACTTTCTGAAAAGGCGCCATTGTTTTTTCAAAGTATTCAATGGCTCTTTCGTTCCAGAGTATGGCTGCGTGGGGATCGCCTTGCAGTTGCTGAGCCATTCCTATATATGCGCAAAGCGGAGCCAGGCTCTGGTCTTTTTTCTTTGTGGCCTCGTATTCCTGAGTGCCGAACACAATCATCTCTTTGAATTGCTGGCGGTTTGCCATCAAACCTAAGAGACCCTGGCTTGCCCAGGCAATATTGCCCGGAAAGATCTTTCTGTACTTGAGTCCGATGCGGCAGATTTTTTCCTGACTGTGAAATGCCTTCAAGTAGCTGGCAAGCATGGTTGTGCCTGCAAATGAAGCCCATACAAGACCGCGCATTACAAATCCGAGCGCAACTGCCAAAAGAGTCAGGCCTGCGATTGCCAGCCAGTCGAGCGGCTCCTGCTTGAATGCATGCACGAAGTTTTGCGAAAGCAGATAAGTAGAACTTAGAAAGACAGAGACTGTAAGCAACAAGCCACCTGCAAAAATTGCATTGCAGATCCTGTCCTGTTTACCAGGCTCGGCAGGCATATCTGGTGGTTTGGGCAATGCTGATTTTGGCACAACGTTTTTTTGAATAGTTTGCTTACGGTAGCCCTGGACTTTCGGCATAGATTTCCGCCCCTTATCTTAGCGAAGCTAATTCTAGCAAGAAAGCCACTTGTAAACCTTATTTCTCTTTACTGTTGAGGAAAATGCCGATTTTTGCCTGCTTTAGATTAAGACTTGTTTCCGATCTTCTTAAGATGAGCCAGGCATAATTTAAGAAGCAGGCTTTTTAAGTCCTGCTTCTAATTAATTGCCTTTTGTTTTTCGATCTCTCATTGCGTTTTTCAGAAATGCCCATTTGTTTGCATATTCATCAACGAGCTGTGTCGTATATTTTTCTGGGCCATGCCCGCAGCCCTGACCCAGATATAAAAGCACCGGATTCTCTTTCTTTGCCTGAGCCCTCTGAGCTTCGGCGATGAATTTGAAACTGTGGGAAGGCAGCACCCTGTCGTCGTTGATATTTGTCATTGTAAGCACTGCCGGCAGTTCGCTTCCACGCTTTAGATTTTGCAAAGGCGAGTATTTAAGCAGGGTTTTGAAGTCTTCCGGATTGGACGGATATCCGTACTCCGGTTCCCATGCCCGGCCCGGACCGAGCTTTGGAAAACGAAGCATGTCGAAAAGTCCGACTTCAGGAATTGCCGCTTTAAATAAATCCGGTCTCTGCACAAGAGTGGCTCCTACAAGCAGCCCACCGTTGCTTCGCCCGCCGATTGCCAGTTTCGACTTATCAGTATATTTTTGCTCGATTAAAAATTCCGCCGAAGCGATGAAATCGTCAAACACGTTTTGTTTCCTGTCTTTCATTCCGGCTTTATGGAAACTCTCTCCGTATTCAAGCCCGCCGCGCAAATTTGCTACTGCAAGCACACCGCCGTCTTGAAGCCAGGCGATGTTGCCGTTGTCGAATATGGGGCTGCGGTTGATTCTGAAGCCACCGTAACCGTGCAAATATACCGGATTCTCTCCGTCAAGTTTCAGCCCTTTTTTGTGGACGATGAACAAATGCACCGGGCTTCCGTCTTTGCTTTTACAGAACTTTTCTTCGGTTTCAAAATCATCCGGATTGAATTTCGGCTCGGGAACAAAATGAGCTTCGATTTTGCCGCTTTCAGCATCGCCTCTGAAAATTGTATTTGGAGTTGTGAAATCAGAATAAGTAAAAAAGAACTCGCTGTCGTTTGCCGTTCCGTTAATTGCCTTTACAGTACCCCTGCCCGGAAGCTCGATCTTTTTTATGAGTTTACCGTCGAGCTCGAATAGCTTGAGTTCGCTTGCTGCGTCTTTTAGATAGTGGGCAAGTATTTTGTTTCCTATTATCTGAGCTTCAAGCAATAGATCTTCAGACTCAGGCAGTATGTCTTTTTGCTTGCCGCTTGCTCTGTCAATCAAAACAAGCTTGTTTCTATCAGTGCCTTTGCTTGTAAGCATGAATTCAAGCGGCTTTTCACCTGGAGCTTCAGCAATGGTATCTTTGCTGATGTTTCTTGTCCTTACTGATTCAGGCAGTTTTGCTATTTCCCTTTTTGCTGCCAGGTCGTAGTACATATATCGGGTTCTATCCTGACCGCCGTCGGCAAATCTGAACTCAGCATATTTGCCGTCATCAGATAGCCTCAGGTCTCTGACTATGCCGTGGCCGTCTTTAGAAAGGGTGTTTGCATCAAGAATTGTGCGGGGTTTGCCATTAAGGCTGTCGATTACGCAGAGCTCCGGCTGTTCTTTCAGTCCGTCCTGCTTCCAGAAATAATACTTGCCGCCCTGTTTCCACATCTGGCTGCGCTGCTCGTAGTCGTAGATTTTTTCAAGCCGCTTATGAAGTTCCTGGCGTTCAGGTATGCTTTGAAGAAAACGTTCGGTCAGCTCAGTTTGCTTTTTTACCCAGTCTTTTGTTTCAGCTCTGTCAGTGCTTTCAAGCCACTGATAGGGGTCAGCGATTTTAGTTTTGTCGTAGTCGTCTTCAAAAGAGTATCTTTTGGATTGCGGGTAACTTTCTTCTTTGCCGTTAATAATAAGACGGGGAAGCGGCTCGTTTGCATCGATCTGGCGGGGAGTGCAGTCGCCTGAGAGCCACTGTTTCAGGCTCTCAAGCCAGGAGCCGGGCTCTGATGTTTTCGGGCTTTCCGGGCGCTCACTGCTTTTTGTAGAACTCTTGTTTTTTGAGAGGAAGTCGAAATTCAGCCCGAATTCGCTTGTTAATGATAGCGAGGGGCTTTCAGACCCGTTTGTAGAAGATCTGTGGCAGTCGATGGTGCTGAAACGCTTGAATGCAAAGGCGTGGCTATCTGCAAAGCTAAGCTCCGAAAAACTTTCGCTTTCGGCTTCGTTTTTTCTGCTTTCTGAACTTGGCTGAAATTCGGGCGGCACGCGTTGTTACCAGGCTGGCAGCCCCCGACAACCCCGGATCTGAGAATTATGCCAGGCAATCGTGGAATTTTTGTATATTTAGACTCTGCCCTGGTTTCAGGATTGATCTCCCAGGACTTTTTTGCAGGCCTCCAGCAAGGTTCTTGGAACGAAGGGCTTCTGCAGCACCGAGATAACATTGAGGTCCTTGTACTGTTCAAGCTCATCTGTTTCTTCTTTAGCAGTCACAAAAATGACCGGCGTATTTATGCCCTGTTCCCGCAGCTTTTTCAGAGTCGCAACCCCGTCATAACCGGGCATGATGATATCCAGAATAATCAGCCTCGGAGCTTCTTTAAGAGCCATTTTCAGTCCTTCTGCACCATTTGCAGCCAGCAGGCACTTGCAATTCCAGTGACTCTCTATCGAATTCTTGGTGATTATCCTGAGTGTGGCGTCATTGTCTATAAATAAGACCTTGAACAAGTTTGATACCTCTATAAATAAATGACATCTTGATTGAGTTGCAGACGAGGAAGTGAGAGAACTCTTTCCTTGATCTTTTCGAATCATCAAGCATTACCTGTAATTTTCCACTATCATTACTTTCTTTGCCAGCACTGGAACCAGATTAAGTCATTAAGTTGAGTAAATGAAAGCAGCGCAGAAACGCAGCGCAAGAGAGGGGTTTGTCATTGCTCGATCAAAAGGAATTTCCGCTACAAGAAAGTGAAAACGCTGCCTCTGATCAAAGTAATGCAGCTTCCGGCGGCGGCAAGAACTGGCACGCTTTTATTGCCACCTGGCTGGGTGGCATGTTTGACGGCATGGATTCATCCATATTTGCAATTGTGCTTTATCCGTCTTTATCAGAAATGCTTCACACAAACTCGCATTCGATAGTCGGCTTGCACGGTTCTTATGTAATTGCGCTTTTCATGGTGGGCTGGGCGCTCGGCGCGATTTTGTTCGGGATGGCTGCCGATTACATTGGGCGGGCCCGGACTATGACAATAACTATTTTGCTTTATGCAGTATGCACCGGGCTTTGTGCAACTGCAAGCGACTGGTGGCAGCTTGCTTTTTATCGCTTTTTAGTAGGAGCCGGAATCGGTGGTGAAATGGGAGTGGGAGCTGTGATGCTTTCCGAGTGCTGGCCGAATAAGTCGCGGGTATTTGCCATTGGCGCCATGGCCAGCTCACTTGGTTTCGGTTATTTGTGCACAGCAAGCCTCAATCTCTTTCTGGGTCACTACGGCTGGCGCTGGCTCTTTGTCGCAGGTGTGGTACCGGCATTTCTTACTGTTTATATAAGAGCAAAGCTGAAAGAACCGGAGCAGTTTCTAAAAGTTCAGGAGCTGAAAGCGGCTGCAAAATCCAGGCATGAAAGCCAGCGCAGTGAAAGCGACCGGCGGCTTTTGAGGCTGACTCTGCTTGAGTTGTTTGAAGACGCTAATCTGAAAAAAACAGGCATTCTTATAGCGTTGACAAGCACTGCCATTATTGCCTGGTGGGCGGTGCTTGCCTGGATTCCGGCATGGATCAATCAACTCACAGGCGAACTTGCAGTTGAACAAAGAAGCATTGCCATGTATTTCAAAGATACCGGCATGATTCTTTCGGGATTTCTTGGCAGTTTGATAATTGCAAAAATAGGTTATAAGCGCTGTACGATTTTGAGCTTCCTGCTTTCGTTCTTATCCTGCGTTTTAATGTTCATGACGGTGAAGTCTTATGGACCGGCGCTTCTAGCCTGGGTTTTTGCCGTGGGCTTCTTCTGCCATATTCCCTTTGTTGTGCTCTGGACTTATATACCCGAGTTGTTCGAAGCAAGAATTCGCAGCACCGCATTTGGTGTGTCGTTCAATCTGGGCAGATTTGCCGCAGCAATTGCTGCACTCGGAAGCGGCAGTCTGATCGGCTTGTTTGGTGGGTCTTACGCACTTGCTGCTTCATCAATTGCAAGCGTCTATTTACTTGGAATTATAGCTGCAATTTTTATGCCTGCAACAAACGGAGAACTGCTTTTGAGCAGGTCTGAAGACCCTGCGCTTTGCAACGATTGAATCTCCCGCCTTCAGCTCAGCTGAAAAAAACAGGCGGCTTTTTGTTGTTTCTTGTTTGAAGGCTGTTGAGCTTCTTGCTTTGAACCGGTGCCGGAGTCTCAGCTTCGCTTTTGTTTTTGCTGTACTCAAGTTGACCATAGAACATTTGCAAAATTCCGGGGCTGTCCGTGCAGATTCCGTCTACTCCGAGTTCAATCAGGCGCCGCCATTTCTGCCTGTCGTTTGCTGACCAAACAATCACTTTCAATCCGGCTTGCTTGGCTTCAATCACTGCGTCGGGCATCAGGCAGTCATGATCTTGAATATAATAAGTGGCATTGAATTTATCTGCGTACTCTTTGAGATCAACCAGTGAAGCAGCTGCCAGAATCCCGATTTGAATATCCTGATCGAGTTTTCGCAGGCGGCGCAGGCAGTGGTGGTCGAAACTGCTCACCAGAATATTGAGCTTCTTTCTATAGGGGGCAATTACAGAGAGCAGATCCTTTTCAATGCCCTCATAACCCATTGGTGAATTCTTCAATTCAATATTTACCAGCATATCGTGCGTAAACAAATCGAGTGCCTCTGTAAGCAGGGGCACTCGTTCGTTTTTGAATTCTTCTGCGATCCAGAGTCCGCAACTTAACTCTTTCAATTCGTTGTATGACCTGTCTTTGACCAACCCGCTTCCATTTGTGGTTCGCTTTAAGTCATCGTCATGAATAATTACCAGTTCACCCGATGAACAGCGATGAACATCAAATTCAACACCACCTACTTTTGATTCGACGCTTTTTTTGAACGCTGCCAGTGTGTTTTCTGGTGCCCAGTCAACACCGCCTCGATGGGCAATTACTAATGGATAATCGGTCATTCGTGATTCGCCTCTATTCTGCTTTTCGGCTGAATGCTTTTGATCCGGGTCAACAGAATACTTATGAGCAGACAGCGTAACAGAGGCTGGTTAAGAACTTATTTGCTTGTTTAATTGGGCTACTATACGGAAGTGGACCTCTGTATATAAACTACAATAACATACTTCTTGCTGCAGAAGCTTTTCGCAGACTTTTTTTGCAAGCTGAATTAAGTGTCTTTGATTGAAATAGAAATTTCGAAGCTTTTTCGAAGCTTTTTTCGAAGCTTTTTATAGAGCCTTTAGAACCAGCAGCTCAGGCCAGAATATCCACTGCTTTTACGGGGCGCAGCAAGCCCAGTTTGACTGTAATTTCCAGCTTGGGCGGATTTACAAGAATGCGTTCGACCGGCAGCTCTATACCTTTTTCTACACAAATGAGACCGGCAACGTTTTTCAAAACCAGCTTGTCCTTTTCTCTGGCGATCTCAAAGCGAATCTGTTCTTTCAATTTGACCAGGTAGCCGGCCCAATCAGCCTGGGAAAAATGTTCGTTGTAAATTGCAATTACATTCGATTGTCTTACTACTTCTTTCAGATGCGCAGAAAGTAGATTCACAAGACCCGGGATTTCGTCGGGGCTTCCGAATGCGTCATGCAGAACTGTTTTAACCGAAAGACCATTAAGCGATACATTTTCCGGACGCTCATGCAGGAATCTGATGATTGCAGAAAATGGATCGCTGGCATTCTTTATCATGCGGCGAGCTGAATCAGTCATTTCAACCAGCTCATTTTCTATTTTTTGAATCTGTCTGGCTACAATCTCGTTTCCCGGACATGAACATTTCATCTTAAGACCTCGTTTCTCAATCTATGACCTGGCTGCTTGCCAGCTATCTTTAATAAGATCAACGCTCAGAGTGATTATTTTAGGACTACTTTTCAATTCTGATACTCCGGTCGCTACTTGGCAAGCCTGCCGGAATTGTTCCTTATATAAATAGTAGAATTGAAAAGCCCAAAGCTGCCAGCCCCAGACCCGCTCAGACCGGAAACGGCTCTCAGTGAATTAATGTTAATTGACTGCTATGAGCAGAGTTAAATGATTTTTTTGTGCTGTCAAGCTAGCATTAGCTTGCTTGTAAAGTAGCAGGCGCGGAGGAAGGCGCTTAGCTTTTATGGAGGTTCCGGTGAGTCAGCGAAAAGTTGCAGTTGTAATACCGGCTCGTTATGCATCTACACGTTTTCCGGGAAAACCTCTGGCTGAGATTGCTGGCAAAACCATGATTGAAAGGGTTTACAGGCAGGCCCAGCAGGCAAAGCTTATTGATGAGGTGCTGGTTGCTACTGACGACCAGCGGATTTACGATCATGTTGCCGGTTTCGGCGGCAGGGTATTGATGACCAGGGACGACCACCCTACGGGAACCGACAGGCTTGCAGAAGTTGCAAGCCTTGATCCATCCCTGGAAATAATCGTAAATGTGCAGGGAGATGAACCCTTAATAGATCCGGCTACAATCGACCGGGCTATTTATCCCTTGCTTCAAGACCGGACCCTGGATATGAGCACTATTGCTGCTCGAATTAGTTCAAGGGAAGAAATCAACAACAACACGATTGTGAAGGTTGTATTCAGTACCGGTGGCAAGGCGCTTTATTTCTCGCGCTTGCCGATTCCTTACTACCGGGAAAGCGAAAGCTCAGCAAGCCAGAATTATTTTGCGCATATTGGCCTATACGTATATCGAAGAGATGTATTACTGTATCTTTCCGGTTTAAAACCAACTGCGCTTGAAAAGGCTGAGGCTCTGGAGCAGTTGCGGGCACTGGAACATGGCGTTTCGATCAAAGTTGTGGAAGTCGAAAAAAGATCGCCCGCTGTTGATCGTCCCGAAGATATAAAGGGGGTGCTGGAAGCCCTGGATGCTCAGGCTGAAAGCAAAGTTCTGCAGACTAATCCGGAAATTTCCCGGCCGCATCTTAGTCAAACCGGATTCACAGCACCTGTTTCTAAATAGAGCTTAAGCGCTTTGTGAAAGCAGGCTGAATTCGATTAGAATCAGTTCTGGAGTCTGCGTTTGACTGAAATGTCCGGGGTTTTTATCAATGAAAAAGAGTTTCGTCTCAGCCGCACTATTGCTCTCTTTTATACTTACGCTTGCTCCAGCAAACTCAGCAAGCAGTGATGCTCATGATTCTCATGCACCCAGGCTTGGTCCATCAGGTGCTGCTGCACCTCATATGAAGCCCATGGAATTGAAGAACATTCCTGATTTTGCAAAGTATGCTCCAGCTCAAGGACAGACTCTTCATCAGGGGCAGCAAGCTGAACAAGGCACGGCGCTGCGAGCAGGTCTTGAATCTACTACTTTACCAGTGCAGACCCAGATGAAGCTTGTGGTTGAGTATCCGATTTCAGCCACCACCAGCCAACCGGGTGATATTTTTGAAGGTCATGTGAAAGATGACATGTTCTTCGGCAGAACTCTGGTTTTGCCACGGGGCAGTCTGGTTAGAGGTAGGGTAGCCGAAGTGAATAAACCGCGCTTGCTTTCGAGGGCCGGAAAAATCGGCTTGAAACTCGACCAGATTGTTACGCCAACAGGCGAAGTGATACCGCTTGATGCGATGCTCGAATTTCAAAAAGGCAAAACCAACAGAATTGGACAGCTCGATCCTGGAACCAATTTCGGTACCAGGGTCGAGTCTTCGGTGCGGGCCGTATCCGGGCTTAATGAAACCGGAGCCGCCCGCGGTGCCCTGGTTGCAGCCAATATCGCTACTCTGGGTGCTCCGATTGTCGCCACGGCCATTGGCAGTTCGGCAGTCGCACTCTTTCGCTCCGGAGACAATATTAGCCTGAGCCCAGGGCAGGAACTCGTGATACTTTTGACCAACGATCTCGGACTTCAAGTTAACTGAGTTTGCCAACTGAGCCATGGCGGCGTTTAGGTTTCAGCGAGCTTATAGAAGCATGCTGAACTCACACTATCGCCATGATTCTTACATGGTGATAGCGCGGGCTTTCTTTTCAGCCAGATGTTTCTGGGCAGTATTTAGATTTGCCTGGAATGTGGGGTTCTTTGGCTGCAGCTGATAAGCTTTGCGGAATTCTTGTAGAGCTTCTTCCGGATAATTCTTTTGCAGGAAGATAACTCCGATATTGTTGTGAACCATCGGGTTGTGAGGCTTCAGCTTCAAACAGATTTTGTATTCTTTTAACGCTGCTTCAGGCTTATTTTCTTCAACCAGAACATTTGCCAGATTGTAGTGTGCTTCAAAAGAATGGAAATTTCGTTGTATCACAAGTCTCAGCTGCTCCTCAGCACCGCTGTAATGTTTGTGCTTACGGTGAAGTGCCGCAAGATTTATTCTGGCTTCGTCCATATCCGGCCGGTATTTTAGAAGATGCTGGTAACGGCGGGCCGCATATTTGTCCATATTCGTGAGTTGATATACAAGAGCCTTACGATAGGAGGCTTCGTGGTATTTAGGATTTAGCTCCAGCGCTTTGTTGAATGCATCAAGAGCCAGCTGATATTTCTTCTCTTTGATAAAGCGGCATCCTGCCTGGTAATAGAGCAAAGGATCTACTTTGGCACCCGGATGAGAATCGTCATGGGCCATAAACGAGTGTTCCTGCTGCAGTTTGTCGTCAGGATCTTCTTCCTTGCTTGAGGCAGTCTTTTTTGATTTTGGCTTTTCAGCTTTTGCTTCGTTATTTTCTTCCTGGCTCAGTTTCTCTTCTTCAGCGCTTTCTTCTGCCGGGCTGCTTTTGCTGTTCCGGCTCTCATCTTCGATAAGTCTTGCCGGCTGCTCAGCTTCGGCTGTTTCCGATATCGACTCGGTATTTGCCGGCATCAGCTCGTCAGTCGAATTTTCACTAATGGATGCATTTGCACAAATGCCTAGCTTTAGTATTGCCAGTGAGGCTATCAAAACCATAGTTCTAGACATCTATCAAATCTCCTCAGGGAGTGCTATCAGGTGTTCGGGCGCTGCTTGGAGCTATTTCTCACTCTGTCTATAATAAGTAAGTTTTTGCGGCTTTACCCGTCAAGAGTTCTAATCTTTGCTACTGATGTATATATGTCCCTGAATTTTAAGCATAATTTTCCCGGAAAGCTAATTGTTGTCGAAGGTGTGGACGGTTCGGGTAAATCAACTCAACTTAATCTTTTGCGAAACTGGCTTTGTGATCGCGGTCAGAAGGTTATTTTCACTGAATGGAACTCATCAAGGCTCATATCAAAAACGATAAAAGCTGCTAAACGCAGCAATAGCTTAATTCCGGTTACTTTTAGCTTGCTTCATGCCACCGATTTTGCAGACAGGCTTGAAACCATAATCAAACCGGCGCTAAAGGCAGGGTTGACCGTGCTAGCAGATCGCTACTGTTACACGGCCTTTGCAAGAGACGCAGCCAGAGGCGTCGAGCGTGACTGGCTGCGTAATTTATATGATTTTGCAATCAGACCGGATGCAGCTTTTTATTTTCAGGTTCCCATCGAAGTCTCGCTTGAAAGAATTGCCAGAAGCAGGCAGCCGGGCTTTTATGAAGCCGGCATGGATATGGGTTTTTCAACTGACCCCAGAGAGTCTTTTCAGATTTTTCAAAAACGTGTGATTGGCGAATATGACTCAATGGTCCGGGAGTTCGGACTG
>CAZTQO010000032.1:0-81471 GCA_964615655.1 uncultured Candidatus Obscuribacterales bacterium | reverse complement strand
CCCATCCGCTTTCGAGGCGGCGCCGTTATGACCGCTTCGGTACCTCTCCTCAATAAAGCTGATTGTAGCAAATCGGCAATTTATAAGCAGCTGAAGCAATTTTGCTGCTTAATCTAATCAGTTCGGCCGTTAACAAGAAATCCCGGCAATAGATACTGGCATCATTACTGAGCGGCGCTTAAGCTTATTCTAAACAACGGCGGCAGCTCTTTAAAGCTCTTTAAGACAGCCTCACCGAGAGCTAACAGTTTAGTTCTCGGCTGGAAAATCAGTTGGTCTTTGCCTGGGGAACGCCTGCAATTGTTCTTGTGGTTTCGGCGTGGTTTTTGAGGGCGCTCATGACCTGAGGAATGTCCATGCGTACCTGTCTTTTGATCAAAGGCGCCGGCAGGAAAATGCCGCCGTTTACATAGCTGGCATAGGTTACAAGCGTTGAGTTTCCGTCTTCTGTGGGTTCGAGCTTCCAGAAACCGTCTACTTCACGGAAGTCGCCGCTGACGCGGTGCCATTCGTAAGTTTTGTTTACAACTTCTTTTACTTCAATTATGTATTCAAATGTTGACGGAACTCCCGTGGGCTTGATCTGGTGCTGAATAAGCTTACTTGCGCCCTTGTCTTTGAGAAGCTTACACTTTTTCAGGCAGGGAAAAACATCAGGTGCGTTTTCGTAATCAGTAAGAATGCGCCATACTTTTTCTGGCTTTACATGAACAAGAACCCGGCTGACTTGATAATTCTTGTCACCAATTCGCTCTTCAACTATATCTGTCTGCAGTACTCGTTTCTCTACTGCTGCAGCCGGTTGTATAGCCGCAGGTATATACGAATTAAATGCAATCACACTAAGCATGGCAAGCGAGAACTTTGAAATGCCCATATAAAACCGCCCTCTAGTATCGTTTAGACACGAACTAAGATTTAGTGCCATCAAATACAATACTAAATCCCTCTTATGTGTCAATAAGTATGTGTCAACAAAGTTATCAAGTGTGCGTAAATCTGCCGACTGCGTGCCATCATGGCTTAAACAATGAAGGCGAAAATTCTACCTCTTTTCATTTTGCTTGCTCAAGTTAAATACACTCATGTTGAAAAGATTTTTGTTAAAAAATGCCGCGATCAAAAAATAAAAGCTTTCCTAACTCGGTTCTAATTTACAATCCGCGCTCCGGATCTGCTCAGGACCGTGATTTGTGGTTGGGAAGTATTGTTGATAAGCTCTGTACCGCTCTTGAATATTCGGTAACTATTGGTGCCACCACTTCTGGTGTCAATGCGGCTGATATTCTTCAACGCTTTTTGCCTCTTTCTCCGAAGCTTGTGATTGCTGCGGGCGGTGACGGCACCATAAGGCAGATCCTGGGATCTTTTGCTGAATCGCAAACAGAAGTACCTGTGGGACTGATACCGTTCGGTACCGGCAATCAGCTTGCCCGCAATTTGAAAGTCCTCGAGGAAAATATTTTTCTTGATCCCATACAACATGCAGTTGATGTCATCGCTAACGGCAAGCCGAAAAGTATCGATCTGGGCAAAATGAACAATAACTATTTTTGTGTTGCTGCAGGCGCCGGACCCGTTTGCGATGCGATTCTGGCGCCTACACAGGAAGAGAAAACAAGCTGGGGAATGCTTGCCTATCTGGCGCCTATGATCCAGACGGTTGCATCGCCGGCGGTGCAATTTCGGGTCACCGCTGATGGTGACACGTTTGATGTTAAGGCGCTTGCTGTAATTGTGACCAATGTGGCTGATATGGGTTTTGCTCGAATATCAGTCAATGCCGCACTTGACGATGGCTATCTCGACCTATGTATTATTACCCTGGCTGAATTCGGTGATTATGTAAAGCTCGGTTTTGATCTGGCAAGTTCCATGATTTTGGGAGACACACCTTTTTATAAAAGAAAGGTGAAGAAAGTCAAGGTGGAAAGCCTGAATGGGCCGGTTGTGGCAAACGTGGACGGCGATCCTCTTGGTTTTACTCCAATGGAAATAGAAGTAGTGCCCAGAGCCGTCAAAATTCTCTGCCCCGGATAAAGGGACGCAGGCAGGCGTCTCCTGACAAGCCTTGCCAGCTGCTAGCTTTGCCTGGTGGCTCTTTTGTAATAGTCGCGCAGTTGCTTTTCAGCGTTGTGGCTCTTGTGCAGGTAGTCGAGCATGCGTCTGACGCCTCTTTCTATCTCGTCACCGAGTGTTCCGACAATGACTGCAGCTAAGGAGCCGAACAAAATAATGAAAAATATGGTTGTAATCATGCTCTTAAGTCTTACAAGCTCGGTTTAAGGTTGGGTTAAGAGTCAGGGCTCTGTATCTTTACAAGTCTTTGTTTTCGACTGCGGTTTTGTTTTTCGCTGCTGTTTTCTCTTTTGAAATAAGTTCCGGGTAGTGTTTTTTAACGTATTCTTTTTCGTCAGTTATGCTCTGGAGCAGGCCGTCAAGACATTCGTTTTGCAAGTCTTCCAGGATTTTACCTATTTGAGGGCCTTCAGGAATACCCAGCTCGATCAGATCACGACCTCTTAATTTGGGCTTAAGTTCTTTCAGTTCGTCGAAATAGATCTTTATACAACGTCTTAAATGCGAAACAAGAGGGGCCACGCAGACAGCAATTGCCAGAGCGTGTTCGTTATGACCGTTTAGCACCCTGAAAATAGCCGAGCGTTTAGGATTAGCCGGCAGCCTCCCGATTCCGGCAAGAATGCTACGGGCGTCAGATATCCATGAGCGGTCTTCATCTGCAAGGTGCAGCCTGTGCGTGGCCTGCCGCAGTCGCTCATCTGTGAGGCAATAGAACAAAATACCCAGATAAACAACATAAGGTTTGGCCAGCGGATAGGTAGCAAGAAGCTTCTGGGCACGGCGCAAATGCAGGCGTACTTGCCGATCATATTTGATTGAGGTGTCGAGGAACTTGAGTCCGCCGCCAAGGTCGTTCAAAAGATCAAGAGCCTGTATTCGCTGATCTGATTCCAGGATCATCCTCAACTCTTCTTTTAAGCGAACTCCACCCAGGTTGTCGAAAATGTCAAGCGCGATTGCTCTTTCGGCTTGCCTTCTGGTCTTTGCTTCCAGCCTGAATCCCAGTCTGGTCGCAAAACGAATTGCTCGCACAATGCGCGTAGGATCTTCAATAAAACTAAAGGTATGGAGGATGCGAATCAATCCGGCTTTCAGGTCATGCATGCCGCTGAAAAAGTCTACTATTTGCCCGAAGCGTTCAGGGTGAATGCATAGTGCCAGTGCATTGATTGTGAAATCCCGGCGGTAGAGATCTTGTTCCAGCGATGATGGCTCGACAGTCGGCAGTGCCGCTGGATATTCGTAGTACTCGGTGCGGGCGGTTGCTATGTCTATTTCGCGCTGGGGAAACTTGTGCGTGCGAAGCGTCGCCGTATCAAAGCGGGTGTGTTCCACGATCAATTCATATGTTTCGGGGAAATTTTCGACCAGCGCATGTGCCAGGCGGCTTGCAGATCCTTCAACCACAAAATCGATGTCGAAGTTCTCTCTTTTCAGAATCAAATCGCGAACGCAGCCGCCGACTAAGTAAGCCACCATATCGAGTTCGGCAGCAACAGATCCTAGCTGTTTGTATAGCTCAAGAAGGTCCGGAGCAATGCGGCTTGTAAGCTCGCTGCTCTCAAGATTTGCCTGCCTGTTGAATTTGAACAAATTTTGCTTGATCTCAAGCTCTTCTCCGTATAAGGCACTGAGTAGTTCGCGCCTGCCCACAATTCCTATAAGCCTGTTTCTTTCGTCCAAAACCGGAAGCCGGCCGATATCATTAGCCGTCATCAGTGATTGTATTTCGCTAATGCGGATGTTCTCTTGAACTGTAATTACCGGATGGCTCATGAAGCCCCGGACCGGGGCGTGACCGAGTTTATGGTGCCGGGCTTTGTCAACGTCCCGGTTTGAAACAATCCCTGCGATTTCATGCTTTTCCATAACCACAAGCCCGTCTGTGTTATAGCGGAGCATGATACGTCCTGCTTCGTCCATGCTGATTTCCTGCTTAATAGTACGAACAGGGCTTGCCATAATCTCTGCGGCGCATTTTTCATTTTGCGGGAGTTTGTGCAGGCATTCAAGCACCCGGTCTCGGGTTTCTCCCAGCCCGGCTCCTTTAACCACAGCGGATGCGGCGCCACTGTGGCCGCCGCCGCCGAAGTGCTGCGCAAGAATTCGCAGATCAAATAGGTTCGATTCACTCCGGGCAACTATATGCACGCGATCTTTCATTTCGACGACACAAACAAGAGCGTCTGTAGCAGAAGTCTCGAGCAAGCGGCTTGCAATTTCAGACAAACCGTCAATGTAATGATCTGAAGCTCCGGTGCTGATGGTCAAGCGTCCGGCGCCAAGTTCTATTGATTCGGAGGCGGCAAGCAGTCTTTCATAAAGGCTTGCCTGCCAGGCATCGAATTTCGGTCTGATAATGTGATTGATTCGTTCCAGATCCGCGCCCTGCTTCAAGCAGTATGCAATCGCGCTGGCATCGAGTTCGGTAGTACCGCGATGTGTGAGACAGCCGGTGTCTTCATAAATACCGGCTGCAATTACAGTGGCTTCAAAACTCGAAAGGCTTATCTTTTCATCTTTTAGACGTTCTACGAGAATCGAGGCGGCAGCACCCGTTTCCTTGACGATTGAGTCCGTGCTTGCCAGGCTCAAAAGGCTGTCTGCATCGGTTTCATGGTGATCGAATATCGTAAACGGTCCATAAGAGCTGTATTGTTTGAAAAGCCGGCGTGCTCGATCATCTAAGCGATCAAGTTTCTGGCAATCTACCACATACACATGCTTAACAACCTGCCAGTCTACATATTGCAGATCCACGACTGGAAGCAGGTTCCTGTATAGAGAAAGAAAGCTCCTGATCCGCTGGCTGATAGGATGTGCCGGCACAATTCGAGCGGCCGGATATAACTTGCTGACGGCAACCTGGCAAGCCAGGCAGTCGAAATCCATATTACGATGTGCCAGTACCAGTTCCATTAGTCTTGATTTGGTCCTTCAAGCCGGCTATTAAAACGTTTACCTTATTCTATACCAGGGTATCTCCAGAGCATCGATGCCACGAGATTCAAAGCACTATGGCCGTTTTGCACGACATCTTTTTTCTAAGTTCATGCCTTGGCTTTGCTTATATAGTCGGCGCTGCGCTTTTGGGTGGGCTAATGCATGGGCATGGTTCAGGGCAGGGTCATGGCCAGGGAATTTTGCATGACGGAGGGCACGATACCGCTGGCGGGCATGCCCATGGAGCAGGCGATTGCGGTCATATCCACGGGCAGCAGGCGCAGGGTCACCTGCTCAAAAGCGGTCCCCACCACCCTCTACATGATGCTGCCCACGTGGCTCATGATGCCGGGCATGCTCATGAAGCCGGGCATGCTCATGAAGCCGGGCATGCTCATGATGCCGGGCATACGCATGAGCCAGGGCATGCCAACACCGATAAATCAATGGCACTTTCGCAATCTTCACTTTCGGTGCGACATTCCCAGGTGCCTGAGTTGTATTTGAAAGTGCTTGATATTTTGAGTCCCACCAAGCTGGCCCTCTTTCTTTTTGTTTTCGGTGCGGTAGGCACTGTGTCCGTGCATTTTCTCCCGGTTTACCTGAGTCTTGTTCCGGCAGTGATTCTGGGTTATTTCCTGTCTCATTTCTTTTTTGAGCTGATGGGCAGAATGCTTTTGCGTTTGAACAAATCGTCCAACTTTGCAAAAGAAAGTTTGATTGGGCAGGTAGGCGAGCTTACAGTTTCGATTGAAAATGGCAGTATAGGGGAGGTGCTACTCATTGCCGGGGGCAGTCGCTATAACTCGCCGGCTAAGGCTCGTCTTGCGGAACAAAGTATAAAGAAACTTGCTAAAGTTATCGTGCTTGACATAAAAAACGATATCTTCATAGTAGAGCCTTTCGAAGATCAGTTAATCTGAGTTCTTGCCAAATCAATTTTGCTTTTGAAAATTATGGGTTCATTTGCAGCTGACGCATAATTATGCGGCTGAAAAACGATGAACAGGTAGCGCAAAGCTCCAGGTGAAATCATGGATCAACTTTTATTCAGTTATTGGACCTGTGCAGGACTCGGCTTCACGTATATCGTAGGCACAGCCTTGTTAGGGCAGCTAAGCAGTGATGATGCGGATGCTGAAGCAAATTCTGTTGATCTGGATGCCGACGCCGGTGACGTGGATGCCGGTGATATAGATGCGGGCGAGGCCGGTGATATCGAGGCTGGTGATATAGATGCCGGTGAGGCAGGTGATATCGAGGCAGGTGATATCGAGGCTGGTGATGGCGAGGCTGACGGAAACCGTCTTGGTAATGCCGCTGCTGGTGCTGTTTCCAGGGAAAGCCGGGCTCGCAGCAGAGGATGGTACTTTAAGGCTCTCAGTATTTTCAGCCCCACAAAACTTGCTGTTTTGCTTTTTTGTTTTGGAGCAACCGGTGTTGTTTGTTTGAGAATCTTTCCGCCGCTGGGCTATCTGAGTCTTGTGCCTGCGGCAATTTTCGGCTATGGGCTCACCAGAATTCTTTTGACCTTGCTTTCTCGATTTGTTTCCGGATTACATCAATCCACTAATTTCAAACAGGAGAGCCTCATTGGTTCGGCAGGCAAGCTGGTGCTCGGAATCGAGCCCGGTAAGCTCGGCGAGATAATGATTTCAACTCGCGGGTCCAGGCACAGTGCTCCGGCGCGCGCAAGAGATCCGCAGCTTGCCATCAAAAGTTCGAGCCCGGTGATCATTTGCGATCGTAAGGATGGTGTTTTTATCGTCGAGCCACTGGCCGAAAGCGAGTTCTAGGAATTAAAGATTAATTCGCTTTTGCCGCCACCAAATACGGAACTGAATCCGACACCACTATAAAATCGATGTTTCCGGCAAAACGGTTGTGATATTTGCCATAGCACCGTGTATCCGCTTGATCTAAATACCTTGTAAATAGATTAATATTACGGCTATTGCTGTACAGGGTCCCTTATACTGGTCCTATTGGCAACTTCGAAATGGCTCCTAGAAAAATTAGATAGCCAATATGGTAAACAAGGGAGTTTCATCATGGACATTCAAGTAATCGTAATCGGGGGGATGCTGCTGGTCGTATGTGCCGTGCTTTTCTCGATGTTTGTGGGCATGTTTCAAAAATGCCCTCCCAACACAGCTTTGATTGTGTTCGGGGCATTCGGAAAAGAACCTCGCGTGGTCAAAGGCGGTGGTACGATTGTTGTGCCTGTGCTGGAATCTGCACGCCCGCTTTCTCTGGAAGTTATGACAATCGATGTTAAGTCCGGAGCGCCGATCATCACTCGTAATGGCGTACCGGTATTCGTCGAAGGTGTTGCTCAGGTAAAAGTTGATGGTGATGACGATTCGATCAAGACTGCAGCCGAACAATTTTTGAGCAAGGACAATCAAGAAATCATGGGCATTGCTCATGAAACATTGATCGGTCACCTGCGCGGAATTCTCGGTTCCATGGAAGTCGAAGATCTGATTCAGAGCACTGAGTCGTTCTCGAGAAAAGTTCTGGAAATCACAATTCCGGATCTGCACAAAATGGGATTGACTATTGTTTCGTTCACGATCAAAGAAATCCGTGACTCCATGGGCTATCTAGAGCAGCTAGGCCGCAAGCAAGCGGCTGAAACCAAGCAAAG
The DNA here is from genome assembly GCA_964615655.1 of uncultured Candidatus Obscuribacterales bacterium. Lineage (GTDB taxonomy): Bacteria > Cyanobacteriota > Vampirovibrionia > Obscuribacterales > Obscuribacteraceae > JAIEPM01. The sequence continues at coordinate 73,796 of CAZTQO010000032.1, read as the reverse complement.
AGCCGATATCGGTGTTGCTGAAGCTACAAAAACAACCGAGGTCGCAAAAGCCGAAGCTTTGAGAGCTACTCAAGTAGCACAGGCCCATGCACTCAGAGAAACAACAATTGCAAAAGCAAATGCTGAAAGAGACTCAAAAATCGCCCAGGCCCACGCGGCTCAGGAAGGTGAAAAAGCTGCCCTTGAAAATGCAGCCAAAATTGCCGAGTCGCAGCGCGACCTTCAAGTGAAACAATCTGATTATGCAGCTGAAATTGCTCAAAAAAGAGCTTATGCAGATATCGCGGGTGAAATTGTTAAAGCACAAAACACCCAGAAGCTGATTGAAGAACAGCAAAAAATCAGAATTGTCGAAGCTCAAAAAGCGGTTGAACTTCAAGCAGTCGAAGTGCAAAAAAAGCAGGTGCAACTTGAAGCTGATGTCACCAAACCGGCTGAAGCCGAACAGCAAAGAACCCGCATCAATGCACAGGCCGAACAGGAAAAACGCAAAATTCTTGCACAGGCCGATGCTGAGGCTGCAAAATTAAGAGCCATCGGTGAAGCGGAAGCTCTCAGAATAAGAGCGCTGGCTGAAGCAGAAGCAACAAGAGCCCAGGGGCTTGCAATTGCTGAAGCCAAAAAGGCTCAGGGTCTTGCCGATGCAGCCATAATTGCAGCCAAAGGTGAAGCAGAAGCTCAAGCCATGGTGAAAAGAGCCGAAGCATATAAGATGTACAACGATGCTGCTATTGCTTCAATGATCATCGAAAAGCTTCCTCAAATAGTCGAGTCTGCATCAGCGCCGCTTTCGAAAATTGGACAGGTCACGGTACTTTCAACCGGAGGCGACAGCCTCGGCGCCAGCCGCCTGACTCAGGAAGTGGTGAATGCGGCCGCCCAGAGCCTGCATATGGTAAAGGGACTCACCGGTATCGATCTTGCCGCGGCTTTTGGAAAGCAACTGCAAAATGCTCAAGCCAACGGCGGCAGCGAGAAGAAAAGCATCGAAGTTCGACCGACAAGTTCGGCCAGCTCGAGTCAAAACACAACCCCTCCTGCTGCAAATGTGCCACCGCGTACACAGCAGTAGTGAGAACTCAGAAACAGACAATGGCTCCTGCATCTTGCAGGAGCCATTTCTTCAGGTGGCGTGCAATAATGTTCAATCGATGAATAGATCTTTAAAGTTGACAGTAACCGGTGCAAGCGGTGTAGGCAAAACCACGCTTGCCCAAAAGCTCGCTGAAATTCTGGATCTTGAATTCATTCCGGAGTTGGCCCGCTTGCTTTGCAAAGAACTTGGATATGAAAGAATCGGTGAGCTGCCGGAGCAGGAAGCATTCAAAATGCAAGCACTCGAGCGGCAGATCGAGTATGAATCCAGGCACGATTCCTTTGTGGCTGACAGGTCAGCTATCGATTGCTGGGTGCTCTGGCAGCGCTGGAATATTTGTTCGGCAATGACTTATGACACGGAGGCGATTTATAATAAAGTTGCTGCCCATGCAAATACTTACAGCCATGTTGTTTATATTCCTCCTTTGTTTGCAGCCGAAGAAGACGGTTTCCGCTGGACCGAGCCCGACTATATTAAGCAAGTTGACCGCATAATAAAAATGACATTCCACGATCTCTCCATCTGGCCCAGGGTGCTTGCAATCGAATCGGATAATCTGGAAGAAAGAATTGAACAGGTGAAGTCTTGGATAAATATCTAAAAACACGAAACAGGCACTCAGCGCTCTTTGGCATAGAACGGCGGGTTGCCGCCGTACTTGTGCTTGCCTTTCTCCTTATTGCATTCAATCAAATTCTGCCGGAGGCTGAAGCAAAGTCTTCGTGCAAAGTTCTGTCATCGCGAATTATTTCGCTTGCTCCTTCAAACACCGAACTTGTATATAGCGTTAATGCCGGTGCGCGCTTGATTGCAGTTTCTGAAAGCTGTGATTACCCTGACGAAGTCAAAGAGAAAGAAAAGGTTGGCAATTTCAGCACTGTAAAAATGGAAAAAATTGCAAGGCTCAAGCCGGATCTCGTTTTGCTTGTGAGCGGGCAGGAGTCGACTTCGCATCAGCTGCAAAAGCATGGTTTTCGTACTCTGGTTCTGGATAACAGCTCGATTGAAAATATAAGCAGAAACCTTGTTTCTGTAGGTATGGTTTGCGGTCAGGAAAAAGAAGCCAAACGGCTTGCCAATGCACTTGAAAAATCAATTGTAGATTTGCGAAATCTTACCGAAGGCAGGCAAAAACCAGGTCTCTTTGTTTGTGTCTGGCCGCAGCCCTTGATGTCGGCCGGCAAGAAGAGTTACTTGAATGAAGCTGTCACCATCGCTGGTGGCAGAAACTGCACCGGCGACATAGATCAGTCTTACCCTCGCATCAACCAGGAAAAGCTTTTGCTGATGCAGCCCGAAATTATTCTTGTGCCTAACGAAGTGGCAAAAGATCGCTTCTGGCTCAATTCGCCCTGGAACAATTTGAAAGCTGTGAAAGAGAACCGTGTTTACCAGATGCCCCAGCATGAAACCGACTGCTTGAACAGACCTACGCTCAGGATTGTCGATGCGCTTTACTGGCTTGCGTCTCGCCTCCACCCTGAGCTCAAGGCCGAAATCGACACGTGGCATGAAGAGTCGGTGAATGAGCTTGGTTTTGTTAAAAGCTCAAACTAAAACCAGCTGGCTTGAGTTTGAGCTTTTGAATTCAAAGGCCGGGCTGTACACTTTGTGTCGACTAAAACTCAGGGCTCGGACTGTTTTTGACAAGCAAGTCTTAAGCAGAGCTAAGAGTAATAAATCATCCTTTCGAACGTGGCAAAAGATTCATCTGATGGCTTAATCTGGAAAACAGCAGATTGAGCTTAAGTACGGCTTTGTAGTTGGGACTTTTTCCAATCTTTCCAAAACTTAACGCCCACATTATGCAGGAGTACTTGCCAGCCCACACTGGCTATAATTTCTTCAGGCTCCCGGAGAATTGCCTGAAAAACTCGCGGGGATGTCAAGTCGGCGGCTTGCAAAGTATACAGAGAAAAAAGTGCATCTGAGCCAAGAACTAAACCGGAAACAAGAACTCAGGACCGCTGAATCGGTGAGCGCTCATCTTGTGGTAATCGGAATCAATTACCATTCCTGTCCGATTTTTGTCAGAGAGAAGTTTGTGATTCCTGAGTCCTGTATCGGACACGCGCTCAAAGCTCTTGCACATATGCCTCATTTGAAGGAAGCCGCAATTCTTTCCACTTGCAATCGCACTGAAGTCTATGCGGTTGTAAGTGATGTCCAGGCCGGACTTAAAGAAATTGAGTCCTTCTTCATGTCTACACAGAAATTCGAAGACCATCAGGCGCTCAAGCCCAATTTCAAGCTACTGCGCGACGATGTGGCCTTGCATTTATTCCGCGTGGCCGCGGGTCTTGATAGCATGGTTCTGGGCGAGGGGCAGATCATGTCACAGGTCAAGCAATCCTTGCGCAATGCCGTGGAAGCCGGCACTGCCGGACCGGTTCTCGAGCAACTTTTCCAGACTGCGCTGGCTTGCGGCAAAAAAGTGCGCAGCCAGACTTCGCTTGCAAGGCGTGCGGTATCAGTGAGTTCCGCGGCAATCGAGCTTGCAAGAGTTGAACTAGGATCGCTTGCAAACACAACCGCGCTTGTAATCGGAGCTGGTCGCATGGCTCAGATCTGCGCAAAACATCTGCTTCAGGACAGTGGCTCGTCTCGCCTGCTCATGCTTAATCGCAGCGCCGAACGCCTTTCTAGTTTTATTGCAAACAAGCTTCCTAATAAAGACAAATTGCAGCTTGGTTTTAGTTTTGAAGACCGTCATGAACTGGCGGCTGCAAGTGATCTGGTGATAGTTTCCACAAGTGCTCCCGAGTTTTTGCTCACAAGAGCGGAGCTGGCTAAGAGGCCGATTGAAAGAAAAATATGCATCATCGACATTTCAGTGCCGAGAAACGTAGACCCGGCTTTGAACGAGCTTGATGGAGTGAATCTTTATCATGCAGACGATCTTTTACGTGTGGTCAATAAAAACCTGGCAGAAAGAGAAGCCTTGACTCAAGAAGCAGAAAAAATAGTATTTGATTCTTTGAATGACTTTCAGGACTGGGAAAGATCCTTGCTGGTGGCGCCTACAATCACAGAGCTGCGCCGCAAAATTGAATCTATTAGAGCCGAGCATTTATATAAACGTGAAAGGCTGCATAGAAACCCGGGGCCGGAAGCTGCCTGTGACGAGTTCGAAGAGCTCAGCCGGGCACTTATCAATCAGATTTTGCATCACCCAACTACTCAACTCAAGTCTACAAGCGACTACAGGCTGCTGAAATTGCAGGCAGAGGCATTGCGCCGTTTGTTCAATCTGGATATTTTGAACGAGAAATCCGCAGAGGGGCAGGCTGCTCTACCGGCGCCGCTGTCTTGCCCCAAGCATTCCTGAGCGGGATCTTAAAGCGTGCCTGGCAAGAAGAAGCTCTTAGTTGGAACCCGAGACAGCACACTTGCACGTTTGCAAACCGATCTGGCGGTTAAAAGATTGCAGGCGAAATTTCCGGAGCTGGACTTTGAAATAACAGCTGTAAAAACAAAAGGCGACAAGGTTTTGAACAAACCAATCGCGGAGCTTGGCGAGCGTGGTGTTTTTGTTAAAGAACTGGAAGAGTCGTTGCTTGCAAATCAAGTAGACTTTGTTGTACACAGCTTGAAAGACCTGCCCACAGAAATGCCGGATCAGCTGCAGCTTGCTTCGACATTTGAAAGGGCTGATTGCCGCGATGTATTTTTATCGAGGACCGGATTGAGTTTTGAAGATCTTCCTGCCGGCAGCCGGCTTGCAACTTCAAGTCGGCGCCGTGTAGCGCAGCTGGCTTGCCTGAGAGCCGATCTCAAATTTGTTGATATAAGAGGCAATATTCAAACTCGCCTGCGGAAGCTGGATGAGGGTGATTGCGATGCCATGGTGCTTGCGGCAGCTGGTTTATTGCGGCTCGGGCTCGAAGCGCGAATCAAAGAGTTTTTCGAGCCTTCAAAAATATTGCCTGCTGCGGGCCAGGGCGCGCTTGCAATTGAATGCCGTAAAAACAGAAAAGACATTCTTGACTTGCTTGAAGAAATAAATGATAAGCAGGTTTGGTATTGTATTGAGGCGGAACGTGCGCTGCTTGCTAAATTAGGCGGCGGCTGCTCTGTTCCTGTTGGTGTACTTGCTCAAGTAAAAGAAGGCGCCAAGCTTGAAGTGCAGGCCTGTGTGGCCGCACTCGACGGGCAGAAAATCGTAAGGGCAAGCATCGCAGGTGAGCAAACAGAAGCACGGAGTTTAGGCGAAAGATTAGCCTGCGAAATTCTGGCAGCCGGAGCTTCTGAAATACTTCAAGAATTAATCGAGGCTCCGGCTTCGGTTTCGCCGCCCTAGTTAAAATAGAAACTGCCATGAATTACAGAGGCGACAGGCTGAGAAAGAAGCATGTTCTGGTAACAAGACCTGAAGCTCAGGCTGAGGAATTGTGCCGGGAGCTCAGAGCTCAGGGTGCGCGGGTTTCGCTGCTTCCGCTTGTCAGAATCAGCCCTCCGGATTCTTTTCAGGAATTCGACCTTGCATTTGCTGCTCTTGAATCTTATGACTGGTTGATTTTTGCAAGCAGCAACGCCGTGGAAACAAGCCTTGCCCGAGCATCAGTGTTGGGGCTTGAAGAAAAACTTTCGTGCATAAAAATTGCCTGTGTCGGGCCGGCAACCGCGCGTGCTCTCAAACATCACGGGCTAGTAGCCGACCTTGTTCCAGGCAATTATTCGGCAGCTGGGCTTTTAAGAGAATTTCCGATCAGCGAATTCCCGAAAGCAGGCAGGCAAGGGCGTGTGCTCTGGGCGCGCACCGCGACTGTGCCCAGTGAGTTTGTCCAGGAGTTCGCTGAACTTGGTTGGTGTCTTGATACTGTTCATTCGTATAAAAGCGAGCGGCCTGAAGATATGCAGGCCGCAGCGGCGAAGCTGCTTCTGCTTTTTGAAAGCGGACTCGACTGGATCACGCTCACGAGCTCGCTTGCTGTTTCAGTGCTCAAAGAACTTTGCGAGCTGCTTCGTGATAAGAATGTAGAAAGCAGTAATTTAATTGCAAGGTCCAGGCTGGCTGTGATCGGGGCTGAAACGGAAAAGACCTGTATCGAATTATTCGGACGAGTGGATCTGAAAGCGCAAAGATCCACGATCAAAAGCCTGGCTGAAGCACTTAGTGAATCTGTAATATAAAAATCAACTTTCATTTTTGTTTTTGAGCCAGCTTTGAGCTTCCTCAAAAAGCACACCCAGCTCTCCGGCGCTTGCGCGCCCAACTGCAAAATATATGGCTTCTTTGAATTCTCTAACAGATTTGAATCGGTCTTCAGCAAGCTGGCTGAGCCCTCGAAACATGATCTTTTGAAGCTCTTTTGAGAGCGGCGAATTTGTATCGAGAGTCCGAATTTTTTCAGGCAAAAGAAAAGCCTCTCCTCTCACACATGCTTTCATTTGAGCACCGGTGAATGGTGCTTTTGCTGTCAGCATTTGATAAAGAAGCGATGAAAGACAGAAAACGTCGCTTCTTTCGTCGAGCCGCTTTTTTTGAATTTGTTCCGGTGTGAAATAACAGGCTTTGTCATTTGCAAGTGCCTGAGCAACGTGCTTCAACTGCCCTTCAGGAGAATTCATGCGGGCTGAGCTGAAGTCGACGATTTTTGCCAGCCAGGGTAATGCTGCTGTGCTCCTGTTCTTATTTGATTCGGTAAGAAAGATGTCCTCCGTGCTCAGGTTAAGGTGCAGGACCGACTTCTTGTGTGCGTGTTCTAGCCCATCGCATAGCTGAGCCATAATCGGCAAAGCTTCGTGATAAGACAGAGGACCTCTTTCAGAAATATAGTTTGACAGCCTGATGCCTTCTATAAACTCCAGGACCGTATAAAATTCTCCCGAGTCAGCTGCTCCGAAGTCATAAACAGTGATGATATTAGGATGATTCAGTTTTGCCAGAATGCGAGCTTCTTCCAAAAAGGGCTTGAATGCTGAGCTGTCTTGCATCAGTTCGCTTTTCAGCACTTTCAAAAGCACGGGCCTTTGCCAGAGCAAATCTTGTGCCCGAAAGAAATTCGCAAGCTCATTGGCCTCCAGAAAAGCAGTTACTTCGTAATGCTGTGTCTTAAGGCAAAGTTTTGCCTGATTTTGATGAGCTTGAGGCTCGTTTTCCACTCCGATCTTCTGTCCTCTCTTTTGAGCGTTATTAAAACTGTTTGTCTTATGCCACGCCCTTTCTGCAGAATTTTGCCAGCAATGCACTGCTGATGAGAAATCACTGGATTAATTATCGGCCAGAATGAGGGCAAAGTCCCCTGAAATGGACGTTTCAAGGATATAGTATTGGATGGTCAGCTAAGAATCAGGTTCCCTGCCCGATTTTCCAAGTTTTCTGGAGTTAATTTCATGTCGGCCCTTACAAGTGAGGAAACGAGTCTGCAAAGCAGTAAGGCAGATTCGTCCGGGTTTCTGGCATCGCGGCTGGAGGGCACTAGAATGCGGCGGCTGCGTGCCTCCCAGGCTCTGCGCGGTATGCTCAGAGAAACTCATATACGTCTGGAGAAGCTGATTTATCCGCTTTTTATTGTTGAAGGAAGCGGTGTACAGAAACCCATTTCATCAATGCCGAACATATTTCAGCAAAGCATCGACATCATGCTTAAAGAAGTCGAGGAAATAGCTGAATCAGGGATTAAATCGGTCATTTTGTTTGGGATACCGGAAGCAAAAGATCTGGAAGCAAGCGGCGCCTGGAGACATGACGGCATCGTCCAGAAAGCAATTCGTCAGATTAAGACGCACTTTCCGGAGATGCTGGTCGTAGCTGACACCTGCTTGTGCGAGTACATGAGTCACGGTCATTGCGGAATTGTCGAATCGGGCCAGATTTTGAATGATCAAAGTGTGAAAATACTTGCCCGGGCTGCTTTGAGTCAGGCGCAAGCCGGTGCGGATATCATCGCTCCTTCGGATATGATGGACGGCAGGGTGGCTGCAATCAGGCACGAGCTCAATAAAAACGGCTTCGAAAATACGCCGATAATGGCTTACAGTGCCAAATATGCCAGTGCATTTTACGGTCCTTTCCGGGAAGCCGCGGAGTCGGCGCCGCAATTCGGCGATCGCACCAGTTATCAAATGGACCCGCCCAATATCAGAGAGGCTCTAAGAGAAATCGAGCTGGATATTGCCGAAGGCGCAGACATCGTTATGGTTAAGCCGGCATTGCCTTATCTTGATGTGATCAGCCGCGCCAGAGAGATTAGCAAACTGCCGATTGCGGCATATAATGTTTCAGGAGAGTATTCAATGGTCAAAGCGGCCGCAGCAAACGGTTGGATTGACGAAAAAAGGGTCGTGCTCGAGAGCCTGACCGGCATATTCCGTGCCGGCGCAGATATCGTAATTACGTACCACGCAAAAGATCTTGCCAAATGGCTTGCATGAACTACAGTGATCGAGGAATTGAATAGATGAAAACCAGCACAGCATATCAAATCAGTTTCGCCAATGCCTTTGCCGATCTATATCTCGACAAAGAAAATGGTGAGGTTGCCCTTGATCTCAGACGGCAGGAAATCACTATTTATCTCAATCAGACTCAGTATCAGGCACTTGTTTTGCTGGTCCAGCAAAGCCTGGAAGATGACGAGTTTCTCGAATATCTCAACTGGCAAAAAGACCCGCTTCAATGTGACGAGAACCGTATTTTTGAAATTTGCGGGCCGGATCATATGGTTTGCATGGCTTGCACACCCAGCTACGAAAGGGTGAAATTGACCTATGAAATCGGCGTGGCAGTTGATCTCTCTTTTGCTGATTATCAGGGTCTGGCCAGCTTGCTGAAGGAAGCACAGGCAGATCTTGAATGGCGCCGTGAATTGCTGCGCTGGAATATGCAGGATCAGGGGCCGGATTTTGCTGCCGGTAACGACTGAAATTCTCAATGCCTGAAGAAGCGTGATACTATATATGGTGTGGCGCCGCCTCTGAGTCGCTTAGTCTCTTTCGCCTGGTTCTCGCTTGGTCTTTCCTTTCTAAAGAATTGCCTTTACTTCTCTGCGATTACCAGAGGTGATTCTGTGCCCCAGTGCGGCAGCTCGGGCCTCTGGTAGTTCTTGAATCCGCAGTCGGCAAGCATGACTTGCAGTTCAGCTTCGCTAAAGACACAACCAGCTTCGGTCAGTAAAAACATGTTAAGAGCAAAAAGCTGAGTGGATGGTGGTGCTTTACGTTCGTTGTCACTGATCATTTCAGCTATAACCAAGCGCCCTCCCGGCTTGAGGCTGCGATAGCATTTTTCTAAAAGCTCAATTGACTTTTGCTTTCCTTCACTGTGCAAAATATGTCCGAGCAAAATAAAGTCGTAGACTTCAGTCTCAAGATTGCTTTGGGCCCAGGAACCGCAAATGAATTTGTATTGCTCAAGTACGCCGTGCTGGCTTGCAAAACGCTTGCTTACTTCAATTACAGCCGGAAAATCCAGTGCCGTTACTTCAAGCTTTTTGTTTCTTTCAGCAAACGGCAGGCTCCAGACCGCGCTTCCGGCGGCAATGTCAAGCACCTTGCCGCCGTCTTTTAAGGTCTCTACTTGCAGCTTGCTTGCCAATAGATGCGCCGTTGCATAATTCATCGGGAATATGCTTGCAGCAAGCTCCGGAAAGAACTCCTCAGCTTTTTCTGTCTGGTTGACCATGTTCACGGGTTTGCCTGATTCGATTGCCTGAGCAAGTTGCTTCCATGCCTTTTCAACGCTGTCGTTTCTGATGTATGAGCCCATGTATAACTTGCTTGCCTCATTTAAATAAGCTCTTGAAAAACTGCTTGCTCGAAAGCGCTTACCTTTTTTCTCAATCAGTTCCATGGCGCTAAGAGCGTTAAGAAGGAGCTCGATTCCGTCTTTGTGGCCGGAAACTGCCCGGTCGAAGCCAAGCTCGGTTTTCAGCTGATCTGCTGTCTTGGCTTCATTGCTTATGCGGGTAAAAAGTCTGAAATCTAATGCAGTGCGGAGTGCTTCAAGTGCCCAGTTTGCGTGAACCATCTGGATAAGCTTGATAGGAGGTTCAATTGCGGTCAATTCCAGGGTGTTCATGAGATGAGATCCTCAAAATTCTTTCTAAAAACATGACAAAGGGATAAAAACGTGCTTTCGCCTGGTCGGACCAGGAACGCAAGCATAACAGGTGATGAAAAACAAAAGTTCTAATTTGCCGCTTTTCTCATGGGCTATAATCATTAGAACAGATCGTTGGGTACGGCGGAGACCTGCGAACCTGGTCAGGGGTGAAAGCCAGCAGCCATAAGTTGGACCCTTCGGGTGTGCTCAGCGATCTGTAACCATTGCCAAGAGCGTATTGGAACAATAATAATGAAAAAAGGCCCCTCGAACCAGCCGCCGGAAGTAGATCAAAGCACTCTTCTGGGTCAAATCCTTGTAGAGCTGGGTTATATAACCGTTTATCAGCTTGACGAGTCACTGCAGATTCAACGTGAAAGTGACGCCAAAGGCGAAGAACACCAGACCCTTGGTGCAATTCTGCTCGAGCTGGGCTATTGCAGTCCCAACCAGCTTATCAGGGGCATTCAAGTGCAGGTTGAGTATCGTAAGGCTGCTCCGAAGTCCTGAGCTGCGGGCTTTCGATTCTTGAGAGTGATAATTCTTGCAAAAAGCTGCAATCTGGGTTCGTCCGCTTTGCTCTTGAACAAAATTTAGTTATAAACTTCTGTTAGTCAGCTCTGTGTCTTAGGGCATAATTAGTCAGGGGTGCTTTTGTTTGGGATTCGGGGCCAAATTAAACTTCGCCTTCATCGCGGTCATCCTGGTTATGGCTATTACCCAGGTAGCTTTCAGCGTTTTTGTAGATTTAAGTAAGAGCCGTTCGAAAGCAAACGCTATTGTTGACCCGGTCCTGAATTGTGCAAATACAGACGTAAAAGCTATTTTTCGCAAAAACGTCGAAATTGCTGCAGCAATTGAAAAGTCGGCCGAATTCAAAAGGGCAATCGCAGCCAAAGACCGGGCGGGAGTTGCCCAGGCGATCAAGCAAGTTTTTGACCGGGTTGGTTTTTCCGGCTACGGGACTGTTATTCAAGAAGACGGGATTGTGTTTTTCTCAAGCGATATCCCGAGTAAATTCGGCTATCGACCCAGTGAAATCAATCGCCCGCTTGTTTTGCGGGCATTTCAATACAATGGGCAGGGGCCTTTTGCTTGCGGCTTATGTGTTTTGAGCTGTTCTGAGACGCCCACGCTTTCAAGCCTGGTTCCGGTAACTACAAACGGCCAGAAAAATGCGGTGCTGGCAGTGAGCATGCCGTTTGGTGCCGAATTGCTGCAGGGAATGGAGCGCAAAATCAAGATTACAAAAGACCTGAAAGACTTTGAAATGGCATTTTATGTGATGGCCGGAACCCGTGTTACGGCTTGCTCTCCCGGTTTACTTGCGGCTAAGCCGTCTTATCTTGCCAGGCTCAATCGGGCGCAGGTCGATCCTTTCGGAGACAAAGGAGGCAGCAGCGAGTCGGACGGGCGCTTGTGGAAAAACCTGCCGATTGCAGGTCCTAACGGCAGCCAGGCATTAGGACAGATCTTAGTGTGCACGCCTCTGCCAAATCCGTTAGGCAACCTGACAGTTCTGATGTTCCAGCTCGGCATAGCTGCTCTTGCTGCATTTTTGCTTTCCTGTTTATTTTCGGCGGGGCTCTCAAGCCGCTTCAGTGCATCCATGCGCTTTTTGAAACAACGTGCCAAGGATCTGGCTGCCAACCGCCATGATCTTCCTTCTCTGAGTGCATTGAATGACGACTGGCTTGAACTTGCTGAAATGATGGACACGGCGCTTACAAGTCCCCGGGCGGCGGTTTTGAATCTCAAGCAAACAATAAGCACGCAAGTGGAAGAACTTTCTGAACGCCAGCGGCAAATTGATGCAATCAACAGCCAGCTTGAAATGGTTAACAAACAAATGGCAGCACATAACAGGCAAGCTCTTGAAGTGAATAATCAGGTCGGGATGGCAAATAAACATGCAGTTCAGGTACAGCAAAAACTTGATGCGGTAATGCAATGTTCAACCGAAGCTTTTCTAGTTTTAGATCCTTACGGAAGTGTTCTTTCTGCCAACCCGATATTTTTGAAATGGTCCGGAGCTCAAGAAAGAGATATTGCAGGTAAGATGGTTTTCGACCTGATTCGCAAGCCTGGTGAGCCAAGAGAAATGCAGAACGTTTCTTTTGCAAATCCTGCAAGTGGACCGGGCGATCTGATCAACCAATTTTTTCCTGAAGGTGTTGTGTATCACCGCAGTGAAAACAAGCACGTTGATTGCTTGATGCACTTGCAGCCTGTATGCAATGAAGAAGGTGCGATACAGGGCTATGTAATGGTGCTTCGCGACAAGTCATTGCACGCAGAAGTAAATCGTTTGAAAAACGAAATTGTCACCATGCTGAGTCAGGATATAAGAACACCGCTGACTCAGGCAGAAAGTCACTGGCAGGCTATTCTCAACCAGCAACTGCAGGGCGTGAATCCGAGCATCGCCCAGCATTTGCTTGAAATGCACAAAGTATACGAGCAGATGCTCGGGCTGGCAGACAGCTATTTGATGATGTATGGAGGTTTTGTGCCTCCATCAGAGCCTGTGCTGCGTGAAAAAGTTTCTGTAACCAGGCTCATAGGCGAGTGTCTTGAATCGGTTTCCCAAAATGCCCGGGCGCAGCAAATAATGCTTGATTACAAAACGGTTACCGGTTTGCCGTCAACTGCCATAAACAAGGAAATTGTCAGAGACATCATCATCAATTTGCTTGAAAAACTCATTTCGGTTACAGCTCCCGGTGGCCGGGTGCGAGCGGAAACAACAGTGAAAGGAAAAGAAATCAGACTGATTATTTCAAGCTCCGGTCCGGCTTTGCAGCAGGTTGAAATCGAAGAAATGTTCATTGGTTTTGTTGACGGAAAACATACCGAAGACACATACCAGACAAGACTAAATATGTATCTTGCAAGGAACAATGCCGAAAGATTGGGTGGCAGGATCTGGGCTGAGTCTGAAGCCGGCAGAGGCACTGCCATATTTCTGACTTTGCCGGTGCATTAATGCGCGGAATTTCTTCGCTTGCGGGCCAGGCGTTGCTTGCTCTTTTCATTCTGGCATCGAATCTGCTGCTCTGCTCCTCCTGCTCGTTCAAATCTAAGACTTATTCTTTGCTAAATGAAGGTGAAAAACTGCTTGCAAAAGGCTGGTATCAAAAAGCACTTTCTGTTTTTGGCGAGGCCGACAAATTAGAACCGGGCTCTGCTCCGGCGCACAGCGGCAAGGGGCGCGCACTTCAGGGGCTTGCCAAATATACGGAAGCCGAGTCCGAGTTGAAAAAAGCAATTGAGCTTGATCATAGCAACGCTACTTATTATTTTGAGCTGGGAAATATATATGCAAGCCACGACGATCAGGAAAATGCAATTGCCAGCTACGATCAATCATTGAAGCTGAAACCCTTACCGAAACGTTTAAATAGATCAGAGCTTTATGCAAGACGAGCCGCCGCTTATCTGGCGCTTGAGAAATACAGGCGGGCTATTGAAGATTGCGATCTTGCACTAAAAGTAAAAGCAGACGATTTTTTTGCATACAACACAAGAGCCGCGGCTTATCTTGGTCTTGGCGAGTATTCTATTGCACTTGAAGATTTTGAAGAAGCTTTGCGCCTTAAACCAGACTCGCTGCAAACTCTATGCAGCAAGGCGGCATGCGAGTCTTTGCTTGGCCAATATGATCAATGCTTCATTGATTACAAAGAGTGCATAGCTGCCGACCCTAAATTTGCCAGAGCTTATTTGGGTCTTGGTAGTGCCTGTATGAAAACAGAAAAATACAAAGAAGCAATTGCAGCATTTAGTAAAGGCATCGAACTCATGCCTCACTCACAGCAGTCTTATATAAACAGAGGCAATGCCTATTTTGCTTCGGCTCAATATGAAAACGCAATCAAGGATTATGACAGTGCAGGCAGATTTGCCGGTTCCGACCCGGAGCCTTTCTTCCGGCGTGGGCTCTGCAAACTCGCAATGAAAAGGGCTCTATCTGCAAGCAGTGATTTTGAATATTGCCTTGCAAAGTCAGGCTGGCAGGGCAAATATTCAGGTCTGGCCTCCGGATTTTGCTGTCTTGGCTACAGGCTTGCGGGCCGCTCTCAAAATGCACAACTTGTGCTTGCCAGCGGTATTTCCCACATAGATCCCAAAAGCTGGGACTATCGAATACTTTCTTACCTTGCAAAAAAGATGCCGGAAAAAATCTTTTTCGATCAGCTTTCAAGGCGATCAAAAGCAGAAGCCGGCTGGACTTATCTTTTGATCGGTATTAATTCATATGCTGAGGGTCGCAAAAAAGAAGCTCGGGATTTCCTGAGCAAAGCTCAGATAAACGAGACAGACGAGGGCAAGGCGCTGGCGGCTGCCTATCTCAAGAGTCTGAGTTAACTTGCGTCTGAGTTGAACTTGCGTCTGGTATACGTCTTGACCGTTTCGCTTTGTCCGTATATGATAAAACCAGTCAGACTGGTCAGAATTGATATGAAGAAAGAACCCCAATCCAGATCTTCCAGGCAGCTCCGGCGGCCAGGTGCCCACGAGTGGCAGCTTCAAACTGCCAAAGCCCGTTTTAGTGAGTTGTTTCGAAAAGCGCGTTCCGAGGGAGCGCAACTTATAACAAAGCAGGGTCGAGAAGCTGTTGTTATGATGCCGCTTGAAGAATATGAAGAGTTGCTGGCTCGTGCCAGGCAGTCTGGTAATTTATTGGAATTTTTCAGAAATTCTCCATTTGTTGGTCTGGAGCTAGACTTTGAAAGAGATAAAGACACCGGGCGTGAGCTTGAATTATGAATCGTTATCTTCTTGATACCAATATCGTTTCGGAACTGATAAGAATCAAGCCGGACCCAAATGTTTTGAGCTGGTTTAGCTCCGTCGATGAATCTTCGCTTTATTTGAGTGTTCTTACGATCGGGGAAATTTGCAAGGGGCTCAATTCTCTTGCAAATACAAAAAAACGACTGGCCCTTGAGGAGTGGTACATCGAACTTAAGCTGAGGTTTTCGGGCAAGATTATCGAAGTAAACGAAAGAGTCGCCGAAGAATGGGGAATCATCTCGTCGGCCGGCAAGAGGCAGGGAAAACAGTTGTCGGTTATTGATGGCTTGCTTGCGGCCACGGCTATTATCTATGGTCTTACGCTGGTGACCAGAAACGTCGGTGATTTCGAATTGGACAAACTGTCGGTCCTGAACCCCTGGGACTGAGACAGAAAAACTGCTTATTTGCGAGCTTCCGGAAATGCTACTTCTTCATGGAAAAGAATTGACGCCAGATTCTCAGCGATTGTAAACGGAGAAAAATAGCTGGACTCGACATTGCTCAGTACAATCACGCAGGCGTCTTCGTTCGGAAATCGCAAAATCGCCGTCGAAAAGCCATCGATACCACCGGCATGCTGTATTCTTATGCGCCCGTGCTGTTCATCCACCATCCAGCCGCATGCAAAAACATCTTTCACCGGTTTGAACATGATTTCGCTCAGCGCTTTTGGAATCAGTTTGGATTTTTTCAAAGCCCGGTCCCATGTATAGAGATCTTCGACCGTGCTGCAAAGGGCGCCTGCTGCGTGCGGCCAGCTCATATCTATCCAGGGAGCATTTTTAGTCGCTTCCTTTTCCCTGTGCACATACCCTCTTGCACGGTTGGGAATAATCAGGTCCGGATCGTCATAGCCGGTGTTGAACATTGAAAGCGGATTTAAAATTCTATTTTCAAGAAAACTGCCGTAAAGCTGACCGCTTACAAGTTCGATTATATGACCGAGAATCGTAAAGCCGGAATCCGTATAGCGGGCGTCTTTGCCTGCCGTGAATTCCATCGGATATTTTTTTAGTAAATCGATGATTTCTTGTGGTGATGCATATTCTTTTTGAGCTCTGTGAAACTCGGGCAACTCAGTGTAGTTAGGTAGCCCGGCAGTGTGAGTCAGCAAATGATGAATGCGAATCTCCTTCCATTTATCCGGAGCTTTACTGAGAAAACGGCTCATTTTGTCGTTCAACTTCAGGTCGCCGCTATCAACAAGCATCATGATGCCCATGGCGGTAAATTGCTTGGTCAGTGATGCAAGCCTGTAAACTGTAGACGGCTTGTTTTTGACATTGTGCTCGCGGTCGGCCTTGCCGAAGCCTGAGCATAAGTAGGGCTTTTCTTTGCGATGCACAAGCACCGAGCCGGAAAATCCCAGGCATTCACAGCAGGCTTCAAGATAAAGGGCAAGCTCACGTTTAGTGTTTGATTTGACCTTGCCTTTTTTCATTTACCTATCACTTAAACTTTGCTTGTTTCCGCTTGAGCTTGCGCTTCTGCTTCGTTTTCTTCACTGTCTTGCACCGGCTCATTTTGGGAAGGTTTGAATTTTTCAGAAATCATCCGGGCTCTGGATTCAAATAATTGTCGCTCCACAAGCCGGTTTTGCACCTTCATCAGTTGTGCATAATACTGAAGCGTGTTTACCAGCTCGAGAGCTTCCTTGCCGTAAAGCTCCTCTTTCATTTCAAGCGCCGTTTTGTAATGCTTTTCGGCAATGGGATACATGCGCCTGGCGCTGTAAAGCAGGGCCAGATTATGGTGATTGAGCGCGATGTCTGCGTGAATCTCAGCATGGATTTTCTTGCGAATATCGAGAGCTCGAAGATAAAGCGGCTCTGCCATCGTGTACTTGCCCTGTTCGTGATACATGGCTGCAAGATTATTCAAACTCAGAGCAAGGCGCGGATCTTCTTCCCCGAACTTTTCGGCTTCTTCAAGTGCAGCCAGAAACTTAAGTTCAGCTTCAGGAATTTTGCCGCGTTCGTATGAAGCATTCCCTTCTTCAATGAGTTTTTTCCATTCAGTGTCCGACACCGGCACAGATCCTCTTGTCATGCATTTGCTTAGTGGCTTTTTGTCTGAAGACCGTTATTTTACACCATTGGCATTGCGTTTATGCACTCTCATGTAAACTCCATGACGCGGGCGCAGAGTCACTGCCGGCTGCAGTTCGACTTTGGGCTCGGGCAAAAGCTCAAGCCGGCAATCTTTAACTATGCAAGCAAGCAAAAGCACGGCTTCGATCATTGCAAAATTGTTGCCGATACAGGTTCTGGGTCCGCCCCCAAAAGGGAAATATGCATACTTGGGCAGGTTCTGGCAAAATTCATCGCTCCAGCGCTCCGGGTTGAATTTGTCCGGGTTTGCAAACCAGCGCTCGTCTTTGTTATTCACCCACTGGCTGATTAAAATCGAAGTTCCTTTTTTGATTTCGTAGTCGCCAATCTTGCAATCTTCGGCAGCTTCTCTGCCGATTGCCCAGACAGGCGGGAGTACGCGCATTGATTCCATGATTACTTTGCGGGCATAAGGCAGCCGGTGCGAATCTTCTCCTTTTAACTCCCGGCCGTTCAAGAGCTCATTCAGCTCCGCAAAGAGTCTTGCTTCAATTTCAGGGTGCTGAGCAAGCAGGTAGAGTGTCCAGGTCATTGTAAGAGCCGTGGTTTCATGTCCCGCAAAAAAGAGCGTAAAGACTTCGTCGCGTATTTGCTGGTCGCTCATAGTCGAGCCGTCGTCGTCAGTGGCTTCGATCAAGGATGAAAGCAGATCCTTGCGTCCGCTTGTATTGGCGCGACGCTCTTTTATAAGCTTGTATACGACGGAGTCAACTTTGTGTATGGCTTCCTTTAAATGCAGATTAGTTGGAAACGGCAGCCAGCCCGGCAAAAGCAGAACTATAAAGTCATCCATTCTTTCGCCCAGGTATTTCTGCGCATCAGAAAGTGCCTGTTCGAACTCCTGATCATTTTCAACACCTGCATCAAAAAGCGTTTTTGCAGCTATTGAAAGAGTGAGCCGCATCATTTCTTTTTGAATATCGAAGCACTGCCCGTCTGTCCATTGTGAGAGTTTTTCTTTTGCTTTTTCGAGCATATCAATGCTGTATTCTTCCAGTCGCCTTGGGCTGAAAGCCGGTGAAGCCAGCTTCCTTTGCTTTTTCCAGAACTCGCCTTCGCTTCGCAAAAGTCCGTTACCGAAAAACTCCGGGTTGTTTTTAATCGCTGCATCCTTTGTAAAGCTTGCTGCTTTTGTCACAAGCACTTCGTGAATTAAATCC
This sequence comes from uncultured Candidatus Obscuribacterales bacterium, assembly GCA_964615655.1. Classification (GTDB taxonomy): domain Bacteria; phylum Cyanobacteriota; class Vampirovibrionia; order Obscuribacterales; family Obscuribacteraceae; genus JAIEPM01. The sequence goes on along the minus strand of CAZTQO010000032.1, from coordinate 55,580 downwards.
GGGTCTGTAATCATCACCATCGGCAACGGGCCTATATGCATCAAGACGCAATCACCGTAGTCTTTATGGCATTTTTCCATGAATGCAAGCGGGTCGTTTTTGAAATCTTCGGCATTTCCAAGCAGCCATTTGCCATCAGGACCGCTTGCCAACTTTGCATCCTTGCTCATAAACTGCAACCCCCGAATAGATAGTGCGCTTGTAAAATGCGCTTGTAAATTGACCTGGATTCCAGGGACCGAATGCTAGCAGCTTAGACCGAAAGCTACAAGTGTACTCCCGGTTATAATGGTCGGACTTTCAGTTAAATTCGTTTTTTTGAGGATGGTCATATTATGCCGGTAAATACATGTAGCCGTGGGTATCACCTTACAGAATTCGATTTCGGCAAAATAGTCGAAGTCTCACTTGATTTGCCGCAGCTCGGACCGCATGATTTGCTGGTTGAAATGCGAGCCTGCTCTTTGAACTATCGCGACATCATGGTTGCAAGAGGCATCTATAATCCCAAACAAGCTCTGCCTTTAATACCCCTTTCAGACGGCGCCGGTGTTGTAACGGAGGTCGGCTCTCATGTAAGTGCCTTTAGAAAAGGCGACCGGGTCATGCCAACTTTCATGCAAAACTGGAGCGCCGGAGAGCTGACGCCAGCGGCATCAAAAAGCGCTCTGGGCGCGGCCCTTGATGGAGTACTTCGCAAGCAAGCCGTGTTCAATGAAAACGGTCTTGTCAAAATTCCGGATCATCTTTCATTTGAAGAAGCCGCCTGCCTGCCCTGTGCAGCGCTCACCGCCTGGAATGCTCTTTTTGAATCGGGTAAAATTAAACCGGGACAAACAGTTTTGACACTGGGTACCGGCGGAGTATCGCTTTTTGCGCTTCAGTTTGCCAAAGCAGCCGGTGCTACAGTTTTGATTAGCTCAAGCAGTGATGAGAAACTTGAAAAAGCAAAAACGCTTGGAGCTGACATAACTATCAACTACAAGAAAAACAGCGACTGGGAAAAGGAAGTTCTTAAAGCTTGCCCTGAGGGTGTAGATCTGGTAATTGAACTTGGCGGCGCCGGCACTCTAGACCGCTCTTGCAAATCGGTGCGGCTGGGCGGGCAGATTAGTTTGATAGGAGTTCTTGCAAGCGGGCAGTTCAATCCGATACCGGTGCTTATGAAACATATAAGACTTCAGGGTATTTTTGTCGGCTCTCGCGAAATGTTCGAGCACATGAATTCCGCCATTGCTGCGCATAAGATAAAGCCGGTTATTGACCGGGTTTTTAAAGCCAGCCAGATCAAGGAAGCCTTTGAATACATGAGCAGCGGCAGCCACTTTGGCAAGATTGTTTTGCAAGTGGAATAGCTGCAAAATACAGAAAGAAGCTAAAGAAGGCATAACAATCTTGGAAGCCGTGATATTAATCGGACTGCAAGCAAGCGGCAAGTCGAGCTTTTGCCGCCAGCGATTTTTTGACAGCCATATAAGAATCAATCTTGATATGCTCAAAACAAAAAATCGAGAAAAGCTTTTGATAGCCGCATGCCTTGAGGGAAAACAGGCTTTTGTTATAGACAAAACCAATCCGAAAAAAGCAGACCGGCAATCATATATTGATAAGGCAAAGGAATACGGCTTTAAGGTCAGCGCTTATTATTTCAAGTCCAAACCTTCTGAGTGCCTTGGCCGTAATAAGAACAGGGAAGAAGCTAAGCGTGTTCCTGATAAAGGACTGCTCGGTACTTACAAAGCTCTTGAGTTACCCTCTTATGAGGAAGGATATGATGAGCTATATTATGTAGAGCTAAAAGAAAATCCTGATTCAGGCAGCTTTGAATTTGTCGTAAGTGACTGGCAGGAAGAAAAATAAGCACATGAGATTTGATGAATTAGACGAAAAAATGCGAGTTTATGAAGAATATGACGATCGTTGTGTTCTTCCTGAAATGTTTGTGATTGCACGGCTTGACGGACGCGGCTTCACCCGGCTGACCAAAGAACTACACAAGTTCGAAGCTCCTTTTGACCTCAAGTTTCGTGATTTAATGATCGCAACTGTCGAGCATCTTATGAGTCAGAGCGGTATCGCTTTTAGCTTTGGATATACTCAAAGTGATGAGATCTCCTTGCTCCTTTCTATGAACGAAAATGCTTTCGGGCGTAAAATTCGCAAGTTGAATTCCGTGCTTGCTGGCGAGGCAAGCGCGAAATTTTCACTCCTGCTAAATGACATTGCTTGTTTTGATTGCAGAATTTGTGAGTTTCCAAATGAAAATCTTGTGCTCGATTATTTTTGCTGGCGAGCAGAAGATGCGCACCGCAATGCGCTCAATGCACACTGTTACTGGCTTCTACGTAAAAAAGGTAAAACAGCATCTGCTGCTGCGGTCGCTCTTGAGAAACTGGACGTGGCTCAAAAAAACGAACTGCTTTATAAAGAGGGGGCGATAAATTACAATGAGCTGCCTGCCTGGCAACGCAGAGGCAGTGGCTTGTACTGGCAGAGCTATATGAAAGAAGGAACCAATAAGTTAACGGGCGAAATAGTGCAGGCTCGCAGGCGCAGAATTGAAAAAGACTTTGAACTGCTTCAAGGCAGCGATTATAGAAACTTTGTTTTGCGGCTGATCAAGGAGCAGAATTGATCTTTAAGCTGAATCGATAATGCGGAGGTGGATATGTTAGGTGCTGCTGGTTTTAGAGTAAAGAAAATACGCAGTCTTCTTTTCTCGTTTCTCTTCTTGCTTTTGTTTTTGCTTGCAGGTCAGACGCAAGCAAAGGCAGAAGAATATTTGTTCTGGCCTTCTGCGCCCAAAAATGATTTATTGAAAGACGGCAAGCTGCATATTTTTTTGATTGGTACAGGCAACCCTGAATTTGAAATGGAGAATATCCGCAAGCCAAGCTCTGCTGCCGTTATTTGCGATGGTGAGTTTTTTTTGATTGATGCAGGCGAAGGGGCGATTCAAAACATCGGCCAGATTGGCTTGCCTTATCCTCAAATCGAAAAGGTCTTTCTTACACATTTTCATTCAGATCATTTTGCAGGTGTTGGCCAGGTTGTGAATGCTTCCTGGATACACGGGCGCAAGCATGTGCTTAAAATTTATGGTCCTTTTGGCGTGACTAAAATCATCAATGCCATAAACACTGCTTATGAGTTTGATGCTATTTATCGTGCTGCTACGGTAAAAGGAATCTGGGACCCCGCCCTTGCCATGGGAGTGCCTGTTGAAGTGGCGTCCTCGGATGCGCCAGTAGTTGTATACCAGGGCAAAGAGCTTAAAGTTTCGGCTTTTCGCGTGGATCACACACCGGTAGTGCCGGCGCTAGGATACATTATCGAATGGCGCGGCCAAAAAATTGTATTTTCAGGCGACACAAGAATTTTTCCGGGGCTGGAAAAAAACGCTCAGGGCGCCGATATTTTGATAAACGAGGCATTCAGTCATCCACTTGCAGAAGAAGTCGCTGAAAGAGCAAGGGCCGCAGGAGACACAGCCTCGCTTGAATTTGTCAAAGACATCAGCCGCTACCATTCTGATTCGGATGAGCTTGCCTCTATGGCACAGCGTGCAGCTGTGAAACGTCTTGTGATTACTCATTATGTGCCTGCAATTCCAAGCACAAAGAAGGTGGTTGAATCTTTTATTTCAGGTATGCAAGATAAATACAAAGGTGAGATTTACACAGCTGCAGACAGAGACGAAATTGTAATTTCAAAAGAAGCAGGCAAAGATGCAAGCTTTGAGTATAAGAAAGCCAGGCAGTTTGATATTCCGGTGATACCGGTGGAGCATTAGCTGGATTTATAGCCACCCACCAGTTGCTGTTATCTTTTTGGTATCGAACAGTGTAAGCGCTTATGGTTTCAACCACCCTCGACCCAGGCAGGGTTCTAAGTCTTTCTCAATCTGTTTCAAGAGTCCTAAGCCTAGATCCTCTCCTTAATTCCCATTACCTGAGCAACTTTACACCGAGCGCCAGGCTAATAGACCACGCCGGCAGGTTATCGGCAGGCAGCGTGCCGTCTGCATTAAGCAAAGCCAGGGTAACCTGCCCACCTATGGGGGCTGTACCCACGCAGTAGGCCTCCGCATATGGTGACTTAATTGCCACAGACCTGGCAGATACCTGTATTTGTTGAGGCAGCATGGAACTGAATGAAGAAGACATCAGGGTGGGTATTGTGGACGATACATCAACAGAAAGCGCTGCCCACCTGTTGCATTTAATATCCGTTACTTTTACGCTTGTGTTGCTGGCTTTAACTCCCATTTGATTCAGCATTTCATCAACAAAAGCGCTGACATCGGCGTCTCGTGTTTTAGAATCGAATAGAGTAGTTGCATAACTGGCTGCCTGGTCGGCTACAAAGGAGATTTTTTCTTTGTCATAGCTGGCTATTCCCGTGTTCAATAATAGAATCACAGCCAGAATCGTAGAGCCAATTATCAGCATCAAAGCTACGATTCCTTCTATTATTCCCGAGCCTGCGCTTGCTCGCCTTTGTAAGCATGATTTTTTGATTGTTTTACTCATTCAAGACAACGCTCCGAAGCATTATTATCTGATTCTTCTTACACCAGTGATGCTAATGTTCCATGCCGGAGTTCCGTCATTTGGCAGGCTTCCAATTGGATTGACCTGTGCGCCTACAACTTTGCCGTCAAACGGATCTATGCCTACAATGTACTGTTCTGCATAGGGGTCTTTGGTTCTTGCTGCAGTAGAGGTGGATTGTATGCGCTGCGGAAAAATCGAAGCGAAATTTCCGACCGCAACAGTAGGAAGATCAACTGTTACTGTTACGCTGACTGCCGGCTGCCCGCTTAGAGTTGTATCAGAGACGCTTACAGTTGTGTTTGTGCCGTTCATTCCCATTTCTTGCAGCAATCCATTCACCATATCGGTAGCATTAGTTTGGCGCTTTTGTGCATCTGAAAGAAAAGCGGAATAAGTAGCTGCGTAGCTTGCTGTCTGGTAAGTGATAAACTCTACTTTCTCTTTGTTGAATGTTGCAGCTCCGGTATTTAGGATAAGCAGCACTGCCAGCACAGAGCCGGAAACTATCAAGAAAACGGCGGCCAATCCTAATATAAGGGCAGACCCCCGCATCCTTCGTTTGCGCTGAACAGCATTTTTGTTTTTGTTTTCATTATTGATTGGAATCATAAATTTGTTTTTTGTTCTGTTTGTTTTTGCGTTAACGAAGCTTTCTTACGCCTGCCAGGCTTATCTCATAAGCGGGCAGCCCGTCGTTTGGAAGCACACCTGTTGGATTTAACAGCGGCACGGTGATTTGACCTGTCAGCGGGTGGGTTACCACCAGATATTTCATAGGATTAACCGGTTTAAGTGCCACCGCTGTTTCTGTCAATTGCACTTGCTGGGGTAAGAGATTGCCGAAATTTGCAGAGAGCATTGTCGGAAGACTGGCGCTTATGCTTACAGAAACCGCCGGTTTAGAAGAAACAGTAATATCCTTGATCGTGATGGTGGTGCTGGCTGAAGCCAGCCCCAGATTGTTCATGATGTTTGAAACTTGAGCTTCCACATCGGCCTGGCGATTTGCAATATTTGTGACTCTTGAAGCGTAAAGAGCCGCCGCGTGAGAAGCAAAACCGATTTTTTCCTGATTGTAAATGAGTACGCCGGAATTCATCAGCAAAAGTCCTGCTACTATGAGACCGGTAAACACCAGGAGCAAACCAACGGCTCCTTCAAGAATGCTTGAGCCGCGCATTTTTCTCAAAGGAGTTCTAAAAGATAGAAGCTCTAGCAGATAGTGCCTCATGAAATTCTCCGACAGGGTATCAGCTGTCTGAGCTACCCGTGATTTAAAGCATGTAAACGCCAGCTCAGGGCAGATCTTAGCACAATGTCAGTATGAAAATGTGAACATTTAGTGTAGATTCTGTGACAGGGGATTCAGCTGTTTCCTTATATAGCTGCGGGTATAATCCCATCAATGCTGAAAATCAGAATAGTGCACAAGGGTCTTCTGCTGGTTGCCGTTCCGTTATTCTTTGGGTCGGCTTTCATTTCGCTTCTCTTTTTCGGGCTTCAAGATCTGGACCGGCTGGTTCAGCGGGAGCACCGCCTGAAGGATGCTATCAGCTGTCATATGACTGCCTTGCGCTGTGCGGCTGCTGCAAACCGGCTGGCCAGCTCTTATAACTTTAGCGAACTTAAGTCAGGCAATCCAGGGAACCCAGGCAATCCAGACAATCCAGGCAACCCAGGCAAAAACAGGACAACTGACATAGCACAGGTTCGTGAGGCTATATGGCAGTCGCGCCTGGCTCAGGTTATTTCAGATTACCGGAATGAAGCTGCAGAGTTCGATGAGCATATTCGCTTGCTTCTCAAAGATGAGCCTGCACTTCTGGAATCAGCATTGAAGTCGTCGAGTTTGAAACTGGTAAATGAGAGTTCCACTCGTTATGTGGCTGATTCTCCGTTTTTGCAGGAGCTTCTGCAGGCAAGCCAGGAGCAAACTAAATCAGCTACTGATGCAATGAACTCCTTGCGTACAGTTTTATATGGTGGCATGGTCGCTGGTGTGATTGTGAGCATATTGCTTGTCGTTTACTTCTGTCTCAATATTACGAACCGCCTTCTGATTATATTGCAGAACACAGTCTGCCTTTCTAAGGGAAAGAAATTGAGCCCGCCTTTAAAAGGAGATGACGAAATCTCTGAGCTTGATCAGTTTCTGTTCAAGTCGGCAACAGAAATAAAGGAACTTGAACGATTCAAGCAGGAAATGATTGGTGTAGTAAGTCACGAACTCAAAAGCCCACTTTCTTCGATAGGAGGTTTTCTGGCTTCTCTTAAGGAGGGCGTTTACGGAGCATTGCCCGCAAAAGCCCAGAAAAAAGCCGAGCGGACTTATACAACGGTTAAACGATTAATGGGGCTGGTCGCAGACCTCCTCTATCTGGACAGGCTAGAACTCGAAATAAAACCCCAGGAGATTTTTGTTGATGAGTTGCTCGCCGCCTCAGTAGATTCGGTTAAGGAGCTATCGGAACAGTCTGGATTTGTAATCAATGTCAAAAGTCAGGGAGGAAAAATCTTTGCGGATCGCGATCGGCTGGTGCAGGTGATCGTCAACTTACTTTCTAATGCCATGAAATTTTCACCTGCCGGAGCAGAGATAAGTCTGGTGGCTATCCAGCACAAAGATTGTTTCGAGTGTCGTGTCAGTGATAAGGGCGACGGGATTTCCGAAGAGTTTCAGAAGCAAATCTTCGAGCCGTTCAATCAAGTCAATGCAAAGGATGGCAAAAAAGGAACAGGGCTCGGCCTGACTATTTCTCGCACGATTGTTGAAAAGCAAGGTGGTGTGATTGGCGTTGATTCGGAACCCGGTAAAGGAAGCACATTCTGGTTTAAGATTCCGTCTTCAGAGTCAGCGGCGCTTCTTACCAACAATTTTCCTGCCGCAAGCAAGAATCCAATTCTGAACAGGCAAGAGCTGCTTAAAGCGCCTGCCGAACTCAAGCCGCAGAGCAAGCCGCAGCGCCGCAAGTTTAGTGTTTTGCAGCAGGGCTTTGTAATAATTTCCGTTCCACTTGTTTTTCAGCTTTCCTTTGCTTGTTTGATTCACCATTCGTTGAATCAAATCGAGGAACAAATTCAGCGTGAGCAAAATTCCAAAGAAATTCTCAACACACTTAATCATGGCGCAGAACTCTATTATGCTGCCATGTTTGCGTTCTCAAACAAAAATCCGGAATCATGGAAACGTTGCCTTGATGATAAGGAAAGGGTATTTGCCGTACTCGACAAAGTGGAAAAGCTTTGCTCAGGCGATCCGGAAGAGTTGAAAGACAGCAAGGAGTCTCGAGCCCGTCTGAAGATATTCTATGCTTCCTTGCAAAAACTCTTATTGCAGATGGGCAGCTTGAACAAAGCTGCTGATTCAGAGCAGTCCAGGCAAGCCGTAAATAATCTTACCAGTGATCCGGCAACGGTGAAAGAGATCTACCCGCTTTTTGAAGCGCAAAGAGCAGAAGAGAGATTGATGCTTCGGGAAAGGGCGATTGGTGAATCACTGGGTGCCCAAAGAGTTCAGATGATGAAAAATCTGGAAGCCGCACTGCTGTGGGGATTTCTGCTTAACTTTGTTCTTTCGGTTTTTCTGGCGGCTTTTATAATGCGCAAACTTCGCATCAGGCTTGCGCATGTAATGGAAAACACCGCCCGGCTTGTGTCCAGGAAAAAACTTGACCCGCCCATAAGTGGCGGAGACGAAATAGCTTATCTGGACAGGGAGCTTTATGAAGCAGGTAATCATTTGCTTGAACTCGAGAAATTTAAGCAAGAACTGATTTCTATCGTCAGTCACGAGCTCAGGACGCCATTAATGTCTATCTCAGCTTCACTCCAACTCTTTGATCAATCAAATGCCCTCGGTGATTTTTCCGACAAAGGAGTTCAGAGGTTGAAAATTGCCTGCGAGGAGGCTGACCGGCTGATTCGTCTGATCAACAACCTCCTTGATATTGAAAAAATGGAAGCAGGGAAATTCATACTTGATTGTTCGGAAATCGAGATAGCTGCTTTACTTGAAATGGCGGTTTCTTCAATTGTTGAACTGGCTGAAGCTAAAGGGATCAGGCTGCATTCATATCTTGAATCACCCGGCATGAAGGTATATGCTGACCGGGACAGACTTTGCCAGGTGCTGATCAATCTCGTGTCCAATGCCATAAAATTCTCTCCTGAAAACGAATCAATTGAACTTAGAGTGACTGAGGAAAAAAATGGACAGGATTTGCTGGTCTTTTCTGTAATTGACCGGGGCAGGGGTATTCCGGAAGACAGACAAGCGAAAATCTTTGCACGTTTTGTTCAGGTCGAAAAAAGTGATGCAACTGAGCGAGGTGGGTCTGGTCTGGGTCTGGCAATTTCTAAGGCTATAATTCAGCAGCATGGCGGCAGTATTGGTCTGGAGTCTAAAATCGGACAGGGCAGCAGATTCTGGTTTAAGCTGCCGATGGATCGGTCTTGCGTTTCATAGTTGAACTACGTATTTTCCCCGGCTCAGGGCCTTGCGTACACAAAAAATACACAAAATCATACGGATTTATTCACCTGTCTGAATATATCTTCAGAACATAGCCATAGACATTGAGTTAAGTCGGTCGATGCTCCAACCGAAACCCTCTCCAAGACCGACTTAATTCTATGTTCTTGAAAAAAATACACGATCTGACAGGCAGGTAGGCAGATCGCTGATGGCGTTTCTTCTGGCTCCCCATTCATATAAGAAAAACGAATATGACACACGACGGAAATCTGGCTAGACCTGCAAATGGCGGCTCCGCAGAAAAACATATTGCAAGCGGTCCGAGCAAATCTAATTTCAGCGGGCTCGGCAGCGAAGCTGCAGTTTATCTCAGCTCACCGCAGCCCAGAGGGGGCGGATACAGCGGCTTCAAGTTTGCAATGCCTGCGCAAAGCCATAGTGAAAGCTTTGCTCCCCAAGCAAGAAGCAGCAGTGATGCAAGTGTGAACATCAGTCACAGCCAGTCTCTAAGTAGAAGTCCTTTCAGCAAGCCGTCTCTTGATAAAAGCAGCGCTGCTCCTGCTAAAATCTCGGGCTCGGGTTCTGAGCGTGTTTCCAAGCTCATTATTCCGCCTATTGGAGATCTGGGTTCAGGCCAGAAGCAAAACACTCAGCCTGAAGATGAGTCAAACGAAAACAAAAAACCGCCCGAGCTGCCCTCCGAAAAAGAAGGAGCCGGGCCTGCGCTTAGTTTTGATGCAAGAAAATCAATAAAGGAACTTCTCGAGCTTAAAGATGGAAGCAAATTCAGAGCAAGTGGAAGCCCGGCAGATCCTGCTGATCCGGATCGGATTGCAGATAAGCTTGCCCAGGGTGAGAAGGCAAAAATCAGCCTTGTTTTTGCTGATCAGGAGAATCAAAATCTCAAGCCGGATTTTCTGATCAAAAGAGACGGCAGTATTGAAGTTGTGAATAATCCGGAAAATAACCCGGATAAAAACATTGTGATTGTTGTTGAAGGTGACGATACCGAAGCTACCGCAGGAGCCGGTGAATTCGACTCGCGGCAAGCAAGTATTGATGCACTTACAAAGTATATGACCGAGCGTATTGCTCAGAATCCTGACTATCAAAATCTTGGTGCAGCTGAAGTTGAGCTTGAAGATCCGCACAAGTTGATAAGCGATGCAGCAATAGCCAAGCCGCCCGAAGCAAAACCTGCCGATATTGAAGTTCCGGAAGTTCCACCGGGAATTCAGGATATCTCCGACCAGATGAATGGCATCCGCCAGAACGGCGGCTCAGGCAGCTTCCCGAGAGAGCAGATTGATGGAGCCGGCGGTGACCGCCAGGTTCCGCCGCCTCCCGATGAATTGCCGCCGGTGCAGGCAATGAAAGAAACGCTTGCCGCCATGTTCAAGCCGGATGAAAAGGAGCCATACTGGACAGTAAGAAAAGGCTCAGACGGTTACAGAGTTGGCCGCTACGGCACAAATGGACGCAATGCCGGCAACTGGCTTTCAATGATGCTGGCTCTAGATCCGGAGCTTGCAGCAATACTGGGTGATCCGCCTGATTACAGCAAGCTTCAGGAGTATCTAAAAAAGCATCCTGAGAAAGCAAAAGCACTTCAGAGCAAAATGGCTGAAGCCATGAAAAAGGGCATGAAGGATCTTGGCGACGGCGACAAAATTCCAAAAGACTTTGCCGCGAAATTTGATGATCCTGAATTTGCTTCGAAATTTGCAGATTTTATGGGTAAGCTTTCGGACCCCAATGCCTCAGAAGCTGAAATTAAAGACGGCATGAAAACATTCATGCCTAAAAAGCTCCAGGAAACCATGAACCAGCAGCTTGTCGAACACTATGCCAGGCAAATTGTCGGTGACAAAAATCCTGATCATATGACACCGGAAGAGGCCGGCAAGGTTGGCCTTGCTTTTGCACTTGGCCGGGTGCCGACTGCCGAAGACTTGAAAAACCCCAGTTACGCCAAATATCAGGAAGCAAGCCAGAACTTTTACCAACTGGCTCGGGCGGGGCAGTTCGGCTGGGGTGATATCGATGTTAGCGAACATAATAAGAAACTGGTGGCTACCGCAAGAGGCAATGTCGGTGAAGCACTCTGGGCTCAGACCCCATGGTCGGGCATTGTAGAAGGCGGCAATCTTGGATGTGCGGCTTCCGTTTCTAGAGCCTTGCAGGAAGCAGGTGTGAGAGTGCCCGGTTCAGCCGGTGTGCTCGAACTGGCATCGCAGTTGAGGCGCGCTGGCTACCAGCAGGTGCCGATCTCGAGTATGAGCCAGTACCGACCGGGCGATATCGTATACGGTAGTGTCGGCAGCGGCTCCGGCGGCAATGCCCATATCGGCATTATCGGCGAAGTCGTAAACGGCCAGGTATGGCAGTACGACAACAGTTCGTCGACGGGTAAGTGGACACACCAGACTGTGCAGGGTGGCGGCTCATTTGTGCCCGGCGGTAGATTCCCTCGCGGTAATCTTTTTGTATTGCGTAAACCCGGAGCTGAAGCTTCAACTTAACTCAGTCTGAGTTTGAGTTTTCTTGCTTGCTTTCTTGTACTTGCTTGCTTTCTTCTGCTTGCCTGTTTTCCTCTGCTTGAGCTTCTTTAGACAGCTCTTTTGGCTCCTGCTTTTCTTTGAACCCGTTTTCTTTGAGTCTGTCTATATGTGCTTTGATTGCTTCATACATGCGTTTGTACCCTTCTTCCAGGCTGGGATGCAGAAAATCGACCATCACTTCTTTTGTAATTTTTCCATCCGGCCTGAGAAAAACCGCTCCGATATCCGCATAAAAAATATGCCTGTCGTCTGCAAGTTTCCTTAGAAGGTCGTTGCATTTATTAGCTGCGATGCGAGACCAGCCGTCCGGCTTTTCCTCTCTGGGCAAGATTCCGAGCAGCAAAATTTTCGCTTGTGGATAGTGCTTTCTCAATTCCTTTAGATCTGCTTCTACTCCCAGGAATATGTCAGAATTCTTACTTCTTGGATTGTCCTTCCAGTAAGAGATATTGTTTGTGCCAATCAAAACAACGAAGATTTTGGGACCGGGGGCAGGAAAGTTCAGCTCGCCGTTTTGAAAACGATAAAGGAGGTGCTGGGTTCGGTCGCCGCCTATGCCGAATGCGCTTGCTTCTGGACCGATGATTTTGTGAAGCAGACCCACATTCAGGTTCATGTTTTCGGTAATAGAATCTCCGAAGAATGCTATTTCAGCTCGGCTGTTTCTTACTTCTTCAAGACGTTTCTCATGTTTTTCATGCCACCATTTGTCTTTGCGGGGAGCTGCAATTACAGTATCCGGTTTTTTGCTGCGTGCAAATGCAGCTGGTGCCTGAGTCAGGGAAAGAGCCAGCAGCGCAGGCAGTAAGACCTGCATCAATAGGATTGCAGTGGCTGTTGAAATGTCGCCTGTTGAAATGGCCGCCCATGGAGCCGGGAAGGGATCGAGTTGATTTTTCATATCAGTTCTATCTTAAAGGCCTCAGGCGCCAGCACAAAAATTCAGACCTGTCAGTAGCTGCTTTTGTTTCTGTATACGGATAAAGCTTATTTCACCGGGGAGGAAAAGTCTGCGGACTTGTTCACTTATGAATCCATTCATAAATCAATAGTATAATCTTCCGTTCTTGCCATATATAAGGAACTTAAACACCATGCGAATCTCTTTTCTTCTTGCTCTTGCAGCAACCCTGCTTGCAGCTCTGCCCGTGTATGCGCTTAGCTGGGAAGAGTCTCTTTCAATGCTGAAGAAAGGAAACGAGCGTTATCTTGAGGGAGTATCCAAGCACCCGCGTATAGACCCGGTACGCAGACTTCGTACTGCAAAAGAAGGACAGGAACCGATTGCCAGTATTCTTGGTTGCGCTGATGCGCGAGTACCTGTAGAGGCCGTTTTTGATAAAGCGTTTGGTGAGCTCTTTGTTGTACGTGTGGCGGGCAATGTCTGTGCAATGGCTGAGCTTGCTTCCCTTGAATATGGCGTGCATTATCTAAAAACACCTCTGGTTGTAGTGCTGGGACACAGCCAGTGCGGGGCAGTGCAGGCGGCACTATCAGGAGGCAAGGATCTGAAAGGGGCACTGCCCTTATTAATGGAAGAGATTCACCCGGCGGTCGAGGCCACGAAAAAAAATCATCCGAAGCTTACAGGTATTGAGCTCGAAAACAAAGCAATCGAAGAAAATGTGCGCCAGCAGATAGCTGCCATTTTGAAAAGTTCTGGAATAAAGAAAGCCGTAGATGCAAAAAAGATTGCCGTGGTTGGCGCCATTCGCAATCTCAAAACCGGAAAAATTCAATGGCTTGAGTAAAAATCAGTTCATAAAAGGCACCACTTATGGTGCTTGCTAGATTGCTGAATTTGAGTCTAAAGCTTTCGTTTTTCTCATATAGCAATGCTTTCGAGGCTCGAGTTTTGCGGGTAGATCAAAATAATTCTGCATTTGCTTATTTCCAGTGGGACAAACACCATGATTTGAAGCGGCTATAAACGGATTATTCACAGTTCTGTCCGTTTTTGTTCCCTAGCCGCAGATAGACTCGTTTGCAGTTTAAGTGAGTTCAGACTACTTAAAACCCAATTAACGAGGAGACAATCATGTCAATTGAACATAATGAAGCACCTGAAGTAAAAGCAGGACAAGAAGACAAAACATCGCAAGCTCTCTTGCAAGATGTGATGGACGATCTCAACTCTCCAATGGAAGAAGGACGTCGCCGTCGTGGTGGTGGCTACCCATACCCGAATTTTGGACCGATTCACATTGATCGTCCGACTTCCAAGGTTTCAGCCTTGCAGTATGAAGTTAGAGACGGCAAAATCAACATAAAGAGCAGGTAGTTTACAGCAAGAGGGCGCCATCATTTCTGGTGGCGCCTTTCTCGCTTGTACTTTACTGCAGTTCTCAAGGTTTTTGAACTTAACTGGTTGGCGTAAGGAGAATGCAATGTCAATTGAAAATCAGGAAATGGCTCCTGTAAAAGCAGAACAAGAAGAAGATAAAACATCAGCAGCTTTGCTGCAAGATGTATTGGACGATCTCGATCCGATGGAAGAAGGACGTCGTCGTCGTCGCTACAACCCTTTTCCGGGTGGCCCGATTCATATCGACCGTCCTAAATCTAAGGTGAGTGGTACGCAAATTGTAGTTAGAGACGGAAAAATTACAGTCAAAGGCAGATAATGCTCAGCTGTTAAAGGAACAATTCGCAAGGAAGGCGCAACTGTATTTAGTGGCGTCTTCCTTGCACAAGTATTGAATCAAGATTGTGAGAATCGCCATGGATAATACGGAAGCTTACGAAAAGAACCTGGATGGGCAAAAACCCGCAGCCATTGCTGAAAGTTTGGATTTGCTCGACTTCTATTCCGGAGCTAATACAGCAGCAAAAGATTCATCAGGAAGTCTTTTGCCTCAGTTATCCATAAGTGATTCAAGCCAGCCTGTCGAAAAAGTATCAAAGAATAAAGACGAGAAAAAGGCAGAAAAGCAGCCGGAAAACCCAGCGGAAGCCACGGCGAATAACACAGCAGAAAACATTGCTGCTTCCCTAAAACTGGACAACGCTGAGAATGAAATTCGTGACTTGCTGGCTAAAAGCGAGCCTTCATTTGCAGCTAGATTTGCTGAGTACTCAGAAAACTTCAGAACCCGTGCAGAAGCCCAGGGCTTGGACAAAGCAGAACAATTGGATACATACGCTTCTCTCAATAAATTGCTGCAAGAAGCTAAAAAAGATGCTCCGCTCAGTGAGCAGAACCGGGCTCTAATAGCGCTTGAATTCATGTATCATGCAGCCGATCCTTCAACTGTCGACCAGGGAGACTGGAACACCTGCAGTGTTGCAAGCATCGAGTCGCGTATGTTTGCTAAGTATCCGTCGCGGGTGGCAGATTTAGTTCAGCAGGTGGCTCTGACAGGTGAATATCATGCTCCTGACGGCAAGATCATTAATGTGGGTGACAGCTCGGTCTTATCTTTGTGGACCGCCGGACCACACCCGCCGCTAAATGGCGACCGCACTCTAGTATCGCAGTTGTTTCAGGTAACTGCCCTTAATGACCTTGGCCAGCGCGGCGAACTTGGCAGATACTACGGTAAGACTGTGCATTATGTCGAGGCTGGCAGCGAGGCATTTGTTATACAGGAAGGTGCAGCTGGACCCGAACCTTTCTATGGCAACAGCTCGGAGTCTATTCAAAAAGAGCTTTCAAGACTGAGCGGAGAAAAAGAGCCTTGTGTGCTTATTAATTTCGATAAAGATCACGGTATAAACGATGGAGTGATTCATTTTAAAACTGAGCAGGAGTTTCAAAATGAATTGCAAAAGCTAAAAGATAAAAACGAACTACCGGCGATCTTAAGTGTTTATGGAAATTTGCCTCCCTTCAGCGACCCGGATGTCCGTGGGCATGTGGTTTCGATTTCGGACCTGCGGCAAAAGCCCGACGGCAGCTTTGAATTGTATCTAGACAACCAGTGGGGAAAAGGCGAAGAGGGAGCTGACGGCTGGTATTCGCTCAATCAAATATTCCTTGCCACCAGACCTGCATAATTTTTCTGCTCGAACCAAATACAAGTCTTTATATCATCCTTGCCAATCAGCCGAAAGGCCGACGAAGCAAAATCGTCGCAGACTTATTATCGAGTCTAACGCGGCTTGAGCTAGATGGTGATTCCTGCTCCGAATCCGGGCAGAAGAGAGAGGCAATGGCAATGTTGAAGAAGAACTGGTTAAACATTCCAATGCTTACCTTTCTTTTGTTCTTGTCTTGGGGCGGTGCCTTGAGCCCGTCTGTTGCGGGAGAGGAACAGGGCTCAAGCAGTGAATCAGCCAGTTTGGTAGCTATTGAAAGTGAAAGCAAAAGTGCAGGTCCAGGACCAGTTGGGCAAGTCCAACTGCGCTCAGAAAGGATTCACACTCTAGAAAAGCCCAAGGGATGGGAAATCGAACTTAGCTATCCAAAATTCAGTGGACGTGGAGTGGCAGATTCAGAAATAGCCAAGTTGAATGAAGCAGTTAGACGACGGGTCGCTGTATACAGAAGCAGAATTCAGACCAAAGGTCCGCGCAATGATCCGCCCGAAATTAGCTATTGGTTTCGAGGCGATTACGAAGTTTTGTTGGCAACACCCGAACTGGTCAGTGTAGTCTTATTCTTCAACAAATTTGATGGTGGTGCGCACGGTGATAACTGGTCGATTCCCCTCAATTACAGACTCCGGCCGGAGACCAGGGAAATGACTCTACAGGAAGTCTTTGGTAAGGCACCGGACCTCAAGATTCTATCCAATTTATGCAGGCTTGAACTCTACAAGCAGTTGAAAGATGGCTTCAGCTCAATAGTGAAAACTGGAACAAACTTCAGCAACGGAAAAACGCCGATACACTTTGCCTTTGACAAGCAAGGGCTGCTCTTTTACTTTGATCCGTATATCGTTGCTGAATACGCCAAAGGACCACAGCAAGTCCGATTGAGTTACGGCCGATTGCGCAACCTCTTCGCGCCTGCTTCGCCGCTTTATAAATATGTGCAAGCTTCAAAGGACAAGGCTTTGGATCTCAACTACAGCAAATTGAACGCCGAGGCGGAGGCCGCAGCTATCAAATTCGACAGGGCTGAGTAAGCTCAGAAATTTTGGAGGTTCAGTAAATGGAGAACTCGGTCGAGGCGCTGCTTATGGTGAATGGGCGGGAAAAATGACCTCATATTCTCGATAAACTGAGGAGCGTTATGAAATTTATCCTTCTTTTGGCTACGCTGTTTTTATGCTTGTTTCAATCAATGCCTCTTGCTAAGGCATCCTGGGCTCGCATGAATTTTGCCTTTGTCCCTGTTGAACGGATGCTGAGCAATCTTGAATCGCGAAGGCGGCAAGCTTCCACTAATCCGGAGCGCGCCATGCTGGAATTCCAGATCGGACGATTGCATTCTATGGCTTACGCAAGCAAGACCGAGGAAGTAAAAATCCGAAAAGCAGATGAGCATCAGCCGATTGATGAGCCATTCTATGGATACTACCACACAGACTTTACACAATTTGATGTTACGCAAGCGACCTCACCAGAGGTCGACATCAAGGCGCATGAACACCTTGAAGTGGCGATTAAGCACTTAAACAAAGCTCTGGTGCTCGACTCCTCCCTCGATAGGGCAAAACTGGGATTGGCGTGGTGTCTCGATCAAGCCGGCAAAAAGACTGATGCCCTTAAACTCTACAGGGAAGTGTTCAAAGTGGCCTGGGAAAAGGAAAAAGAGTACAAGACAGGCATGAGAGGGTCATCAGTTGCCCAGGAGACAGGTGGATATCTCTTGAACTTGCTCACTCCCGCTGAAAACGAAAAGGAAATTGCCGATTTGAAATCTAAGTGCGAACAATTAGATGCCGTATTCAGAATGATTACACCGATCCTTGTCCCGATCGCTCCGGGGCTGCAAGCGAGTCAACTGCTCGCTAAAACGAAAGTGACGTTCGATCTCGATGGCACTGGACCGAGAACATATGAACAATGGCCCAGCCGAATGGCTGGTTGGCTGGTGTTTGATGATGGTGGCGCATCTGGTATTACTTCAGGATTGCAAATGTTTGGTCAATGCACATTCTGGATCTTCTGGCGCAACGGTTATGAAGCCATGGCGTCTCTAGACGATGATCAAAACGGCAAGCTGGAGAAGCAGGAACTCGACAGGCTTTCACTCTGGCAGGACAACAACCACAATGGGGTTTGCGACAAAGGCGAGGTGCGAAATCTCGCGTCTTTGGGCATCGAATCGCTCTCCTGCCGGAGCAGCATCGATCAGTCGGGAACCTTATTCAGCCGAGAGGGTGTGACCTTCTCATCTGGAAGAAGAGCGGCAACCTATGATTGGATATTGAAAGAGTCGCGGTGAGTGCGCTTGTTACAGGTCTCTCAATATTCGCGCATTGTGACTGTCGGGCTCTCATTATGCCATGACCAGATGGCGGCACCCTTTGCAAAACACTTGCATAAAATTAAATCTCCTTGCTAGAATGGGCGCGTGGGCTGAAATTGACTCAATATCACAAAGGTGGCTGAATTGAATCGATCATTTCAACTTGCTAAATCTTCATTTACTGCATTTTGCCTGAGTCTGATTTTTGGGAGTTTACCCTGTTCCGCTAACAAGCTAGACTCAAAGACAAGTGATACTGATAGATCGACGAACGGCTGCTCGTCAGGCATGCTGATCCGGAATAAACAGAAGCTTTTGTTCAATGGATATTACATTAACAGTTCCAACAGAAGTTACCTTCGCATATATCGCTTTTATCCTGATGGCAGAGCTGTCGGCGCACAAGTTCTGCGTACTCGTGAAATGGACCTTAAATCGCAAATTCAGAAGGTAGCCAAATGGCTCAAACTTCCATTTGATAAAAAGGAAGATGAGGAAAAATTGGCAGGTAACTACACTCTGGATGATTCTCGTCTTACCGTTCATGTAGGAAGAACCGACTATGGACCGGCAGAGGGCCCGGGTTACGCTGGCGAAGCCAGATCAGCATATCTTAAACTGAATATTCCAGGCTCTGAGGGAACTGAGCTGAAGTTTGACTTTTATCCGATTGAAGAAGAAGCCCGGCTAAATCAGTTTCATTAACGTTCCATATGATCGCTGACCCCAAGTTCTGACCGCTGGATTTCGACACAAAGCAGGTTTCAATCAAGAAGCAAAACTCCGGTCGGTCAACAAACGTGCTCATCCAACAAGCGCTCATCTTATAAGAAAGCGTGCGAATTAATTTACTGCCGAAATCGGTATTTTCGGCTATGGGGTCTCGAATTAGTTGTTGCATTTGGTACGATGATAACAGCTGTTGGTTCAAGAAGATAGGTGTCCTTGCCAGACGACGACGACCATGAAGAACATCAGCCTTCCGTAGAAGCTACAGGTGACGGTAGCGGCAGCGACAATCCACGTCGCCCGACAGCAGTTGGAGCTGGCAGCCCCGACGATGATTTTGAAAAGAGAATAGCCGAGCTTCGCCGCTATTATGTTAATGCGCTGAAAGAATTTGCTGTTCCTCCGGATAAGATTCAGAGCTGGCCGGTTTCCGGATTGACGTTTGTAAGAATTGACGGAATAATGCCTTCGGGGAATTTAGAGGGTCGGCAGCGGGAACCCAACGCTCTGTCCAAGGGGATGTACTTGATGGAAGATGCTCTGGCTGGCTTAAACAGTCAGAATGTCAACGTTGCCTTTCTTATAGTCGGCAGTAAGGCATGCGTAAATTTCTACATGGGAATTTCCTTGCAGTCAGCTTCGGAGGAACTGCAAGACAACGACTTTGCCGAAGATTGTTACGAGATTCAAAAATCAATTCTCCACAGTGTTTACAACGGCGTTGATGTTAATGAGAAGAGCTTCTCTGTACAGGACCTCCAAAGCTTGGTTGAACCGCTGGCTGGCAATGTCGGTGTTGTCTCCGGGCTTGGATCGCTAAAAAGTGCTGGAGACGACACGCTGGAGTCGGAGCAGATCGAGCGAATTGCTTCAGGACTACTAGGATTGGATTTCGGCATGCTCATTCTAGCTACACCAGTGCCTTCCAGGATGGTATCGGATGAAGAGCACATTATCTTGGACGAAATGCAGAAGGCACAAGAGAATGAAGCCGTGGAGGCAAGACGCAGAGTTGAATTTTACTTGGAGCTGCAGAACGCTTATCTCAAGCACCTTCAGTTAGGACAAGCCATCGGTCTTTGGCAAGTAGGTGTTTATTTCTTTGCGCCTAAACCGGATGTGTTTGTGCGCTTGCAGTCACTTGTTAGAGCAAGTTACGGTGATGACGGAACGCGCCCGACACCTTTTCTTACGCATGTATTTCCTGGTTTGAAAGATCACTTAATGAGCTTTGGATTATTAAGGAACCGGCAAGCGAATACTGCTCTTAAACTGCTCAGTTATAAATTCCTGAGTCTTCTGAACTCCCGAATGCTGTCTGCATATATTCATTTGCCCAAGCGGGATATGGTACGTTCCCGCTTGCGTAGTTCAACCCCGTACTGCATTGAACCATGCAAGCTCAAGACTTCCAGGTCTCTTGCACTCGGAAATTTACTAGATCGAGGTATGGATACAGGCAATCGATATCTAATTGATCTCGATGCCTTGTGCGAAAACATGATCATAACAGGAGTTGCAGGAAGCGGCAAAACGAACTTAGCAATCAGTATTTGCGATCAACTTTTTGCGTACAAGATTCCCTTCCTGGTTATCGAGCCGACAGGCTCGACATTCCGGAGCTTACTGTTGAGCCCAGAGAATCTGAAGTATGGCGGACAAGTATTTACAGCCGGAGACAACGCGGTCTCTCCGTTCAAGTTCAATCCGTTGGAAATATTGAATGCTGTGAACCCGTCCGCGCATATTCAATCTCTTGTCTCGATATTTGCAGAAAGCTTAGGCTTGACTCTGGTTGGGGAAAAAATTATTGAAGAAGCGCTGAAGAGCTTGTATGTCGAACATGGCTGGAATCTGAATGCCACCGCGTATGAACCTTCGGCTCATACTGCTCTTGACGAAAGCAAAGAATCATCGCAGGTCCAGCCAACTTTAAAGGAGTTCGTGAATAATATTGGCTCAACGGCTAAAGTTATGTATGTTCCTGAAGAGCTCGAATCTGCCAAAATCTTGTCCACATTTACTGATTTGGCTTTTGGCAATGGCGGCTCTCTGTTTGATTCAAGGAATTCAATATCTCCGGATCAGCTTTTCCAAAACCCTACGGTCGTTGAATTTAAGACGTTCTCCAATAAGACTACGAAATCGATACTGGTAAAACTGCTTTTGCTCTTTCTGGCAGAATACAGGCAGTCAAAAGAAATTGCAGCAGCTACACTTCAGCATGTCTTAGTTGTTGAAAACGCTGGGCTGGCAGGCAGTCTCTTGCTTCAAATAACTGGTAGTGGAGTAATAGCAATCGAACAGTGTCCGAGTCAGCTCCCGAATGCATTTCTCAAGAATGCTTGTGTCAAAGTCGCACACCGGCTTGTGGCCGTTTGCGAACGTGATTGCATGTCCAGTGCCATGGATCTAAACTATTTACAAGCCAGAGATTTGGCAAGCGTTGGGCAAGGTCGATCAATCGTCTGCTTTGCTCCAGATACGAAAAAGTGCCAACTTGAGTTCGGACTCTACAAATCACAGTCCTTTCTCACGCCAGATACGTCGGAAGAATCCGATGACATGGTGAGAGAGGTAATGAGAGGCCGAGTTAAGCCAAGGTAGTGCTGCGTCAAGAACGACGTCTGCATTACTTACGCCCCGGCCGAATATGGTTCTTTTCGCAAGGATGATAGAGATTTGCAGAAACGCTCTCAAAGGATGGTGGGGGCTCGTCAGGAAGTTTGGCAATGAAACGCTTCACGCGATGTGTTCCCAGAATGACTGATGTCTCTCAATCCATTTGCGATGAACCTTCGCTATCTAATGTCCCTTTAATAGTTCAATCAATTCGGAATTGCAGCGTCCTGCTCGCGTATGCCGAATCTTGACCTTACTGCGGCGGCTTCAGCCAGTGGAGTCGCGCCGAAGAATCTCTTGAACTCGCGGCTGAATTGCGAGGCGCTTTCGTAACCCACTTTCTGAGCCGCCTCGCCTGCGCTCAGTCCTTCATGCACCATTAGCATTTTTGCCTTGTGTAGGCGCAGTGTTTTTAAGTATTGCAGCGGTGAACTTGCCGTGATTGACTTGAAAATGTGATGGAAAGAAGACTGGCTCATTCCTACTTCTTCTGCAAGCGTTGCAATATCCAGGGGTGAATCAAGTTCGCTTTGCATTTTATGAAGGGCTCGTTGAATTTGCCCGACATTGCTGTTCATTGTGATTAGCGCCTGCAGAGCCCCGCCGTGTTTTCCGCAGAGCACATAGTAAGTTATTTCGCGCATGATTTGCGGGCCCAGAATTTGCGCTTCTTCTTGAGACTTCATGCATTCTAATAAACGGACCACTGCTCCTATCATGCGTTCGTCTAAAGGTGTTGCGCATATACCGAGCGGACCGTTATCGCTTGCAGCCGCCGGGCGCCTCTTCATTTTCATCAGCAGCTCGCCAATCACAGCTAAATCTACTCGCACCGAGACTCCGAGCATTGGTCCGTCCGGACCTACTTCTGTTTCGCATTCAAAAGGCATCGGCACCGATAAAACCAGATAATTGTGCGGATCGTAAACATAACAGGTTTCGCCAATGTATCCCTTCTTGCGCCCTCTTCCTACAATTACAATGCTTGGCTCGTATAAGACCGGAGTTCTTGGCGTAGGGGTGTCAAGTCGCAAAAGCTTTACGCCGTCTAGAATGGAGGGGCGCACGCCTTCACCTGCCGAAAGAGTCTCGAGCAATGCAGTCATTCGTTTTTGATTTTCTGCCAGTCTATCCATATTTAAGGCTGACTCTCCTGAGATTATTTTGCATGGGTCTTACTGCAAAAGCAGTTCTTAATAGATAGTAAATCATGCTTTTTGTACAAAATTATGGTCATTTGCAGGATTAGGCAAAAGAAATGCAGGATCTGGCATTGATGGGATAGTGTAGGTGGAGCTTTAATATATTGAGTAAAGTCGAGCTAAAGCCAATAATTTCAAGCAAGCCGGTGCTTACTTGTAGTGCTAACTTGCAGTGTATCAGTTGCTTGAATTAAATTCTAAGGAGAATTCAGATGTCTACAGAACTTGCAGAAAGCAAAAGCAATATTGAAACTGTAAATACCAGAGCCTATGGTGCGCAAGAAGCAAGTGCGGCACTTGCTGAGTTAACAGTTAAAAGACGAGCCCCACAGGAAGACGACGTGGAAATCGATATTTTATTCTGTGGTGTATGCCATTCGGACCTGCATCAGGCAAGAAACGAATGGGCGAACTCAGTGTATCCTGTGGTGCCGGGTCATGAAATTGTCGGTCGTGTAGCTAAAGTCGGCAAGAACGTGACTAAGTTCAAAGCAGGTGATCTGGCTGCGGTCGGCTGCATGGTTGATAGCTGCCGCAGCTGTGCGCATTGCAGCCAGGGTCTTGAGCAGTATTGCCTCAAACATCCGGTACTTACCTATAACAGTGAAGACAAGTATCTGGGCGGCATGACATATGGTGGTTACTCGGAAAAAGTCGTGGTCGACGAGTCTTTTGTATTACGAGTGCCGGAGACACTGGATCCGGCGGCGGCGGCTCCACTTCTTTGCGCAGGCATCACTACTTATTCGCCGCTGAGTCACTGGAATGCCGGTCCCGGAAAAAAAGTCGGCATAGTCGGACTTGGTGGGTTAGGGCATATGGGCGTCAAAATTGCAGATGCAATGGGTGCTCATGTGGTCGTATTTACAACTTCACCCTCGAAAATTGAAGATGCAAAAAGATTAGGTGCTGACGAAGTCATCGTTTCAAAAAACGCAGATGAAATGGCAAAACATGCAGGCAGCTTTGATTTCATTCTCGATACTGTTTCGGCAAATCATGATATGAATTCGCTCTTGCGCATGCTCAAACTGGACGCGACATTGTGCCTGGTGGGGGCGCCGGAAAAACCGCTTGATATTGCAGCATTCAGCTTATTAGTTCCGAGAAAGTCGCTTGCAGGCTCCTGTATAGGCGGCATTAAAGAAACACAGGAAATGCTTGATTTTTGTGCAAAGCACAATATTGCAAGCCAAATTGAACTCATAAATATTCAGGACATAAACAAAGCGTACGAGCGCCTGCTAAAGCAAGACGTAAAATATCGCTTTGTAATCGATATGGCCTCGCTCAAGAATCAGAAATGACCAATCAAAAAGTCTCAGAGGTGCAAGTTATGTTGCAGAAAAGAAAGTTAGGAAGCCAGGGGCTTGAAGTTTCAAGTATCGGGCTTGGTTGCATGGGCATGTCAGCTGCTTATGGAACTGCAGACGACGCTGAGTCGGCAAGAACCATCGACAGAGCTCTTGAGCTCGGATGTGATTTTTTCGATACGGCTGAAGTTTACGGGCCTTATATAAATGAGGAGCTGCTGGGACGCTGTCTGAAAGGAAAACGCGACAGAGTAATTTTGGCTACTAAATTTGGATTTGAAATCAAAAACAATGTTATTGAAGGCACAAATTCAAGGCCCGAACATATACGCGAAGTTGTGGAAAGCTCATTGCGACGCCTGCAAACCGACCATATCGACCTGCTTTATCAGCATAGAGTCGACCCGAAGCTTCCGATTGAAGAAGTTGCCGGCGCTGTAAAAGAATTGATTAGAGAAGGGAAGCTGCGTTTCTTTGGCTTGTCTGAAGCAAGCGTCAGTACTATAAAACGTGCACACGCAGTTCAGCCTGTTTCTGCATTGCAGAGCGAGTATTCAATCTGGGAGCGCGGGCTTGAAGAAAAGGTGATTCCGGTTTTAGCCGAACTGGGAATCGGGCTTGTGCCGTTCAGCCCGCTCGGCAGGGGCTTCTTAACCGGTGTTGCTAAACGGGCAGAAGAACATCCGGATTCTGATTTCAGAGCCAGGCGCGATCCGCGCATAGCAGGCGAGAATTTCGACAAGAACATGCGTATTGTCGAGCTCTTAAAAGAGCTGGGTGCTTCGAAAAATGCAAGCCCGGCACAAATGGCACTTGCCTGGATACTGCATAAGTCCGAGACTTTTGTGCCGATTCCCGGTACAAAGCGCCGAAAATATCTTGAAGAGAATCTGGCAGCGGCTGAACTTAAAATCAGCGCCGAAGAAATGCAGGCACTCGAAAAGGAGCTCGCAAGCACCGGAGTTGCCGGCCAGCGTTATGTCGAACGCGATATGGCGTTAGTGGATAAGTAATTGACAAATCAATAAATGGACAAATAAACAGACATATAAAACTAAACGGCTTCTTCTTTGGACCGCTTCCGCATTTCGCTTACTTTCGGAAGCGGTTTCATTGTAGGAAATGCAATTACATCTTTGATTGAGGCAGAGTCTGTCAGAAACATAACAAGCCTGTCGATGCCGATGCCGAGCCCCATCATTGGCGGCATGCCGTATTCCATGGCTCTGACAAATTCAAGATCGGGCTCGGGGATTTCTTCATGCCCGAGATCTTTTCTCTTTGCCTGCATTTCAAATCGTCGTTTTTGTTCTAAGGGATCATTGAGTTCACTGCAAGCGTTTGCAAGTTCGCGCCCGTATACAAATAATTCAAAGCGCTCGACATATCCTTCGCGCTCCCTGTGAAGTTGCTGGCATACGGAAACTTCAACCGGGTAATCAGTAATGAAGGTCGGTTGAATAAGAGTCTGCTCTACTTTTTGTTCAAAAATAGTGTTAATGATCTCACCGCAGGAACTCTCATCTGAAAGACGCACGCCAATTGAAAGCGCAATTGCTTTCATTTCATCGAGCTCTTTTATGCCGTCGAGTTCCACCCCGCAGACTTTTTTAATGGCGCCGGTCATAGTATAGCTTTCAAAATCTTTGCCGAAGTCTATTTCTACGCCCTGGTAGTTGATAATGCCTGTTTTGCAAACTGTTTGAACTACGTGACGAAGAAGGTTTTCTGTTAGCTTCATCAAATCGTAAATGTCGCAGTATGCTGCAAAAAGCTCGATTGAGGTGAATTCAGGATTGTGTTTGGTGCTCAGTCCTTCGTTGCGGAAATTCTTGCCGATTTCGTAAACTTTTTCAATTCCGCCAACTAATAAACGCCTGAGATACATTTCCGGAGCGATTCGCAAATGCAGGTCGATATCAAGCGAGTTGTGGTGGGTGACAAAGGGTCTGGCTTCCGCGCCTGATGCTTGCACGTTTAAGATCGGTGTTTCTATTTCCAGATAGTCGCGTTCATCCAGGTAGTTTCTGATCGTACGCACGGCCAGGCTGCGTTTGCGCAGTGTTTGTGCGGCTTCGGGGTTTAGAATCAAATCGAGATGTCGATTTCGGTATCTAAGATCCGGGTCGTTCAGTGCTTCGGGTTCAGGCAATACCTGCAATGATTTTGCCATCAATTCCCATGATTCTACTTTGATTGAGATTTCACCATGCTTTGTTCTGATTGCTGTGCCGACTATGCCTACGAGGTCGCCGCGGTCTAATAAGCGCAGGTGCCTGTATTGTTTTTCGCTCAGATTTGATTTGTGGCAATAAAGCTGTACTTTGCCGCTGTCATCTTCAAGGTCAATGAACATCCAGCTGTTTCGTTCACGCATTATGCGCCCGCAAACTCTAACCTGGGTATCTGCATGCTGGTCTCTATCCAGATAACTGAATGCACTTGCAATTTCAGCTGCTTTGTGAGTTCTTGCGAATTTGTAAGCATATGGTTTTACACCTTCGGATTTGAGCTCCTGAAGCTTTCTCATTTTTTGTGCTCTCAGTGAGTTGTTTCTGCCTTGCATTTTATTGCTCCCTTAGTTATTGAACTGTAATTTGAGTAGTATGTATCTTCTTGCCTCCGCTGCCGCCTGTTTAAATAGCTGGCTTTCTAATCACCGTCTTCAGCTCTTATTTCAGCTCGAATTACTGCAATGAAAAAATCAGGGTAAGATTTGCTCTTTGACGATTCTGGAATGCGGCTTTCAATAATTTTTGTCAGCTCCGGCAACCGGTGCATTGGCACCAGTTGATTGTAATGGTGAGCCAGGTGGTAGTTTGTGTTGTGCGAAAACCAGCGTGCAAATAAAGAGCCGCCCCAGATCCGCGTGTTTTCAAATACATTTGGGTTGGAGTGTGCTTTGAGCCCCAGATGCTCCGGAAGCTCAAGCAAGAAATGCACCGGTTCTGCAACAATAAGCGGGACCAGCCAGAGAATAAGTGGCCAGGGGCTTTTTGTGACAAGAGACATTAGAATTGCTGCCGCCAGAAGCGAGCCGAAGAGCCGGTATTCCTGTTTTATTCGTTTTTCCATTAAGGGATTTTGCCCGTCACTTATCTGCTCATTCTTGAACGAGCGAAATATGCGGCTGCAAATGCTGCGCCAACGCGAATAGTCTAAAAGGCCTGAAAGAAAATTCCAGGAGCTGAGGCTTGCGGTTTGATAGCTGAATGTTTCGGAATTTAGCCGGCTGCCCAGGTATTTGTGATGTCTGAGATGCCGGTATTGAAAATCTGAAAAAGAAATGAGCATCGGGATGCCCAGTATTATGCCGATTAAACGGTTGAGCCTGTGATTTTTCTCAAAAGCGTGCAAATGCAGAACCGAATGCTGCAGTTCGATCAAATGCACATACATTGCTCCTTGAATTAAGAGACCAGCAAGAAAAAACACTGCTGAGTTTGCAAGCATCAATAAAGAAGCTACTGCTATTATTGAAAAAGCCAGCACTATTCGCAATGAAAATCGCAGGCTGTTTTTCTTTAACAGATCTGCAGGTATTTCAAAAATCTCAGCTTTTTGAGCCGGTGTTGAGGTGTAGAGTCCTTCCGATTCTCTATCTGAAACTTCTGAAGCTTGATTTGCCACCTGCTCCAGATTTGCAAGCACACTAATGGCTTGTTTTCTTTTTTGCTTGTAATAGTCGATATCAAGCACTGTGTATCTTGAAGCAATTCCGCTTGCCAGGCTTCGAGTGCTTGCTCGTGAGTCCAGCCTGGCCGTCTGAAACTTGCTTCTTATCTCTCCTGTCTGCATCTCTTCCTCCCGGCCAGCTGCCCTGGCTTCTGCCGGAAAATGGGTGCTCCGGCAGAAATCCAAGATCTTTTTTGATTGAACATTTTAATTGATCGTTTTCAATTGATCTTTCGGTCTTATGCTTCAGACAGCGCCGGATGCTGCTTCCTTGGCGCGTGCCAGACCTGCTTTGACCGCAAGCTGTTGCTTGGCTATGATTGCTGAGTTCTGGCGCTCTGCCAGCTGCATTTTTACCAGTAGCTGTTGTTTTCCTGTTAATGCAATTTGTTCTGTTTGCGAAATTTCTATGTTCATGGCTTGCTCCTTTTCCACGAATCAACCTTCCAATTAAACGCCGCCCTGACCTACCAAAAAAGAATAAATCTATAAGTTCGGGATTTTTGAGAGAACAAATTCTCTTTGTTCTTGGCTTAGATCCTTCAGCAAATTCTGCGGTGAGAGGCTGTCGCCTTCAAAAGCACAGCTTGCAGTCAGGCTAGGATCTTCTCCTTGTTGAATACGGCGCACCTGCTCTTCAAAGCCTGGTTGGCATAAATTAAAAAGCGGGCAGCTTATGCAAGGGCTTCTGTCCCTGTTTGCCGGAAGGTATTTGCCTTCGGAAATGCAATATTCTTCGAACTCCGGACCGTCGTAAATTTTTTCCGGGTCAACAATATATTTGAAGTCGCTCACGATCGATAGCCCTCTCTGTCATAATTCAGACACAGCCCGGTATCATTTTTGCTTTAGTAACCACCCAGATGAATCTAACTATACGTAAAAACACTAATTTGGACCAAGGTCTAAAAACTCAGTGTAATTGGACATTTTGGGTGGTATCAGATCGCGCAAAGAAGCAGCGTGTCATGCAGAAATCTGCAGTCGGCAAGTGCTAAACTTTGCGCGATTTCTTCGTTTTACGGCTTCTTCAGACTTATGGAATTACTTGATCTTGTGATATTGGTCAAGCTGCTCGATTATGTCGCTTGCCGGGGTGGCCAGGCTCTTGTCGCTTGACTGACCGCCTTCATGAATTGCCACCGCTTTTCCTGATTTGTCTATATAAGGGCCACCGGAAAACTGGTAGCCGGTGCTGTTGAAAGTATCAAAAACAAGAAACTCTCTATTCATGTCTTCGCCCTCGAGCTCAGGCAGTTGCTGATCTTTTCTTAGTTCGATGCCTTTATAGTTCCCGAGTCTGAAGCCCGGCTCCCAGCGTGTTCTGTTCAGTCTGATTGTCGATTCGCCGGGGCTCAGCCGCCTGTCAGACAGGGTCAGGGCTTTGCATGTAGTTTGCGGGTCGGCCACATCTTCGATTTTCAAAAAAGCAAGATCGTGAGCGGGATCCTGTTTGATAATGCTGGCTTTGTGCTTGCTGCCGTCATGCAGCTGCACTTCGAGCTCAACAGTGAGTCTTTTGTCTAGTGAGATTACATGGTTGTCTGTTACCATTTCGCAGCGGGCACTATTTTTATCATTTTCTGTTTTTACAAAAAAGCCGGAGCCTGCTGAGCCCATGACCTGTTTGCCATTGTAATAGTGAGAGGCAATGATGTTTCCGACGCTCGGAATCGCATCCTCGAATAATGCTTGCGTTTGAGGATCTGTTTTTAAGTTATCTTTCTCGGCCTCGGTCTCTACTCTATATTCGATCATAATGTTTGTTCCAGCTAGGGGTAGGCTGATTATGTTTTGCGCAAAAATTGCTGTCACGCGTAAGATCACGAATCAGCTGCAAATCTGAAATAAAGATAGGCTGGGCCACTCTAGAATCAAATGCCTGAGCGGGTTTGCGCGTTCTTTCTTTGCTGAGCTTTTGCTCTCAAATCAGCTAGAATAAGAATGCAAATAAAAATGCTAAAAAATGCAAAAAGGGGTGGTTTGAAATGAAGGAATCAGCAGGAGTACTTCTGTATAGATTCAGTTCTGAAAACGGAATTGAAGTGATGCTGGTTCACGCTTCAGGCAATTACAACCGTAAATCGCCATGGGGCATCCCGAAAGGTGAGCGTGAAGACGGCGAAAACTTTGAAGAGGCTGCCAGGCGAGAAACATTAGAAGAAACAGGACTTGCTGCGGAGAATTTGAGTGAGCTTGGTTTCATCGAGTATAAGAAAAGTCGAAAGAGAGTTCACTGCTTTGCTGCAGAAGCCCCTGCAGATGCCAGCCCCAGATGCGCATCCTGGGAAATTGACGCTTGCGAATTTCTAAGTCTGGCGCAAGCGCGTAAACTGATCCATCCGGACCAGCTTGCCTTTATAGAACGTCTGGAAAAGAAACTTGAAAACAAAATCTAGTTCAAGAATTTTATTTCGAAGGTTTCTCAGGTATGGGCAGCTTATATGGAGCGGCAATGAAGTCGACTGACGGTCGCCCGCCGGGAGCTTGCGGAAACATGGTCATGTATTGAAATACTTCTAAAGGCATTTTGCAGTTAACTTGAAGACCCATTTCGTTCAGTTCATCCACCGAAATCGGATAATCCTGCGTCCATTTGCCTGAAGTAAACGCTTCTGTCAGCTTGTCGACACGCTCACCTTCGCTTCTGTGTGAAAGCAGAAACCTTACGGTCGACTTCATTTGTTCAGTTGCTTTTTCAGCCTGATCTAACAAAACAAAAGTATCGTCTGTAATGTCTTCGTAGTTTTTCTGTCCGGCAATTGTAAGCACTGAGGCTGCCGGATATTTTCCGACCATCGGGTCTATGGCACCGAGTACGGCGTCGGGGGTCATCACCAGCTCATTTGCTGCAAGTGCTATCAGAGTGCCGCCTGACATAGCATAATGCGGCACAAAAACTGTGACTCTGGCCTGATGCCTGCAGAGGGCTCTTGCAATTTGCTCGGCCGCAAGCGTGATGCCGCCGGGGCTGTGCAATATTACGTCAATCGGCAGATCGGGAGCCGTCATGTGAATGGCTCTCAAAACCGCTTCCGAATCTTGAATGTCTATGTACTGAAAAATTGGAAAGCCTAAAAGGCTCAGGCTCTCTCTCCTGTGCACAAGTGCAATCAGCCGGCTTTTGCGTTTAAGCTCAAGCCGGCGCAAACAGGCTTGTCTGGCTGCTTCGAGCATCTGTTGTTTGAGGGCCGGCTGCATCATCATAAAGATAAGCCAGAACCAGAGCAGATTGTTTAGTAGTGTTCCGAATTTATCCCAGTCCATAAGCTAAGATTTTACCAGGGGTAATACTCATCGGGATAAAACGTCTTGCTCTTGTCTTGTTTCTGGAAGACTTTGACAAGTATGATGCCGCCAATAAAGCCCCCTACGTGAGCCCACCAGGCAACACCGCCTTCAGCTGCCAGTGGCGATGAATCCACAGATCCAAGACCTGTGAAAAACTGAGAAAGAAACCAGGCGCCCAGAAAAACTATTGCGGGAATTTCTACAAAAATCGGCAGAAGAAATAAGGGTATCCAGGTAATCACTTTTGCTCTGGGAAAAATAACCAGATAAGCTCCCAGCACTCCTGCCAGTGCTCCGCTTGCTCCGATCATCGGCAGAGCTGAGTTTGCGCCCATAATTACCTGGCTAAGTGCTGCTATTGCACCGCAGGCAAAATAAAAGAACAGGTAGCTTAAGTGCCCCATCCGGTCTTCAACGTTGTCTCCGAAGATGTGAAGCGCCCACATATTGCTTATTAGATGCAGCCAGCCGGCATGCAAAAACATGGATGAAAAAATTGTCATTAGCTCCAGGCTGTTGAATTGTTCGAGAAATCGGGACGGCACCAGCCCGAAGGCGTCTATGACTGCGTTCAGAATTGATTCAGGAAGCGCAAGCTCCAGCAGGAAAAAAAGCAGATTGGCAAGCAAAATCAAATAATTGACCAGCGGAAAGTTGCGAGCCTGGTTCGAGTCCTGGAGTGGAAACATTGTTTTTCTGCTTTCAAAACTGCATAACATAATACCGGGGAAGCATTTTTTTCTCAATTTGCTGAAATTCAAACTGTTATCAGTCAGGCATTTGCAACATAGACCGGGTAATTGCGTCATTTGCTTTATTCGATATGAGAGGCTCTGTTAAGGCAGAGCGCTCTTTTTCTGACTCAGTGCTTATAAGGCAGGGTGAGGCAATGAAAAAACATTGCTTTTTATATTCGTGCTTGCAATTTTGCCTGCTTTTGACTGTGCTTAACGCAGGATCTGCAAATGCATATTGCCAGGCGCTGCTTACAAGTGAAGCGATTGCTTTAAACGCTCAGAAAACTGCGCAGGCCACCGCTACAAGCGGATGGTGCTATGCAGCCGTATGCAAAGCGCTTTTGCCGCTTGGTGTCAGCCTCAGTGGTGCCTCAGCGTATCAGGCCGAGGCACTGCTTGCAAAAGACAGGCGCTTTGTGGCTGTTCCAATATACGAAATTGAAGATCTCAGGCGCGGTGACATCATTGTTTACGGCCGTTCTCCTAAACACCCGGACGGGCACATCTGTGTTTATCTAGGTGCTAATAAGGAAGCAAGCGATCATATCGCAGCACTTACGCCTGCAAGAGACTACGGAGCCACGAGTGTTTTTCGTTTGAGAAACGAAGCCGAGACCTTTCCGCCGCTTGCACCGTCCTTTGCCTGGCTTCCTGCTTCGATGCCCCTGACGTCTGCTTCGATGCCGTTGACGCCTGCCTCCGCCTATTTTGCTCCTGCAACGCCGGCCCTTGTGCAAGCCGCCCCGCCGAAGAAAGTTCAGCAAGCAAAGCCAGGCAAGAGCAAATCTATTCTGGCAAGGCGCCTTGCCAGGACCGTTCTTACTCAGTTGCTCCGGCGTTTGTAGAGCCGGTGTTGCTGGTCACGCCGAGATAGTCAGGTCGATTTAGTCAGGCTGATATAGTCAAGACGCTCTTTAATCAGCGCTTGTGCCGGCTTTCGAGCTTCGGAGTTTGAGTCAGATCGCTGCCATGGAACATATTCAAATCAACGCCGCTGCTTGAGATGCCTGGAACCTTGCCTTTGTCGGTGTATTGCCAGAAATCCCATTTAGACCAGGGTTTTGGTATTGAAGGTTCCGCCACGTTTTTATAGTGAGCAATCCACAAGCTATACTTTGCCAGCCTGGGGTCGTTGTTCAAAATTTCGTTGAAAAAGTTGGGACTGCCGTAAATTGTTATTTGTGGTGTTGTGCCAAGTCTTTCTTCCACACCCTTGCACCAGGCTTCGATCATCTTGATGCGCTCATCTATGCTGTAAGGTTTCCACAATCTGTCATCTTCAGTATCGATAACAAGACGCAGGCTGTCGCCTTCTGCTTTACCTACTGTTTTTGCAAAATTGTCTATCTGATCTTCAACCGGTCTTGGAGGTCTGAAAAAGTGGTAGTAACCCACTTTTAAGCCGGCATCCCTTGCTCCCTGCCTGTTTTGTTCGAATTTCTTGTCGACCCAGTCACCACCTTCGGTGGCTTTTAAAAATGCAAACTGGTAGCCGGCTTCTTTGACTTTGGGCCAGTCGATGTCGCCCTGGTGGGCGGAAACATCGATGCCTTTAATTCTACTTACCGATTCTATAACTCTTTGATTTATTTCGGCTTCCGACCAGAACTTAATACTGTCATTGCTTTTGTAATAGTTGCGGCCCAGATCGCTGAAGTCACGGTCTCGAATTCTTTTTGCCTCTTGAAGCAGTTCTTCTTCGCTCAGCTGGATTTTCTGATCTCTGACCATTTTTTCAAGGGACTGATAGGGCCCCCAACCTTTCTGCAATGGCTCGAGCTCCAAATTCTGCTGATGGTAGAGATCCTGAAAAAACAGCGCTTCGTCTGCTTGCCTTCTCTGATTCGGAGTGAGTTTTATCTGCTCGTTTCGCTCGTTTCTACTGTTAGCAGCTCCGGAACCCGGGCTTTGAGCGCCAGTAGTTTTGCCGTCTAAGTTTTGCGCCTCGGGCGCTTTTTCTCTTGCGCGGGGGTCAGAGTCGGGCTTTTGCCCGTTCATATATTCCTGTCTCAACGCGTCTGCAGCTGAGCTTTCACCGCCCGCTTCGGAAGCATTTTTTTCCAGGTTTTTTTGTTCAATGCTTTCCTTACCGGGTTTTACACCCTGATCATCATCCATGAGCCCGTATCCCGATTAATCTAGCCAACCCGTTAGCTAGATTAACCCGGGATTGTCAAGATTCACAGATCGCTTTTGTGGTTTTTACTAATGAGCCTGTGCAAAATGTACTGAAAATAAGGCAGATGAGCGCAGCTTAAACAGGCGGAGCAAGCTGAGTAATCAATCAACTTTGCTCAGCTGTTTTTGGACCAGACATTGATCTGTACTACCTGCTGAGTCGAATTGTTTGCATAAAGAAGCTCTGTTTTCGGACCGCCTTTAAAATAGAAAAATTCAGCCGCTTGAGCCGCATCCTTCTTTTTCAGGTCTTCATCGTCATGCTCTATAATTTCGCCGGCATTTTTTGATAAAAGACGATTCATAATTCTGAGTGCATCCTGCCTGTCTATGCCCGGGTTCTGGTATTTGACTTCGATGCTGAAAGGCTGGCCGGCTCTGCAGTGGACAGCATAGGCGCCGCCCAATTCGTCTGCGATCCTGCCCATATACTGGGTCTTATCGCCGAAATGTCCCGCCTCAAAATATGCAAAATCTGCTGAGCTGGCAAGGCTGCTTTCGCTTGTGTCTATACGCAGGGTTTTTATAGTCAGTGCTAGCTGCTCCTTGCCGGAATTACCGCTTGCTTGCGAGCTGTTTTCACTCTTGCTCTTTCCAGCGCTATTCTGAAGCTGTTGCTTGGAGCCCGGCTGCTTGTCTGCATCCGGACCGCAGGCAAGCAGACAGATGCCAAGCGAAACTGTAAGAAGAGTGCGAGCTGAGTTATTCACTAAAAGACAATACATAAAGAAGGAGATTCAGACAAGATTTGCGGGCAGCGATCTAAACTAAGCAGATGAGTCTATGATCTTATGCAAAGTCAAAGAAGTCAAATGAGCAAAAACGGATCACCCTGCGTATCAGTATGCTTGCCTGTTTTCAACGGAGCCAGGCACCTGAGCGCTGCTATTGAAAGTGTACTTTGTCAGAGCCTTGAAGATTTTGAGCTCTTAATAGCTGATGACGGCTCTTCTGATCAAAGCGTCGAAATCGCACTCGATTACGCTTCAAAAGACAATCGTATAATTTTCAGTCGCAACCAGAAACGGCAGGGACTCTTTGGAAATTACAACACCTGCATGAAAGAGGCTCGCGGCAAATACATAAAGACTTTTGCTCAGGATGACATTCTGCATAAAGATGCGCTTGCAAAAATGTCATCAGTGCTAGATCAAGATCAAAAAGTAGTGCTTGCAAGTTCAGCCCGTAATGTTATAGACGGCGAGGGTAATCTTACCGAGCTCAAGCAACCCATGAAAGAAGACATGCGGCTTGCTGGTCGTGATGTTATCACTTTCAATTTGATTTCTTTGAATAACTGGGTCGGTGAACCAAGTACGGTGATGTTTCGCTCAGAGTTTGCAGGAAGCGGTTTCGATCCGAGTTACTACCACTATGGCGATATTGAATACTGGTTCCGTATTCTTATGAAGGGCGATTATTATTATTTTGCAGGGCCGCTTGCAAGCTTTCGCCGGCATGCGTTGAGCCAGACCGACAAAAATCATAAAGAGCTTTATTTTGCTCTCGATGTTTTACGCTTGAGCCTGAGCTACAGGCATATGCTCGAGGATATCGAGCCTGAGTCTGTTTTGAAGAAGAGGCTTGCAGAAAAACTGGCGCTGGAACAT
Source organism: uncultured Candidatus Obscuribacterales bacterium (assembly GCA_964615655.1). Lineage (GTDB taxonomy): Bacteria > Cyanobacteriota > Vampirovibrionia > Obscuribacterales > Obscuribacteraceae > JAIEPM01. The sequence continues at coordinate 20,274 of CAZTQO010000032.1, read as the reverse complement.
GGCCATCTTGAATCAAGTCTGGGAGCGGAGGAGCTTTTTAAAAGCTACCAGGCTGCTTTTATGCAGAGTTCCCTTAATGACTCTTTGCAGATTGCTTTTAATCGAGAAACTGCAATTGATCACGAGCGTGCCAGGGCCGAGTCCGCCGGATTCAGGCTTCTGGCCTCACTGTCATTGAGTTCGGTTTCGAGCTTGATTGCCGAACTTGATCATGAAAAACGCTGCCGGAAAGACGAGCACGAACTCTTTCTTTCTGAAGTGGAGAAAATGAAACGAAGCATTTATTACAAGCTGGCTAATCCGCTGCGCAGAGTCAAAGCGCTGATTTCAGGCAAGGATGCCGCTTCGAAATAGTCTCTGTTTTATCAAACTAGTTTGTGTTTTGCAAACTAGCGAACTGCGCCTGTTCGCTGTCTCAATTTTGCAGTTGAGGCTGCTTGCAGCCGCTTGTCCATTGTTTCGATGTCATAGTTGCGGTGGGAGGCAAAGCCGGTCCAGCTGTTCTTGTTGTGCCAGCGCAAAACCGGGTTTGTGAAACCGCTTTTCTGGAACCAGCTCAAAATGTCTTTGCGGGGAACATAGTAGGCTACCGGTGCCGTCAGGTGATCGAAAACTATGTGGTTGATTTCTGTGAAGTCAAAACGCGATATGTAATTCATGTATGACTGGTAGAACATCTCAGGCAGCCATTTTACATGGTTTTGCAACTTTGTATAAGGTTTTGCCAGCACTTTTGCAGACAGATAAACAGGTAGCGAAACCATTGTTGAAATAGTTTTGAGTACGCTGCTTGAGAGTGTAGAAGTGAATGCTTCGCGAATCGGACTTATCAGGTTGATAATCCACCAGTTGTTCTCTTTGCCGTAAACCCAGACGCAGAGTGAGCCACCGGGACGGATCGTTTGTGCAACCGAGGCAAATCCGGCTTGCGGATCATCCATATGGTGAAGTACACCGACTGAAAACGCAAAATCAAAAATGCTGGTGAACGGCAACTGCCTGATGTCTGCCTGTATCAGATGTATTCCTGGAAGATGCCCGACATTTTCGTAGGCAACATCAATTGCGTTACCGATATCGATTCCGAAAACTAATTTTGCGCCGGACTCGGCCACTATTTGTGCATGCCGACCTTTGCCTACACCCGCTTCCAGAACGATTTTGTCATCTAAATAATCCGGGTCTACCGGAAAAATCCAGTCGAAGAACTGTTGCTTGTAGCGCTGGTCAAGCCTTGAGAATTCTTTCCAGGCCTCGGCAAATCGATCACCTGTATTGAGGTCTGTGGATGAGCTCAATGCCTGATCGACCATGCGCGGGACTCCTGAGCTAATCGGAAATTGTTGCAAGCAGGAGATGCAGGTGAGAAGCCCTGAAATAATCTCTCGTCCTTCTCTTCCTTCCACGGGTTTGCTTTCACTCTCGTGCAAGTGAAATTGCCCCTTGCAATAAATGCAAGCCAGGTATGGTAATAGGCTCGGTTTCAAAGGTCAGTTTCCCCCTTTGTTGTCTCCGGCGAAAAAAAAGAAGCCAAGAGAGGCAAGCTTATTTTATTGCCCTTCTTTATTGGCAAGCAAGAAAGTAGTTTTAAGCATTCGCTGCCTGGAGCCTTTGAAGCTTTTCATCTTTCTTGGAAGCAGCAGGGTCTGCTGCTTTTGCTGAATCCACTTCTTTCTTAGACAAGTCTCAGCTTCGGTATGGGAATTATGAATTTACCGCCGGCTTTTCTGTATTCACTTTGCTGTTCAAGTATTTCCTCTGCAAAATTCCAGGTAAGCAAAACAACATAATCCGGTTTATCGCTCAAAAGTTTTTCCGGAGAATAAATAGGCAGGTGGTTACCTGGCGTGTAAAGTCCCTGCTTAACCGGACTGCGATCAAGAACGCAGTCAACCAGATCCTGACCAATTCCGAAATAATTCATCAGGGTGCTGCCTTTTGCAGAGGCGCCGTAAACTGCTATGCTTTTATCCCGGCTTTTGAGTTCGTGCAGTAGCTTTAGCAATTCGGCGCGCAATGATTCTACTTTTGAAGAGAATTCTTCATAGTAGCGATTTTCAAGAACGCCTGCTGATTTTTCTTCCTGCAGGAGCTCTTTGAAGCCAGGAGTGGGTGCCTCCGATTTCTCGATAAAAATGCGAAGTGAGCCGCCGTGTATGCTCAAGCGCTCGACGTCATTGATAAAAAGTCCGTGTGCGGTAAAAAGGTGATCGAGGGCAGTCAGTGAAAAGTAACAGAGATGCTCGTGGTAAATCGTATCGAATTCGGTGTGGTCGAGCATGTCCTTAAGATAAGGCACTTCAACGATTGCAATCCCGTCGTCTCTGAGGAATTTCGAGATACCTGCTACAAAACCGTTCAGATCACTTACATGGGCAAGCACATTGTTTGCGTGCAAAACATCTGCTTGCTTTTGCTCTGCAGCCAGCTCTTTTGCTAATTCATCGCAGAAAAACTCGTTGATCGTGTTTATACCCTTTTGATTTGCAGCCGTGGCAATATTTCTTGCCGGGTCGATACCCAGTACCGGCACCTGAGCCTGCAAGTAAAACTGGAGCAGATAACCGTCATTGCTTGCAATTTCGGCTGCAAGACTCGCCTTACCCAGCTTCCTTTCGCACACCAGTCGTTTTACCAGCTTCTGGGCGCTTTTCAGGGTTGTATCTGCAAAAGAAGAAAAATAGGGATAGTTTGAAAAGAGTATTTCAGGGTCTACTGTTTCGGTAATTTGTACCAGAGAGCAGTTTTTGCAAAACACCAGTTCAAGCGGGAAACGCAGCTCGCTTTGCTTGAGGTTTTCGGCTTTCAGCAGGGAGTTGGCAAGTGGCAACTGGCCGAGCGAGAGAACTTTGTTAAGCTCTTCGCTCCGGCAAATCCGACACGCGGTTTCGGTTTTTGATCGTGCGCTTGTTTTGTTTCTTGTTGCTTTTACTGAATCAGAATGCTTGATCAAGAGGCATTAACCCCGCATCACCGCCTCTGCCTCTATTAATTCTTTCAAACCTGGCAAAGACTCGTCACGTTTTGACACCACTGTGACTGCAAGCGGCCATTCAATTGCAATTTCAGGATCGTCGTAACGAACCCCGCGTGCATGCTGGGGGCTGTATACCTGACCGAGCATGTATGCGACTTCGGCATTATCCGTAAGTGTCTGGTAGCCGTGGGCAAAACCTTCCGGAATGTAATACATCAGCATATTTGTTTCCGAGAGCTCAAAACCCTGCCATTGTTTGAATGTGGGCGAATCCGGCCGCAGGTCTACGATTACGTCGTAAATCGCACCTTTGACACAGCGAACCAGTTTGGTTTCAGCATACGGAGGAAGCTGGAAATGCATTCCCCTGATCGTCCCCTTCAGATTGTTAAAGGAACTGGATGTCTGCCTGATCTGGGCATTTAGTCCATGCGCTTCAAAGTCCGGAATGGCAAATGTGGTGGCAAAATAACCACGATTGTCTTCAATCTTTTCGATCTGGACTGTAAAAGCGTCTTTGAGTCTTGTTTCTTTGAAAATCATATGAATTGTCCGTGCGAAAAAATCTCTACATTGATGGTAGTCTAAGGTCTTGCCGGGCTGAAACCCTTAAAGAACGGGTTAAACGTGCTTAAGTAGTTTTTTGAAAGGGAGATCCGGTTCCCGAACAGGTGCAAAATGAGCAAGTTCTGGACAGATAGAAGAACTCTGGTGACAGGTGCCAGCGGACTCTTGGGCTCCTGGCTCACAAAGACCCTTCTTGACCGGGGAGCCGAGCCGGTTTTGCTTCTGCGTGACTGGGTGCCTGAAAGCGAGCTGCTGCGTTCGGGACTTGTCGACCGGTGCCGTGTAGTGCGTGGTGATCTCTGCGACCTGCAATTGATTGAACGGCTGCTTTGCGAATATGAAATCGATACTGTGTTCAATCTGGCTGCGCAAACTATCGTAACAATCGCAAATACAAGCCCGCTTTCAACTTTCGAAACAAATGTGCGCGGCACATATGTTTTGCTTGAAGCATGCAGGCGGGTGCCCTTTGTTAAACATATAGTGCAGGCTTCCTCTGACAAAGCATATGGATCTCAAGATCAACTTCCGTACAAGGAAGACATGCCGCTTGCTGGCAAGCATCCTTATGATGCAAGCAAGTCATGTGCTGATCTGATCGCGCAATCATTTGCGCAAAGTTTCGGCTTGCCTGTTGTGCTAACGCGATGCGGCAACATTTTTGGCGGAGGAGATTTGAACTGGAATCGCCTGGTGCCGGGCACAGTGAGATCCGTGCTAAGGGGTACGCCTCCTCTTATCCGTTCGGACGGCAAGTTCTTGCGCGATTATATTTATGTAGAAGACGTTGCCGATGCCTGCATTTTACTCGTTGAAAAACTTGCGGAAAACCGAGTACTGGCGGGCGAGGCATTCAACTTCGCGAGCGAGTCGCCGCTCACTGTATTGGAAATTGTGAGCGAAATTTTGCTGCAAATGAATTCACCGCTTGAAGCTCAGATTTTGGGAGAGACAAGAAACGAGATAAGAGATCAATTTCTTTCGAGCCTTAAAGCACGTGAGCTTCTGGGCTGGCGGCCACAATACCGCCTTGAGGAGTCACTTGCCAGAACAATTGCCTGGTACCGTGACTACTTTGAAAGCAATAAAAAAAATCGCTTGAGTTTGAGCCAGCTTGTGTAAAAAGCCATGCTTCCCGACGCCGTTGCCGACCAGCCGAAACCAGAAAAAAGCACTTGCAAGAGAATGTCTTGCAGCTTGATTGCTGCTGTTTTCGGTACAGTTATTTTGCTTTCTATTTTTTTCTACAAGTCGGTTTTTCTTGGCCTGCCGATTGCCCGGCTTGGTTTATTGCCAAAAATTGATGCCATGTTTGATCCTGGTTTGAAAGAGGCGATTTTAAGCTTTAAGGACCCGTCCGGATATTTGATCTTTTTCCCAAACGGTTTCTTTGCTGAATCCATGTGGCGAGTATTCGTACCGCCGCTCTGGAATCCGTTTACAGGATGCGGCTATCCACTTTTTGCAGACCCGCAATCGTTCATTCATTCTCCTGCTCATTTGCTTTCACTTTTTTCCAGTCCTGAAGCATATAACCTGGGGCTTTTGTTTGAAATTGCACTGGGCGCAATCGGAATGTTGTTGCTTGCACGATTTTATGGGCTGGGCTACTTTTCTGCTGTTTTTGCGGCACTTGCTTTTGCACTCTCACCCAGGATTCTCGTGCAGCTCGATATTGGAGGTAACGAGGGCTATTTCCCCTGGATCTTTTTGGGATTTGCTTGGCTTGCTCAGAAGCCATCGGCAGCAAAAGCTGCACTGGTGGGTGTTCTTTGCGCGCTTGTAGCATTTGCAGCTCATCCGGAAACGGTTTTTTTTGCCGTGCTTTTTGCTGCAGCGCTTGCTTTCTTTAGTATGTCAATTTCAGGTTTTCAAAAGGATGATGAATTCAAGGCGCTGCTTTTGCACTTGCTTAAGAATGTCGGCAGGGCCATTACTTGCCTTTTTATTACTGCCTTTGTTTCAATCCTTGTTGCTTCGCCATTGATATTTCCATTTCTGGAATACCTGCAAAATGCTTATCTATACAAAGAAGATGCCGGAGTCGTATTCAGGAGCAGCTGGATCCAGTTTTTTGGCGAGCTTTATTTTAATCAAGGGTTGGAACCGCTTTTCATTGGAGCCCCTGCTGCAGTCTTTGCGCCTCTGGGTTTTTTCTACCGCAGGTCTCTTTCTATCCCTGTTTTTATAACCCTCTTTCTTCTAACATCTATTTGCATGCCTTCTGAGTTTATCTATCAGATAATCTCAAGGAAACCTTTTTCTTATTTATCAGCACAGTATGTTCAACCTGAAATTGTTTTGTTACTGGCCTTGCTTGCTGGAATGGGACTGGATTGCCTGCTGCAAAAGAAAAAGACCTGGTATTTCGGGCCTGCTCTTTTTCTGTCAGGTCTTTTTGCAGCTTATTATCCCTGGCTGCATCTGAGCCAAGCATCGGGGACGGCTGATTTTTCTTCTTTGTGGAAAAGCGGGCGGAATTTGCTCAGCTACACGAGTTTGCTTGCTCTGCCTGCTTTTCTTGTTTCCGCTTTGGCTTTTTTAGATAAACCGGTCTTTAAGATTCTAGCTTCAAGCTTGCTGCTTTCCTTGAATTTTGCAAGTTTGGCTTTAGCAGGTCGCAATGCGCTACCTGTTAATCCCAAATTCACTCTTGATCCGCCGGAGGCAGTTGCATTTATGGGTGCCAGTAAAGAGCGATGTATTGCAACTGGAAGCAATTTCTTTCTGCCTAATGCCAATTGCGACTTCTTTGTTTATGACCTTCGTTGCTTTTCTCCTTTGCTGCCGCTTCGCTACCATAAGTTTATTGAAGCATGTGGTGCCAGGCCGTATAACCTGTATTTTTATGATTTTCCCAATAACTGTTCGCCCTTGCTTGATCTGGCAAGTGTAAAGTATCTGGCAAGCAGGCAGGCGATAAGGGCTCAAAATGAGCCTGCTGAAAGGGGGATTGTCCTGAATGCCAGGCTGGGGCGTCTCTTACCCGGCTTACGCATTCTGGAATCGAAACTCAGCTTTGATCCGGAGAATTCGCAAATTGATGCAGACATGACTCTAAGAGTTCATGATAATTGCAAGTATCGCTATTCTCTAGAGTTTTTGCTTTTTGACTCGCATGGCAGGCAAACCTGGGCAAGCAGGCAGCAAGTGCTAAATCCGGCCGAGGAAAAACAGCATTTGCACAGGATCAAAGAATCCTTTCCTGTTTTTAGATCAAGCAGCTTTCCGCTTTCTTTTTGCTTGCGGATAAAAGACACCTGGATTTCGCAGACGGTCCTGCCTGAACCTCCCATGGATAGTGTGTCCGGAGCCTATCTGCTTGCCAAAGTGGAAAAAGCCGTAACTACTGAGTCCGGGCATGACTTTGAGCGGCATTACAAGTTAGTTAAAGAGTTTCCTGCAAACGGTTGCCGAGTCTATGAGAATCTTAAAGCCCTTCCTCAGGCTTTTATTGTAAGAGACGCAAAACATTTTCGGGCAGCAGATAGTGACTCCGTTTTGAAGCAGCTTTCAAGCTTTGGGTTCGCTCCAGATACCGAGGTGTTGATCGAAGATTTGTCGCAAGACGCGGCGGAAAAAAACGTAGAAGCAAGGGGGGGAGCAGATAATCAGGAGCAGGAGAAGAGACGGGAGCCGGGACAGGAAACAGTAAAGTACAAGAATGTCGATTCTTTTTTGCGAAAAGACTGCAATCGCATAGAAATCAATTGCAAAGCCGATGCGGATTCTTATCTGGTTCTAACGGACGCTTATTATCCTGGTTGGATTTGTTTTGTGGATGGCAAAGAAAAACCTGTGTATCCGGCAAATTATTTGTTCCGGGCAGTCAGGCTTGAGAAAGGCAAGCATCGAGTTAGCTTTGTATTCAGCCCCGAAACCTACAATAAGTCTTTGCTGCTTTCGCTGATAACTTTGCTGCTTGTTTTTGTGTTAAGTTGCAGGAAGCGTCACGAGCTATTCGCGCTTGACTTGGCAGTCCGGAGCTCTGATGTCGGCGGGCAAGCATAGGTTATACTGAGCAAATGCCGACAGAAAGCCGACCGCTGATTTCAATAGTAATGACCGCCTGGAACGAGGGTCATTATTTGAAGCAGAGCCTGCCGGCTCTCTTGAATCAGAGCCTGGAAAATTTTGAAATCCTGTTGATGGATAACGGCTCGCAAGACGACACTCCTGAAATCGCTGCCAGCTTTCAGGACAAGCGCTTGCGAGTGTTCAGGAATGAGAACCTGGGCTTAGCGCTTGCTTACAATGTAGGGCTGGCCAATGCCCGCGGCAAGTATATAGCACTTTGCAATTCTGATGACCTCTGGTTCGAGCAAAAGCTGGAAAAACAAAAAGCAGCGATTGAAAAAGGTCCTGCCGGTGTTATTTTCACTAGCGCCGAACTTATTGATGACGATGGCAAGACCGTTTCCGAGGAAGTAGCTGCTCGCTTTCCGTTTTCGTTTGAGAATTTGCCCCAGGCCGCAACTTATGAAAAGCTATTTTTCCATACCAATTTTTTTGTAGCACCGTCGGCTCTTATTCGCAAAGAATTGCTTGATGCAAATCCGTTTTATCCGATGCTTTTGCAGTTACAGGATTTTGATATGTGGGTGAAACTGATCCAGAAAACCGAATTTGAAGTATTACCCGAAAAACTGATCGGCTACCGTGTGCGAGTTGATGGCTCGAATGTAAGCCTTAATACAGGCAACCGTAGCCGAATACTTTTGGAACTGTCGATTGCCTACAAAAGATTTTTCGAAGGCGTTGATTCGGAATTTTTCAGGAAGGCATTTGCAAAAAGGCTTCGAAATCCAGAGTTTTCTGGCGAGCTCGCGCTTGAATTTGAAAAGGCATTTCTTTACTTGCAGATGTCTGAGCCTGCGATTCGTTTCCTCGGTCTGGAAAAACTCTATGAACTGATGGGCATTGAGGAAGGGCGTGTAATTGCCCACCGTGACTATAATTTGAGCATGGCTGATGTATGGAACTATGCGCTCAGTCCGGTGTATGCAGATCTGGCTTCGTTCAAGGAGTCCGAGCAAGATATTGTCGATCTCTGCAATAAGCTCAAGAGTGCAGAAAGGGAACTGGCAAGAACCCGCGAGACCATGCGCCAGATCACCAGCGGCAAATTCTGGAAGCTGCGTGAAAAAGTATATGAGATGTTGAAAAAAAACTAGTTGAAGCTATGCGAATTGCTTATTTCGGCGGTAAATTAGCACAGTTGCGCCACCAGTCCAGGCTCAGCTTCAGACCATCCTCAAGACTGTAGGCAGCTTCGAAACCCAATTCGTTTTTCAGGCGCTGGTTGTCAGCCACCACCAGTGGAGGCTCGTTCGGTGATGGCATTGCGCCGAGTTGCAAGAGCTTTTCTCTGTTCATCAGCCTTGCTACAGTCTCTGCAATTTCTTTGATGCTTAGCGCCTTTCCTGATCCGATGTTTATTGCTCCCTGGAGCTTTGAATTGAGCAAGCTGTTAAAAGCTCTTGCCACATCGGCAACATAAAGGAAGTCACGTTGTTGTTTGCCTTCACTGCAATAAGCTTCTTTATCTGCAATAAGCGAGTTGATTACGTAAGGCACGAGCCGCTGCTTATTTTCACCTGGTCCATAAAGCCAGAAAATCCGCCCCCAGGCGAATTCAATTCCGGCAAGAGTCGAGTTTTGCTGCGCGGTCTGGAACAGGCTGGATTTGCATTGACCATAGAGAGTGGATGCATTAAGGGGGCTGCTTTCTTTTAGCTTGCCGTCACCTGAATTCCAGTCATACTCGGCCGCGCTTCCTGCGCCCACGTATCTGCTACCCCCTGACTCGATGAATGTTTTCAGCAAATTAACACTGGCGCGAAGCCAGTCCCAGTTCAAACTTGAGTCCCGGTATTTGCCGGGCTCTGTATACCAGGCAAGGTGCAACATTTTGTCTGCCCGCAGCGATTTCAGTAGCTCGCTTGTATGCTTTTGATTTAGAAGATCGATTTGATGCCATTGCAGCCTTTCTTTTTGAGGCAGCGAAGATTCTGGTCTTTCGTTTGAGTAAAATGCATGCACAAGATAGCCGTCGGCAAGCAAGCCGGCAATGCAGTGCTTGCCGATAAATCCACTTGCTCCGGTAAGGATTACTGATTCCACCTGGATTACCTTGGCAGCGTCTACTGCTGCTTTTTTCAACTGAACCTGGCTTAGACTCTAGCAGATTTGCCCGGATCTAGAATTTCAGTTTCTTAAAAACAAACCATGGTGTCAGCCGTAGCGCCAGGCAGATGAAGCGCCAGAATCCGGGGTAATATCTTTCTCCAGACTCCGAGACAAGCCTGCTTACTATAAACGCCGCAGCCTTGTCGGGTTCTGCTGCCGGAAAGGGTAATTTCTTGCCCAATGTTTGTGCGGTTTTCAAATAACCGAGCTGGTAATATTGAACTTTGATATTGCTTGCTGCTGTTTTGTGCCGGATACTCTCATAGTAGCTTTTTAAACCACGCTTGGCCGCAGCGTAACAAATGTTGGAACTGCGTCCTCTTTCTGAAGCTACCGAACCGAAGTAAACAAAAACCCCTGAGGTTTGCTTGATGAAGTCAGGCAAAAAGCTGCCGGTGATTGCCATTATCGCACTGAAATTGCTTGATACGATTCTTTGCGTGTCCTCTGCAGAAAGCGTTCCATCGTCATCGTCTCTGGAATAGCCTATCGGAAATAATACACCCTGTATCTCACCAAGCCGCGCAGCCTTTTCTCTGATAGCTTCGACACTTGCGTTCTCGCATCTTACTCTCAGTGCTGCTATTTCAACCTTTACTTTAAAGCGAATCTTGAGGTCATCGGCCTGCTCGCTGAGATCGTCTTCGTTACTCGCGACAATCAATAAATTGTGACCCTTTTCTGCCAATTTAAAGCATAGTGCTTTTCCGAGCCCGGCAGAGGCTCCAATTATTACTAAATTCATTTGTCTTCGCTTAAAGTACGGAGAGTCGCTGATATAGGCATGATTACTGAACTTCTTTATTGTTGTTATTTGAATTGATCCCCTGGTTTTCCTTCTGGTTCTGCTTTGCTTTTCATTGCTCTTGGCATTGCTTTTGGCACCGCAAGCAAAGCAGACTTTAACGATCCAGGGCTTTTCAACTGGTAGGATATAGCCAGTGGCTAACTCGTATCAATGCATGGTGGCAAAACGAGAGTCTATCTGAGTGAAAAAAGATAAATGCTGACTCAGAAAGTTGATTAAAGGAGCTGTTTTTGTGAAGGCAGTAATATTGGCTGGTGGTCTGGGCACGCGCCTTTCGGAAGAAACTCAGCTTAAACCCAAGCCGATGGTGGAGTTGGGCTCTAAGCCGATCCTCTGGCACATTATGAAAATTTACTCTGCATTCGGAATAAACGATTTTGTAGTTTGTCTCGGTTATAAGGGATACATGATCAAAGAGTATTTCGCCAACTATGCTCTGCATTCTGCCGACGTAACCTTCGATTTAGCTAAACGAAGCATCGAATATCACAATAACGACTCGGAAGACTGGCGTGTGACTCTTGTCGATACCGGTGATGCAACCGGCACCGGAGGAAGGCTGAAGCGGATCGCTCGTTATATAGATGACGGTACTTTCTGTTTTACTTATGGTGACGGGCTAAGTGACATCAACCTGGAAAAGCTCATAAGCTTCCATAGAAAAAATGCTGCACTGGCAACCGTAACGGCAGTACAACCGCCAGGCAGGTTTGGATCGCTTTCGATCAACAACGATAAGGTTGATGCATTTGTGGAAAAGCCGGTGGGTGATGGAGGATGGATAAACGCCGGTTTTTTTGTTCTGGAACCAGCTGTGCTTGATTATATCGATGATGATCGGAGCATCTGGGAAAGCGAACCTCTTGAGAGGCTTTCGCAAGCTGGGCAGCTAAGTGCATATAAACATTCAGGTTTCTGGCACGCCATGGATACAATGCGCGATTGCAAACAATTGAATGCGATGTGGGAATCCGGACAGGCACCATGGATGGTGTGGAGCCGTGCTGAAACGACAGACCAGAAACTCAAAGATTTCTCGCCGCGATCTAACGCAAAAGCAAGCAGAAGCAAGTAAAAGCAAGTAAGTCAGGACGTTCTTAGTCAACTGTCTGCTTGCTCAAAATTCCGGAATTTTATTGAAATTGCGGAGTAGTGTTTTTCGCGGCTTCCCGCTCAGTCAATTCTATCTGCATTATTGCTGCAAGAAATGCGACTGAGCTCAGTTTTGTTTGAGCGTAGTTATTGAGTTCGTATTTGCTGATTTGCTGTCTGGTAAATCCAGACTGGCTGGCAAGTTCATTCTGCGTCCAGCCCAATGTCAGGCGTGCTCTGACCAGATTCTCGCCGAGCGCAACGGCAGTGCCAAGATTGAGAGACTCGCTTCTAAAACATGAATTGAACTCGCTCAATTCCAATTCAATAAGAGAAATAATCGAGTCTATTTCAGTGATTTTTTTTGGTCCACTCTTATCGAAGTATGTTTTCAGCATGCTTTGAGTGCGTGAGCGTAGTTGCTTCCAGCGGGCAAGTTGTATTGACGCTCTTTTGAACTGGGAAAATGATTTGATCATTCTTGCTTCCTCCGTTTCTCTCGTTAACTGTAACCGGGTGGTGTTTTTCTGATTGGGCTCTTCACTTTGCTTCTCTTTGCTTCTCTTTGTTTCTCTTTGTTTCTCTTTGCTTCTCTTTGCTTCTCTTTGCTTCTCTTTGCTTCTCTTTGTTTTTTCTGCCTAAGTGAAGGCATCTATATAGATGCAACGTAATTTGCATCGAAAAAGTTCAAATGAGAAACAATGCTGTGTTGGAAAGGATTTGCGAGCGCGGATCTCAAGCGAAAATCTTAAGCAGCGCATCACTTTAGATGCCTTTACATAGGCACTTTTTTGGATGCTTCGCGGAGACATTCTTTAGTTTTCGGCGAGAAATTTATTAGTTTTCGCGGAGACATTTATTATTTTCGGCGAGACATTTTTGAGTCTCGAATGGGCATTTTTTGAGCCTCGAACAGGCGCAGCTTGCCATCTATAGGGTTTCCGCTCAACCCTTTTTGATTTGCCAGAAGTCTTCGCCGAGAATATCCCAGGGCAGCCTTTGCTCGTCCGGGTTTGCAGCGTCGAAATGCTGGTTGACAAAATAAATCATGTTGGCAGTTTGATCAAAGGGGTTGGCCAGTCCGTGTGCTACACCTCTGGGCAGATAAAGGATCTGGGCGCGACCGGCTCCCATCACAAAGCGCATGCTTTGTTTGTACGTTGCTGAACTTTCTCTGGCGTCAAACAAACCGATTAATAGCCGATCGTATGGCATGATGAACCAGACGTCTTCCTGGTTGTAGTGAAGATGGAAAGCTTTTATGGTTCCGGGCAGCATTTGAGACCAGGTGCTCTGGCGAACTTTGAATTCAGGAAGAATTGACAGGTTGCCGTTGTCATCCAGCCTCACTATCTCAGCAAGAGCTCCGCCGTCGTCCACAAAACTCGTAAGTGTGATCAGTTGCACTCCGTCTATGCGAGCTTTCTTCTGGTAGTCCTGCACTGAGAGATCCTGTCTGAAGTCTGTACCAATTGCTTCTTTGTTTAGGGGCTTAAGCATAAGAAATCAACTCTTTTATCGGATTATCAACGGGGACTGTTCTAATTATTCTGATGGGGTGTTCTGATGGGGTGTTCTGATGGGGTGTTCTGATGGGGTGTTCTGATGGGGGCGCTCTGATGGGCTGTTCTGTTGGGCTGTTCTGCGTGTGCCCGGGCTTGCTAGGCTTTTTGCCCTGCCATTTTCATGGACAGGTACATGGCAAGCGCTTCTTTCCACGGTACTAATTCGCGCTCGATTGTCAAAATCAGAGTGGTTTTGTCGAGCACTGAATACTTTGGTCTTGTAGCCGGCCTTGGCATGTCCTTGGTTGCAATTGGTTCTACTTTGACTTTCAGATCTGCAACTATCTGCTGCGCGAATTCGAACCAGTTGGTAGTGCCGCCGTCGGTGGCATGGTAAGTGCCCCAGCGTTTTGTTGTAATTAAGTCGGCAATTGTTTCCGAAAGAGTAAGGGTGCAGGTTGGCGAGCCCCATTGATCTGAAACCACACGTAGCGGTTTGCCGTCCATTGCCATTTGATGGATAGTGTCCACGAAATTGCGGCCGTGGGGACCGTATAGCCAGCTGGTTCTCACAATGTAGAATTTATTCAAGTGGTTGCGAACCGCCCTTTCTCCGGCAAGCTTGGTTTTGCCGTATACGGAAATGGGGCCGGTTTGATCCCATGGATGGTAGGGTCTGCTGTTTTCACCGTCAAAAACGTAGTCGCTGCTTACATAAAGCATCGGCAGATCGAGGCTTGCGCAGACAACTGCCAGATTCTCGGTGCCGAAGCCATTTATAAGATATGCAAGCTCCGGCTCCGATTCTGCCTGGTCGACTTTTGTATAGGCTGCTGCATGTATTACCAGATCAGGTTTTTCTTGCTTGAGCACTTCTGCAACCTGAGGGTAATTGGTTACATCAAGTGCTTCGCGCGGATAGCCTTTTACCTGGTGCTCTCGCGACTCAAGGCATGAGCCCAGTGATTTGCCGAGCATGCCGCCAGCACCAGTGATTAATATCTTCATCAGTCGACTCCTGAGTATGTCATAAGCCGGACAATCTGATTGTCCGGCTTATGCATTCGATTCGTTGCTAGGATTTTTTTGCAGTTGCGAGGTCTTTGATTTCTTGTTTATGTTCGTGGCTGTGTGAACTAACAGCTTCGAGCCAGGTCTTGTTGTCGAGGTACCATTTAATGGTCTGGTGGATTCCGGTTTCGAACGTATGTACGGGCTTCCAGCCAAGCTCTTTTTGAATCTTTCTCGAATCGATAGCATAGCGGCGATCGTGACCGAGCCTGTCTTCAACATACTTGATCAGATCTTCGCCTTTGCCGAGTTCTTTCAAAATCAATTTAGTGATTTCAATGTTCTTACGTTCGTTGTTGCCGCCAACGTTATATACTTCGCCGGGCATGCCGTTCTGGAATGCCAGCCAGATCGCCTGGCAATGGTCTTCCACGTGCAACCAATCGCGGACGTTTAAGCCATCACCATAAACAGGCACCTGCTTGTTTGCCAGAATGTTCATTATGAAAAGCGGAATCAATTTTTCCGGATGCTGATAAGGTCCATAGTTGTTGGAGCAACGTGTAATCATGACCGGCATGCCGTAGGTGTGGAAGTATGCGCGGCAGAGCAGGTCGGCGCCTGCTTTGCTTGAGGAGTAGGGGCTGTTGGGTGCAAGCGGTGTGTCTTCAACGAAGTAGCCTTCCGGCCCGAGCGAGCCGTAAACTTCATCTGTTGAAACCTGTACAAAGCGGATTGTCCACTTGTCGCCCTGTTTTCCATTAACGAAAGCTGAATCGAGCAATGTTTGTGTGCCCAGCACATTCGAGTGAACAAAAACTGCAGGGTCGGCTATTGAACGGTCCACATGAGTTTCGGCTGCAACATTGATGATGCCGTCTATTTTGCCGAATTTCTGTCCGGATACGATTGATTCGACAAGTTCCTTATTTTCGATATGTCCTTTTATAAACTGGTAGCGCGGGTTGCCTTCCAGGTCGGAAAGGTTTTCATAATGCCCGGCGTAGGTGACGGCATCCAGGTTGATGATTTTGATGTCTTTGTCTTGCTTCAGAATATACTTGATCAAGTTGCTTCCGATAAAGCCTAAACCACCTGTAATGAGAACTTGCATTTTTTCTCCCTCGTTTTGTTTGTTACGCGCTGTACTTGTAAAATTGTGCACTGCGCTCAGACCACATCTACCTTACTGTCGTCGCCTAACATGAATTTGTAAGCAACCGGTTTTGCATGACTGCGTGCCAGTTCAACATTGACACCAATCAAACTGTCGACTATACGACCATCAAAATCACTTATGCGGCAATTCTCGCGCAAAATGCTGTGTTCGATTTCCACATTGCTAACCTGAGCACTGTCACCTATGGAAGTGAATGGCCCGATATAAGTGTTTTCGAGCACGCAGTCGCGACCGATCACCGCAGGACCGCGCACGGTGCAGTTTTTCAAGAGTGAGCCACTGCCTACATGAACGCGTCCGGAAACTACGCTTCCATTTTCCAGAGTGCCGTTCATGACGAAATCTTCCATTTCATCAAGAACCACGCGATTTGCTTCAAGCATGTCGTCTTTCTTTCCGGTATCCAGCCACCAGCTTGTGAGTATGTGGCTGTCTACGTGGTAGTTCATATCGATGAGCTTCTGAATTGCGTCTGTAATTTCCAGCTCGCCTCTTTTGGACGGTTTTATTTCATCAATTGCTTTGTGAATGTTCTTGTTGAAAAGATAAATGCCCACAAGAGCCAGGTTTGATTTTG
This sequence comes from uncultured Candidatus Obscuribacterales bacterium, assembly GCA_964615655.1. Taxonomy (GTDB): domain Bacteria; phylum Cyanobacteriota; class Vampirovibrionia; order Obscuribacterales; family Obscuribacteraceae; genus JAIEPM01. The sequence continues at coordinate 4,368 of CAZTQO010000032.1, read as the reverse complement.
GTTTGGCTGGTTTTTCTTCGAGCAAAAGAATGCGGCCATTGCCGTTCAACTGAGCCACACCGAAAGAGCTGGGATTTGCTACTTCTTTCAAAAGAATCAGCGAGTCGGCTTTGCCGTTGTTGAATCTTTGCACCAGTGGTTTGACGCCGTTCTTTATCAGGTTGTCGCCCAGGTACATGACAAAAGCATCATCTGCCAGAAAGTCTCTGGCGGTTTTAACGGCATGTGCAAGCCCTTTTGGTTCGTCCTGCACGATGTACTCTATGCGAATTCCCCAGCGCGAACCGTCGCCGAGCGCGTCTTTAACTGCGCCACCGGTTTCCGGGCTGATGATTATTCCAATTTCGTCCACATCAGCTTCTTTGATGGCTTCAACTGCATAAAACAAAATCGGCTTATTTGCCACAGGTAGCAACTGTTTAGCGGCCGTGTGCGTAATCGGGCGCATGCGCGTGCCCTTGCCACCACTGAGAATCAAACCCTTCATCTTAAATTCCTGCTTTCCTTACTAACGAGCTCCACGTCTGCTGGTGACAGCCTGGAAAGTCATCAAAATGATTTTCCAATCCAGGAAATAGTTCCAGTTATCGCAGTACCACTTGTCCATGCTCACTTTTACTTCGTCCGGCAGTTCATCCCTGCCGTTTACCTGTGCCCAGCCTGTTATCCCGGGTGGGAAACGCAAGACCCCGGCTGACTCACGCTTAGCCGTGAGTTCCGTCTGATTATACAGTGCCGGCCGGGGGCCTACGATTGCCATCTCATTCTTAATAACGTTGAATATTTGAGGTAATTCATCAAGACTTGTTGCGCGCATGAGCCTGCCTACTCGTGTAACCGGGCTCGGGAGCTTCAACATCTGATCGGTAGGCAAATCGGGCGTGCCGGTGTGCATTGTGCGGAACTTGTAGATTTCAAAAAAATGACCGTTCTTGCCGACTCGTTTTTGCTTGAAAATCACCGGACCAGATGAGTCCAGCTTAATCGCGAACGCCAGCATTATTAGAAGCGGGGAAAGGAAAAAAGTGGCTGCAAGGCAAAGTGAAAGGTCGGTAAAACGTTTCAAGGCAAGCTGAATAGGCTCCGGAGCCGGCGGCTCACTTTTCTTTTGAGCTAAAACTAAGTTCTGATCCTGCATCTTTGCTGTGAGTTTTGATAACTCTCCTTGACAGGCGGCAGAATATCACAGATCCAGCTTGCTTTCATTTAGCTTATTTCGGGCATTCAGGCGGAATTCGTTAATGGGCTTTTGCCTGCTTGCTTATGTAAGATGGTCTGAATTTGTTAATGAAAGAGATGGACCGGGAGAATATCCTTGGTGAGGAAAGGAATTTGTTCCGATTACCTGGTTCGATTACCTGGTCAAATAAAATGGTCAGATTTCTTGGTTTGATTACCTGGTCAGATAACATGGTCGGATTTCTTGGTCTCTGGGGGCGTGCGTGCGTCTTTCTGTTATAGTCGTAAGCTGGAACGTAGCAAAACTTCTGGACCGCTGCCTTGAGTCCTTGAAGCAGGATCTTGCCGGAACCGGGATTCAAACGGAAGTTTTTGTAATCGACAATGATTCAAAAGACGGTTCGGTTGAGATGGTCGGCGCCAACCATCCATGGGCTTATTTGATCGCAAACAATGAGAATTTCGGATTTGCAAAAGCTAATAATCAGGCACTGAAGCTAGCTAAAGGTGATTACATTCTCTTTCTAAACCCGGATACTGAGATCATTCCGGGGGCAATTAAAGAGCTGCTCGGCTTTCTTGACAGGTATCCGCAGGCTGGCGTAGTTGCACCGCAACTGATTAACAGCGATGGAAGCATTCAGCGTTCTTGCCGGGCCTTCCCGACTTTTCTGGCAATGCTTTATGAATTACTTGGCTTGAGCAAGTTGTTTCCGGATAACCAGACTTTTGGCAGTTATAAGATGCTCGACTTTGACCATAATGAGTGCAGGCAAGTGGACCAGCCCGAAGGAGCCTGCTTGCTCAGCAGGAAAGAAGTGTTTCAGAAAGTCGGCAATCTTGATGAAGGCTTTTTCATGCTTTTTGAAGAAGTTGACTGGTGTTATCGCGTAAAACAAGCTGGCTGGCAAATCTGGTTCTATCCACAGGCAAAAGTCATTCATCATTACGGGCAGTCAATAAAACAGGTCAAAACCAGGATGATTTTGTCCTCACATCGCGGCCTCTACAGATTCTGGAGCAAGCACTACCAGAAAGGCCGCTGGTACATGTCTGCTCCGGTTTATGGCGGTCTTATGCTTCTTGCTTATTTACGGATTCTTTCTTATCATCTGAAGTCTCGCCTAAAAAACCGCAGTCTTGCTTCAATCGAAGCTCGCGGGCGCTGAATATTGAAATTGCGCTTATGAATTTAATGACCGCAAAGGAGCTTGCCCGGCAGGTGAAAATTTTGATAATGCTTTGAAACCGCGGCTGTGCTAGCTTACTCGTTCCAGGCATGGTTTTGAGACCTAAATGCAAAGCATTCAGAGCAGCATCAATAAAAAACCCGGCAAGCAGCAAGGTGCAAAAAAAGAGCATCAATCAGTTTTGCGCTGGAGTCCGAATTTATTTCCACCGGCCCTTCTTTTGCTTTTCTGGCTATTCAGTTTTTGCTTTGTTGGCATCTGGGGAAACTTTCCATTAAACGACGACTGGATCTACAGTGAAGCAGTACAGCATTTTGTTGATACTGGCGAGCTGCGTTTGCTTGCCTGCGCTCCTGCCTGTCTCTTTCAAATTCTGGCTGCATCCGTGCCCTGCAAAATTTTCGGTTTCAACTATGAGTTACTTCGGGCCACCGGATTTGCCTGGGCAATCCTTGCCAGTTTTGCCTTATACGGATCTTTAAGAGAGCTGCGGCTAAGGCCTTTTACCAGTCTCTTTTTTACAATGTGCCTGGCAGCAAATCCGCTTTTCTTCAATCTCGCATTTTCTTTCATGACCGATACACCGGCGCTTGCTCTCTGTCTTTCATATATCTATTTTTTGCTCAAAGGGCTCAATGGACTCAATGGACTTAGAAACTCTTCCGAGAAGAGCCTCTGGCTTGCTTCGCTCTGTTTAATTGCTGCATGTTTTGTGCGCCAGAATCTCAGTTTTCTGGCACTTGTAAACGCTGTGCTTTTGATTTTGTTATGGGCACGAAAAAAGCACTCGTGGGCGATGCTTCTGGGCCTGGTTATTCTTCCTGGTGCTTGCGGCTTTTTTGCTGACAAATGGCTGGTGAATACAAACGATCTCAGTTCTGTTTATCTCTGGTACAAGAATACCGCCAGGCAACAATTACTGACATTGCTCCATGCACCCGGACGCTTGCTGCCCATTTTAGTCCAGATTTGCGGCGAGCTGGCAATCTATCTGGGGCTCTTTGCCCTGCCGATTCTCAGCTGCTTCACTCCACTAATTTTTCGCTTTTTTGCCGGCCGGGGCATGCTTAACCCGATAACGCCAGTAGTTTCGGCTTCGCTTATTGTTTATTCGCTATGCCGCTTCATTTTGCTTGAAAATCGATGGATGCCTTTTAGTTTGAATTTATTGCGCATTCCTGAACTTGGTGCCCATTCGATTCTGGGCATTAATCACGCGGAGTTACCTGCCAGATGGAAGCAAAGTCTTACATGGATGAGTTCGCTGGCTGCTTTCGTTTTAATTACGGTAGTTTTTGATACTCTGCTAAAAACCTCCGTCAGGGTCTGGCGTCTTTTCAGGCGGCCGAATGTATCAGGCCTTACTGATGGGCTTTCAAATAAGCGATTGGGCGCAACGCTTTGTGCTTCAGCCTGCGTGCTTATCTTTTTGCTCGAATTTGCATTCAATGTTTTGCAATCGAGCTTTTGCGACATTGACCGCTATTATCTTTTTCCGTTTCTGGGGGTCTTATTGGTTCTGGCGCTTGCCTGGCGCCAGCACAGAGTAAAGCTTCACTTGCTTGCTTTTATGATTCCACTTGCCGGCATTGCAAGCTACTCGGTTGCTGCAACCCAGGATATGATGGCCTGGAACCGGGCACGCTGGGCCGGCATCGCCATGCTTGAAAAACAGGGTGTCAGTTACAAGCAAATCGACGGCGGCGCCGAATACAATTTTGCAAGCGACCCATCTTTATCGCGCAAGGTCAAGTTTATTAACACCTGGTATGAATTTACAGACCGGGGTGAGCCCCCACGCAATGCCTGGCGCTGGTGGACGGTTTCAGGTGAAGACTACATAATCAGTTTTTCGCCTGTTCCTGAATACGAAGTGATAGCAAAGCAGGAATACTGGAGTGCGCTTGCCGGAAAAAGAGAAATCCTGGTTTTGAAGCATGTAAACAGCACCGCCGAGAATCGCCATGATTAAGCCAGCAGCACCAAGTTTTACCTCAGG
>CAZTQO010000031.1:14267-84061 GCA_964615655.1 uncultured Candidatus Obscuribacterales bacterium | reverse complement strand
CGCTCACCACGGGATCGGGTTGTCACTATACTATATGTATGACTAGACCAGGTGATGATTTTTGCAGACTTACTATTTCGAGTTCATTCGCCGGATAGATTACTATCATTTTAATGAAGAGACCTGGCACTGCCTGCGAGCCCTTGAAAGCAAGCTTTGCATTGATTCAATAATCTGGTCGACTTCCTGCCAGTTGCTGTCTGAAATTGCCGATTCCAATCGACGGCTGTTTGTGGCGAGTTTCTCAATACAAGCCATTGAAGAGGCGCCTTTTAATCTATGGGCCAGTGCTTTCAGATTCTGCAGGTCTTCTTTAATCCGGGATTTTTTTAGCTCTTGAATGATGCTCTCACTTGATTGAAAGAATGTATCGAGTATGTCTGCACTTGCCTGCCTGCCGAAAGTCTTTTCGAGTTTGCCTATGTCTACAAGCAGGCTGCCCGGCTCTGAATCATCACTGCTTTCCCCCTCGTGGCCATCATAACTATCTTCGACATGAAGTAGCCAGCGTTGAAGCGTTTCGATAAGTTGCTTTATAGTATAAGGCTTGCTCAAATAATCATTCATGCCGGCTGCCAGGCAGCGCTCGCGATCCCCTTTCATGGCTCCCGCAGTTACTGCAATTATTGGAAGCTCCTGCATCGCGTCCATCTGCCTGATTGTTTTTGTAAGACTGTAGCCGTCCTGACCCGGCATATGACAGTCCATAAGTATAAGGTCAAAGCGCTTACCTGCTGCAAACATTTGCAGCACTTCTTCTGCGCAGCCTGCAATCGTCACTGTCATATCGATTTTTTGCAGCTGTGCTTTTGCCAGCTTTTGCAAAAACGGATCATCATCGACAACCAGAATTTTCGAGCGGGGCAGTTTTGGAGATCCATTTTGTTGTTGTTGTGATTGTTTCATAGAGCAAACCGCTCCTTTGCCCAGATTGAGCTCGAACCAGAATCGAGAGCCCAGGTCCGGCTCGCTTTCGACAAAGATTCTGCTACCCATGAGCATAGCAAGATAATTTGCAATTGACAGTCCGAGTCCGCTGCCGCCAAAACGCCTGGAGCTTGATTGGTCCGCTTGCGTGAAAGGCTGGAATATTCGAGCGAGATCAGCCGGCTTAATGCCGAGCCCGCTGTCAATTACACTGAATCTGACAAGCAGATCGTTATCTTCTTCAGAAAGTAATTCTATTTTCAGTTCAACTGAGCCGCTGTCGGTGAACTTGACTGCGTTGCTCAGCAGGTTGATTAATATTTGCTTGATCCTGACGGAGTCTCCGCTTACGCAGGGCGGCAGCGCAGAATCACAGTCGAGCTTTAGTGAAATATTTTTGCGGCAGGCGGCTGATTCGACCACTTTCAAACACTCGGCAGACAGCTCCGAAAATTGAAAGGGAAGTATTTCAAGTTCGAGCTTCCCGGCCTCGAGTCTTGACAGATCGAGAATGTCATTTACGGAAGCAAGCAGAGAGCTTGCTGCTACCTGAACATTGTGAGCCAGTTGCTTCTGCTCGCTATCGAGTCGCCCGCTCATCAAAAGTTCATTCATGCCAAGAATTGCAGTAAGCGGAGTCCGCAGTTCGTGGCTGATAGCAGCAACAAACGCAGATTTTGTATTCGAGGCGTCGATAGCATTGTCCCGGGCATATCTTAGTTGCTGATTCAATTCTTGCAGCTCGCTATTAAGCTTCTCTGATTCAAGCATGCTTGATTCCAATAAGACGTTTTTTTCACTTAGCTGCTTCGGGCTTGGCAATGCCAGTGCTTTTGGTATAAGCGGCCAGAGAAGAATTGCCGTCGCCAGCGAAATTGTCCCTGTGAAAAAATCCATCCATGCTTCAGCCCAGTAAAAAGGATGGTAGAGAGTGATGATTTTAAGAATATGGGTGATTCCGCATGAAACGATAAAGATGCCGAAAAGCACGAACATCCATGAAAAAGCCAGGTCTCTCCTTATTTTGACAAAATACATCAATGTAAGTGGTATCGAAAAATAAGCAATTGCCACCAGAATATTTCCCGCAATAAATGTTCCTACTAATGCCGGGTCCCAGCGCAAGCAGTAACCGTGGGGCATAAAGTTGCCACCCTGTATGTAATTGAGCCAGTCCTGAAACATGAGAAAGGCCCCTTATTGCTGTTCTGATTTACGACTCTTGCCTGCTTTTGATGTGATTTGCAGTAAACGGTTTCTGGTTTCTTCTGCTTTTTCTTGCTTGCCGGATTTTTCTCTTACTCTCAAGAGCCAGGAGTAGAACAGTTCTGCCTGTTCGAAATTGCAACGAAATTCGTATAGTTCGGCAAGCAAGGCCAGATATTTTTCGAGTTGTAAGTCATCGAGTTCTAATAGTTTCGACTGCATGGCAATCAAATTAAGGTAGCTCAATTCGCAGCTGCCGTATTCTTCTTCGCGAAACTGTAAATCGGCAAGTCTGGAAAGGGCCTTGCGGGCGCAATCCGAGTCTTCGCCGTGTTGCTTCTTTGCAATGAAAAGAGCCGACTCGTAAAGGTGCTTTGCTTCTTCAATCATCCCATTTCTTAAGTAATCGTCCGCGATTCTCAGTACCGACTCTTCCGAATCGCTCATTGCATTTTCTACTTGCTCAACACTATCCGACATTTTTTTCAAAAGCAGGAGTGATTTATTGGCAAGTTCTCTGAGAACCATGCTTGTGATGCCCGGATCAAGCCAGTACGCTCCCGACGCCACTATTCTGATAGCCTTGCTCAGGTCGTGGTTCGGAGTTGATTTTAGATGGTAACCTTCGGCTCCATGACCAAAAGCAGAAATTATTTCTTCAAGAGTGTCGTGTGAAGTAACCATGATTACTTTCGTTTCGGGGCAGAACGATTTGATTTTTGCGGTGGCATCGATGCCGTCCATTCCCGGCATGCCTATGTCCATCAGGACAATGTCGGGCTGGTGTTCAAGGGCAAGTGCCAGCCCTTCTTTGCCGCTTGCTGCCTGTCCGACGATCTTTACCTTCTGGTCGTTTTTAAGTGCAAGCGAAAGAATTAGCCTGGTAACATCGTCGTCATCTACAATGAGAACCGTCAGCCTATCATTGTGCGCTTCGCTTGTTTCCTGGGTTTGTACGCGTTGCTTTCGGGCGCTCTGATTTGCGCGATGGCTTATGTAAGGGTTTTCATCCTGGCAGAGTATTTGAATAATTTGATCAGGCAGTGCAGGATTTTCTGCAAGCCTGTATTTGACATCGGGATGCGGATCAAGCGAGAGTGAAAACAATACTTCAAATGAGGCATTTTGATTGTCTGCAATAGCAGCTCTCACTTCATGATGGTCCGAGTCTGCCAGTTTTGCCAGTATTTCTTCCGGCGTGTTTGGGTGCTCGGCAATTCGCTCCAGCAAATTTTTGTCGTCGAATTTTGAAAGCCAGCTGAGCACATGCGGCGGTGTATTTTCATGGCTGGAAAGCATGATTGTAAATCGTCTGAGCAGCTCTGGCTGGTTTGCCGTGCTGCTCGACCATACGCCAGCCGGCACTTTTTCCAGCTCGCAGATGCTTGCCTGGTGCATCATCTTTGTAAGCCAGTGGGTAGCGTCGATTGATTTTATGTCTTTTTCTTCTGCTATTAGTTCACTATTTGGAGCTTCCTCTTGGTTTTCGATGCTTTTACTTGTGCCCGATTCATCAGAATTTTGATCGCTAATCATATGTAGATGCCTCCGGAATGGTCTACTTACGACAGAGATAGTCTTGTTGATCTATTATGCTTTTGAACAGGTAAATCCGACCATTGGAAAAAGTCGGAGACCCGCCGTTTACTTGGCTGAAGACTCTGCTTAAACGGGCTTTTCTGGCTCGGGAAATCAGGAGATTAAATCTTCACGATAGCTAAGATGGGTGATGGCTGCTGCATTTCCGCTGCAGCGGCAGGACATTTTTTTGTTTTTTTTTGATTGCCTGAGGAGCTGTGAAAAAGACAATCTTGCCCGCGAAGGGAAGTTTTTGATAAGCGGCTTGTAATGAATTCCTTTAAGGTTACGTATTGTTCCCCCTTAATCTGGCTCTATACACAAGACTCTCACAATTCTGTCCCGCTTTTTTTCGATTTAGTAGTTAAGCTCGGCGATAACGCGAGTTGAATTTGAGCCAGTACTCGCAGAATTGCAGGACAAAACCGTGACACTACCTGGAACCTGGCGTAAGACAACGCAAGACTTAATACCCTCTCAAACTTTGCACGCAGCACCGGGTAATTATAATATCTACGGCAGTTTTCCCTGCGGTCCCGGCAAGATAGCCGTTGCTTACGCTGCCCTGGCTGAAAAACTGGCAGGCCAGCGTCGCGTAATCATCGACGGGTATCAAGGGGTTTTCTGGAGCAAGTTCACTGCTGAGCTAAGAAGTGCTTTGATTAAGAAAGGGATCAATGCGACGTTTTTTGATGTAAGCAAGAGAAGCAAGTCTGAAAGCCAGGTGGATCAGCTGATTGCTCCTTGTATCGGGCCAGGTGATCCACTTTTCGGCAGGCGTTTCGATGGTGAGCTCGCCGACTTCTTTGATATTGAAAAGATTCAGCATGACCCAGCCGCTGAGCTCAGTATCATATATGGTACCGGAGCTGCTCTTTTTGCCGACGAAGGCACTGAATACTTCTTAGTATATGTCGACCTGCCGAAAAACGAAATACAATTTCGCTCGCGAGCCGGTTCGATTGTCAATTTAGGGCAGAGCAAGCCGGGCTGCCCCAAAGAAATGTATAAGCGCTTTTACTTTGTTGACTGGATTGCTTTAAATAAGCACAAAGCGAAATTGCTTCCAAGAATTGATCTTATAGTTGACGAACAGCGCCCGGATGAACCTGCAATGATGAGCGGAACAGCACTTCGAAGCGCGCTTGAGATTATGTCGAAAAACTACTTTCGTGTCAGGCCTTGGTTTGAGCCGGGACCATGGGGCGGGCAGTGGATAAAGAGTCGCATTGCTAATTTATCTAAAACTCCGGCAAATTATGCCTGGTCGTTTGAGCTGATTTTTCCTGAAAACGGAATATTACTTGAAAGCGATAATTTCTTGCTTGAAATTTCAGCCGATTTTTTGCTCTTTCACAATAACGAGGCTGTGCTAGGTAATTCGGCCGAGCGCTTTGTCCATGAATTTCCGATTCGTTTTGATTTTCTTGATACTTTCGGCGGCGGCAATCTCTCGGTGCAGTGCCATCCGCGTCCTGAGTATATGGAAGCCCATTTCGGCGAAAAATTCACGCAGGACGAAAGCTATTACATACTTGATTGCAAGCCGAATTCGCATGTGTATCTTGGTTTTCGCCAAGATGCTGATTGCGACCTGTTTCGAAAGGAGCTGGAAAATAGTATCAAAGACGGTGCTCCGGTCGAAATTGAGAAATTCGTCAATACACTACCGGCTAAGAAGCACGACCTGTTTTTAATTCCTCATGGAACGATTCATTGTTCCGGTCAGGACAATCTTGTGCTTGAAATCAGCTCTACACCCTACATTTTTACTTTTAAAATGTACGACTGGATGCGCCTGGATTTAGATGGCAGACCTCGTCCACTCAATATTGCGCGTGCATTCGATAATTTGTACTTCGACAGGAGGGGCAAGCGAATTGAAGCAGAGTTTGTTTCTCAGGCAAAAGTGATTGATTCCGGGAATGACTGGCAATTGCTGCATCTTCCCACGCACAGGGATCATTTTTACGACGTGCATCGCCTTGAATTTCAAAGCATGATTGAATCTGAAACGGATGGATCATGTCACGTTTTGAGCCTTGTTGAAGGGTCTCAAATAGAGCTGCAAACGGCCGCGGGGCTCAGGCAGCGCTTTAACTACGCCGAAACCTTTGTTGTGCCGGCGGCCGCCGGAACTTATAAACTGCTAAATAAGGGTGAGGGACCGGTAAAGGTAGTAAAGGCCTTTATCAAGAAATCTCATGAGCGAAGTCCCGGGTCCAAGAAATGAAATACGTTCTTGGAGTAGACGGCGGTGGCACAAAAACCTATGCCAGCATAGTTTCAGTCTGCGGGCGCCTGATCTCAAGCGGCAGCGCCGGTCCTTCCAACTATCACGACTCAGGAATCGAAGCCACAAAACATAGCCTTGCCTGCGCGATTGATATTGCAATAAAGCAGAGTGAACTTGAAGAAGTTAAATTTGAAGCGGCTTTTTTAGGTATGGCAGGCGTCGTGTCCCAGGCAGATCGCTCAGTTATACAGAGAATTGCAAAAGATCTGGAGCTGCCGCTTAATGAACGGCTCGGTATAGATCACGATTGTCGCATTGCCCTGGCTGGAGGTTTATGCGGCCGTCCTGGCATTGTGCAAATTGCCGGCACCGGGGCAAGTACTTATGGACGCAATTCCGCCGCTGAAGAATGGCGAAGTGGTGGCTGGGCTCATTTGCTAGCCGACGAAGGCGGAGGCTACTGGTTTGGCTTGAGCGCGATGAAGGCTGCGGTGCGGGCCGAAGACGGTCGTTCAAAAGAAACTGTTCTTAGGCAACTTGTTAAAGAGCAGCTGGGGCTTGTGAGCATGAATGAGATAATGCATCGCCTCTATGTCGTTGGTATGTCGCGTGCTCAGATAGCTGCCTTGTGCCCCTTGCTTATAGATGCAGCCAGGCAAGGTGATGAGATAGCGCTGAAGATCGTGGAAGATGGCATGGAGCATCTATCTGAATGCGTCGAAGCTGTTGCCGCAAAGCTTGGTTTTGCTCAGAGCCGTTCATGCGAACTCGCTATTGTAGGTGGGCTATTTAACGCAGGCGATTTTGTGATTCAGGTTTTGAAAGAATCGGTTTATCGCAGGCTGCCCGGCTGCAGAATTACTCTTGCCGAATTGCAACCGGTACTGGGCGCCTGCTTGCTGGCTTTAGAGCTTATAAATATTAGAGCCGATCGGAAAATCACTGGTGAGCTAATTAACGGTAGTCAAAGCAAACTCAGGGAAGTTCAAAGCGTATGAATATGATTACTGCCACTGGCAAATCACTGCCGCAAGCAGCTTTAAAGAGTTCGGGTCTGGTCTATGTCATTGCATGCATAGCTGCACTTTCAGGGCTCTTGTTGGGTTTTGATACTGGTGTTATATCCGGTGCGCTCTTGTTTCTGCGCGAGGAGTTCCATCTCAGCCCCGGAGGCGAAGGGCTCGTAGTTAGCAGCGTACTTTTCGGCGCTGCATTCAGCTCGCTTGTTAGTGGTCGCCTTACTGATTACTTTGGTCGCAAAAAGGTTATTCTGGCGACAGCTTTGTTATTCGGCATCGGCTCTTTACTTACATCACTGGCGTTTTCTATCGAGGCTCTAATTGCAGGGCGCGTTGTGCTGGGGCTTGCAATCGGTGCTGCAGCCTTTGCCGCACCACTCTATATTAGCGAAATGTCTACTGCAAGCAATCGAGGTGCTCTGATTGCGTTGAACCAGTTGGCGATTACGATTGGGATCTTGCTTTCTTATGTAATTGACTATGTCTTTGCGGCTTCCGGCAACTGGCAGGCCATGGTGGCGGTGGGTGCGCTACCGGCGGTGCTATTGGCTGCTGGTATTTTGCTTCTGCCGGAAAGCCCTCGCTGGCTGGTTCTTAAGCAAGATAAAAAGAGGGCCCGCGAAGTACTTGCGCGTATCCGAAAAGACTCAGATCCTGACGCCGAACTCGAGGATATCATTGACTCGCTAGCGCAAGAAAAAGCTTGCTGGCGGGAAATCTTCGCGCCGCATTTGCGGGGAGCATTAATTGTAGGTCTAGGTCTGGGTATCTTTCAACAATTTACCGGCATCAACACAATAATTTATTATGCACCATCGATTTATAAGCTGGCCGGGCTCAGTTCCAACTCTGTTTCAATTCTGGCAACTGCCGGGGTCGGACTTGTAAACATGTTAATGACGATCATCGCTGTGGTGCTTATCGACCGGGTTGGCAGGCGCTCACTTTTGATAGTCGGCAATGCCGGAATGTTGCTGAGTCTTCTCTCTTTGTCGCTGAGCTTTCTCATGCATTCAAACAGTGAGATTCTAAAGTGGGTTGGTGTCGGCAGCACATTCTCTTTTGTTTCCTTCTTTGCCATAAGCCTGGGCCCGATTTTCTGGATCATCATCTCTGAAATTTATCCTTTGCGTGTTCGTGGAGTCGCAATGAGTTTCGCTACTGCAATAGCCTGGCTCAGCAATTTAATTGTCAGTTTCACTTTTCCTGTGCTCTTAGCAAAGTTCGGAGTTGGGAGCACTTTTGCTATGTTCAGCTTGATTACACTGGCCTCACTGATTTTTTCCTGCTTAAAAGTTCCTGAAACCAGAGGACTGACGCTTGAGCAGATCGAGCGCCAGGCGGCTGAATAAGCGACCGACTTGAATGACTTGCTTAGAGGAAAATCTGATGCGATTGCTTTATTTATTTCTTGTTTTGACCGCCCTGCTTGCAGGCTCAGTCTGCTGGGCTCATACAGCACCACACAGGCTCGAGTCTCTCTTTCTTCAAGATAAGAAGTGGACAGGCTCAGATGGTGCCTATAGCATTGACATAGGCAACGGAAAAGCAGTCTGGCTATTTAGCGATACTTTCATTGGACCGATTAGCGCCGGCAAACGCAAGAACAATGACCTGATCAACAACTCCATCGGAATCCAGGATCTCAATGCCGGCAAGATGTCTTTTTTCTGGAAAGGAAAAGAAAAGCCGGGCAGCTTTTTTCCCGGCGGCAGGGGCTACTGGCTCTGGCTTGGAGACGGAGTATTTTACAAAAACAAGGTCTATTGTTTTGCAAAACGCGTTAGCGCGATTCCCGGACAGGAAGGTGAACCATTCGGATTTACCTGGAAACGCGATGAGCTGATTGTCATAGAAAATCCCGCAGACGATCCGTCAAAGTGGCAGTGCCGCCATCTCTTGCTGCCGTTCACCACCGAGACTATCCATTTTGGAACTGCTTGCTGCTTAGACAATGAGATGCTTTATCTTATGGGATTGAACGAAGCGAAAAAGGAAACAATTCTAGCGAGAATCCCGCTCAAGGAGCTTCAAGCTCTGAATTTGACAGCATTTGAGTTCTTCAGCACCGTCACTGATGGAAATCCTAAGTGGTCTAACAATGCATCGAATTGCAAATCGTTGTTCGACCATTCTGCAGCTGAGGCTTCCATTACAAAAATCGGCAAGAAATACCTGTGCATTTTTCACTCAGACGGAGCCGGCGCAAGAATAGTTGCCAGAACTGCAGAAAATTTGGCCGGACCGTGGTCGGAAGAGTTGCTCCTTTATACGGTCCCTGACGCTCTTTTAAAGAGAGGACTCTGCTATGCCGCAAAGGCACACCCGGAACAGCGCTGCAAAAAGGGCTCAATCATTGTCACCTATCTAATTAACCCCGGTAAGCTGACAGCGCATGACAAAGACCCTTACGCATATTTTCCAAAGGTTGTTGAGCTTAAAATACCCTGAGAAAAACAGGATTTTTTAGAAGAGTCTTTAGCGGAAGTTGCCTTCGTAGGTGTCTGCTTTTGCATCGGGAGTCGAGCCCACGTACATGAAGGCCAGAGTGGTTATGACGATGCCGATAGCTGCTCCGCGGCTCAGAGATCCCCCGCCGCCTTCCTTGCCGCTCATGCGATCAGCAATTGCGCGGTCGGCTGCGGTTTTGACCAGGGTGCGTGCTCGTTCCTGTGCCTGGCCGCCTCTTTCACCGCTCATTGCAAGTTTGAGTTCGGATACAACTTTGAGGTTCTGCCTTTCAGCTAGCAGCTGATTCTCAAGTGTTCTTGCCGCCTGGGCGTCTTCTGCTTTTTTGCTTGCTTCTGCAAGTTCTTTGGCTTTGCCCAGTTTTTCTTCCAGTTCTTTAACCCGGCTTTCACGCTCTTTTTCAAGCCTCTCGATTTCGGATCTCACATGGAATTTCTCACCTGCAAAACTGAGGCTCTCGCCATCCCATACGGTAACTAGCGGCTTTGCCGGATCAAGGTTGATCTTGCGGTCCGAAGCTGCCAGCTCACTTGAGATTACCGGTTTTTCTTGATTCTGAAGTGCAAGTGAGCGTGCGCCTACTATTGCTTCTGCTTTGCTTGCGATTTTATCAAGCATCGGAGTAAGCGATCTTACTGTTACTCGCTCATTTCCTTTTTCGTGCAGCATGTCTACCATGCTGAGACCGGAAGCCTGTGAATAAACATCCACCAGCACTCCTTTCGGATTTTCTGCAAGCAGTCTTGAGGGTATTTCTATGACTGCCGGATCTGATGCGGCACCCTGCACTATACGCGGTGATTTTGCATCCGAGTCCACAACTTTGATTTGCATCTTACGCAAGCTCTCGGGCAGTTCAGCGTCCGTAGATACGCCAAGCTGTTTTCTTAAAGCTGCTTTTAACTGCTTGCCCAGAAACTCTGCTTTTTCATTGTTTCCTTCAGGCATTCTTTGCAAAGCACGGTCCGTCATTTGTTTCAGCGCTTCGGACATACGTGCTTCATCTGTAAGTTTGGCGAATTTTTCATTGCCGGCAAGCTTTGTTTCCAGCTCGGCAACGCTTGTTGTTTTTTCGGCTTCAGTTGCCGCAGGTTTTTCAGGCGCAGCTTCGGGTTTTGCAAGTTCCGGCTTAACAGCTTCAATTGTTCGAGCCGGCTTTTCAATTAGTTTGGCGTAGGTGCGTGAGCCCTCGCCCCCGCCTGGACCTGCAACTACGGTATCACCGATTTTGCTGAAATAAACTTTGCCGTTTTCGATTTTTTCAAGCTGATAAACTCTTGAACTTCCTTTCTCAAGATAATAGCGGCTGCCTGGTTCTTCTCCCGGGAGCCTGACGTTTACAGGCTCGAAGCCCCTGTCGAAAGCTTCTTTAGTGAGCGCCGGTTGCAGGCGCCTGTCTTTCAAGAATGTGTCTTCGTTTAAGAGTACGAACGACTCGCCCTTGTCACCGACGACACGCCAGCCCGGACCGTCCTCAGTGACCTGAACTCTCTGACCCCAGCGTCCTTTACCGGTTCTTGTTTCGTCCACTTCTTTTACTTCATGCTGGAAGCGGGCATCCATAAACTGGCTGCGCTCTTTTTTGAGTGCCTGGCGGTCTTTGTCAAGCCGGGCGCTTTCGGCTTCAAGGCGAGCGCTTTCGGATTGCAAGGACTCTCTTTGTTTTGCAAGCTCAGTTTGCTGCTCTTTTATAGAGCTCTGTTCTTTTTCGAAACTCGCCTTAGCTTCATCGAGAGTCTTTCTTTCTTGTGCAAGCTGCTCTTTATTTTCCTGCAGCTGGCCCGCTTCTCTTGCCAGAGTCTCCTTTTCTTGCTGCAGAGATTTTTGCTCTGCTTCAAGTTTTTGCTGTTCAGCTTTCAGCTCTTCCTGACCTGTTTGCAGAGCCTGTTTGTCCGAATTCAACTTGAGTTTTTCAGCAAGCAGGCTTTCCTGGCTTGTTTTTAGATCCTGTTCGCGGCTAAGCAGTTCTGATTGCAGCTTCGCCAGTTCTTCGGCTTGCTGGGTAAGTTTTGTACGCTCAGCCGCCAGCCTGGTATTTTCGCTTGCAAGTGCTGCTTTATCTGAGGCCAGTTTTTCCTGACCGGCAAGCAAAGACTCTTTCTGGCTTTGCAAGGTTCTCGAGAGCTCGTTCAGCTCAGCTTCGCGCAAAGTAAGCTTTGTTTCGCGGTCGGCAAGCTGGTGCTCTTTTTCTGTGAGTTTAATTTGATTTGCATCTGCTGCCAGCCTGTCTTTTTCAAGCTGTGCTTTTTCTTGCTGCAACTGTTCGCGCTCGGAGGCAAGATTGTTTTTGCCGGTTTCCAGATCACTTGTCTTTGCTGCCAGAGCTTCTGCCGCTTTTTGCAGCTCCAGCTGCCGGCTTTCAAGTTCCTGTTTCTGGGTGGCAAGTCCATCCTGCTCGCCTTTTAAAGCAGCCCTCTCGCTTTGCAGTTTAGATTCCTGCTCGCGCAGTTTGCCTTCTTCGGCTTTCAATTCGCTGTTTCTATCTTCAAGCCGGCGATCTTCTTTTGAAAGTGCTTCTTCTTTGCTAGCGAGTTCTCTGGCTTTTTGAGCCTGTGCTTCTTGAGCTTTTGCTTTTTCAGATTCAAATGCCGCTTTGTCTTTTGCAAGCTCCGTTTTGGCAGTTTCAAGCGCTTGCGATTGTTTTGCGAGCTCGCTTTTTTCTTCGGCAAGGCTTGCCTGTGCTTTTTCCAATCCGGTTTTTTCAGCAGCGAGTTCTTGCGCTTGCTTTTCGAGTCCCTGTTTTTCCAGAGTCAGCGCTTCTCTGTTTTTTGCTAATTCGCTTCTGTCAGCCGCCAGTTTTTGTTCGCCGCTTTCAAGTGCTTCTTTTGCTGCACTCAGTCTCTGGGATTCTTTTGAGACTGCGGTTTTTTCGAGCTCAAGTTGCTCACGGGCAGTCTTAAGTGACTGGGCTTCGTTTTGAAGCCTGCTTTCTTCCGCGCTCTGGCTTTTTGCTTTTTCCTGCAGTTCTGTGTCTCTTTTATTGAGACTGGCTTCGCGTTCTGCAATTTTCTGCCTGTCTGCGTCTTGAGCTTTTTTGTCGGCTTCGAGCTGGACTCTGTCGCCTGCGAGTTTGGATTCTTCTTGTGCCAGTGTCTCTTTAGCTTTTGCAAGTTCTTCCTGGCCGGTTTTGAGATCGCCTGTGGCTCTGTCGAGATCCTTGCCTTTTTGCTCCAGCGCACTTTCGCGTTCTTTAATTTGAGCTTCTGTCTTTGCCAGAGCTTCCTGGGCTTCCTTTAAGCGTAAGTTGTCAGCTTTGAGATCTTCAAGCGATTTATCCAGACCCTGTTGCTTTGTAAGCAAGTCTTCTTGCGCTAAAGCAAGCTTCTGTTCTTTTTCATTTAGAGCGGCTCTTTCGGTGTTAAGTGCCTGCCTGTCTGCGGCCAGCTTTGTCTGTGCGTCGTTTAAGACCTGCCTGTCTGAGGCAAGTTTTTCCTGGGCTGAGAGCAGGGCTTCTTTATCTTGAAGCAATTTGGAGCTGCTTTCTTCCAGCTGTTTTTCTCCGGCAAGCAGTTTTAGCTCGCGATCTTTGAGCTGCGTGTCTTTATCTTGAAGTCTCGTTTTTTCAGCGTCAAGTTCTGATTGTGATTTGCGCTGCAAACGGCCTTCTTCGGCAAGTTTTTCCTGGGCCTGGCTGAGGTCCGCTTTTTCTGAGGCGAGAGCTGCTTTTTCTTTTTGCAGATTACCCTGTTCTTCTTTAACCTGCTGTTCGCGGTTTTCAAGCTCGCCTTTGAGATTTGTCAGGCGTTCCTGTTCAGCTTCAAGCCCGGCCTTTTGTTTGCTTAAGTTTGCCGCCGTTTCTTCCTGGCTTGCTCTCTGAGTTTCAAGTGCTGATTTCTCGGTAGAAAGACCCTGCTTTTCTGTTTCAAGAGCTGCTTTTTCTGTTTGCAGTTTTGCTTTTTCAGCTGCAAGCTCGCTCAATTTCTGAGCCTGTGCTTCTTGAGCTTTTGCTTTTTCAGATTCAAATGCCGCCTTGTCTTTTGCAAGCTCCGTTTTTGCTGCTTCAAGAGCCTGTGATTGTTTTGCAAGCTCCGATTTTTCTTCAGCAAGGCTTGCCTGTGCTTTTTCCAAACCGGCTCTTTCAGCAGCGAGTTCTTGCGCTTGCTTTTCGAGTCCCTGTCTTTCCAGACTCAATGCTTCGTTGTCTTTTGCAAGCTCAGCTTTGTCGGCGGCAAGCTTCTGTTCTCCTGCTTCAAGGGTTTGTTTTGCATCGTTGATTTTCTTGGATTCCTGGGCAAGTGCGTTTTTCTCAAGTTCGAGCTGCCCGCGTTCGGATGCAAGAGATTCGGAGAGTGCTTTGAGCCTGCTTTCTTCGGCGTTCTGGCTTTTTGCTTTTTCCTGCAGTTCTGTGTCTCTGCTATTGAGAGCTGCTTCGCGTTCTGCAATTTTCTGCCTGTCTGCGTCTTGAGCTTTTTTGTCGGTTTCGAGCTGGGCCCGGTCGGCTGCCAGTTTGGACTCTGCTTGCGCCAGTGTCTCTTTGGCTTTTGCAAGCTCTTCCTGACCGCTCTTGAGATCGCCTGTGGCTCTTTCCAGATCCTTGCTCTTCTGCTCAAGAGCCGCTTCTTGCTCTCCAATTTTGTTCTGGGCTCTGCTCAGAGCTTCCTGAGCTTCTTTGAGGCTATTTGTATCAGCTTTGAGCTTCTCCTGATTTTGCGCCAGTACTTCTTGTTTAGAAAGCAGGTCTTTCTGAACTTCGGCAAGCTGCTGTTCTCTGGTGTTGAGTTCGGATCTTTCAGTATTGAGCTGTTGCCTGTCGGCCGCCAGCTTACTTTCAGCTTCGTTTAAATTATGCCTGTCTGTAGCGAGCTTTTGCCTGTCTGCAAGCACGCTTTCCTTTTCCTGGAGAACTTTACTGTTTGCTTCTTCAAGTGATTTTTGATCGGCAGCCAGTTTTGTTTCACGTTCTTTTATCTGAGTATCGAGATCTGTAAGGCGCGATTTTTCCGCCGCAAGCTCGGACTGTGTTTTGCGTTGCAAACGCTCGTCTTCTTGAAGCCTGGCTTGATCTTCTGCCAGCTTTTGCCTGTCGCTTGAAAGAGATTCTTTTTGTTTTTCTATTTCAGCTCTGCCGTCTTTGAGTTCTTGATCCTTTGTTGCAAGCTCGGCGCTTTCTTTGTTAAGCCGTTCCTGCTCAGCATCAAGGCTTGATTTCTGCTGGCTCAGTTCTGTGGACTTTTGATCGAGCTCTGATTTCTGAGCCGCTAAATCCGCTTTCTGAGAATTCAGCTTTTGCTTTTCGGCCTCAAGCGCAAGCGACTCGGTTGCCAGCCGCTGTTTTTCTTGAGCAATTTCAGAAGACTGTTTGGCGAGCTCATTTTCAAATGTCTGTCTGGCAGTATCAAGTGCCTGTGACTCAGACTGCAGCCTCGCGCGTTCGGATTCAAGTGCTGTTTTGTCTTTTGCCAACTCCTGCTTTTCTTGTGCCAGCTTTTGCTGGTCGCTTTGCAGATCGCTTTGTGCCTGCTGCAGCCGGTCTTTCTCGGCAGAGAGTACCTGCTTTTCTGTTTCAAGCACAGCCTTTTGCTGGCTCAACGCTTCTTTGTCAGCGCTCAATTTTTCTTGAGCTGCTTTCAAATTTTGCTCGCCTGTTTCAAGCGCTTTCTTTGTTTCTGCTACTCTGGTCTCGTCCTGCTTGAGTGCGGTCTCGCGGGACTTTAATTCGGTTTCTTCTTGAAGCAGATCTTTTGCCTTTGATTCTAAACGCTTGTTTTCCTGCTGCTGGGTTTTTGCTTCTGTTTCCAGCTGCTGCTTTCTTGTTTCCAGAGCTTGCTCACGTTCAGCCAGTTTGGAAGCGTCTTCTGTTTGAGCTAGTTTGTCTTTTGCAAGCTGCTCCTGGTCTTTTATTAGCTGGGCTTGTTTTTCTGCCAGTTTAGATTGTTCTTCCTGCAGTTTTGCTTTCTGAGTTTGAAACTCGCTGTTATTTCTTTCGAGTTCTTTAGCTTGTGAGTCCAGCTGGCCTTTTCTTGTGTTGAGTTCTGTTTCTTTGGCTGCAACTTCTTTTTGCGCCTCTGCCAGCTTGCTTTGATCCTGACCAAGCTGTTTCAAAGATTCTTGCAGAGCCTCTTGTTTAGCCAGAAGTTCATTTTGCGCCTTTGTAAGCGCCTGCTCTTTTTCATTCAGTGTAAGTAGATCTTCGGTGAGCTTTGTTTGCTCGCGTTGCAATGTTTCTCTGTCGCTTGCCAGTTGCCGGCGATCTTCTGTTAGAGTTTGCTTTTCTTGAAGCAAGGCTTCTTTATCTGAAAGCAGTTTTGTTTTTTCCTGCTTTATCAATTCTGTCTCAGCTGCAAGCCTGGACTCAGTGTTTTTGAGTTCGGCATCTTTTGCTTCCAGGACCTGGTTTTTGCTTTCGATTTCGCTCTGTTTCAGCTTCTGTTCTTTTGCCTCTTGCTCAAGCGCTGACTTTTCCTTGGCAAGTGCTTCTTTCTGTGTCTGAAGCTCGCCTGCGTCTCTTTGCAAGCTGCGGCTTTGTTCCTGCAACTCTCTGTCACGTTCGCCAAGCGAGCTTTCTAGAGATTTCAATCTTCCCTGTTCGCTTTCAAGTGTTCTTTGCTTTTCATCTAAAGCAAGCTTCTCTTGAGCAAGTTTCTGGCGCTGGGTTTCAGTTGCTTCCCGCTCCTTTGTAATTTCTTGTTTTTCGGTATCAAGGGCGGAACGCTCGTTTCTGAGCTTCTCCTGCTCTCTGGTCAGGTCTGCTGTTTTGCTTGCAAGTTCATTTTCAAAAGCTACACGATCTGCGTTCAGGCTCTCTCTGTCCTTTGCCAGCCCTTCTTTTGCCAGCTTGAGCTGGCTGCGTTCTTTTTCAATGGCGGATTTGGCTTCTTCGACCTTTTGCTTTTCTTCAGCAATTACGGTTTTTTCTTTTCCAAGCTCTTCTTTTTCACTTTGCAGACCTGCTTTGTTTTCTGCCAGCCGCTGCTTTTCTTCTGCCAGCCTGTTTTCTTCCAGTTTGAGTTCACTGGCCCTTGTTTCGAGATCTTTTTTAGCAGTTTCAATCAGTTGCTTGTCTTCACTGAGCTGCCGCTTTTGTTCGTCAAGAGCCAGTTGCTGCTCCTGAACTTTTGCTCTTTCGGCCTCTATTCTCTGGCTTTCCTGGCTGAGAGCTTTTTCCTTCTCAGAATGCAGCTTTTCTTGCTCCTGAATCTGGCTCAATTTTTGCTCAATTGCTTTTTGATCGGCATCTTGGGCAGTTTTCTGGTTTTCAAGGACCTGCTTTTCCTGCGCAAGGCGCTGGCGCTCGCTTTCGAGTTCCGCCCGGTCGCTTGCTAATTTCTCGGCAGATTTATCCAGCTCGCCTTTTTTAGTCTCCAGGTCTTTCTGCAGTTTTTCGCTTTCGGCTTGCAAGCGCGTGAGTTCGGCTTTTTCTTTTTCGAAACCAGCAAGCTTCTCGTCGAACGCTTTACGCTCTTCTGTCAGCTTGCTCTGCTCGGCAAGAAGCGCGTCCTGCTTGCTCTGTAGCGCCTGCTCTCTTTCGTGCACTTCGCTTCTGGCTTCATTTACAAGCCTTGCTTCTTCTGTTAGCTTACCCCGCTCGGAATTTAAAGCATTCCGCTCATCTAATAGCTTCGACTTTTCTTCAAGCAATGCTTCTTTGTCTTTTGCATTGGCTGTCTTTTCTTCTTGAAGCTGCTTCTGCTCTTCGCTTAGCTTTTGCTTGCTTTCTTCAATGGCAGTTCTTTCCTGCTTCTGCCTTTCTTCTTCCTGATTTATTTTTTGCTGATCCGCATCCTGTTTGCTTTTTTGCTCTGCCAGATCTTTTTCCGCCTTTTCAAGGCCGGATTGTCTTTGATCCAGCTCTTTCTGGCTTTCTTGAACCTTGCCTTCTTTTTCAGCAAGGCGCTGACTTTCTTCATTCAGCTTGCTTTCTCTGTCTTGAATCTTGCTCTCGTTTTCGGCCAGTTTAAGTTCACGCTCTGAAAGCTCGGTTCTTTTGTCTTCTACGGCTTTGCTTTCTTGGCTGAGTTTTTGCTTTTCGGCAGCCAGTTTTTCTGCTTCGTTTTTGAGCTCTTTTTCTCTGGCTTTCAGTTCGGCTTCCAGCTTTGCCAGCTCAGCTGCGCCCGGCTTGCCGTCATTTTTGAGCGTGCTGAGGAGTGCGTCATAGGCTTTGCCGTTTTCTTTTGCCTGGGCTTCATTTTCGGGCGAGGTCTTATAAATTATCTTGTCTTCTGCTCCAGGCTGAACAAGACGTGTTTCAAGACCGTCCTTTATCTCGAGTTTGCCTTCCCGGCTGCCTGTTATTTCAAAGTCTTTGCCGCTTGTTTTTTCGCGGAAAATCAGTTTTTCTTCCTGACCTTTTAAAGCCGGGTCTGATTCAATCGTGATTTTTCTTGCGAACTCGGCAAGTTCGCCCTTGCCGCGCAGGCGCAGTTCAAGTTCGGTGCGCAGGGCTTTTTCAGCGTTTTTGTCGGCGTTCTCGGGCAGCTCGAGCTTGAACTCGACATCTTTCACCGGCACTTTTTTGCCTTCTTTGTTTTCGAAGTCTTTGCCGTCGAACTTTTTCCAGTCAAGTTCTTCTTTGCTTTCTCTATCGCGTGCGACTACTTTTGCTTCTTTAAACTCGGCATTTCGCTCTGCCTTTGCTTTATCTACAATTGGAGCGATTTCGTCTTTCTGCCCGCCTGCCAGCCATTTGATTGTTTTGTTCAGCGCCCAGACGCCGGCACCTAGCGCGGCGAGTCCGGCAATGATCTGCGCGGCGTCAGTGCTTGAGCTGCCTGGAGGTTGCTCCGGCGGTGTGTAATCGCCGGGAGGGCTGTATGGAGGTTCATAAGGATAGGGATTGCCGTCGCCCGGCTTGGGGCTGCCGTCGCCCGGTTTTGGATTGCCGTCGCCCGGTTTGGGGCTGCCGTTGCCCGGATTAGTGTTGCTTGTCCCCTTGCCTAATTCTGCCGGTGGACGAAGTAAAAGGGCATAGTCCTGCCAGGCTTTAGCTCTTTGGTCGAGTTCTCCAATTGGATAAACGGCGGAAAGCTCCAGCCTGCCGTTTATGCGGTCACCGGGTTTTGCTTTGTCTTGAGGGCCTTTGCCGCTATCGAGCGCCGGCGGTGCCCAGGCTGATTCCAGGAGCCTGTCATTAGCGCGGGCAGCTTCCTCTTTTTGCTGTTCTTCCAGTTCCTGAACAGGTGTCCAGTAACTATCAGCTGCAGATTTCCTGCTTTTTTGATTTTCTTGCGAGTCTTCCAATGGCATTAACAGGTCTCCCGGTGCATTTGACCGTGAACCCAGTGATACCCGCCAGATGTATCTACACTCGAATATGAGTATTTTGACAGGAAACTGGAATTATCAGAAATGGTGGAATTACGAGCCTTCATCTAATAAACCCCGCTAAGCCGAGCGGACGTGCCCAGTCCGAAACTCTTGGCTTCCCGGGCTCTGGGCATGATTACCAAGATTAATGTGCCCGCCCCGGGCTGTTTTTCAGCTGTTTTAAGTATTAAATTGCTGATGCGGCTGAAAGGGAGCCTTAGCTGCCTGATAAAAGGGTTTACGCCCGGACCGGCGGGGAAAAAAAGAAATGAGTCTTGAGAGAGTTAAGGAGAATATGAGCGGTTCAGTGCTCAGTCCGGATCATGAAATACGTTCATTCGTGGCCAAGCGAGTGAACGAAGGTTTTGACTCTGAAGACGACATCCTTGAAGAAAGTCTGGATTATTTCGCGGATGATTTTAAGGATAATCCGCTTGAGTTGAAAAACCAGCTATCAAAGATAATTAGTGAGTTGATTGCCGAACATCTGGAAGAAGAAAAAAGCTGGAAGACCAAGACTGACTGTGACCGCCTTGACCAGGCTTTTGCCGATCTTGAAGAACAGGGAATTGTATGCAGGCAGAATTTCACTTGTTGCCAGACATGCGGGCATGCGGAAATTTGGGATGAGATTGAATTGCTCAAAGGTGAACTGGACGTTTCAGGGTATGTGTTTTATCACATGCAAGATACAGACAGAGTCCTGGAAGAAGGAAGACTCTTTCTTGCATACGGCGCAAGCGACAATTCCGACGAGGCAACTATCAGAGTTGCACAGAAGGTTTATGAAGTGCTGACAAAGAACGGTTTCAAGCTTGACTGGAATGGCTCTCTGGATAAGAGAATCTGTATTGAAGATTTGAAATGGAAGCGGCGCCGAACTGCTTAACAAAGAGTCTATTTTTTCTTGCGCTTTTTGCTGCGTGCCGGAGCGTCGCTTTGCGAACTCTTGCCCTCATCGTTGCCACTTGCAGTTTCTGCTGTCGCTGCTTGCTCTGCTTCAATGCCGCTTGCTGCGTCGCCTTCGACGCAGCTGCCGTCCCGGCCGTTGTCTTCTGCCAGGTTCTTAAGAACTATTTCTTGCTCGTAGCGGTCATGGTGTCTTACCCATTCAGCAGGATAAGACAATCCTTCCTCGTTGCGTCCCTTGGGTACCAGATCAAGAAGATTGTAGGTGCCAATCAAAATATCAAGTCCGCGTGCGTATGTTGAGTATGTGTGAAAAACCTCGCCATTTTCGTTTCTGCAAAACACAGAAAGCCCGGGAGCTTCCTTTGAAGGAAACGATTCTATTTCTTGATAGTTGTAGATGAGCCTTTTTCGTTCAATGTCTTCCGGTCTGAAAGAAACATTGAAGTCATAATTGAAATCATTATTGAGTGAAGAAAGCCATCGGAATTTCCAACCCATTCGTTCTTTGAATTCATTTAGCTTGTTTATGTCCGCTCTTGAAATGCAAAGCAGCGTTACATCTTTTTGAGCCAGGTGAACAATGGCCGGTTGCAAATGATCCGCTATCAACGAACACATTTTGCAACCTTCGTCCCACTCTTCTTCGAACATAAAATGGTAAACGATTAATTGTGAGCGTCCGTCGAACAAAGAGGAAAGGCTTACTTTGCCGTCGATATCATCAAAAACATAGTCTTCTTCAACTCTGACCCAGGGAAGAGAACGGCGCTGGTTATTTAATTTGTCACGCAGCAACGAAACTCGTTTTTCGGTGTACAGCAGTTGCTCTCGTTTGGCAAGCCATTCCTGCCTGGATACGATTTTGTGATCTGCCATCTCCAGCCCTCTTGATCTCTGAGATTATATCACCTGAAGGACCTGTAACAGGGTATACAAGGGTATCCAGGCCCGGAAACTGTTTTTATATGCTTCGTTTTAGAGAGGAGCTTTTAAAGGGATTTGCTTCTGAAAAGAGTTGCAAATATTGCATTACTTTTTGATGCTTGAGCTTTTGCCTGGCAGGCAGATAATACCGGTGGTGATACCATCCTTCCTTTCAATTGAATTGTCGGACGGAACTGGAAGAAAAACAGAAAACCCCGCTCTTGCGGGGTACTCTGCTGAACTCGGGTTAAGGCTTGGGTTCGATATTGAATATAGCCCGGCAGCATCTTGGTCAAAATGTGCTTTTGTGCAAGATTTCTTGCTAATCTTATCTCAAGCGGCTCTGCTGCTTGCTTTCCAGCATTTGTGGAAGGATTCGAAGATAGTACCCGGATCAGAGCTGCCAGAAACAGCTAAAGATAGCAGGCTGGAATTTTCTCAGGCCATTGCTGTCGATGATGATGCTATCTGGCTGTGGATGTTTTCAGCGTTTGCCATTCGCTGGCCTCTGTGAGCCCCGGAGCTTCTCTCATAATATTTGTCGAAGATTGCGGCTGCCTCCGAGGGTGACTGGGCAGACTGAAGTTTGGCAAAGGCCCCTGATTCGCTTGATTGCAGCTCCTTCATCATGAAGTCCACCTGTACGTGCCAGTCGGTAACAGGCTTGCCTTCGGATGCGGCAAATCTTTCAAGCTCGGTTCTTCTCGGGCCTTCCCACTGGCAAAGCCCGATTGCTCCTTCGCCCGGATTGTAGGCGTTGGTTTTGAAGCCGCTTTCAGTTTGCATGTTGCCGAGAATCCCTGAGGCTACAGCCGGTGAAAGATTATGTTTTTCAGTAAGGTAATCATAAATTTGCTTTGCCTGCACTGTTTCCCCCGGGCCGAGCGGCTTGCCGCTGGCACCGGTACTGAGCGTGCCGTCACCGGCGCCGCCGTTGCCTCTGAACATACCGCTGCTGTCGAAGCCACCGTTGCCTGCAAATCCAGCTGAGCTGCCGCCTCCGACTCCTCGATTTACAAATCCGTTTTCGGGCGGCGCTGTAACCGGCTGGTCGGCTGCCGGCTTAAAAGGCACAAAATCGGGCAGGTTTGGCTTTGAATCTGCCAGGCTTTGCATCCAGGACGGCACCGGCTTACCCGGATTGTTTTTCTGGAATAGTCTGATCATGTCTTTAGCCGCTTCGCGCTGCATTTCGGACTGATGCATGATTGCGTTTCTCAGGCTCTCATTGCCCTCTTCTTTGCCGCTCTGCAGCTCAATATTAATACTGCCGTCCTGGCTGGGTGTTGCCTTTTCATTTGCTACGAGCTTGCCCTCAGGAGTAAGGAAAAAGTCAGGCTGACGATTTGCAGCCTGATTCTCACCGCTTGAGCTTATATGAACGGGCCTGCCCTCTGAAACAGCAGCCTGAATTGGCTGAGGGATTGCCGCAACTCTGCCTACACTCCGGGGCCCTGCCGCTACGGCTTCAGGCGCCACAAGCGCTGCTGCCCGGTCCAGTGAGGACTTAAAAAAGTCGGCACGTAAAGCGTCCGACGCATGTGTGTTTTCGCCAGATTTTGGCGCAAAAGATTCATGGTGATCTGCCAGCACAGCAAACAGCCTCTCAAACCCTTCCCGAGCCTAAAGTATATGTAAGCTTTCAGGTCATAGCCATGGGAGAATTCCCACGCTGGGCTCATTATTCATGTCACACTTATTAAATCTGGATTTTAAAGCTCCGAAAGCAGATCGCTAATTGCGGCGTAGGCTTTAGAAAGGGCTTCTTCGCCTATACAGTAAGGGGGCATCAAGTAAATGGTGTTGCCCAGCGGTCTTATAAGGCAGCCCTTTTCGATAAAGCGTTTTTTTAGAACTGCAGAAAGGCTGTTGAAGTAGTGGTCGCCTTCCGGGCTTTCAATTTCGCAGGCAAATATAGTTCCGCAAAATCTCCGCTGTTTCAGAGACTTATGCCCTGCAAGATAATAGCTTGCAAGCTTTCTGTGCAGTGCTTCCATCGTTTGAAACTGCTCTTTGTTTTCATTCAATAATTGCCAGGATTTAATGGCCGCGGCACAGGCAAGTGGATTGGCGGTGTATGAATGCCCGTGATAAAAGGTTTTCTCGCCATGAGAATCTAAAAAAGCGTCAAAAACCAGATTGCTTGTAACGGTAACTGAAAGCGGTAAGAAACCACCTGTAATTCCCTTGGACAGGCAGAGCATGTCCGGGCAGACTCCCGATTTTGTTGCGGCAAAAAAATCGCCGGTTCTGCCAAAACCTGTCATTACTTCATCGAAGATTAAGAGCATGTCGTTTTCTTCAGTAATTTCTTTCAGGTTTCTAAGAAACTCCGGTCTGCACATGCGCATACCGGCAGCACCCTGCACAAGAGGCTCTATACATATGGCCGCCACCTGTTTTTTGTTTTCGGCAATAACCTTTTTGATTGCCGCAATAGCCAGCTTTTCCTTGATTTCGATACTGTCGCCACCTTCACCGTTATCTTCATATGTACAGGGAAATGGGATGAGTTCAATTGAAAACAAAAGCGGGCTGAACTTTTTCCAGAAAGGCGACCCCTGCCCGATTGACATGGAGCCTACTGTGTCGCCGTGATAGCCCCCTTCAAATGCAATAAACTTCCGCCTTGTCTCTTTTTGGTTTTGATAATACTGAAATGCAAGTTTGAGTGCGACCTCGACTGCGGTGCTGCCGTTGTCGGAAAAGAACATATGTGACAGTGGTTCGGGAAGGGCTTCTATTAAGAGCTCTGCCAGCTTCTCGGCCGGCTCATGTGTGAAACCGGCAAAAATAACCTGCTCCAGTTCCTGAGCCTGCCTGTAAATTGCTGCGGCTATTTCGGGATGGGCATGTCCGTGAATGTTTACCCACCAGCTTGAAATGCAATCCAAAATTTTTCGGCCGTCTTCAAGCTCGAGATAAGCTCCCTCAGCGCTTCTGACTTTCAGCGGCGGTTCTGCCGTGAGCATCTGAGTGAACGGACGCCAGATTGTTTGTGCTGAATATTTCGCCAAGCGCTGATGCTCCTTTGAAATTTGATTTGAAAGTTTCAAGCAGTGTTTTTTTTGTGAAGTCTGCCAGCCACGGGATTTCTGCCAGCACATTCACTTTGCCGAATTTTTCAAGCGCAATTTTGTTTTCCGGATTTTCAGGACCGATCATAACAAGACCTGCGATGTTTATCTGTCTTGCCCTTAAGGCTTCAATGCTCAGCAGGCTGTGATTGATTGTGCCCAGTGTGCTCCGGCAAGTAAGCAAAACCGGAAGCGACAAATGAACAATCAGGTCGATTACTTTTACTTGGTCGTTAAGCGGAACCAGAACTCCGCCTGCCCCTTCCACAATCAGGTTTTTGTAACTTGAAGCTGACGGCAGGCTGAAATCAGAAAGTTCGATTTTTTTGCTGTCTATTTTTGCTGCCAGATGGGGAGAAAGCGCTTCTGTTAACAGGTATCGTTCCGGAAAGATTTTGTACTTCTCTATGCCGGATCTTTCGATAAAAGTGCTGTCCCTTTCTTCTATGCCTGATTGAACCGGCTTCCAGTAGTGTGCGTCAAACCCCAGGCAGAGCATGGCAGACAATACAGATTTGCCTACGTTTGTATCAGTGCCTGTGACAAAAATGGCTCTCTTATTTTCTGTCAACACAAATTACCTGCGAAAATAAGCTGTAATTACCTGATAGCTGAGTTTTAGCGGTTTGCTTTTTCTATCGAGCTCGTCTATTAAGCGGCGCAGCTCAAGCAGGCTCAGTTTAAGATTGTTTCTTTGAGTACCTGCACCCAGCTCTTTTAGAGCTCGCAGCATCGAAAGGGCGTCTGCATGAGTTTCTTCCACAAGCCGGTGCTGAAGCCTGAATTCATGTCCCTGCCTGAGCGCCAGGCTCTGAAGCTGGATTAAAGACGGCAGCGGGTTGCGAGTAAAAGGCAGACCCAGCCTGTTTGCAGCTTGCTTCCACTCCGGGCAGCTCTCATCGCCGGGCACCGAAAACAAAAGAATACCTCCGGGCTTCAGGGCCTCGAGCAGTCGTGTCAGGCCTTCAAGCGGCTGAAAGAACCACTGGATTGCGAAGTTTGAAACTATAAGTCCATATTTGCTCTTGTCCTGAATTTCTTCGGCATCTATAAGCCGAAATTCCATATTGTCTATCGCTTGTTTGCAGCTGGAGTTTTCAATTCTTAGTTTGCAGGCTGCAATCATTTCTTTTGAAATATCCGAACAAATGATTTTTCGCTCCGGAAAGAGTTTGATAAGCTTGCCTGTGAAAAGTCCGGTGCCACATCCTATTTCAAGCAGGTCGCCTTCCGCAAGCGCGCTTGTGCCCTCCAGCTTTGCAAGCATATCCGCACAAAGTTCTGCAGCATATGCTTGCAAGCCTGCATGGCTGTCGTAAGCATCGGCCTTTTTAGAAAATGCTTCTTTTACTCTTTTTTTGTAGCTCTCTGTTGGGCCTGGCATGATTGTTTATTTCTTTTTTCTGCTTTCCTGCTTTTCTGTCGGTTCAGGCGTTGACTGTAAGAAACTGTCTGAGCTTATTTCGCATCGAAATCCAGACAGGAGCCACGTGCGTAAGTGGCAGCGAATGTCCGGCTCCCTCAAATTCAATAATGCTGCTTGCATTTAGAGACTCGGCAAGAATCTGGCTGTGCAGCGGAGAAACGATGCGGTCTTCGCTTCCATGTAGAAGCAAGACTTTTTGTGCTTTCGAAATTGAACTTAGTTCGAACTGGTTTGTATCCAGAAGCTCAAGGTCGTCTTCTAAGAGCTCCTGATTTAGAGCTCCTCTGAAAGATGGCAGCAACAGGAAATACTTGGTGGGCAGCGGATAATAAGAGTTCTTATAAAAGTCATTGAGCAGAGCTTCGGCTGATTCGGCCAGGCGTTTTTTCATGCGCCCGATTGTTTTTTGTGAGCGTTTGATTTCGAGCTCGGAGCCGCTGTGAAATTTGCTGAAGCAAGCCGCAAGTATGAGAAAATCAGCAGAACTGATGATTTCAGCGGGCAAAAGATGAAGGCCGAGTGAGTGAGCCAGAACTATTTTGAGCTCACTATTTTCAGAGAACGCTTCTGCAGCCCTCTGATTGCCGAAGTATCCCCGGTCCGGGATTTGCACCTTGATTTTGCAGTCGGGATTTTCGCGCAAATGCGGCAACCAGCCACGAAAGCAGCTGCTGTCGAATCCCCAGCCATGTTGCATGATGATTTCAACGTTTCTTTTCATACCAGTTCCTTAGTGCATTCAAGAGCTTATCTATTTGTTCTTTTGTGTGCAGCAAGCTCAGAGAAACTCTAAGCCTGGCGCTGCCTTCCTTAACGGTGGGCGGTCTGATCGCCGGCACGTAAAAGCCGACTTGTTCAAGGTAATCTGAGAGTAAAAGAGCCTGCTGAGAGCTTCCAAGCACAAGCGGAACTATTTGCGTGCTCGAGTTCAAAGTCTCAAATCCGAATTTTTTCAGGGAGCTTCTGAAGTACTCCGCATTTGAGAGCAGTTGCCGGCGTTCGTTTTCCATTTCCGGAATCAAATCGAGCGCAGCATCTATGGCTCCCAGGACCGGTGGCGGCAACGCTGTTGAATAAATCAAACCAGGGCAGAAATTTATCAAATAGTCACGCAAAAGCGTAGAACAACAAATGTAAGCGCCAAATGATCCAAGTCCCTTGCCGAAGGTTCCCATGGATATGCCTTTGAAGCCCAGTCCGGCTGTAAGCCCCATGCCGTTTTCACCAAGCACGCCTGTGGCGTGTGCCTCATCTATATATAATGAAAGATCAAATTTCTTTTGCAGGCCTATTAGGTGGCCCATTGTGACCCGGTCGCCGTCCATACTGAAAACCGACTCAGTAAATAACCAGGCATTGCTCAAAAGCTCCGGCTCGGTCTTTGTCAGGCGTTTTTCGAGTTGCTGGTAATCGAGGTGCTGGAAACGAAAATATTTAGCACTCGCTGCTTTAAGCCCTTCGATCATGCTGCGATGAACTAATTTATCTGCGGCAGCCAGAGCTCTTTTACTCAGTAAGGAAGGAATGACCGAGCAGTTTGCCTGGTAGCCGCTTGGTAGAATCAGGGCTGCCTGGCTACCTTTTAGTTGAGCCAGCTTCTTTTCTATACTGTCAAAAACGCTTAAATTGCCGCTTAAGAGTCTGGAGGCGCCGTTGCCCACGCCATATCGTTTTGTGTATTCGACTGACCTTTCTATTAGAGCCGGCGACTGTGAAAGAGCCAGATAATCGTTGGAGGCAAAATTTACGAGCTCCTTGCCGTCGAGTCTTACTGAGGCAGGGCCGGCAATCTCGAACTGGCGCAGGCTTCGACGCTGCTGTTGAGCTTGCTTCTGGTTCAGGGCTTGCTCGTAAGATTCAAGTGTCAGATTCATTCAAAACCGGGGACTTATTTATAGATTGCCAAGATCCTAGCGTATATGTCATGAAGGTAGATTTGTCCTGGTTAATCTTGCTTAACCCCACTTAGCCAGCCTGTCTTTAATCAGTTCGATGGTTCTTTCCGAATAAAGGTGAAAAACCTTGACCGGCAGCCTGCCTGAAACAGCAAAAACCGTCTCCTGGCTGGGTCCGTCGCATAGAACCAGGCTTGCGTGTTTCATTACATAAGCAATTTCAGGCTCGTCACTCTTGTCAAGCAGGCGTACGGCGATTTCTTCGCCCCTGACTGCTGCTGCCATGTTATTAGCCATTTTCAGCAGGGTCGGGCTTATGGATACTATGGCAACCAGGCTGCCCGCCTTCAGGGTGTTAAGCGCCTCTATCTCTTCCTTGCCAGGTTCTATGGGTGAAATTACAAAACGGGTTGGATCGAGATTCAGTCTCTGCAAAGGAAAGAGATGGTAAAAACTCGTGACTACAAGCGAATCGGAGAGCAGCTCCTGCTTTTTTGCCAGTTCTTCAAAAGTTATTGGTACTACAGGCAGTGAAAAGCTTGGAGTCAGCTCTGCTGAGAGCAATGGGTGGAAATCAGTGTTCCGGTCAACAACAAGGATTCTCTGGATCGGTTTTGACTTGAGCATTCTTTCTGCAAATTCAAGCACCTGTTCCCTTGAAAGCCCTGACTCAGCTGCTCTTGCCAGGCATTGCCTGAATAAAGTCTCCAGACCGACTTCTTTCTGTGTTTCGCCGGCAAGGCTGCGATTTGCAACTCGAACTCCGCTTCCCTGACGAATTTCCAGCAAACCGGCTTCTTCAAGTTGATTGTATGCTGCCGTAACAGTGCTGTGATGGATATTGAGTTTCTGCGCCAGCTGGCGGATGCTTGGCAGCTTATCCTTCGGTTTCAAGCTGCCCGAGGCAATCTGCAAGCCTATCTGTTCGATCAGCTGGTCTTTGACTGAAACCGGGCCGTCTTTTGAAATACTTAATTTGATGGAGCTTGAAAGCATCTGGCTCTGGTTCTGCCGGGGAAGGCTTTATTTTATCCTCTTAAATTCCTGACCGGGCATTTTTTTTGCTTGATCTCAGGCTGTAGCTGCATGGCTTTCGTGCGGTTTCATCAAAAATCCAGGCAGAGCACCACAGGTCGTCAGCAGCACGTTTTTGAAATTTGCCCGGTCATGTCCGTTCAATATCACCAGCCTGTATATAGCAAGCAGCTGAGCAGGCTGCACAACGCAGATTTTTTTTCGTTTCATGTTTTCCAGGAAGTCCCGGCTTAGAGTCGGGCGTTGCCGCGGAGGCAGCTCCGGTTTGAGCTGTACTATCATAATGCCTTTGGGCTCGACATGGGTCTGGCACCAGATTACTGCTTGCTGGCTTACCAGTGCCTCAAAATCCTTGTTGGAAGGATCGCTTTCAGAAACAATAATTCTAACCACGGCTTCGACTTTGGACGCCTCTTTGAGGCTCATTTCGTGAGGGCTGGTCCGTGAGTAATCGGCGGTCCATTCAAGTGTTTCCAGAACTTGCTTGCAGGCCTGCCCCAGTTCGGAGCCCGATGCTGAAAGCAGCGCCTGTGAGACTCCCTGCATGCCTGCAATTTTGCGGTCAATTTGTTTGATGTCCCGGCGTATTTCTTCCAGGAGCCCGTTGAGCCTGTCTTTTTCAGACAGAAGCTTTTGCAGTTCAGGAAAAACATATTCATCCATCCACGAACCTGCGTTTGAAGATGAGCTTGCCTGCTTGCTCCTGTCTTCAGCTTCTTTATTGGGGCTGCGGGCTGCTTCCTGTTGCGAAACTCTCAACAGTTCTTCTTCCGTTTCTACTGGCGGGCTGCCTGTCTTTAGGAAGCTTGTATCTGCGCTTTCAGTGTTTTTTTCCTGGAATTCGTTATTGGTGGAAGTCAAAAGGTCTATTGTGTCCTGCTCAGAGGACGGATCGACAGAACCTCTGAGCTTTTGCAGTGCAACTCTTGCTTCCTGGATTTCATTTTCTGAAACATCTTCGCTGCCGACATTTCCTGAGGACTCATCGTTTTGACCTGAATGCGGATTCTCCGGCTCCGTAACTGAATCATGAGCTTGTAGGGTGAAGCGGTAGCGACATACGCCGGCACTCAAGACATCGCCGTTCTGGAGCTTTCGGGGAACTGCAATCGGGCTGCCGTTCAAGAAAGTGCCATTGCGACTGCCGCAATCTTCCACATAATAATCGCTGCCGTTCTGCCTGATCTGGCAGTGAAACCTGGAAAGTGATCGATCTCCAGCCAGGGGAATATCGTTGGCCAGATCCCGACCCATTTTACAAATCGGTGTAACTACGGCAAAGGCTTTGCCTGTGACAAGGTCTATTAGGGCAACCGGAATCGACTTATCTACCTGCCTGGTTAGTGCCGTTTCTTCGCTGTTCAGGAGTGCGTCCAGATCCATGCCTGTGACCGTGCAGTAAGGGCAAGTAGGCCCGGCGATTTTTTTTCCACATCGCTTGCATGTTGAAGAAGCAGACATTGCTTGGCTTTCCGTAAAAAAAGAGCACTAATTTTCCCTGCCCATTAATGTCATAAATTAAACAAAAAAATGTTTTCAGAAAGCTGTCCAGAAATTTGAGCCTGCGTGTAAAGACATATGGAACCCCGAACCCAAGTACTGCTCCCTGCAAGAGACATGGGTTCTTATACGAAGGAGGGACAACCCTGCCAGTCCCTCCTTCGTATCCATTTTTTAGCCCAGTTTTGAAAGTGCTGTTGAACAAGAACGTTCTCAGCGCTTGTTTGTTTTTACGGGTATCGGAACCGGAATTGCCGCAGGTGTAAGAAATCTTCTGATCAACTCTGCGATCTTTGCTCCGAGTGCACCCAGTCCTGACATCTAAAACGCTCCACTTTCTTACCTGGTTGTACCCGTAGCTCTGTCGGATATAACAAAAGCCTGCCAAATTAAAGATCCACCGGGTTTGAGAATCGGCGGCTTTTTGATGCGATTCCTTGTAAAGCGCCTGGGGCAATTGTTTTAGGGCAGAAGCCAGCGAGGCGCTACTTGTTTCAGCCGGGCAAAGCTTCTAAAGTAGACACTGGAGGTGATTTATGGTCGCCGAAAAGAAAAAGCATCTGCACTGGTTCAGCGGCATATTTGAGCCTACTGTCGACTTTTACGAACTTCTCAATTTGCAGGCTGATAAAACTCTTGAGGGGGTAAAGGCCCTGCAAACCTGGCTGAGAGAAGATGGCGAGGAACGCTGCCAGATTGTTCGTGACCTTGAGCGTGAAGCAGATGAAATGAAAATGGATCTGGAACGAAAACTTGAATCTGTTTTTGTCACTCCTTTTGACCGCGAAGACATTTACGAGCTTTCAGCTAGCATGGACGAAGTTATTAATGCTGCCAAAGCCGTAGTCAGGGAAATGGAGGCCATGAGTGTTTCTCCTGCCGGCACGAGACTGCTTGAAATGGCTGAAATGCTTGTGGAAGGAACTGAGTCTATGAAAAACTCGGTTTACGCATTGAGAAAAGACCTGCGGGAGGCTGCAAATCAAGCTTTGCAGTGCCGCAAAGCAGATACAAGGCTTGGGAAAATCTATCGCCCGGCGATGAGAGAACTGCTTGAACATGATGATTTCAAATGGATCTTCAGGGTGAAGGAAGTGTATAAAGTCATGGTCGACGGGTCGGAAAGAATTGATCGCATGGGTGAGAGATTGCTGCATGCCATTGTGAAAATGAGCTAACGCATGGATCTGCCTCTTGAGTTTTTCCTGCTGGCTATGGTTGTTGTCCTGAGCCTGGTTTTTACTTTCACAAACGGATTGCAGGATGGCAGCTCCGTAACTGCCGGCCTAATAGTATGCCGTGTTTTAAGCCCCCTGAAGGCGGTTTTGCTTGTATCAAGCTGCGAACTTGCCGGTGCCATATTTGGTGGCTCGGCTGTTGCAAATGCGGTGCGCTCCGTGACCGATGTTTCTGAAACAAAATCATTGTTGCCTGTTCTATCCGCAGGACTTCTTGCTGCAATTGCCTGGAATTATTTGACTAAAGTCTTAAAAATGCCCTCCAGCTCAACTCATGCGTTGTTTGGAGGGCTTTTAGGCTCCCTGCTTGCTTATCCGGGTGGACCGGCAAACATAATCTGGGGGCGGGTCAGTCTTCTGGATGCAAGCGGTTTCGGCAGGCTTTTAGTCAGCTTATTCGTATCGCCACTTCTTGGTTTTGTAGCCGGCTTTTTGATGCTTAATCTCATGAATCTGCTTTTGATTAAAGCAAGCGCCAAAGTAAACAACTGGCTGAAATGGGGGCAGATGCTAACGGTAAGCTTGCTTGCTTTTGGCCATGGTGCAAACGATCCACAGAAAACCATGGGGATAATATTGCTAGCTCTTCATTCATCCGGTATTTATTTGGGACATGAAATTCCTTTCTGGGTCAGGATATCAACCGGGATTGCAATTGCGCTTGGCGTGATGGCGCTTGCTCCCGGCATCGTTAAACGCGTGGGAAGCGGCATATACAAGCTCAAGGTTTTGCACGGGTTCGTGACTGAATCAGCCTCCGGCTTCATTATTGTTATAAGTTCGCTTACTGGCTGCCCGGTATCAACATCTCAGGTGATATCATCCACGGTGATGGGTGTAGGCACCGGCGAGCGCTTCAAGGACGTCCGCTGGCTTGTGGCAAGAGATATTCTCATGTCCTGGTTTTTGACAATTCCCTGTGCCGGTTTATGCGCTTATCTGCTTTATGTCTTTGTTTTTCAATGGCTTGATAATTTGTACGCAAAATAGTGTCGCCGCAAAAATGAAATTGAGTCATAATTATGATCCCTATGGCTGAAACAAATGTCCCAAGAAACAGAAAAAAGCAAATCAAAGGGTCAGGAGCCCAACGAATGGGAAACTTATTTGCAAAAGTTTCTTGCTGCTGTGCCGCCGGTTGATCCATCGACTCTGGCTTCAGCCGAGCAAACCCTGAAATATATGAAACAGCTTGCGCAGACTTTGCCCGGCCAGCTTGCAATAACGATAAAAGCCATGATTGAGCTTTTGCAGGAGTTTACCAATATCAAGGGTGTGGATCTGAGGCTGCTTTCATTAAGGACACTTGATTTCAAAACACATATAGTTAAAGAAGCCGATATTGCTCTTAATCGGGATATTGTCGGGATTGGCAAAGTTGAAGCAATCAGATTATCAAAACTGATTCACTTGCAAGCTGAAATCGGAGACGGCAACAAAGACATTCGCCTTATGATCCATGAAGGCTTATCGCTTGTCGTAAGTGTTGTGTTTCTGGGAAGCAAACAGGTGATTCCACTAAAAGGAACTGCAAAGCTGCTGCGCGACGAAAAAGGCCAGATTCTTGTAGAATCAACAAGCTTTATTCCGGGTACAGACATGCCGGTTACAGTCAAATTTCCACTTAAAACAATATTTGATGAGATTCGCAAACAGTTTTAGTTTGTCCGGAGACAACTCAAAGTGCGGCAAGTCTGCCTTTTTCCGGGTTGCTTGCATTGAGATCATTGATAATCGGCTGTGTTATTCTCTCCAGTCTTTGAAATTCAGTGAGTTCGGATCCTGTGCTCTTGCTATTGGAGCTGAGGTCCGCTAATAGGTCCGGCTTGATTCCAATTTCGTTAATGTCTTCACCTGAAGGAAGAAAATAGTGTGCCATAGCTATTTTCAGAGAGCAGCCGGCTTCGAGGTTCCAGCAGCTCTGTACCACGCCTTTGCCGAATGTGCGGGAGCCTACCAGTTTTGCTCTATTAGTATCTCTTAGCGCTCCGGCAAGCATTTCGGCGGCCGAGCGGGTGTTCTGGTCAATCAGAACAATCATTGGCTTGTTGAGGCAGAGGTTTCTCCGGCGTGATTCTATGAAAAGCTGTCCATTCAGTTCACGTTTGAGGCAGGTGTTTTCCAGATTGAGAATTTCGCAGTATGGTTTTCCTTCTTCGCGGCCCTTCATACTTACAAACTTTCCTGCACTGGTCATAAGTTCAAAGCAGGCAAGCGCCTGTTCGACATAACCCCCGCGGTTTCCTCTCAGGTCAATCACAAAGCCGCTGGGATTTTTGAACCGGCTCAGAGCAAGTTCAAGCTCGTTTGAGGTATTGAGCGAGCTGAAACTTGTGATTTCCAGATAGGCAATGTTGTTTTTTAGGAGGCTTGCTTTGACGATTGCCGACTCGTTATCGCCTTTACGCCATTCGAGTGTTTCTCCTTCGTTCCGGAAATAAGTATATTTGTCTTTTAGATTCGCAAGCATAAGGCTGATTGCTTTTTCAAGCTCGATACTGCTTTTGATCTTGCCATCGAAACGATGTTCCCAGCTTGGCCAGTCTTTAAGCCGTTCCGGGTAGAGGGTATTTTCCGCCACCAGCCTCCAGGCTTTTTTGTAGCTATTTTCAAGTGATAGAGCTGAAGCTGCCGGCTCTGTATTACTTGCTTGTCTCGGGCTTGCTACCTGGCAAAACGCAGCCTGGAGATTAGATGCTGGCTGCAGGAAAAGCAAAAAGAGCATAAGAAATACGGTTTGCCCGGCTCTTTTGATAAATGTTGCTGTTTCTGCTTTGCAGAACATGTTCCGGCCCTCGAATGCTTCGGCTGCCTTTCTTCAGCCGCTAAAGCACAATGCGTTGCAGCAGAGCACCTGCTCTGCTTTCTTCTGGGTCTGGCACTTACGAAAACCGCTCAGGGAGCGCGATCATGATGTCAAGTGCTTTTATTATCTAGCAAAATCCCTTATTTGGCAAGGGTTTTCTTGAAAATAGCTCAGCAAAAGAGCCGGAGAGCCATGTTACACAATGGACTCAAGGCTGTTCCAGCTCTTTTTCGCTGCGAAATTCTTTCCCTGGTTCTCAATGACTTAGCGTTGTAATTGGGCTGAAGCGAAAGAAAAAGAGGCTCGCAATCAAGAGCAATCCGGGGATCACAAGTAGCATTTTGTTGAAACTGCGGCTCTGGTAGTGATTCTGGCTCAGGAATTTCACCTGATCTTCAAGACCTGCAATTCTTGATTCCAGATAGTTATTTGCCAGTGTTGCTTTTTCCAGCTCTTTTTCAAGCTCAGTGATTCTGTCTGCCAGCTGAGCATAGCGGTTTGTCTTTTTTGGTGCAGCCGATTCGAACTCTGTTTTTTCCGCATCGGTTTTTTCTTCAATAAAAGCAGCAGGTGGACGGCAGTCAAAAGCAATCGGCTCTGGGGCGAAATCAAGCTCAGTTTCTTTAAGAACAGCTTCTGAAATAGTTTCTTCAAGAGCAGGCTCTGAAATGGCTTCTTTAGGAACAGCTTCTGAAAAGGCCTCTTCAAGAACAGGCTCTGAAATTGGTTCTTTAAGAACAGGCTCTGAAATTGGTTCTTTAAGAACAGCTTCTGAAACGGCTTCTTTAAGAGCAGGCTCTGAAATGGCTTCTTTAAGAATAGGCTCTGATATAGTTTCTTCAAGAAGAGCAGGCTCTGAAATTACTGCCTCGAAATCTACAGTGCTTTCTTTTTCCAGAGCGATGAGATTTTCTTTCTTGGTTTTTCGCAGCTTTCTAGGAAGCAGGCTTTGAAGTTTTTCCGGTACTCCGTCGGGAAATATCCGCCATTTCTTTCCGTATGAATCAGGCAGCCGAATTGCGGGTATGCTCCCTTCTTGAAGCTTTGATTTAAGCGATTTTCTTGTTTCGCCGTAGTAATAAACAGCCTGTTTTATGCTCAGTCCTTTTTCGAAGAGTTCTTCCTGTTCGGCCGAAAAAATTGCTTCGAGTCCGTCCAGATCCACTCTTTCGAGTCCGTCCAGATCCACTCTTTCGAGTTTCTTGCTGTATGCTTCCGCCAGTTGAGCGTTAGATTCTGCAGCCATACGAAAACCCCCGCAGTCCGTTCCAAAATTATCTTATTTTTTATTGAAAATGTCGAGTCTTTAAAATACAGAGCCCCTATATGTGGTGGCTATATATTTTCAGGTTTCCGCTGGGTCTTGCAGCTGGCCTTTGCCGTCATGATACCGTCAGCAATACCGCGAGCCTGAAGCCCTGCTTCAGTTCTGGGGATGCACCACTTTATAGCCTACGCCATGCACATTCTGGATTATTGATACTGTGCCGCCACTATCAATTTTGTCCCTGATTTTTTTGATGCAGGTTCTGATCGTCTCAGGTGAGCGATCAGATTCGGCGGTCCAGACTGCGTTAAGGAGATCATTTGGACTGAACACTTTGCCCGGGTTTTTCATCAGAAATTCAAGGACGGCATACTCCATCCTTTGAAGCTTGACTTCCTGTCCGTCTTTGAGCACTTGGCATGACTGGGTGTTGAGTTCGATGCTTCCGCAGCGCAGTACTGTCGGCATTATAGTCACAGGGCGTCTGGCCAGAGCCTTTAATCTGGCTGATAGCTCGCGTGGATGAAATGGTTTGGTCAGATAGTCATCGGCTCCGCAATCGAGACCGCTTACCTTGTCCAGCACCGCATCTTTGCCGGTAAGCATTATGATAGGGATAGTTCCGCCGCTTTCTCTGTATCTCTTGCAAACCTCGAGCCCATTAAGTTTCGGCATCTCGATATCTAGGATCGCAATGTCGAATTCTTCAGATCCAAGGAGTGTTTCAAGCCCGTGAGCACCGTCTTTGCTCCAACTGACCTGATTCTTTTCAAATTCGAGCCATTCGACCAGTCCCTGGCCGAACGGTTCGTCGTCTTCAACTATGAGAATGCGAGCCATCATTTACCTGTAATTGTTCATTTGAATAGTTTAACTGCAATTGCTTCAATTTTCGAAAGCTCCCGGAGAGTCATTAATCAGAGAGTCTATAACTAAGATGGCAGCAGGATTGAAAATAGCTCAAAAAGGATTGCTTCTGGTGGCCTTGCCGTCGCTTTTCGAGCTCCTTTTCGTATTTGTTCTAATAGGGCTTTTGACTCAGGCTGAAAGAGAACTTGAAATCGAAGCTCAGTCTAAAGCAGTAATAGCCTGCGCCAATAGATTGACAAGGGCTACAATTGACGCCACCACCGCCGCCGGTGCATACAAAATAAGTTCCAACAAGATCTTTGCTCTTCGTTCGGATATGGCAGTGGAAAGTTCAAAAAAGCAGGTCGAAGAGTTAAAGGCTTTATTGAAACACAAACCCTCCCGTCTTCAAGATCTTGAGGCTCTCGACAAGCTAACAGATGAGCTTCTGAAAGTGGTGACTTCTCTCAAAGCTGAAAGTGGGAGCGGCGGTGAGTTGCCAAGCCTGGCTTCGCTTGTCGGAAGGGGAAAGCAGTTCCAGTCGTTAAACACGCTTGTGAATCAACTTGGCATCGTCACTAATTCAGTTATCGCCGACGAATTGAAAATTGAAATTCAAAGTCCGAAACAGCGGGCCAAAACCAGGCAGCAGATAAGAATCGTGCTGTTTGCCGGACTGGCATTCAATATTGTACTTGCATTCATGCTTGCCTCCTACTTTTCAAAGAGTATCAGCAAGAGACTCTTGATTGTGAGACAGAACACAGAACGCCTGGCCCAGAGGCAGGAGTTGATTGCACCGATTGGTGGAGTCGATGAAATTGCCGATCTGGATGCCGCCTTTCACAAGGCTGCCGTGAGGCTTGCTGAACTCGAATCGTTCAAAAGACAGTTGATAGGCATCGTTTCACACGAACTAAAAGCACCATTGAGTGCAATGCAAATGAATGTTGCTCTAATGAATTCGGGAGCCACAGGTGAATTGCCTGAAAAAGCAAGGAAAAAAGTAACTTCACTTGAGTCGAATATTGAAAGACTTATTTGCCTGATAAACGATCTTCTCGACATTGAAAAAATGGAAGCCGGCAAATTCGAACTTGAAATGAGCGCTTGCCGGGCAGTCGAAATAACAAGTGCGGCAGTTGAGTCTGTTGCAGCACTTGCATCAGCAAAAAACATAAGCATAAAAAACAATGCAGGCAAGCACTGTGTTTATGCTGACAGAAACAGAATTCAGCAGGTTCTTATCAATCTGCTGTCTAATGCAATCAAATATTCAAACGACGCTCAGGTAGTGGAAATTGAGTTGGAAGAAATCGGGGGTTGTATAGAATTTAGAGTGAAAGATCGGGGCAGAGGCATTCCCGAAACTCATATCGACAAGATTTTTGATCGCTTCCAGCAGGTTGAAAAAGCAGACGAAAGTGAGAAAGGCGGAAGCGGACTTGGTCTTGCTATCTGTAAAGCAATCATAAAAGAACATGGATCCGATCTTGGTGTGAGATCAAAGCAGCATGAAGGCAGCACCTTTTACTTCAGGCTTAAGAAATGTGATTCTATTAGCTGAGCCTTTTGCCAGTAAGCAAAACTTCAAGCAAAATGTGAAAGGATTCGTCGTCCATAAGGTTTCCGTGGTCCAGAACCTTTTTGAGAAACTCACGCTCCCGCTTGCTCACATGACCGTCTGCCAGAATTTGCCGGCGCAGAACTCTGGCGCTATGTTTTGTTATTGGTTCGTTTTCGGCAAGAATTGTTTCGATATCCGGCTCGTTCTCAGTTCCGCCCAGGTCTGTATTTAACATTGTTGTGATTCCCGTTGGCTGCTACCTGACACTTAGACTATCTGGCGATCAATTTGGTTCCCAGCAACTTAACAATATTGAGATGCTCACTGGCTAAGCTTAGGGCTTATACAGTGAGCATCCATGCCGTGCGACTTCATAAATAATACTAAAGTGAAATTGTGGAATGCTCGTACCCTGCATTTGCAATTAGATTAAATCGAGCCGGGCTTTAAAAAACGAGAAGCCCACTAGATTTGCTGGGGACTCATCTAGTGGGCTCCACGCCGTGCGACTTCATTGAGATGATAAGGTCGCCTTGTGTAATTTTGGTACCTAAGCTCAAAAGCTCAGACAGGGCTCTCTGGTTCTTACAAGGGCCAGAACATCGGCCTTCTCAGGCAGTGACGGCTCGGCGCCCAGTTTAGTGGCCGCAAGGGCGCCTGCCGCGCAGGCATAGGTAATGGCATCTTCGATTTTGAGCTCCAGAGCCAGTGCTGCAAGCAGTGCGCCACAAAAAGCGTCGCCTGCTGCAGTGCTGTCTATGGCTTCGACTTCGAAGGCCGGCGACATGTGGGCTGCCTTGCTTCCGTCTAAAAGCATAGCTCCCTGCTCGCCCATGGTTATGATCACCTGCTTTACGCCCATTTCCTGCAGCTTCTTTCCAGCGTCGATTGCTGAGCGGAGATCCAGAACTTTTATTCCGGTCAAAAGTTCTGCTTCGCTTTGATTCGGAATCAAAATATCCACAAGTGAAAGAAGCTCGGCTGGGAGCTTGCCGTCGGCCGGTGCCGGCGCCGGGTTTAAGACCACGATTAGTCCCAGCTTTTTGGCCCAGTGCTGCTGCATGCTGGATTGTCTTGAGCGGTACTTCGAGCTGCATAAGGCAGAAAGCAGCTTTTCTCAAAGCAGGTTCTGCAAGGTCGATGTCTTGAGGCTGCAAATTCCCGTTTGCCTGTGGCGCAATCGAAATGCTGTTGCTGCCATCCGCTTCAACGAGAATGTCGGCGATGCCGGTGCCGAGCTCTTTATCTCTAAAGAGAAACTCGGTGTTTACTCCCTGCTCGCCTAATTTCGCCTGGACCTGGTCGCCGAAGCTGTCGGCTCCGATTTTGCCTACCATAGTAACCGGAGCACCGCTGCGGGCTGCAGCAAGGGCCTGATTGTTGCCTTTGCCTCCGACAAAAGTATTGAAAGCGCTGCCTATGATTGTTTCACCTTTTTCCGGGCGTCTGGGCACCTGCATTACCAGGTCATAGCTGAGACTGCCGACCACGCAAATGCTTTTCATTTTGATTCTCCTTGCTGTTTATGACAGAAACTCGGTAAGCAGCCTGTGGAAATGATGTGTACCTGCCTCCCATTCGGGGGCATATCTGCCTCTGTTGTAAAAGTGAGACTGTACGCCTTTCTGGACCTGTTCGATAATGTTTTGATCCTCTCTTTCTGTCTTATCTACGTTGGCGCCGGCGCCGCGAGCCAGCCTGCTTTCGTCATATACATAGCTGAGATAACAAATTCTGCTTCGGTCAGTATCTAAAGGCACAATCACATTCAGTGAGAGCCCCCAGGGGTAGAAGTTGAACATCATGTTGGGGAAGAGCCAGTAATAATAAGCGGCAATATGCTTGCCGTAATCCGGGGACGATTCCGGCAGTTCAAAAGCATCAGCCGGATTCAATGCAATTCCTACTTGCAGGTTCGAATATCTGTAAATTTCGGTTTTATAGTCTTTGCAATCAACTGCAGTTGCCAGTGCTGGATGCACATAGGGAATGTGGAATCCTTCAAGATAGTTTTCACAATATAAAGCCCAGTTCGCTTTGACAATGTAATCGAGTGAGCGTGTCTGGTCGAACTCGAACTTGCTCAGTTCCAGCCATGCAAGTCTGTTTTTCATTGGTTCGATCAGTTCCTGGAATGAAAACGACGGGTCTATTGATGCAAAGATGAATTTATCAAGTTGCGCAAACGGAACTCTGGAGAGATTGTCTTCTTTGCGGGGGAAGTCGCATGCAGTTTCAAAACCGGGAGTTGAAATGAATTGCCCGTCTAAGGCAAAGCGTCTGCCGTGGTAACGGCAGCGCAGATTCTGCACATGGCAATCACCTTCGACCAGCAATGCTCCCCGGTGCGTGCAAACATTTGAGAGGCACTCGAGCCTGTCCTCAAGATTTCTTGTGAGCATGACCGGTTCATCAAGATAGCCCGGCAGTATTGAAAGTGGAATAACCTGACCTGCTACTGTCAGGCGATCTGCATCGGTCAGGAACTGCCAGGATCTTGCAAAAACTTTCTCTTTTGCCTGCTGAAGGTAAGACCTGTCTCTATAAAAACGTGCCGGTAAGGTTTCGGCTTTTTTAATGTCTTCATCTATTAAGTCGGCTTCAAGCCGGAGATCGTAAACCATTACCACGCCTCACTCATTGCTATGAAGGCTGATTTTAGCTTCAGAGCCGGGTTGAGTTCAAGTTTGGATTACGGTT
The DNA here is from genome assembly GCA_964615655.1 of uncultured Candidatus Obscuribacterales bacterium. Taxonomy (GTDB): domain Bacteria; phylum Cyanobacteriota; class Vampirovibrionia; order Obscuribacterales; family Obscuribacteraceae; genus JAIEPM01. The sequence goes on along the minus strand of CAZTQO010000031.1, from coordinate 44,187 downwards.
TCTTGCTTGAAAGCCGATTTGTTTCAACTGTTTTGCTTGTTTTATTTTTCTGTTTTATCTTTCTGCTTCATTTTTTGCTTTGTTCTTTTGGCGCATCGGCAAAATTACCTTTGCAAGCACCAAATACAGCATCCTGACCCGGCGGTTTAAATGCTTCAAAAATCATCTGCCCGTCTTTCTCTATATGTAGAACAGGAATGACCTCGCCAGTGGGTGTGCCGTTAGGTAGAGTAACTTCCACGCTGCGCTTTTCAAAACTCAGGCTGTTATTGGGTCTGCTGGCGGCTTCCGCCCAGATTTCATCAAAAACTTTTACCTGCTCGTCAAAACGAAATTCCTGCAACTGACCTTTTACACGGCAGCCGTTGCCCTTTTCGAGTTCATCGGTAAGGGCTCTTATATCAACTTCATGAGCCATTTTAGTCCTCCAGAATGTGAAAACATTGAATCCCAGCTTGTTTTAGGTGTTTTGATCTTAGAAAGCCAGCGTGCAAATCCTGTGCAGATGACGCCCGGCTTTAGTATTTCCACCATGAGCTCGATTGAGACGGAGTTAAGTTTCTTGTTGCAGATTTGAATTCTTCCAGTTGGCTTTACTTGTGTTGTTCCAGGTTTATCCGGTAGCTGATTGACTCTTTATCGATAGCTCTGTCAATTGCAAGAATGCCGTCAAGATGATCAAGCTCATGCTGCAAGAGTTCTGTTTCTTTGTCTGAGAATCGGATTTCCCAGCAAAAGTACCTTAGTTTCATCAGTCATTTCTTGCTCCGCCATTATCTCCACCATTCTCCAGGTCTTCTGCTTCTCGGGTTTCGGCATGCTCCAGGTCTTCTGCCATTTTTCCGCCAATCTCCGGTTTTCCATGATCATACTCCCAGGATACTTTGTCGGAACTCGTTGATAGATCTATTTGATGTGCTGGATCAAGGCATCGATTTAGATGCGCGTTTAATCTGGCTGCCCTGCCAGTATTGTTGCTCGAAAGGCTTAAGGGGCAAGGCTTTGTTTGTCAGGGGGAAATCTTAAGGCTTGCATCGATTTAGATGCCTTCATATAAGGAGCTTGCAGGGGTACTAGGGGGAGCTTGCAGGGCTACTCGAGTGGACAGTATTCAATAGGAAAGCAGAATCTGAACTTGGCTCATCCTTGCCTCTTTTTTAGAGTAAAATAGGAGGCTTGCCTGCAAAATGGCTGCTTTTCTAACTCCTGAGTCTAACTCCTGAGTCTGATTTGTGAGCCTGATTCGAGATTATATTCAAGAGGTGTTCTGTGAATTCGTCTGCACCAGCTCAAGCAAAAGCTTCTGATTTCATAAGAGATATCATCAATGAGGATCTGAAAGCCGGACGCTTTGACCATGTTATTACCAGGTTTCCACCGGAACCGAATGGTTTTCTTCATATCGGACATGCAAAGTCAATTTGTTTGAATTTTGGTCTGGCTCTCGATTATCGTGAGCGCCTCCCCGGCTCGAACACACGCTGCCATCTCCGATTTGACGACACTGACCCGGTCAAAGAAGACACATTGTTTGAAGATGGCATTCAGGAAGACGTTCGCTGGCTCGGATTCGAATGGGACGGGCTGTATCACGCAAGCGATTATTTTGAAAAAATGTACGAGTATGCCGAGCACTTAATAAGTGTGGGCAAGGCATACGTATGCAGCCTCAGTGATCCTGAGATTAAAGAATATAGAGGCAGTGTAACCAATCCCGGTAAGCATAGCCCCTACCGCGAACGCAGCGTCGAAGCAAATCTTGATTTGCTCAGGCGAATGCGCAAAGGAGAATTTAAAGACGGCGAGCATGTTTTAAGAGCCAAGATTGATATGGCAAATCCAAACATGAAAATGCGTGATCCGCTGCTTTATCGTATTCGTCATACCGAGCATCATATGACAGGCGATAAATGGTGCATTTATCCAATGTATGATTATGCTCATCCAATTTCTGATGCACTCGAAGGTATTACACATAGCATCTGCACTCTTGAATTTGAAAATAATCGTGAGCTTTATGACTGGGTGATAGACAATTTGATTGAATATGCGAAGTTCCCAAGCCGCCCTCGCCAGTATGAGTTTGCCAGGCTGAATTTGAATTACACGGTGATGAGCAAGCGCCGCTTGCTCGAACTTGTGGAAGGTAAGCATGTAGGCGGTTGGGACGACCCGCGTTTGCCCACAATTGCGGGGCTCCGAAGACGTGGTTATACGCCTGAGAGTATTCGTGCATTTTGTGCGGGTGTTGGAGTAGCCAAGGCAAATAGCACGGTTGATATGGCTCAGCTCGAGTTTTGCATTCGTGATGATCTGAATCAAAAAGCACCAAGGGTGCTTGCGGTGACAAAGCCGCTAAAAATCGTAATTGAGAACTATCCGGATGGCGAGGTGGAAGAACTTGATGCATCGTACTGGCCGCATGATGTTCCGAAAGTAGGCAGCCGCAAAGTTCCGTTTTGCAAGGAAATTTTTGTCGAGCAGGATGATTTCATGTTCGATCCACCCAAAGACTACTACAGGCTTGCGCCCGGAAAAGAAGTGCGCTTGCGTTATGCTTATTGCATTACCTGCACCGACGTTATCAAAGACGATGCAGGCAATCTTCTGGAGCTGCGCGCCAGATATGACGCAGAGACGCTGGGCAAGAGTCCTGAAGGGCGCAAGGTAAAAGGTACGATCCACTGGGTAAGCGCCCGGCACGCAGTAGAGGCGGAACTGCGCTTATATGATCGCCTGCTTTCAATGGAAGCGCCGCCGGCAGGAAAAGACAGCGAGTTTCTTAATGCGATTAACCCGGAAGCCTTGAAGGTTCTTAAAGGCTGCAAGCTCGAGCCGAGCCTGGCTCAAAGCAAAGCCGGCGACAGATTTCAGTTTGAAAGACAGGGCTATTTTGTTTGCGATGAAAAAGACAGCAAAGAGAATGCGCTTGTGTTCAACCGTATAGTAACTCTTAAAGACTCATGGGCCCGTTCACAGAAAAAATGAAATCGATTGAGAAAGCTGAGGCAGGCTCAAAAAAGCTGAGTGGACGCAACTAAGCTGAGTGGACGCAAAAAAAACTGAGTGGACTCAACTAAGCAGTTTACTTCTTTGTGAGTTTCATGATTATCTGGTGATGCTTGGGGTGGCTGCGCAAGAGAGACTCCCAGTTGCCGTCCACATAGTCATTTTCATCATAGCCCGGTGAAACAGTGCAGCCTAAAAGAGCCCACTCGCCGCCTGGTCTCAGATATGATGCCTGCCAGGTGTTTCTTGGAACCAGATGCTGGACTTTCTGACCGGCAACAATATCCTGACCCAGAACAGTGGTCGTGCATTCGCCGTTTGGATGCAGCTCAATGAGCTCTACCGGATCTCCCAGATAAAAATGGTAAATCTCATCTGAAAGCAGGCTGTGGAAATGCGAAAAACTCTCTCTGGTTATCAAATAAAAGATGCAGCTTCCGAAGTGGTGGTCGACAAGATACCTGTGGGGCATTGATGGCTGCGGAATTACTTCATCGGACAGATAAGTGCGACGATAGTATCCACCCTCTTGTGTCAGAGGCTCAAGTCCAAGAAATTGAATCAGTTCTTCGGCTGTCAAATCTGAATCTCCTTCTTACTTACTGTCCCAGAACATAAGCAAAAATCAGAGGGGCTATTATTGAGGCGTCGGATTCGATCACGAAGCGCGGTGTCTCAGCTTCGAGCTTGCCCCATGTGATTTTTTCGTTTGGCACTGCGCCGCTGTAGGAGCCATAGGAAGTAGTACTATCTGAAATCTGGCAGAAATAATCCCAGTACTTGCAATTTTCTTTCAAATCCTGGTGTATAAGCGGCACTACGCAGATGGGGAAATCACCGGCGATGCCGCCGCCTATCTGGAAGAAACCGACACCCTCATCTTTGCTTGCGGCTTTGTACCAGTCGATAAGCTGTGCCATCGCTTCAAGTCCCGATTTGTAAATCTGGTAGTTTGAAAGTTCGCCGGTATAAACATGTGAAACAAAGATGTTGCCCAGGGTCGAATCTTCCCATCCCGGAGTAAAAATAGGAATCTTTTTCTGGCAGGCTGCAATCATCCACGAATCTTTCGGATCGATCTGATATGACTTTTCGATGCTGCCGCTTTCAATCAGCTGGTACATGAATTCATACGGAAAATATCGCTTTCCTTCTCTGTCGGCCTTTTTCCAGAGCTCAAGTACCTGATGCTCAATGGCTCTGATAGCGGTGTCTTCCGGAATGCAGGTATCTGTGACCCGGTTCATGCCTTTTTCACGAAGCGCAACTTCTTCTTGCGGTGTCAACTGTCTGTAGTTGGGAACCCTTACGTACGAATCATGAGCAACCAGGTTGAAAATGTCTTCTTCGAGATTCGCGCCGGTGCAGCAAATTGCATGCACTTTGTCCTGCCTGATCATTTCTGCTAGCGAGAGGCCCAGTTCTGCGGTGCTCATGGCGCCTGCCAGAGTCATGAACATTTTGCCGCCCTTGTTCAGATGTGAGATATAGGCTTCAGCAGCATCCACCACTACAGCTGCATTGAAATGTCTGAAATGATGTTTGATGAAATTCTTGACAGCTGTTTTGCTGGCAGCTTCTGTTTGTGCCGTAGCCATGAGCATCCTCCAATTAGTTCAGGTTCCGAATAATAGCTGAAATTAGCCAGGACCGCGTGATTTAACAGTTTATTTTTTCATCTTGATTACTAATATCTTTACGAATTGCTTGCTGCCTTGGTACTTCGACTACAGGCTCACTCGATAACTCAGCTGCCTCTGTAGGTCGAGTAGCCGAACGGACTTAAAAGAAGCGGAATATGATAATGCTCTTTTGGGGCTTTGAGTTCAAAAACCACTTCTACATAGGGGTAGAAGCCTTCGCATTTGCAGGCTGAAAAATATGCGGCGGTTTCAAAACGCATGCGGTAAACGGCTTCTTCCAGCTTCATTTCAGGTGCTAGCAAGTCTGTGACCCTGCCGTCACTGTTTGTTTTCCCTTCTGCCAGAGTCTGGAAATTTCCGTTTTTCAAGATTTCGATTTTTACAGCTACACCGGCTGCAGGACAGCCTCTAGCAGTGTCGAGTATGTGAGTTGTAATCGGACTTACTGGCATACTTTCTCCAATCTCAGTCTGGTTATTTTGCGCTGTTCGTTTGCTGACACTTTGATTTCATCGCTTTCTGCGTTCGGCAGCCGGGCTTTTAAGATTTCGAGCATCTCCTCTGCACTTTTGCCGGTGGCACAAACGATAAAAATGTATCCGAATTTCTTTTCGTATTCATTGTTAAGGTCGCGCAATTCTTCAAGCAGCTTGTCGGTGGCGCTTGCTACACCGGCTTGTTCTCCGGCTTCCCACTGGGCGGTTACATTGAACTTCTGGCGCAGTGCTTCGAGTTCTCCTATTTTAGGATGATGGGTGAATGCTTCTTTCCAGTCGTCGGAACTAAGCTCGTCCATGTATTTTTCGGCTCTGGCAAAAAGATCGTCTATTGAGGCAAAGGGTCTATCTGCCATCATTTTGTTTACCCAGTTGCTTGCGCCACAGCAGCGTTTAATCAGGCGATGTGCTTCTTCTTCCGAGGCTTTATTTATTTGACTGGGCTCCACTTCTGGCTTCTTCCTTTTTTGCGGTTTTGTCGTTCGGTTTACCGAATAGTCGCAGGCGGCTCACGCCGCCATCGGGAGCAATTGAGAGCCGCACATGGGTCCAGGGACCCTGCCGGTCTTTTGAGACATCAAAGTAATGTTGATGGTGAGCTTGCAATTTTGTTGTTTCGTGAACAGGTTGCCAGTCAAACTGGTTCCAGTTCAGAAGCGTGATTTCTGCCTCGGGCGCATGAATTGCCTCGAGCCAGAATGTATCTGGATAATTTCCCTTGAAATGATTGGTGTCTACTTCGAATTTTTTCAAGGCGCCGGCATGGCCTAGCTTGACAATGCACCAGTCGTGACCCGGGCCGCGGCGCCTTTTTGTTTCCCAGCCGTCGCCCATGTTTTCTGAGCGTCCCGGCATTATAAGGTTGTCTTTGTTTCCGAAAAACATATCGCTTGCGCAAATGACTTTGCCGCCGTTTTCTACTGCTGCCAGATCAATTTCTTGATTCTCACCTATTCGACTCCAGTCCGGCACCGGCTCACCATGCACCCTGAATCTGGCTACACCGCCATCAGGATAGATATGAAGGCGGATGTGGGTCCAGCGTTCTTTGCTTGCGACAGCGAATATATTCTGCGAGCCTGGCTTCAGTGGAACCTTCGGAAGAATTTCGGTCCATTGAAAATTCTCGTCGATGAGTTCGGCAAGCAAAATATCGCTGTGAATTTCAGCTGCTTCTACAGAAGCATAAGCGGGATTGTTACCCAGAAAATGATTCGTGTCGATATCAACCCCGAAAACCTGCCCGGCTACTCCGAGCTTGAGAATGCAAAAATCATGCCCGGGAACCCGCTTGCGCCTGGTTTCCCAGCCATCCATCCATTTGCCTCTCTCCGTGAATTTGTCGGCAATAAAGACACCCCTGCCGGCTTTTATCAGATTTTCTTTTTCTGCAAAAAAATCGTCGTTTGCATATAGCACTTTCCCGCCGAGTCTTTCGGAAGCCAGGTCGATAGTGCCGGTGAATGCGGCTGCGTCAAGTGTCATGTTTCTGTCCATCAGCTTTTTATCCCCGCTTGCGTATGCAGTATCTGCTCACCACTTGCATGTGCTGTAACCCGGCCGTCTTCGTATACCAGGCGGCCGCGCACATAAGTTTTTCTAACAAGTCCTTTCAGTTGTTTTCCTTCATAAGGAGTCACTTTGTGCTTGTGCTGAATCAGGTCTTTTACGATTCTAAAATCAGCATCCGGATCAAAAGCAATCAAATCGGCATCATAACCGACTCTTATAGCACCTTTGCGATTTGCAAGTCCGAGGAATTTAGCCGGCCGAGCACTCATCCATTCAATTAGTTCAAATAGTTCGATCCCGCGTTTTTTTGCTTCGGTCCAGATAACCGGCAGCCCGAACTGCAGCGAGGAAATCCCTCCCCAGGCCCGTTTAAGATCGCCTTCCGAAAGAAACTTCTTGTCGGGCACGCATGGTGAGTGATCCGATACTATAAAGTCAATAAGTCCGGCTGTGAGGCCCCGCCAGAGCTTCTCTTTGTTTTCGCCTTCGCGTATGGGCGGAGCGCATTTGAAACGAGGGTCTCCGTCCGGAATTTTCTCAGCTTCAAAGCTCAGATAATGGGGGCAGGTCTCGACTGTAAACGGTAACCTGTCTTTTTTTAGAACTGATATGGCAGGGAGTGCTTCGGCTGAGGAAAGATGAACTATATGCACCGGACCTTTATACTCGCGGCAAAGGCGGATCATCATTTCAATTGCATCATTTTCCCATTTTGCGGGTCTTGATTCCAGGAAGGACTTATATGAACGCGGATCTTTCCATTTGTCTTCCGCCGCCTCCGAGCAAGCGCCGCAATCTAACTCGGCATGAACTAAAAGCGGTATTTTGTGCCTGGCAAGAATCGGCATTGCTTCTTTCAGATCGGCTTCGTTTACGTTAGGAAATTCATCAATGCCCGAGTGAATCAAAAAACATTTGAAGCCGGCAACACCCATCTCAATCATTTTCTCAAGCTCGCCTGCGTTACCGGGCACTACGCCGCCGTAAAATGCGCAGTCGACAAAAAGCTTTTCTTCAAGATCTGTGACTTCTTCTTTAGTCTCAGCTTCTTGTGCCCCTGTTGATTTTGCGTCTTTTGACTTTGGCATTTTTTTCTGATTTGTTTTTGCAGCACTCTTTTCTGAGGCGGGCAAAATTCCTTTGAGCGCATCAAGTTTGATTTGCAGTGCTTCGGCGCTGGTTGTTACCGGATCGCAATTGAGCGGCATGTCGGCTATGGTGGTGATGCCGCCGGCTGCGGCTGCACGGGTTGCGGTTCTGAATCCTTCCCATTCGGTTCGCCCGGGCTCGTTTACATGAACATGGCTGTCAATCAATCCCGGCAGCAGGCATAATTCATGCAAATCTTCAATCGGGCAGTCCGGATGCGCAAGTTCAGGCGCGATAATGTCAGTTATCTTGCCGTCATTTATCACCACAACTGCTTCTTTTATGCCGTCTGCAGTGTAAACGCGTTTACTATAGAGCCCGAATCCCAGATCGCTCATATAGATCAAAACTCCTTGAGGTCGAAATCTTTGAGAGTCTGGAAATAAGCTTCCGCATCCTCCAGATAAAACTGTTTTGTGATTCCTGATACCAGGCGCTGCTGCGTATATTTCATCCCTGATATGCTGGCGCCGCCGAAGCCGAGGCTCAGAAGGCAGCCAAAAGTATAGTTGAAAATTGAGCCTAGATAAGGTGCTTCGCCTGGCTGCTTTTCTGTGAATTCGCAGTGAGGTCCAAGATAGGGGTGGCGGAGCAAATCTGCCTGCCGTTCCGACTCGGGCGGTGTGTAGCGGTCTTTCCAGATTGCAATTTTGTCTACTATTTCTTTAAGCTCAGGTCTCAGGCTCAAATCAGTTATGCAGCCGGTGCCTACAATCACGTAGTCGACTTCAAATTTGCCTGAGGGAGTGCAAATTTCTATCTGGCCGTTCTTTTGTTTTACTGAGTCCCAGGGGCTTGAGCCGTGTAATTTAAAATTCGGGTTTTTTGTGGCGCGGAAGTAAGTATCAGTGGGTGGCAACTGTCCCATGCGTAAAATTTCAAGAATGAATTTCCATTTCATATGGTCAGGCAGGTCGCCGTGATGTTTGAGAAAACCCACGAATTCCGCCCAGCGGTACGGGTTTATGTTCGGGAGTTCTTCGCGTCTGTAAAAAAGGTGTATTTCCTTTGCGCCTGTTTCCATGGCCACCGAGGCATTGTCGAACGCTGAGGCACCTGCGCCTAAAACTGCGATGCTTTTGCCTCTGAGTTTTGCAAAGTCGATATCGTCTCTTGTGTGTGCATAATGGCTACGAGAGAGATTCTTGCTTATTTGTTCAGGTACGTCCCAGCGCCCGCAGCCGTCGATCCCGGTTGATAGCACCACTTTTCTTGCAAGTGCTGTTTCATGCTTTCCCGACTGCTTATCTGTCAGTGGTATCTCGAAACAGTTTTCTTCTTTGTTCCAGCTTATTGCGCCTGCCTTTGTCTGGTTGCGAACAGGAATATTTAAGAGTCTGCGATACCAGCTCAAGTAGTCTGCCCAGTGTTCTTTCGGGATCAAAGTAAGCTCGTCCCAGCATTGCTTGCCGTATACAGTTTCATACCAGTTGCGGGGCGTCAGATTCGGGATTCCCAGATCCGGTCCGGTTATGTGTTTTGGTGTTCTTAAAGTGTTCATCCTGGCAAAGGTCATCCACGGACCTTCTTTGCCTTCCGGGTTTTCGTCCACCACAAGAATGTTCTTGACTTTTTCGCGCATTAAGTTGAAGGCCGTGGTGAGCCCGCCCTGACCGGCACCGACTATGAGAACATCGAGAATTTTCTGGCCTTTTGAGCTTGTTTTTTCAAGAATCCAGTCGCGCTGAGGATAATCGAGCAAATCCAGATCTCTTTTGATGGCTTCCTCGAGTTTCTTCTCAGCCTCTAAATTCTTTGCCGGAACTGATTGAACGCTTGTACTCATGAACAACTGACCTTCTGCTGCGTGACAAAACAAGCCCAGCTAAATGGACTTGAGCCGCTTTTCAATTTCCAAAATCAATTGAATTGTCGCATATCAACAGTCGATCTATTATATATTGCTTTTTGCCTTACTGTTTTTTCATATTGCCGGTATTCAAGTTGAATTTAGCCGCAAGGCAGTATGAACTGCCGGATTTTCCGTTAACTCAACGGGCAATCGGGTAAATAAGGGGACTATAGTCGCCTTTCCTACCGGAAAGCACTGTGTGGGCTCCTTTTGAAAGTCCGGCACCGGCGCCTGCGATGCTGCTTTTGCCGCTTTGAACCTGATTGTTCCTTGTCCGGCCGGTTTTCAGGCTTCGGGCTTTCACTACTTGTTTTTGCCAGGCGTCCATTTTGCTTGCGTAAAATCGTTTTTGCTGATCTATAAGAGCCAGATGGAGCCTATCAAGAAGATTTTGAGCTTCCTGGTTTTTCCCTTCCGCATTGAGCTTTTGGCTTTCTTTAAGCATCAGCTCGAACTGGCTGACTCCCACGCCCATAGCTTTGAATTTATCAATGGCAGCTGCTGTTTTCGCGCTTCTTTCTGCAAAAGCTTGGTTTTCGATACAATCGGCAGAAGCCGAATTCAGGCTGCCTGCAAAAACAAAAAGCATAAATGCGGCACTTAATCTAGAAAGAACTTTGCCTGCCACAGACCGGCGGCTTTTTATAATTTCAGCTAACATTTTTTTTCGGGCCTCGAAATTGGGTTTGAGCAGCGAGTCTGAAGTAAATTGACGAGTCGCTGTTTCTTTAATGCGCAAGCAGTCACCTGTGAGGCGATTTCGCTTGCTTCTGGCAGTTAATATTTGCTTGCCGCGTTTTTTCATTTCGATCATACAAGCCGTGTATCCAACATCTGAATTGGAAGTCAGATAAAGCAAAGAGTTATGAAGGCGTCAGAGACAGCAAGACAAGAGAGCCGGCAGCGGGAATAAGAATACTGAGAAGCATGGCATTTGGGGGCTTATGAGCGATTATCAGTCGGATTTGTTCAAAGCATATGCAAGTGACGGCAAAGTAGCGAGGGCGGCGCTACTTGAAGCTTTCGACAGAGCCGGCATCGGCGAGCAGGATCAAAGGGCGCGCATTTTGCTAAAGAATCTGCGCCATGCCGGTGAAATGCTTACGGAAGCTGAGTTCAGAGAACTTTATCAGTGTTCCCCAGCTTTGTTTGAAAAAATACTTACTGGCGAGCTTGTTTTGCCGCATTTTGACGAATTTGTTTGCGAGCTTCAAGAAATATTCGATGAAGTAGCGCAAATAAAAGCAGGCAAGCTGGCTGACTATATACCTCAACTTGCCAGAGTCAGCCCTGATAAGTTTGCAATTTCCATCTGCTCCATAGACGGGCAGCAAGCCAGCTTTGGCGACTCGGACGACTTTTATTGTGTTCAATCCTGTTCCAAGCCGATAACCTATTGCCTGGCACTTGAGGAAAATGGGGAAGCCCAGGTTCACAGCTTTGTGGGTACGGAGCCCTCAGGCAAGACATTTAATGATCTTGCTTTGAATGCTCAGGGCAAGCCTCATAATCCGATGATTAATGCCGGTGCCATCATGAGCGGTGCGCTTGTAAAAAGAGGAGCAAGTGCATCGGATCGTTTTGACTATGTTATGAGCAAGTGGAAAGAACTTGCAGGAAATATGAAGGTCGGCTTTGATAATGCTGTTTATCTGTCGGAAAGACAGACCGGAGATCGCAATTTTGCGCTTGCTTATTTTATGAGGGAAAAAAATGCCTTCCCTGAAAATACCGAGTTGCTCGATATACTCGATTTTTATTTTCAGTGTTGTTCAATAGAGCTTACGAGCAAATCGATGGCGGTGATAGCAGCAACTCTTGCAAACGGCGGTATTTGCCCGCTTACAGGCTCACGGGTTTTTCGTCCCGATCATGTAAAAAACTGTTTGTCTCTAATGTCTTCCTGTGGTCTTTATGATTTTTCCGGCGAGTTTGCATTTAAAGTCGGCATACCCGGCAAAAGTGGTGTATCTGGTGCAATCATGCTTGTGGTTCCCAACTTGCTTGGAATTGCGGTCTGGTCGCCGCCTCTTGATGAGCTGGGCAATTCTGTAAAAGGAATCGAGTTTTGCAAAAGACTTGCTGCCAGATACAAAATCCATGCATTTGATAACATGGCCGGATTGAAAGACGAAAGAAAAGATCCGCGCAATAATCCATACGAATCGAGATACGGCGGCATAATCGCATTTTGCGCCGCGGCTTCCGAAGGCGATCTTATTGAAATGAGGCGATTAATAGCAGGCGGTTTGAATCCAAACCTTGCAGACTACTCGAAACGCACTGCACTGCATCTGGCGGCAACCGAAGGACATTCTCTGGTGGTTCAGTACTTGCTTGAGCTCGGTGTTGACCCCAATCCGGTTGATCTTTGGGGAAATACTCCTTTAGATGATGCGAGCCAGCATGGATTTGCAAGTATAATATCGATGCTTCTGGAACACGGCGCCCACAAATATCTGGATCTGCCTGCGGGCCTTGAAACTCAGTCTTGATCCTGCTTAGAAACTATATTTGGAGCTAGTTGCAGATGTCGCAGGCTCGGCACTCTTGTTCAATAGCCTGACCGAAATAGTCGAGTATGGACTTGCGCCTGCACTGGGCATTGCTTGCATAATCAATCATTTTTTGCAGACGCATGCTTTCATGCGTTTTTCTTTGATTGAGCATGCTCATGTCTATTACAGATGGTGCAGGGCCTGCGTGCCGGTCGAAATGAGCGCCTCCCTGAGTTGAGTCGATAAGCTGCAGATGCTTTAGCAATGAGAGTGCACTTAAAAGAGCGCTCTCACCTATATCCGGAAGTTTCTGTTTAAGCTCTGCGGTTTTTTGGGCGTGCATGCCTTTAGTTCTTATTTGCATATAAATTGCTTGAAGCTGAGCCTGGCTGGGATAGCCTTGAGAAAGCAACCACTTTTGCGTGCTTATGTCGCGGGCCTGGCACAAAAGCGTGCATAAAGCTGCTTCTCCGTCTCTGCCTGCCCTGCCGGCTTCCTGGTAGTAGTTTTCCAGAGAAGCAGGCATGTTGAAATGAACTACCTGTCTGATGTCAGCCTTGTCAATCCCCATTCCGAATGCAACTGTTGAAACAATCACCTGCACCCTTCCTGATTCAAAGTCTCTCTGTGCTTTTTGCCGTCTGGCGCTGTCCATGCCTGCATGGTAGTGTGCAGCAGCAAAACCTTTTGAATTGACCAGCAAAGCAAGGCGCTCCGATTCTTTGCGGCTTGAAGTATAGACAATTGTCGAAGCAGGTTTTTTTTCAAGCAGCTCAAGCAAATATTGTTCTTTTTCTGTGCTTGAGGCAAGCGATCTGACCTCGAATCTGAGGTTCGGCCTGTCGAAATTCGCCGAAATTATTTGCATGGCAGGCAATGCGAGTGTTTTGACTATGTCACGCTGCACTTCTTTGGTGGCAGTTGCAGTCAGAGCCAGCACGGTTGTTTTTTTCAGGCTTGCAAGATATGTAGAGAGATTGCGATATTGCAGCCTGAAATCGTGTCCCCACTGGCTTATGCAGTGTGCTTCGTCAATTACCAGAAGCGAAAGCGGTATTTCAGCAAGCAGGCTGCGAAATCTTGACTGCTCGAATCTTTCCGGAGCCACGTATACAAGCCGCAATTCGCCTGAGCGGATTTTTCGAAAGCGCTCTTCCTGTTCACTTGCGTCAACCGAGCTGTTCAGGCAGCTTGCGTTTCGTATACCCCGCTTATACAGGCTGCTCATTTGATCTTGCATGAGCGCGATAAGCGGTGATACAACCAGAGTCGTGCCGTTCAAGATCTGGCTGGGAACCTGGTAGCAGAGCGATTTGCCGTAGCCGGTCGGCAGGAGCGCTAACGTATGTTTTCCCGACATTAGCGCATTAATGACTTCAAGCTGCTTGCTCTTAAATGAGCTGAGCCCGAATCGCTCTTCTAAAACAGATGAAAGCAGAAACTGCTCTGCGCTTACATGCATCGGCTTAAAACAAATGTCTCAACAACTGCAACTCTTAATCAGCAAGTCCTCTCAGGCAAGCACTTCTGAGATCGTCATTCTGGCAGCTCTGGAATTTTCCTGCCTTAAAGGTCGCCAATAGGGTTTCAAGCCTTATAACTATGGGACTGATACAATTGGACGCACTTGTATATACGGTTGGCTCTTTCTGTTTCAGGACTCAGAGAATCTTATGTTTCCGATTTTGTTTCGTATACTAACTATTGCAGGCACCTGCACGCTTGCGGCATTGTTAACCAGAAAGTTTCTACAGCTAAAAGCTGAAAGAGAGGGCTCGGGCGACGAGCACGAGCAAAACAGACTGCCTGAAGCCGCCCGGAAAAAAGCAGAACTCAGGCTTGAAGACAAGCAGGTGTGTGAGCCCGACAAAGCTGAGAAAGAAGTCAAAAAAGCAGAGAAAGCTCTTGATATAAAAGCCGAGAAAGAAGCAGATATGAAAGCTGCCGCTCAAAAAGCTGGCGATGCAAAGCAGTTTATGAAACAGCAGGCTGACGAACGTGCTGAAAAAGTTGCAAAGTCTAAACAAGCGGCACTTGCTGCCCAGCAAGCAGTTGCAAGCAGAAAAGAGCTCAACGCCAGAAAAACCGGTTCCAATGCAGGAAAAGGGCAAAAGGACTTTTCAGTGCCTGCCGGTGCTGAAACTGTGGAACTCAGTAAAAAAGAGCGGGAAAAAACTCAAGTTGAGAAATCTGACGATCCGGCATATGAAAAAGCCAGGGTAGTAATTCAGAGCTCTAAGCAAATACTTGAGTCTTACAAACATCCTCAGGGAGTCAAAGTCGATCTCTCGCTTGCAAGATTCAGTATCGACACTGCCGAAAGATTGATGAGCCAGCAAAGATATGAAGAAGCCTGGGAAAAAGCGTCGCCGGTGGGCATGCTGGTAAGCATGGCTGAAATGCGAGGCAGTATTGAAAAACAACTTGCAGAGCTGAAAGGCGATCAGTCAGCGAGTGAAAAACTCAACGAAATAAAAGCTATTCTTAAAAGTGCCGACGCATTCATGGCTGAAGCCAGCCAGTCATTTGTAAGTGACAGCGCTTCTCATGGAGACTTAATGGGCAAGCTTCAGGCAGCTTTCCAGAAAACAATGGAAGCTCAGGAGCAGCTGGCGAAAGTTCGATCATAGCCTGAATTTTGAGACGAAGATCCGGCACTAAACGTGGTGCTATCGCTTTGAATATTTGTGAATTCGTTCGATGATCTGGCTGAAGCGCAGAAGCAAGGTCATGCAAGCAATCGGTGCAAAAAAGAGCAGGTATATAAGATGTGGGAGCCAGCGCATAATTACTCCGGAAATAATCAACAATCCTAGCATCATTTCTGATTTGATTGTCAAATTAAAGAGCAGGTAATTCTCAGTCGTCAGTTCAGATGAATTTCGCGCAGTGTCCTGATTTCGGATTCGAAAGCCATGGTTAGTTCCCGCTTTTGCTGCTCAGGCAAGAAGCTTGTCGAGATTCCGTTTAAGACGATTTTTTCAATGCTTGCTGAGTCAAGGCCCAGGCAAGAATGAAGCAGCTCCATTTCTTGATTCAGGGTTGTATTAAAGAATGGCGGATCATCCGTGTTGATTGTGTATTTCAAGCCGGCGGCGTGCAGCTGGGGTAAGGGATGGGCTTTTAAGTTCGGATATACTCCAAGGCAAATATTGCTTGTGGGGCAAATTGCAAGAGATATCTCAGATGTCTTTAGATGTTTTATAAGTAGAGGGTCTTCGTATGCTCTGACACCGTGTGCAATTCTATTTGCTTTCAATGAATTCAGTGCTGCCCAGACACTTTCCGGTCCTGAAAGTTCACCCGCATGTGGAGCTGATTTCAGTCCGGCTTTTGAAGCCCGCTCAAAATATTCAGCAAAACCCTCTGCAAGATACTCAGACTCTTTGCCGGACAGACCCAGTGCAAGCACGCCGTCGTCCTGGCAATCAATTGCCAACCCCGTTGTTGAATCTGCATAATGCTTTTCACGATGCCTGCTGATATCAAATATCCAGTTGATTCTCAGCCCCAGCTCTTTGAATGCCCGATCTCGCCCCTTTTTCAGCCCCTCAAGATAAGTGCTCGGTGCTATTCCCCTTGAATCATGTGCGCTCGGACAGAAGCTGAGTTCGGCATAACGCACGTTTTGACTCTTGAGATGAACTGCCAGATCGTAAGTGATCAGTTCAAAATCATCTTCAGTAAGCAAGCATTTGTAGATCAGAGAGAATGCTTCAATAAACTGATTGAAATCTTTGAACTTGAATAGTTGATTCAGTTCGTCGTTGCTTTCAAAAGGCAGTTTGACCTTATTGTTCTCTGCCAGTTTCAAAAGAGTCTCAGGCTGAATCGCGCCTTCCAGATGAAGATGCAGCTCAGCTTTTGGCAGGGCACTAATGAAGCTCTCGATTGACAAATTCGGATCCTCGACGCTGAGGCAACAGTCTAGCACCAGTCTTAACAGATCACAGCGGTGGCATTCTATGCTCAATTTCAGTGATTTGAGGACAGCCAAGAGCTACTTGTGGGTTTATTGACTCAGCTGGAAATTAAATTTTTCATTGGTTTTGCCCTGCGATTGCAAGCCGAATTAATACGCCGGATATAGAGCTTGCCTGGTGTGTTCAGGTTTTGCTACCCTTTGTGATCTTTGCGTATATAGAAGTTTCCGGGGGCTGATGAATACAATAGATATGCGGCGAAAAACGCTTTTGGGTTTAATCTCTCTTTCGATTTTTTTGGTTTTTGCAGTTTGCAGCCCGGCCCTGAGTGCTGCTGAGAAAAAAAACCTGGCCGGGCTGGCTTTTATGCATGGCAACTGGAGCTGCAGTGATAGCGGCACAGATGTGGAAGAGTACTGGTCGGCTGCAAAAGCAGACAGTATGACGGGCTATTGCCGCTTTATCAGTGATGGAAAAACAACTACTTATGAGTTGCTTTCAATCGTATATAAATCCGGTCTTGATAAATCCGGAGAGTTGATTTTAAGGATCAGGCATTTTGATGGCGAGCTCAAACCATGGCCAGATGAGAAAGAATCAGGTGATCTCAAACTTATTGAGCTGGCAAAAAACAGGGCTGTTTTTGATAATCAGAACACGGACAAACGGGTCAAAATCACTTATCAAAGAAGCTCGGACCGGGTCTTGACTGCGCAGGTTCTGATACTGGAAAACGGTAAGGAGCAAAGCTTCAGCTTTGACTATCAGCTAAAACCGTAAACAGAGGTTTAAGAAATTGTTGATTAGTAAAAATTGCGCCAATAGCTGTTGTATGAAAAATAATAGACGCAGTCAAACCTGATTACCGTCAGGTTAGTTTCGATCCAAACGATTAAGAATCGAATAAGCACCGGCAGAAGCCCTGCTGGGTTATGGTTTCGACCATCTAGAAAAACGGAGTTGAATGATATGGGTAAATCAGTAGGCATAGATCTCGGTACGACAAATTCTGTGGTAGCGGTTATGGAAGGCGGTAAGCCGACCGTGATTGCCAATGCTGAAGGCGGGCGCACTACTCCGTCAGTAGTGGCATTTTCAAAAAGCGGTGAAAGGCTTGTCGGGCAGCTTGCTCGCAGGCAGGCTGTTCTCAATCCCACTAACACTGTGTATTCAATTAAACGTTTTATGGGCCGTCATTTTGACGAGGTTGAAGCGGAAAGACGGCTTGTGTCTTACAAAGTAATCAAGGCTCCGGACGGTGGCTGCAAGGTGTCGCTCGGTGGCAGGGAGCAAAGCCCGGAAGAAGTTTCGGCAATGATTCTGCGCAAGCTTAAAGAAGACGCCGAAAAATATCTTGGTGAAAAAGTCACAAGTGCCGTTATAACTGTGCCTGCATATTTCAATGACTCGCAAAGGCAGGCAACCAAAAATGCCGGAGCAATTGCCGGGCTTGATGTACTGAGAATCATTAATGAACCGACCGCAGCAGCGCTGGCCTATGGGCTGGAAAAGGACCAGAAGCAGCATACTATTATGGTTTTTGACCTTGGTGGTGGCACTTTCGATGTGTCGATTCTTGATGTAGGTGAAGGAGTTTATGAAGTAAGAGCTACCAATGGTGACACGCACCTTGGAGGCGATGACTTTGACCGTTGCATCGTCGATTATCTTGCAGAGGAATTCAAAAAACTCGAAGGAATTGATCTGCGCAATGACAGTCAGGCTCTGCAAAGACTTACCGAAGCCGCCGAAAAGGCAAAAATAGAGCTCTCTTCGATCACGGACACTAGTATTTCGCTTCCTTTTATCACAGCTGACGCAAGTGGTCCAAAGCATCTGGACATCAAGTTGAATCGCTCTAAATTCAACGAGCTGACAAGGCATCTGGTTCAACGCTGCAAGGACCCTGTTGAACAGGCGATTAAGGACGCGAAAATCAGCACCACTGAAATTGCAGAAGTTGTGCTTGTCGGCGGCAGCACAAGAATTCCTGCCGTGCAGGAACTAGTTCGCTCTTTAACCGGCGGCAAGGAACCTAACCAGAGCGTCAATCCAGATGAAGTGGTTGCAGTTGGTGCCGCAATTCAGGCCGGCGTGCTTGCCGGCGAAGTGAAAGATGTGGTGCTATTGGATGTAACGCCGCTTTCGCTTGGACTTGAAACCATGGGTGGAGTTTTCACTAAATTAGTCGAGCGGAACACAACAATCCCTACTCACAAATCACAAACATTCTCTACTGCAGAAGATATGCAGCAGGCTGTTGATGTATCTGTTTATCAGGGTGAAAGGCCGATGGCAAAAGACAACAAGCTTCTGGGTAATTTCAGACTTGAAGGCATTGCTGCTGCACCAAGAGGCGTGCCTCAAATCGAGGTTGCCTTTGATATCGATGCAAACGGCATTCTCAATGTTTCAGCCAGAGATATGCAATCGGGCAAGCAGCAAAAAATCACAATTACTGCAAGCACAAATCTGAGCAAAGCAGACATCGAAAGGATGGTAAAGGAGGCCGAAAGCCATGCTGCCGATGACAGGCAGTTGCGTGAACGGGCTGATCTCAGAAACGCAGCGGATGCTAATTGTTACGCTTTAGAGCGGCTTTTGCGCGAGTTAAAAGAAAAGGATGTACCATTTGACGCATCGCCTGCCCAGAGCCTGCTTGAGGATCTGAAAGCAAAGCTGAAAGCAGATGTCGATAGTGAGCAACTCAAGAATCTGATTAATGAATCAAAGGCAATGGTAAGCCAGCTTGAAATGCAGATGGCGCAGGCTCAGCAAGCCTCTGCTCAGCAATACGGCGGAGCCGATGCGTATACACAAGGGCCGGCCTATTCAGGAAGCCCCGGCGGAAGCGACGGTTCCGATATCATCGACGCGGAAGTTACTTCAAGTTCCTAGTAGTAAAGAAGGAGGTTTGGGAGCAAGCAGGCTGCAAGAAATTGCGGCCTGCTCTTTATAGTGGGTGCTTTGTTTTTGTTTTTAAGACTCTCAAAAACAATTGAGTCTAGATTTTCTGTCTCATTGAAACAACGATATGAAAGTCTGATTTGTCAGTCTTTGATGCTTTAAGCTCTGCCTTCAAATTCGGATTTTTATTAATAGCTTCAAAAACCTCTTTTTCTTTGCCTTTTAATTCAGGCGGTGTGAAAAAAGCGTCGCTCAAGTGGCTGATTCCTTTCCCGGCAGGCATGATCTTAGCTTCCTGTTCGCCTCTCAAAATTGCTTCAGCCAGTTTTGTTTCAGCTGAACTGATCGTTTGTTTTATTTGGTTTCGTTCGTCGACCTGTCTTAAATAATCGCCGCAGGATCTTGCGGTGCGAGCCTGATCTATAAATGCCGATCCGCTTTCAGGTATTTGAAATAGCTCTTGCAGCTTATCTGTTTGCTGTTTCTGCTGCTGGGGGTTGTCCATTAGCTCCTGCAAAGCTTTGATTGAAAAATCGTGATTGTCTTTTTCAATACCAGGAAACGCGATTTTGCACTGAGTATCTATTTCCACTGTTTAGACTCTCCTTTCTAAATCTGCCAGCCTCCGATTTTGCAGTTTCTGCAAATGCAAAATCCGGAATGAATTTGAAACGAGAACAAGCCTGCATCTAAACTAAGCTGATTGGAGCGAATCTGCTATGGTGAAACTACGTGAAAGGCACGAAAGCAGGGCTCGAGCGGATCTGCCTATTCGGTATTGATGGGAAGACTGTGCAATGATGCAGTCAGGCGCTGGTAAAGATCGCTAAGCCAGGCTGCATTTTTTTTCAGATCAATCTCGGGTTTTTCAACAAGCAAATTGCATGGTGCAAATATAAGCTTGATTTTGCTCAAGCCGCAGTCATATGCAAGTACAAACAACTCTTCGATAGCCGGGTTCCCCATGGCCAGGCAACCTGTGGACCACCTGCTTCCGTGAATTAAAATGTCTCCGCCCAGGGTTTTTCGGCCTTCCTTTTTCGCGTGCGCCAGGTCTTCGCTGTTCGGGTAATCTACAGAAAGACCCAGATGTGCAATCACATTCGGTCTGAAACCATTGAGCTTATAAAACCCTTCCGGAACCTGCTTGTCGCCCTCCTTCAATTTCGGACCGGCGCTTCCGCTTGCGCCAATAATTTCGTATTTGAGCAACTGCTTTAACTTGCCGTTGCGATCCGGAGCAAATAAAATCAAAAGCTTTTCTTTTTTGAGTGCAAGCCAGCTCATTTGCGCCGGTGGGTAGTCCACATTCTTTTTGTTAAATAGCGGCTTGAGCCGGGCCCTTGCGTCCTGACCGTACTCTTTTACAACCTGACTCACGCTCGTGAATTTCTTGGGTCTTTCTTCGGCAGCTTTTTTCTCAGCGCCGCTTGATTTTGCAATAACTGCGGGCTCGCTTGTAATTAATACGGCAGCAGTTAGCAACGCCGACGGCAGGAATATAGAATGGATGCGTGCGGAGTACATAAGACACAGCCTCAGCCCCTAGCTAATGAACTATACTCTAAAGACGCCCCTCTCTTCAAGACGAACGCTCATCAAGACAGAGGCGAGCTTAGAGATAAGACTATCTTCAAGACCGGGGCTGTCTTAATACTAAACGCCCCCTAATTTTGATCGGCTATCAGTCATCTCAGTACTCCAGAGGCGACTAATAAGATGAACAATCAATCGGCAGTTAAGGATCTTGAAATCAAGCAACTTTCAGGACGCACAAAAGTTCTGGCATTAGATTACAAAGTGGCAGCAATTCTTTGCTATACACCGGTGCTTTTGCTCAGTGTAATTGCTCCGATTGTTTTGCTTAAAACTGAACCGCAAGCCAACCGAAGCCTGCGCTTTCACGCGATACAGGGTCTTTTACTTTCGCTATGCGCCATTGCATTTTCAGTTCTCAATTCAGTACTTTCGGCTCTTATGTTTACGGTTCTTGGATTTGCAGCACTGCATCTAATGAGTCTTGGATCTTCATTAGTTATGCTTGCATTTCTGGCATATGCAATTTATGGAATCTACTCTGTTTATAACGATAAGGAATTCAGAATTCCGTTTATTTGCGAACTCGCTGATAAGAATGCTTGAATGGGAGGCTTGAACGTGCTGCCGGCTGTTCCTAAAAGTTGCCGTCGTCGTTGATAACCACGGTGCCATGTGAAGGAGCCTGAGTAACTTTGTATGTACCTCCGGAGACAGAACTCATGGCTTTGGCGCTGGCTCTTGCTTCTTCTGTCAGATCCTTGAGCTGCCGGTTCTGCTGCTGCTTCTTCTGATTTTGCTTTCGTTTCTTCGATTTCATTCTTTACTCTACGTCTTGTTCTAGCACATTATCCATATTATCAAAGAAGGCGTGAGGAATCTGTGATGGACCTACGGAAAATCAATCAAGATGGTAGAAGTTCTTGCCGGCAGGCACTTGAAAAATCCTGTCTTTGTCACCTGTGATTTGCAGCTCGAAGGGTTTGTCTGTAATTACCGAAAGCTCAACCGGGCTTCCTGTATTCTCGCGTTTTGAGCAAATTAGAGAAGCTGTAATGCCGCCAAAATGCAGATTCTCGATACCGTGCCGGTCTGTGCGGCTGAGGCGCCAGTTGATTGATTTATGCAAGCCGTCAGCCTGAATGCCAATCAGATCTTCAATCAAGAGCTGAATCGGGCCAAGACCGGACCAGCCAACAAAGTCGGAATTGCTCGAATGCGTACGTTCAGCCTTTTCAGCCGAATAGCTCTGCCAGATGCTGCCTGTTTGTTTGTAAACTTCATACATGTTAGAGAGATAGCGTTCAACTGCCTTGCTTGCTAATTCCCCTTGCCCTTCAAGTTGCGGATAATTATCGAGCCCTTTTACAATCATGACGTTTGCTGGTGCCCAGACTGCGCCGTTCCAGTGGTCTTCGTCGGGTCCGTATCTTTCTTGATCGGCCGCCAGTGACGGAAAAACATCTGGGCGCCAGAATGACTTTGGATCTTTGAGATTCTGCATCATTTTAACCACCTGATTATCCTTGCTTACTCCGGCAATGATCGGCCAGAAGCAGGCGATAGACTTGCATGGGTTCTGCTTGCCCTGATCGTCTACGTCATAATAAAGTCCGTCAGTTTCGTTCCACATAAAGCGATTCATTGCGCTTGCAATTTTTTCGGCTTGTTTTGAATATTCAAGGGCAGATTTCTTGTTCCCAAGCTCATTAGCTATTTCTGCCATGCATTTGTAAGTAAGTGCCATCTGGGCTGACATATCCACCCAGCCGGAGCCACTTCTTGGAGTTGTGTCCATTCCGGAGCCTGCTCTGGTGTTCCAGTAAAGTCCATGTACGGTACCCGCTTTTCGGCGGTTTTTTTCGAGCCATTCTGCATGTTTTTCCAGTACCGGCATTACTCTTGCAAAACGAGATTTATCGCCGGTGAGCTTTGCATATTCCCATTCCGCCCAGGCAAAGAGCGGCGGGTTTACAGTGTCGTCGCGTTTTTTGTATATTTTATCTTCGCCGTCGGCGCTTGAAATGACCTGGGTAATATAGCCGTTTTCGTACTGCCGCGCATAAAAATTATCGAGCGATTGAATAAACGGAAAAGCATCTGCTGCATAGCGCCCGAACATCATTATGAATGTGCTGTCCCACTGCCAGATATTTTCAATTAGGGCAGTGTAGTTTGATACAAGTGGCGAGCCGGGCGGCGGCTTTTTGAGATTCTGAAATGCCAGCTCCCAGGCTTTCCAGTAAAGGTCTATAAATGCAGGACTGCCTTCCAGAACCGGTCTGGGTAATTTGTCTTTGACTTGCGAAAATTTTGGAAGGGCTTCATTTGAATAAGTCTTTTTGTCGAAGTATTTTCCTCTTTCTTGATTTGGGTCATATTCATTCACCATGCTCTGACTAAGAAAATAGCCAGCTGCCAGAAGAAGCAAAGTCAGGTAACCAGCAATGATTGCTTTTTTTGATGCTTTGCTTTTGATCTTCTCTAGAATAGTTATATTAGGCTTGCCTCCTGCCTTTAACTTGAGCAGGTCTTCGCGGCATGAACTGCTTGTTTGATAACGGTTTGAAGGCGATTTCTGCAAGCACTTGTTAATAATGTCTTCCAGACCCTGTGGAAATTTCACTGTTGCGTTTGTTTTGGAGATTGCCGGAGGCCTGTCGGATACGTGCTTGGACATATACTCGAGACCGAACTGTGCTGTAAAGGGAGGTTGGCCTGCAAGAGTTTCGTACATGATGCAACCGAGCGAATAAATGTCGGAGCGATTGTCACATTGCCCCTTCCATTGCTCCGGTGACATATAGGCAGGGCTTCCCAGAATTTCGCCGGTGTTTGTAAGCCTTTCAGCGGCGCTATTCATGTCGACAAATTTTGCAAGCCCGAAATCGAGAATCTTGCAATCGATGTTTTCTGTGTTTGTTTTCAGCAATATATTTGCTGGTTTTAAGTCACGATGGACAATTCTTATTGCTTCTGCTGCGGCGAGTGCCTCGCAAAGCTGCATGAAAAAATCGATTGCCATTTCGGCAGGCATCGAACCGTTTGTCTTAAGCCACTTGCTCAGGGGGACTCCCTGAACATATTCCATTACGATAAACGGAGAAGGAGTGAGTCCGTAGTCGATAATACGCACCACATGCGGGTTGTCGACCTTGCTTAAAAGCTGGGCCTCCTGTTCAAAGCGTTTGATACTCAGCTCATCCTGCAAATGATGCTGATGAACAATCTTGACTGCAAGGTCCATGTCCAGGCTCAGATGCCTGGCTTTATAAACTTTGCCCCAGCCGCCGGTTCCAATCAGCTCGATTATTTTGTATCGGTCTTCGATCACATAACCGATAAAAGGATCGTCAAATAGCGAGCGATTGTTTGCATCGCTCTCTTTCAGCTTAGATTCTTCGATTTTCGGATTATCATCCATAGGCCATAGGCATAGAAAAAAATTGAAGCCCCTTTTCCGGATTTATACCCAGATAACGCATAAAACCCGGTTCGCGGTGCGCCAGAGTCTTATAAACTAGCGCTTGAGCCTGCTTTTACAGCTTTGGCGACCTTTTTTATCTGCCTTTGTGAACAGCTTGCCCGGGCCTGTGACATAATTCAGTCTTTGAATAGCCTGCCAAACCTGCTTGTTAAGGATAGAAAAAGTGAATTCCGAATTGCCTGCCCGTTTTAGATTCTCTGCATTTATGCTGATTTTTGCCTGGCTGATAGTGCCGGCTTCTCTTGCTAATTCAGCAAAGATAGCGCCGGCTGTAAAGAACGCTAAGAAAACTACCGAACTGGCAAGAGCTGCCGGACTAAGAAAAGCTTCTGAACCGACAAAAGCAGGCGGGCTGGCAAAGGCTGCCGACTTAGCTAAAGAAGCACAAAAATACCGCTTGCCGCTGCTTGCAAAACCAAGCTATTACGAGCTTAGCTTCGAGCCTGATCTTGAAAAATTCACTTTTACAGGCGAGGAGTTGATAAAAGTCGAGCTTCTGAAGCCGGGCAGAAGTATTTACTTAAATGCCCTTGAGCTTGAGATAAACTCGGCACAAATAAGAGGTGCAGACGGCAAAATACATGACCTGGCTGTTTTTCTTAATGCCGACACTCAAAAGCTCGAACTTCGAAACAAAAAAGAGTTGAGCGCCGGTGCGTACGAATTGAACATAAAATTCAAAGGCAAGCTCAATGACCAGTTGCGTGGATTTTACCGGGTGGCCTATCAGGACGATGCCGGAAAGAAACACTATCTGGCCTCTACTCAGATGGAGCCGACTGATGCAAGACGCATGTTTCCTTGCTTTGATGAGCCGCAGTACAAAGCTGTATTCAAAATCAAAGCTCTGATTGACAGAAATCATGTGGCAATTTCAAATGCGCCGCTTGAAAAAGAAGAAATGCAGGGCGAAAAAAAACTTGTGACATTTGAGCCGGGACCCAAAATGTCTAGCTATTTGCTTACTCTTGTGGTCGGGGATTTTAAGTGCACCGGTGAGACTAAAGGTGGCGGTGTGCCCATTAAAGTCTGGGCTGTTAACGGTAAAGAACATCTGGGAAAGGAAGCGCTTGCTGAATCTGGAAAAATACTTGATTATTTGTGCTCTTATTTCGGACTTCCTTACATAGGAAAGAAACTTGA
Source organism: uncultured Candidatus Obscuribacterales bacterium (assembly GCA_964615655.1). Lineage (GTDB taxonomy): Bacteria > Cyanobacteriota > Vampirovibrionia > Obscuribacterales > Obscuribacteraceae > JAIEPM01. Next base: position 19,031 of record CAZTQO010000031.1, on the reverse strand, counting down.
TTTAATTGCGATTCCTGAGTTCAGCGCCGGAGCCATGGAAAACATCGGTGCAATTACTTATCGAGACAGCGCTCTTTTGATGGACGATAAAACCGGATCTTCTTTTGAGAAGCAGGGCATCTTCGGAATTACTGCGCATGAAATGGCCCATCAATGGTTCGGTGATTTAGTCACAATGGCCTGGTGGGATGATTTGTGGCTTAATGAAGCATTTGCTACCTGGATGGCTACCAAGGCTGAGGAAGCAATCCATCCGGAGTGGCGGAGCATGGAGGAATCCATTTATTCGCGCCTGGGTTCCATGTCGACGGATTCACTAAAAGCAAGCCGGGCGATACATGCAGATGTTATAAATCCGGCGCAGGCAATTGAAATGTTCGACGGCATCACCTATTCAAAAGGCGCTTCTGTTCTGCGTATGCTCGAGTCTTTTGTAGGCGAAAAAAACTTTCAAAAGGGTGTAAGCAAGTATTTGAAAAATCATTCCTATGGAAATGCTGAAGCTGCAGATTTCTGGAATGCAATTGCAAAGGAGTCTGCAAATGTACCGGTGCCTGAAATTATGAGGTCTTTTGTTTATCAGGCCGGCTACCCGCAGCTGAATCTAAAGTTCGAGCCTGATGGAAGGAAAATTACGCTAAGTCAATACAGGCAGCTGCGCCTGGGACAGGACAAAAAAGACCCGTCGCTCTGGCTTTTGCCGCTTGTTATAAGAGAGCTGCCTGAGGGCGCTTTAAAAGCAGGGTCTGAGAGGGTTGAAAATAGCAAGACTCTATCCAGGCTTTTTGATAAGCGAAGTCAAACTCTAAGTCTGGACTTTCCTGCTAAACAGGCTCTTTTCAATGCTGGTGGACGCGGCTATTACAGAACCTGCTACCAGAGCCAGCAACTGAAAAACCTGCAGGAGTCGTTTAACAAATTAAGCAGCACCGAAAAACTTGTATTGATTAATGACTGCTCTTCATTTGTTTTGCCTGGTGATGTTGCTATTGAAGATCTATATAAATTCGTCTACAAAATCAATGGAGAAAGCGACCCGCTGGTGCTTGCGGAGCTCGTGGGCTTTGTGGCCGGACCATACAGCAGTGTCAGAGACAATGCTGCACTCAAAAAAACTTATGAGCGCTGGGCGCGTCATATACTTTTGCCCTTGAAAGAAAAAATGGGAGGCTGGAATCAGAAAGAAGGCGAGTCGCAGCAAGAAAAAAGCCTGCGCCTGGAAATTTTATCGATGCTTGGGTGCTCAGCTCAAGACCAGAAAACCATAGAGGAGGCAAGAGCATTTTTTGCAAGCTATATAAAAGAACGGTCTTCTGTAAATCCTGATCAAATAGGAACTGTTATTGGCATCGTTGCATATAACGGCGGGCAAAAAGAGTATGAGGAGCTGCTCAAGCTCTATAGAACAGCTAAGAATCCTAATGACTCCGAAATGGCCCTCTGGGCGCTGCCCGAGTTTCACCAGAAGGAACTGGCTGAGAAAACTGTTGCTTTTGCAATGGGGAAAGAAGTAAAACTCCAAGATGGCTTGGGCTTGATTTGCGGCACCGCCTACAACTATTACACCCGTGATTTCGGCTGGGATTTTATAAAAAAACACTGGCCGGAGCTGCTGAAGCATTTTCCGGAAACAAGATTGCGCTCACTTGGCGGGCTTTGCGGCGCCTTTGATACAGCTGAAAAAGAGGCTGAATTCAGAGCCTGGTATGAAGCTCACCCGATTCCCTTTGCCAAGTCTCAAATTGCACGATCTTTGGAATCGATGCACACACGCGTGCTTTTTAAGCAAAGATATAAAGATCGTATTTGCAAATGGCTTGTGGCCGAGGCTGCAAAAGTGCCAGCTATCCAATGATCTCCCTGACTAATGGCACGGAGATCATGCGTCTATAAGTTTCCGGTGCTTTTCGATGAGTAGTAATCCGTTATTTTCGAGAATCTCATGTCCAGGGCCCCAGATTCAGGCCGGTTGAGTAAGAAGCTCGTTGAAGCCGAGTCCTGCTTGAATTACTTCGAAAACTTCAGCAAATTCTCCAAGCATGCTCATTGCGCCGCGGTACTTTGCCAGGCCGCTTATTGCTGCCAGATAATCGACTCCTTCAGTTTGCGAGAAATGTTCTTTCAATGCCAGAATTTTTCTATCCATTGAGGAGCTGATATTAACTGCGAGCTGGTGCTTGTTCAGTGGATGCCAGACTTCATAACCATACACTGAAGCGACAAAATGGGGTGGGTCGGGGGCACCAGGATACCACGGTCCTTTGGCTGCCTGAATAGCCGCTAAGCTGAGCCTGTTAACTATAGAGTGATCGGGAAAATGATCGCTTGTGGAATGAGTAAATACAATCTCCGGTCTATAAAGTCTCAGCAGTTTTATAAGCTCGAGTTTGCTTTCTTTGCCGTAGTTTGTAAGCCCGTCGGGAAGATTCAGGAATTCTATTTTGTCGATTCCGATCAGTCGCCCTGATCTGATTGCTTCTTCTCTGCGCTTTTTTGCCAGTTCATCAGGGCTGAATAAAAGACTGCCCTCTTCTCCGTTTGTCGCAACAACATGAATTAGACGGTAGCCTTTTTCTTTCAGCAAAATTTCGGTGCCCGCACAACCTATTTCGATGTCGTCGGGGTGCGCACCTATAGCCATGACGGTTTTCATGCCGAGCACCTTTGCGCCACAACCTCGGCAATAATTTGAGACGGAGATTCCGAGATTTGTACCTGGCTGAGACTGGTTGTGTGGAGATTCTTGATTGTTTCTGTTGTACGGGCAAATATCTGAGCCGGATCTGTTCCGACTATTTCTGTGGACCCGCGCTCTATGCCGTCATTTCGTTCACTGCAGTCACGCAGAACAAGTACACTTTTGCCTAAATACGCTGCTTCCTCCTGCACACCTCCGGAGTCGGTCAAAATCAGATTGGAGTTCGCCATCAGAGTAAGGAAGTCCGGATAATCTAGAGGAGGGCATAACAAAACATTCGGCATTGATGAGAAAACTTCAGATGCCAGGCTGCTTGCTGCCGGGCTTGGATGAACCGGATATACAAAGCATGTGTCCGGGTGAAGATCGGCTACGTTTTTTATAGCTTCCATTACAGGCTTGAGAGACTCTGTTCCACGTGCTCTGCGATGGAGAGTCATCAAGACTGTGCTTTTGCATTTTGCGATTTTTGCTTTAAAGAAGCTGCTGGCGGCGAGCTTGTCTTTCTTAGTTTCTGCTTGCATTTCATTTATGGCGTCATAAAGAGTATTGCCGCTCAGTGTAATCGAGTCGTCGCTTATTCCATCTGAAAGCAGGTTCTTAACTGCAGCTTCTGAGCATGCAAAATGATGTGAAGCCATCTTTGTGATGCATTGCCTGTTGAATTCTTCCGGAAACGGAGAGTTCAGGCGGAATGTTCTAAGACCGGCTTCCAGATGAAAAAAGGGAATGCCATGATAAAAAGCGGAGAGTGCAGCTGCGTAGCAAGTTGTGGTGTCGCCGTGTGCTAGTATCAGCTGTGGTTTGTCCTTGCTGTAAAGACTTTCAAGTGCCGTAAGCAGGCTTGCTGTTAGTTGCGATAGCGTTTGGCCGGCTTTCATTACGTCGAGGTTGCAGGTCGCTTGCAAGCCGAAAGCTGAAAGTGCCTGTGCAAGCAGTTCGCGATGTTGTCCTGTGGCTATGAGCCTGGTCTCGAGCTCAGCTTTGTTTTGTAATGCTTTGAACACCGGGGCTACCTTTATGGCTTCCGGCCGTGTTCCGAATATTAGATCTACCTTTGCTTTCATTTCTAAATCCATGCTTTGTCATTACGCAAGCGCGCTGGCAATAATTCGCTGCGCCGCTGCAAAAGCTTCTCTTGAAATTCGACAGGCTTCTTTTACATCTCTTGCCAGCACTGCCGACACAAGTTTTTCTCCATTCTCGATGCAGTCGAGCAAGGTTTCTTTGTCTTCATAAGATTGATACATGCTTGCGACCCGGTAACGCGCAGCCTGGTCGTAAAGGAGTTCGCGAATCTTCAGAAGCCACTCAGAGTTGCAGCTTTTGACCAGTGAAAACAGGAATTCCTTTTGCAGTTGATCCCAGATCAAAGGATCTATTTTTTTGTTAATTCGCGGGTCTATGTATTTGGAAAAAAGATGCCAGCGTGAAAGCAATTCAGCTTCCCAGGCAGAGTCACCATTTTCGATTGCCAGCTTCAGTGCCAGATCTTCAATATGAGCTCTCAGTTGATAAATGTCTTCAAGCTCTTTTAAAGAAAGCGAAGCAACGCAAAATCCGCACTGTTCTTCAACGGTGACAAAGCCGGTCACTGTCAGTTTTGCCAGAGCTTCTCTTAATGGGCTGACACTGATGCCGTAACGCTCTCTTAAGCCATCCATAGAAAGTCTTTCTTTTGGGGCAAAAGTCCCGTTAAGGATATCTGATTGCAAGCGCTCCATTACAAGCGATGTTTTTGTTTGTTTTCTGGAACTCTGGATCATTGGCCGGTCCTTTTTCTGACTGATACAGCATAACAGAGATTTTCGAAAATCCAAGATATTTTCGAAAATTTGTTACGGTCGGCCACCGGCTCTCTCGAAACCAGGGTTGCTTGGAAACCGCCGACTCCCTGGAAACCGGGCTGCTTAAAAACTGCTGACTCCTTAGAAAGCGGGTTGCTGCGGCTGGCCTGCTCCCTGCGGCTGCCTGTCTCCCGAACGTCGCGGCCTGTCTCCCGAACGTCGCTGCCTGTCTCCCGAACGTCGCTGCCTGTCTCCCGAACGTCGCTGCCTGTCTCCCGA
>CAZTQO010000031.1:0-14167 GCA_964615655.1 uncultured Candidatus Obscuribacterales bacterium | reverse complement strand
ACGTCGCTGCCTGTCTTCGGCAATCCTGTCTGTCTCAGTCAACCCTGCCTGTCTCAGTCAACCCTGTCCCTCTCCTGTATTAGCTGCGCTGCCATGCTGATTGCAATCTCTTGTGGGTGGTTGCTTCCGAGCGGCAAGCCCATGGGGCAGAAAAACGCCTCTGCCTTTTCTGCCGGCAGTCCGGCTGCGATTATGTCTTTGCGCAGCCTTGCTGCTTTTGCCTCACTTCCGATTACACCTAAATATGGAAAGCTTCGGGTTTTCAAGATCTCTACTAGAACCGGGCTGTCTGTTGTGTGGCCCATGGTCATCAATAAAACAAAAGAACTTTCAGGTATTTCTTTTACAAAATCAGGCAGGTGTTCAATACACACTTTAGTTATGGCTGCGGTAGCAGGCAGCTTGTCAAGCCATTCTTGCCGCTGGTCTATGCAGGTGATTTTGCAGTCCAGATTTTTCAATACTGAAACAAGCGCGTTTGCCACATGGCCGGCACCGAATATGACAATGTTCCAGCTTGTGCAATTGTGCTTTTCAAAATATAGCTTTACGATGCCGCCGCAGGTCATGCCTACATCGCGCTCAAGGCTCCAGTTCACAAAATGAGTCTGTTTTTCCGGATCGCTTGATTGAAGCATGGACGCCGCTTCGTCTATGGCTTTTTTCTCGACTTTGCCGCCGCCCACAGTCCCGAATTCAAGCCCTTTTGCACTAACCAGCATCTTGGTGCCTGCTTCGTTTGGTACACTGCCTGTGGTGTCAACCACTGTTACTGCCACAAATGGCACTTTTAACGCAAGCAGCTCATTGATTTTTTCGTAATAAGTGGACATCTTTGGTATTTGAGTTCGCTCATGCTTTTGTTTTTGCTTTTGTCTTTGCTTACTATTTCTTAGTTACAAGCGCATGGTTGCGAGCTTTTTCTTCGGCGCTCTGTGTGTATTCTGCAAGCCGCATCACTATTTCTTCGTTTGTGGCAGGAAGTATCAGCTTGGGAATTTCGTTGCCGCTCACTGAGGAAAGCGCGTATTTCACTGCACACCATACTGAAAGACCCAGGCATAAGGGCGGCTCTCCAACCGCTTTTGTTCCGGCTACGTTCACAGGATTTTCTGCCTCTATCCAGTCGACATTGAATACTTCAGGCGTGTCCTGAACATTGGGAATCTTATATGTGGTTGGTGAGTGGCTCAGCAAAGTGCCGTCATCGGCGTATTTTAGGCATTCGGTCGTTACCCAACCCATGCCCTGTATGAAAGCTCCGGTGAGTTGACCACGTGCAATGCCCGGATTTACGGGTTTGCCGATATCCATAAGCATGTCTACCCGGTCGATTTTAAGCTCACCTGTGAACCTGTCTATTGTTACCTCAGCTACTGCCGCACCCTGCGTGTAATAAAGGAACGGGTGACCGGCGGCTGTTTTTTCCGGTCCGGCCTCCCAGCTGAAATCTATGCCCTGGGTTGCATAAAATCCTCTGGCGCCCAGGCTCACGCGGCTTAAATACGCAAGCTTTACCAGTTCTTTGAAGCCTATCTTTGTTGCAGGCCTGCGCCTGTCGTATATAAATCCGTCTTCAAATATGATGCTTGTGGGTGAAGGCATGATGGTCTGGTCTTTGCTTGCAATATGGCTTGCAGCAAGTTCACAAAGAGCTTGTTTGATTTTGCGGCAGGCATCAACTGCCGCCGAGCCGTTCAAATCTGTGGCGCTTGAAGCGGCCGTGGCCGAGGTATTGTTATTTTTTTCGGTGGAGGTCGGCATTACGATAACATGGTCGGCGTCAATATCGAACTCGCCTGCAACTATCTGCTTGATGTTGGTGTTTACACCCTGACCCATTTCAGTAGCGCCGGTAGAAACCTGTATGCTGCCGTCAACGTATATATTTACCAGAGCATTTGCCTGATTAAGGTGCTTGGTATTGAACGAAATTCCGAATTTCACTGCTGAAACCGAAATGCCTTTTAATTTGCTTTTCGATTCTTTGTTGAACTTGTCAACTGCTTCTTTGCGCTTTTTATAGTCCGAGCTTTTCTCAAGCTCATCAAAAATTCTGGGCAAGTTATTGTCAAAGACAATCTCGCCGTAGGGCGTGATATTGCGATCTTTCTGCCCGTACAAATTGCGCCTGCGTATTTCAAAAGGATCGACTTTTAAATAAGCTGCAATTTCTTCCATGATATTTTCAATGAGCGCAATTCCCTGAGGGCCGCCGAAGCCTCTAAAAGCTGTGTTGGGCGGCAGGTTGGTTTTGCAGATAGTGCCTCTTATATCTGCGTTTGCAAGGTAATAAGCGTTGTCTGCATGGCACATGGCACGTGCCATCACCGCAGTAGAAAGATCGAAAAAGGCGCCGCCGTCTGAATAGAAATCCATATCGACAGCTTGAATTACTCCGTTTTTATCGAATGCGACTTTGTAGTCGTTCTTGAACGGATGGCGCTTGCCTGTAACCTGCATGTCCTGGTCTTTGTTGAAAATTATGCGGGCCGGTCTCTTTGTTTTTTGAGCCACTAAAGCCGCCATGGCAGCCGGGTGGGTGGCCTGGCTTTCTTTGCCGCCGAAGCCGCCGCCCATGCGCTTGGTTATGCATACAACCTGGTTCATTGAGAGCCCTAGTAAGTGGGCAATAACTTCCTGAACTTCAGTAGGATGCTGAGTAGAAGAATGCACTTCAAGCTGGCCGTTTTCTTTCGGAAAAACCATGGCTGCCTGTGATTCGAGATAAAACTGCTCCTGTCCGAGATTCTCAAAACAACCGCTTATAACGTGCTCAGCCTTTTCAAATGCTTTTTTACTATCGCCTTGTTTAATTCTTCTAGTCGGTCCCAGAAAGAGTCCCTTTTCTCTTGCTTTGTCTATGGAAAGAACAAGCTCCAGCTTTTCATACTCTATTTTTATTGCCTTCTTTGCTTTTTCGATTGCTTTTCTGTTTTCGGCAGCAATCACCACAATCGGGTGACCCATAAACTCAATTTCTTTTTCTACAAGCAAACATTCGTCTTTGACGATCGGACCGAAGCAATTGTCTGAGGGCAGGTCTTTATATGTATAAAGACCTGATACTCCTTCTACCTTTTCTGCTTCACTGAGATCCAGTGATTTTATAACTGCATGCGACACCGGAGCATAATAGAAATCAACTAAAAGCTCATTATGTGCCGGCGGAAAATCATCAATATAAATTGACTCGCCTGAAACATGTCCTTTTGCCGAATCGTGCGGCAGGTCTTTTCCTACGGCTGACATGCTGGCACCCTCCCTTCCTGGATTTCATAATAGAGCTTGAGCAAAAGATTTTTGGCAAGCTGGTAACGGAATGCTTTCGAGCCCCGCACGTCGTCTATCGGGCTGATTTCTTCCACGGCAATTTCGCCTGCGCTTTTCATATTTTCAAGACTCAGTTCCTTATCTTTCAAAAATGCCTCTGTTTTAGGCAGTCTTAAAATCACAGCGGCCACGCCGCCATAGGCAATTGCAATTGAATCTATTTTGTCGCCGTTGAGACTGAGCCTGAACGCTGCCGTGTTTGTTGAAATGTCCAGGTGCTTGCGTCGCGACACTTTGTAGAGTTTGAGAATATCTTTTTCTTTTGGAAGTGGAATTGCAATTGATGATATGAACTCATCTTTTTGCATGTCGAATTGTTTGTAGCCTTTGTAGAAGTCGTTGATGCGCACCTGCCTTGTTCCCTTTGCCGAACGCAGCTCGAGTACCGCATCCATAACAAAGAGAAAGGGAGGCGTGTCGGCTATTGGTGAGGCGTTGGCAATATTTCCGGCAAGAGTGCCGGCGTTTCTTATCTGGGGAGAGCCAAATACCCAGAGAATGTGGTGAAAGTCCGGCACCTTGTTTTTGAAGTAATCTTCCAGCTCACTAAGTGTTACGCAGGCGCCGACAGTCACAAGACCGTTTGTACTTTTAATAGATCTGAGCTCCTTCAAATTAGCAAAGCTAATCACAGTTGCCGGCGCCAAGGCCCTTTTGTTCATGTTTACGCAAATATCCGTGCCGCCTGCAATTACCACAGCATCAGGATGCTCCGCTTTCATTTTGCAGGCCTGCTCTAAATTTGCCGGAATCAGGACTTTGCTGCTTCCAGCTTCGATTTCAACAGCTTGATCTGATTCTGATTCAAAAACTTTGATCATTTCGTCTTGCGGGTAGAGTTTTTCAAGCGGTGTGATTCTTGAAGAATCCACGCTCAGACCGGCTTTGAGTATGGGCTCATAGCCTGTGCAGCGGCAGAGATTTCCGGTGGTGCAGTCTTTAAGATCCTGAATCTCGGGCTTCTTGTTCTCGTCGAAATAGCCACACATAGCAACAATGAAACCCGGTGTGCAAAAGCCGCACTGGGCGCCGTGACACTTGACCATTGCTTCCTGCACCGGGTTCAGATGCTCTGCCGAGCCCAGTCCTTCCACAGTTACTATGTGACAGAGATCCATTTGGTAGAGGTATTTTATGCATGAATTAACTGCTTCATACTCGATTTTTCCATCTCTGAGGCTGCCGACAAGCACTGTACAAGCGCCGCAGTCACCTTCTTCGCAAACGATTTTGGTGCCGGTCATTCCCTTCAAATAACGCAAATAGCTTGATAGGGGCTGGAATGCGTCTTCTCCCCTGACCCGGCATTCTTTCCCATTGACAAAGAAGTGTAAGTGGTCCTTCATAAGCTTTTTTCCTGATTCTATTGGCAGATTGCATATCATAAGCCATCAGACCTTGAATGCGGGCCTTTTGGGCCTAATTATCTATGCCCGCTCGGCATCCTTATCACTCCCTCATCACTCCCTCGCCCGTTGCCAAGCGGGGCTTTGAGTTCTTCTCTGTCTGGCAACAGCCCTGTTAAGTTGCAACGGCCCTGTTAGGCTGCAACGACCCTGTTAAGTTGCAACAGCCCTATTAAGTTGCAGCGACTCTGTTTAAGTCGCTCCTGTTAATGTTCAACTCTGCGTATCTGCCTTTGTTTTTTCAAGCCTGTAGCCACTGCCGTAGGCGGACTTAATTTTGCAAGCAGCACCCACGTTGTCGAGTTTGTTGCGCAGGCGCTTTATGCAGGTTCTCAGTGCTTCGTCAGTTACCTCTTCACTGCTGCCCCAGACTCTTTCTTTGATGCTTTCAACGGAAACATTGTTTTCTTTGTTTTTGAGCAATAGTTCGAGTAGAAGGAACTCTTTGCGTAGAAGTTCCAGATCTTTCCCGTTTACCATTGACTGGAAGGTTTCAGGATTCAAAACGATATCTGCATAGGCGATGCATCTGGCATCGTCGTCTTTCTGATTGCGCCTTAAGAGTGTTCTCACCCTCGCTCTGAACTCGTTTACATCAAATGGCTTGCTCAAATAGTCATCTGCACCGGCTTCGTAACCTTCAAGCTTGTCCCCGAGTTCGCTGCGTCCGGTTATGAAAAGCACAGGAGTCTTTTTTCCGCGCATTCGAACTAGCTGGCAGATTTCAAGCCCGCTGTGTTCTGGAAGTTCCCAGTCCAGAACCAGTAAGTCATAGGAGTAAATCTTGACACGCTCTATTGCTTCTTTGCCTGAACTGGTAAACTCGACCAGGTGCCTGTCGATTTCAAGCAGTTCGACTATTGATTCACAGAGCAAGAGGTCGTCTTCAGCTATAAGAATTTTTGCCATTTTAAATTGCCGCCCTTGCAAACAAGATTATTGCAAAGTTCAGGACTAATGAATCGATTTCTAATAAAATTGCCTGGCGCCACTAATTAGGGCTTTAACTTGATCTCTGGAAAAACAATCAATGAAATCACTGAGGGCGGCAGGAGTCCGGAGCCATTTTTGCTTGACAGGCGCCGTTTTTTGAGCATGCTTTCCTACTCACTTTTGATTGGTGGATTTGCTTCTGCTTGTACAGAAAGATATAAAAAGGCACCGATTAATGTACCTGAAGGGCAGTCACTGGCGCGCTTTCCTGAAAAGTCGGAACTTATTATGCTCACTGACCGGCCGCCCCAGCTTGAGACTCCCCTCTTTAATTTCAGGCAGGACCTGACTCCTAATGAAGCATTTTTTGTCCGCTGGCATCTTGAAGGTATTCCCACAAGAGTAGATCTTGATAGTTTCCGGCTTGTAATTGATGGGCATGTGGAAAAAACCCTGAGTCTTTCCCTGCCTGAACTGAAAGATCAATTTGCCCGAGTAACGGTGCTTGCAGTTTGCCAGTGCTCGGGTAATTCCAGGCGTTTTTTCGAGCCTGCTGTTCCAGGAGGCCAGTGGCAGAACGGCGCGGTCGGCAATGCCAGATTCAGCGGGGTTCGGCTTTCTGATTTGCTTAAGAAAGCAGGATTGAAAACCGGTGCAGTGGAGGCGAGTTTTGCAGGGCTTGACGAAGCGCCACTTTCAAATATGCCGAAGTTTGTAAAGTCGCTTTTGCTGCAAGATGCATTGCAGGATCAAGTAATTGTTGCTTACGAAATGAATGGCGAGCCTCTGCCGATGCTGAACGGATACCCATTGCGCTTGATAGTTCCTGGCTGGTTTGCTACATACTGGGTAAAGTCACTAGCTCATATCAATGTACTAAGCGAAAAATTTGACGGCTTCTGGATGGAAAAATCCTATCGAATACCGGACAATGAATTCGCCGAGGAAAGCCCGGATAAGCTTGCAAAAACGACAGTAGCTATAACTAAGATGAATGTGCGCTCTTTCTTTGTGCGTCCGGACCCGGTAAGTGACGAACTGAAAGCAGGAAGTGAGTTCGTTATTGAAGGACTGGCTTTTGACTGTGGTTCCGGTATTGCAAAAGTGGAAGTGTCAATTGCTAAAGCAGATGATCGTGACGGTGATCGTGGGATTACTAAGCGCGGTGGAAGCAGTGAGCGCGATCTAAGTAACGAGCACAGTGGAAGTATTAAGCAACGAGAAATTGATAGTCATATTGAGAGTGACGACTATAAAGAGGCAAAGATTGAAAAAAACGATTACGGACCATATTCGTGGTGCCGCTGGCGACTTAAATGGACACCCCCTGAGGCAGGCACTTATCTTCTAAAAGCAAGAGCCAGCAGCAATAGTGGCGAAACACAGCCTGCGTCGCAGCGCTGGAACAAAAGCGGCTATATGCGCAATCAAATAGAAATTCTTCCAGTGCGGGTGACCTGAGTATGGATTTTTTTCAGATCCCCGGGCGCGCTTCCCGCAGTTTTTTGATTCTTGCATCATGCTTGACGCTTTTTGCAGGATGTGGAGACCGGAATAAGATTGATTCCGAAATCTCCGAGAAAAAGGAGCCGGCAATAAAGGAGCAGGCAACAAAGGCGCTCTGGTCCGGAAAAAGTATCATGCTTGTGCCTGCAAGCAATCAGTTCTCATTTCCGGAAGGCCCGGGGAGGCGAGTATTTCTGAATCGCTGTAGTGTCTGCCATTCGCTTCGTTATATAAGCATGCAGCCTGAGTTCAGCAAAGAAGTCTGGGAAAAGGAAGTTGAGAAAATGATAAAAGTGTGGGGAGCGCATATCACTGAGGCGGAGGGAAAAGAGATTGTTTCCTACCTGACTCAGATAAAGGGCAAAAAGGATTGAGTTCGGAAAGTCAGTTGCTAGGCAATATGGAGAATGGCGACAGTTTGCCGCCAGTTTTTTATGCTCTTATAAAAGCTCATACAGTTGCTGCACTTGCTGCTCTGATTTTCTCGGCCCTGCTTGGAATTTTTATTTCTACAAAAATGCATATGCCTGACATGGCAGCTCACAGCGCCTGGAGCAGTTGGGGGCGCTTGCGTTTTGATCATACCCAGGGGATATTCTTCGGATGGCTTGGAAATGCTTTTTTTGCCTTTCTTTATCATGTGCTTCCCCGACTCTCAAATCTGGGTGTTTTCAGCAAAAAACTCGGATGGGTAATTTTCGGGCTCTGGAATTTTGTCGTACTTATCCCTGGCTACTTGCTTGTGCTTGCAGGCTTCAGTCAGCCTCTGGAGTGGGCTGAATTTCCGCTTCTTATAGATGTGTTTGTCGTAATCGGTTTGCTTCTTTCCGCAGTGCAATTCGTATGGCCTTTATTGAAAGCAAAACTGGCAGGCTTATACGTATCCGGTTGGTATATTATAGGGGGGCTGATTTTTACCCTGCTGGCCTACCCTGTAGGTAATATTTGTCCGGAGCTGATTCCCGGTGCTCAGGGTGCGGCATTCAGCGGGCTCTGGATTCATGACGCAATCGGGCTCTATGTAACTCCGCTTGCACTTGCAATTGCTTACTGGGTAATTCCGGCTGCAACAAAGAAGCCTATATTCAGCCATTTTCTTTCAATGCTCGGTTTCTGGCTGCTCTTTTTTGTTTATCCGCTGAACGGCACGCATCACTATGTTTATTCGTCGATACCGATGGAAGCTCAAGAACTGGCAGTAGCAGCTTCGGTGATTCTGGGCATCGATGTCCTTATTGTTGTAGCTAATTTATTACTTTCAGCAAGACTATCAAAGAGAACAAAAAAGAAAGACCTGCCCTTGCGTTTTGTGATTGCAGGGACGATATTCTATTTGATAGTGGGTCTGCAGGGCAGTGTGCAGGCATTGATGCCGGTGAATAAAATAATTCACTTCAGTGACTGGGTAATTGGTCACTCTCATCTTGCAATGATCGGCTTTGCAAGTTTTACAGCCATTGGAGGTCTTGCTCATATATGGCAGAAAATTCCCGGTGCTAAGTTCAACGAAAAATCGCTTTCACTTTCTTACTGGTTTCTTCTTGCAGGCTTGCTGTTTATGGTGAGTGACCTTACAGTTGCCGGACTTGTGGAAGCAAATCTCTGGCAATCCAAATTTGCTTTTATAGAGTCGGTAAGGCAGGCTGCGCCGTACTGGCTTGCAAGAACGATTTCAGGAGTTCCGATCCTTCTTTCCTTTGTGTTTCTCTGCATTGCGTTTTTTAGCGGCAAACTTGAGACGGCTGTGGCGGAGACCGCGCTTACAGAGTCGGTTGTTGCGGAGGAGACCGGTCTGGAGGTGGCCGGTGCAGAAGCTGCCGTTCTGCTATTTGAGCAAGGGCCTGCAAGCGGCGCCGGAGCTGCGGCTGGATTCCCATTCCTTAATATGGCTTATCTTAGTGCCTCGCTTGCTGGTCTTGGATTTTTTCTTTTGTCTTTTGCGGCACTTGCTGTGCTGCCTGGCTTAGCTATTGAAGCTGATCTTAACTCGAGTAAGCCTAAAACCATGATGCCGCTCAGTGAAAGTGAAGAAGCCGGACGGCTTGTTTATGCAAAGGAAGGCTGTGCTTATTGCCATACTCAGCAAATAAGAAAGGTTCCGGCTGATGTGGATCGTTACGGCATGTCCACTAGAGCCTGGGAAACGGTTTACGACTATCCGCAGCTCTGGGGAACGCGCAGGATTGGACCGGATCTTGCCCGCGAATCAAGAGTGCGCTCGGATGATTGGCAGCTCACGCATTTGTATAATCCTCGATTGATAGTTAGGGATTCAATCATGCCGCCATATCCCTGGCTTTTCAACGGCTCGCCTGATAAACCTGCTCAGGAAGCGCTCGATTTACTTGCTTATATCAAATCGCTGGGTGAGGCACGCCGGCTTGCAGGTGTCGGGTCGCAAGCAATTCCTGCTTATTGCAACTGTCCTGAAGAAGTAAAAGCTTTGGAAAAACTGAATCCTGGTTTTGAAGCAAATGCAAATATGGCAAGGGCTCTCAGTGCCGAACAAAAAGCATCTCTGGTTTCAATTAAACTGCCTGCTGGGCAGAAACTGCAAGCGCTGGAAAAACAGGGTGCTGCAATTTTTGCCGGGAACTGTGCCTCTTGCCATGGAGCCGATGGTGCTGGAAGCGGGCCGGCATCTGCCAGCCTGTCACCTGAGCCTGCTGATTTGACGCTGAAACAGCTTTCACTTAAGCGGATAAGTTTTGTACTCGAAAATGGTGTGCTCGGAACTTCTATGTCCGCCTGGCGTGATCTCAGGCAGGAAGAAAAGCTTGCGCTTTGTGCATTTGTCAGAAGCCTGGGAGATCAAATTAGCAAAACGGATAGCAAGTTGGCAGCTAAGCGGGCTTCCGTTCCGCAAGCGGAAGCAAGCAAGCTCTTTGTCAAAAATTGTGCGAGTTGCCACGGTCGTGAAGGTAAGGGTGACGGACCGGCAGCGCTTGCACTTGCGCCAAGACCGACAGATTTTTCTGAGGTAGGTCCTTCTGTTGCAAGGGCGCTTGTTGTTATTAATAATGGAGTTGCCGGTACTGCTATGCCGCCCTGGAGAGATCAGCTGACGCTTGCGGAGCGAGCCATGCTTGCAAGATATGTGTCATCGATTTTTTCGCAATCGCATGTGAATGGAGGGCAAGGCCCGTGATCATCTTTTTTGCAGCGATCTTCGTTTGCGTATTTGTTTTGCTTTATACAATCACCTATTTGAACAACAAGAAATTTCAGGATGCCGTCGAGGCTCCAAAGTACGAGGTTCTGATTCGGGAAGAGCGTTTTGAGTTCGAAGGCAGCTCACCAAGTACCTGACAATTCTTGCAGACTTAATCTTGGAGTTCGGGTGAACTTTTTTCGCGGTTTTTACGTTGCAAGAAATATGTACAGAAATCTTGCGAGGCGGAAATCGAAAAGTGGAAAGCTTCTGGATGAAGAGAGACATTAAGCAAGTGCCAATTGGCAAGCTCTTTGTCAGCCGCGATCTATTTGAATGCGGCAAGAGCTCTCTGGTTGATTTTGTGACACATAAATGGTCAAAGGCGGCAAGGCGGCAGTATGGCAAGACTTGCAAGACGCGTGTTTTGCAGGCCAGAGGAGGATGTGACTTTGCCAATTATTGTGCAAGACTTTGGCATTTATTTTGCGCGAAGACTATCAAAAGGCTAATTCTAGCAGCAAGCCTTTTCGTGCTACCTTGCTTACTGCAACTCACGATTTCGGCGTTGGCCGCTTGAACTTGCTGGCAGCCTTTGCATATGACGCCGTCGGCAACGTAAGTGCTCTTACGGATCCAAATGGCAATACTACAAGCTTTTCGTTCGATAATGAACGCAGGTTATTAGAACAGGTTGACCCGGCACCTTTTGCTTATGTTAGCAACTGGGAATACAACGAGAATGGCTGGCAGACTGCATTCAAGCGTCAAACTGGCATCCCTGCACAACCCTTCCAGACCTGGCTGTGGCAATATCAGGAAAACGGTTCTGTAACTCAGATTACTGACCCTGCAGGCAATCCAATGGCACCAGAACACGACTGACTTATCCAGACGGCTTTTACGCAGAGTATTTTTATGATTCTTTGAACAGGCTTACGGACATCAAGTTAAACGGCGACACAAATGCAGCCGTTCACATGGACTATGACGATCTTTCAAGAAGAACTCTTTTGAGCTATGAAAATGGCTCTCAGTGCGCCTATGCATATGAGATTAACGATGATCTCAGCAGCCTGGCTGAAACTTTTGTTGGCAGCTCAGTTTCTTTCAATTTCGATTACAACAAAGTGCATCAGCAAATCGGACTTGCAGTTGATGACAGCGCCTTTTTGTGGACACCGCAGCTCTCTTCAATAACAAACTATGCAAATGCAAACGATTTAAATCAATATCCGGCTGTTGATGCGACAGGCTATGCATACAACAACAACGGCTGCCTGACCGGCGGACTTCTGACTGCAGGTTTTGATGCGCTCAACAGAATGACTCAGGCAGTTTCAGGTTTGGTAACAAACGATTACGTGTATGATCCGGTTAACAGACAGGCACAAAAGGCAGTTAACACTGTGAAAACCGGGTTTCTTTACGACGGCCAGCAGCTCATTGAGGAATACGATGACGCAGGTGATCTGGCTTGCCGCTATATTAGAGGCAACCGGCTTGATGAGGTGTTCATTAAATTAGCTGGTAGCACCAAAACTTATTTGCATCATGACCGGCTTGGCTCTGTGATTGCTCTGTCAGATGACTCCGGAGCAGTACTGCAGGCTTATAGTTATAGCCCGTTTGGTCAAACTGCAATTCTTGCGGGTACTGCATTTGGTTATACTGGCCAGAGATATGATTCAGAAGTCGGATTATACAACTACAAGGCAAGAGTTTATGCTCCGGCAATCGGCAGGTTTTTGCAGCCAGATCCGATTGGATTTGATGCAGGGGATTTGAATCTGTATGCATACATAAACAACGACAGTGTTAATTCAACTGATTCCTTTGGACTGGCGCCAGGGACCGGAGACGATTATGGTGCCAATTCATCTTCAATTTCGCAAACAGTAATTGGTTCACGTTTTGATGAGTATGGACGCCCAATTCGTCCCATTACACCAGATATCAATCACTCATGGGCATTGGTCATGGCGTGGACTCGGGTGTTGGGCACATCCCTTGGCAGGCATGGTGATGTTCTTTTGATTGACCAAGACAACAGCACTGGTGAAGAAACAGTTCTCGCAGGATTTGCGGGTAAGGTAGTGGGACCAATTATTGGAGGAAGTTTGACCAGCAGCGACAAAGGCATCTCATCCTACCTAAATCCCAATAATGTCATTCAAACGATTGATACTGGAGACTACAGTTCGTTGCAAAGCACGCTCGTAAAGTTCAATGCTGCAAGAGCAAAATTGCAGGCATCCTTACCGTGGCGTGGTAATTACAACTTCTTAGGAGGTGGCAGCTCATACAACAGCAATACGGGTGCCTATACCTTTCTTCAGGTTATGGGTTACCAGCCCCCTACACCGATGGGTGACAATACTCCAGGAGGTTTCAGTGGCATTCCAGTATGGGCACCAGGGTACTATACTTATCCTGGGAATCCTGTTCCTGCTGCTCCAATAATTCGAACACCACCATTCTAGAGACCTAATGTTATGGCTGAGCACTTCGAAAAAAACAACGAGCCAAAAAAAAGGCAAACTGGAACCGCAGATGAAAATTACAGGCTGTACTTGTTGTCGGCGCTGGTAAAGTCAAGGAAGAACTGGAAGAGTCTTGTGGTCAAGATTACCCTGGCCAGTGTGTTAACATCTTTCTTTACTGGGCTACTGTTGTGGTTCAATGAACAAGGAGTCTACAAACTAGAAATGCCGGGCACGTATGTTGTCGATCTCCAACAAGGTTGCTATGGTGTTTGGAACTTCTGGCAATGGCCGACCAAAGGTTTGAACTGGTCAAAACCCAACGATTCAGTTACACATGAGACAATGCAATATTCAATAATAGATTCTGAGGGAAGGTCTGTTAAATTGCACATGACACCAAACCTTAACGAACGAACACCTGGGGATGCATTTCTATGGAATTTCGGCAGAGAAGAATCGGCCATTGACCTTTTTAGATCTGGCAAGTACACTGTTTCCTCAAGCAACAAGGGTATTTTGGTCATTGTTCCGGCAGCCAAATACTACTTCTCTGGAAGGGATGAATTTCTTGGAGCCTACGACGATTTCAATTTCCTTTGCCGCCCAAGAAACAGCAAATAACCAACAGCAATGGTGTCAGTTTCAGAAGTCCTTGTCACCAGATTTCAATAGTTCTTGTCACCAATTAACCGGAGCCAGGCAGGAAGAGGAGTTGCGAAGAATTTTTCTTGATAGATTTTCAAAAGTCGTTGTCACTGGCTTCAACTTCAATGTGGTGTAGAAGCCTTATTCAAGCCATTTCTGCAAGAACATAGAAAATTGTCCTAGGTCTGAATTTCGCTGTGCAAACTGCAAAACCGCTGCTGCCGGTTCAGAAGCCCAAACGCCAGATTTCAAAAGTCCTTGTGACCTGCCCCCAATAGTTGTACACGTACCGACCACATAACCACACAAACCCCAAAAGTTCTCCTAAGCCTGTGAGTTTCAGAATTATTTGTCACGATTTCTTCAATGCTATTTGTCGCACTTTTTTCATAATTATTTGTAAGTCTTGGTGACCTGCCCCCATTAGTTGTACCACTTTAAACTAGGACTGCCTCCTGAAAAATGCTCTGCAGTTTTGCAAAAGCGTTTGGGGTTTTATAGCCGAGCGAACTGTGAGGACGCTCGTTGTTGTAATGATCTTGCCAGTCTTCGATCCTTGTTCTTGCATCGAAAATATCAAGAAACCAGTTCTCATTCAGACACTCGTCTCGCATCTTTCCGTTGAAGCTTTCAACAAAGGCGTTTTGAATCGGATCCGCTCGGGCATCTTTCGGAAATCAGAGCATATACCGAAAATGGAAGGCTTG
>CAZTQO010000030.1:0-87721 GCA_964615655.1 uncultured Candidatus Obscuribacterales bacterium | reverse complement strand
CGAAATAGAAAGAATCATGTCTGGTTTGTTATTAGCCAAATTCTTAAAAAACACCCCAGTGATTTGCAGGCGCAATGAATTATTATAACCAGCTCCATGCCTCAGGAGCGTAATTCGGGCATTCAGGGGACATTGTTACTTAGCTGGATGTCAAGCGGGTTATGCAAGAATTTCAATTTCGGACCTGGCAAGCAGGTCTTGCTGCCATTCAGCAAAGAGCTTGTTTCGTATTTCAGTTTCCAGGGCAGGATTCAGCTCGGCAGCATGGAATTTTTCAATCAGAATCAAATAATATGATCCAAGACTCTTAATCGGCCCGATCAGATCTCCCTCGCCTGCAGCATATATTCTGGATTCGAGTTCAGGCTGCATGGAAGCTCGATTTTGCAGACCGGCGTATCCGCAGAGTTTTCTTGTTTCTTCGTCCTGGCTATGTTTTCTTGCCAGCTCAAAGAAGCTCTTGCCATCTTTAATGAGCGCTGCAAGCTCTTTTGCTTTCGATTCGTTTTTGACAAGCAACTGGTAAAATTCGACTCTTTCATAGGCGGCTCTGGAAAAAACGAAATTTTCTTTCAGTTTCTCGGTGCAGAAAAGCTCCTTCTTAAGTTGCTCGAGCTTGAGTTCGAATTCACAGTGTTCGTAAAGATCATCGGCTGTCAGGTCTCTTGCATCCAACCACTTTTCAGTTTCAGCTGCGGTTAAGAGCCCCAGCTTTGCTCGAAATGCGTTTACTGCTTCTTCGAGTTCGGATTCACCGATTTCAAGCTGTCTCTTCTCAAATTCTTGTTCTGCAAGAGTTCCGGCGATCAGCTCAGCTCTAATCTGCCAATTCAGACTGAGCCTGAGAAAGCGAAGCAGATCGTTTGCATAAATTTCAGTGCCGTTTACACGTGCAATCGGCTCCTGATCCGAGCTATCGCAGTCGCCAGCGCAGTTTTCAATCAGCTGACTTTCTAGTTGCTTGTTGCTGTCCACAATACTGATTCCTGTTCCGGTTTGAACTTGCAATCACGATAGCATAGAATCACAAAGGTTAATTTCATGCTAAGAAAGCAAAATGAGAGAAATCAGTCAGGTTCAAGTTTTTCGCCCGAATTTGCTTTTTATGTTTTTGCTCATGGCTTTTTTAGCAGCTTTTGGCCTTATTTTGCCTGCTTCTTGCCAGAGCGAGGAAGGCTGGGGTGCTGACGCCAATCGAAAGAGAGCAAGCAGGTCGGCCCATGAACTCGAAGAAATTCTGGAGCCGGGCCCCAATAATTTGCCTGCCCTCAAATCCGAGCTTCCAAATATTACAAGCAGCCTGGATCGCAGGGCTTATGTTTTGAAGCCCTTTACTGCTTTTTTAATTACGGTAACAAACGGCAGCAAGCGCACTATCGAGCTTGATGCTGATAATGCCGTGGCGCTAAGCAATGGCGAGTCCAGAAAATGCGCATCTATGCTCGAAATTGAAAATGCGATAAAGCTGCCGGACAGCCCCAGGCATAAATATTTTAAAGACGTGAAAGCAAGCATAACAGCGATTGCAACTGTAGGAACCGCCGGGGCGGTCACAGATCAGTTGAATGAAAGTGGACCGGTAAAAGACAGATACGGCTTTGACGAAAAGCGCCGGGAGGATCAGCTGAAGCTCTTTTCAAGACGGGTCTTATTCCCGGGTGAAAGCACAAGCGGCCTCATTTATTTCAAGAGAAAGCTTCCCGACCGGTTCAAAATTGAAATTCAATTGAGAGATTTCAATAACGAAAGTGAAAGCGTTACACTAAGCACTGAATATTTGCCGGAGCCGGCAGACAGCAAAAATAACAATAACTCAGCGAAGCCCTCTGGTCAGAGTATCAACTGAAATAAGACCGGTGCTTTTGAGGAGCTCTGCCTGAGCCAAATTTAGAGCAAGAATGGCTTCAGATTGTTTTCTAAGCGCGCCAATGTATTGTTTTTGTGCTTCAATCAACTCGAGGGTGTTGCCGACACCGGAGTTAAGTCTCAACCTTGCCAGCTTGAGTGAGTTCTTTCCATATTCGCGAGCGCTGCCCGCTGATTTAAGTCGTTCCCGGGCAACTATATAGCTCATATAGGCAGCTCTCACTTCTTTTTTTACCAGAATCAGCTCCTGGTTTGCTTGCAGCATCGCCTGTCTTTTGAGACTTCTTGCCGAAAGAACATTGCCGGCTGTACTCAGCCCCAAATTAGTGAGAGTCCAGCTTAAATCCATTCCTTTTTGAAAATTGCGGGAGCGGCCGGGAAAAATACCGGCGCTTGCCGTGTCGCTGCCCTGTATATTTGAGGTTGACGGAACTCCGGTAATTACATTCGAATTGAAACGAGGCTTGACTGCGCCTGATGTAACCAGGCTTCCACCCTGTACATTTGCAATCGGGTTGCCGCCGCTGCCTGCTACCACGTCTGTAAGAGTGTTTGCTCCCTGCTGGGCAGTGTTTTGCTCTCCGGGGCTGAAGCTTGCTGTTTGGTCAAGGGCTGTGTTGGTTACCACACCGAAGTTTTCCTCTGCCTCGGCAACTTCGGTAGCTGCAACGCCGTTGAGAGCGTTTTCGTTGTCTGGAATATTTAGTGCAGTGCCTGCTTTAGTATATGCGGTAAAAAATGTAAGATCAGGAAAAAAACTTGCAGCAGCTGTTTGTACCGACCTGGAGGCTGCAAGGCGAAATAGCTCATACTGCCTGAGCTCCGGGCGTTTTATCAACGCGATATTTTCATAGTCTTGTATTTTTAGCGTCGGATCGATAATCTGCTCTTTTTTCAAGCTTTGTGTTCTGGGCAGCAGGTCGATGAGCATGGGCAGGTTCATGATCATATTGAGCTCACGGGCTGCAGCTCTTGCTGCAGTTTCTTGCTGCCAGAGCCTTTCTCGATCACTTCCCAATTGCGTTCTTGCCTGCATTATGTCGAATTGAGTAGCAAGACCTGCCCTATAATTCGCCTCAATCAATTTGAGATTTGCATCTGAAATCTTGACTGAGATTGCTTGAATTTCCAGAAGCATTTTTTGATTCAAGAGCTCGTAATACTTTTTGTATGCGTCAAGAAGCGTGCTGTTAACTGTAGACTTATAAGCGTGCTTCCAGGCACGGTCACGATAAAAACCGCCCAGAGTATTGAAAAGCACCTCACCGCCGGCAAAAACAGGAAAGATCAACTCAGAAACGAAAAGGTTTGATCTGGTTCTGGTGTCAGGAAAAACTGTAACGAAAGTGCGCTTGTAATTGAGCGAATAGCTTGGTACAAAGCCGGCAGCCGAAGCTAGAAACTGACCCCTTTGAAAATTCCAGCTTTCCTTTGAAATGTGAATCGGCAAGTTGTAGCGTAAGACATGTTCAAGCAATTCTTTCAAGCTGACGCTCTGTCTGTAAGTTGCCTGTAGTTTGATTAACTGATTTTGAGGCAGCAGATTTTGCTTGTTCTGGAACCGCATCGACAGGCTGCTTTCAGGTATGCTTTCAAGCTCTGGAGGTCGTGCCGGTCTTTCTTGCTGCAGTTCCAGGGCAGCAAAAACCGGGCATGCTGAAAGCAAGAGCAGAGGCAGGGGAGCTATCAGTTTTCTTGCGACTCCGCTTGCCATAAACTCACCAGAACCTGAAACTTCGACTTTTATTTCGTGGTTGTTCTTTGCCGGCCGGATAGCCTTCAAGCAATCTGTCTATTGAAATGAGGCCGCTTGCATGTAGCAAGCTTGCCTGAGCTTTGTTCGAGGCGATAATTGCGCTTGCATGTTTTATAAGCGCTTCTATATAAGCCTTCTGGGCCTGAATCATTTCCAGATTGGTTCCCAGACCCGACTTCAGACGTAAATGCGCAAGCCTGAGCGATTCCTTTCCGGATAAACTGGCATATGCAGCGTCGTCGATGCGATTTCTAGCCAGAGTGGCTGCGTCAAAACTGCTTCTTACCTGCTGCATTACAAGAAGCAGCTCTTGATTGGCCTGTATCATTGCCTGTCTCGATAAAGCACGGGCAGAAACAACATTTGCAGTGTTCAGTAAGCCAAGGTTTGAAAGAGTCCAGGTCAGGTTGAATCCTGCCTGGAAAGTTCTGGTTGAGCCGGTAAAAACACCTGCATTCTCCAGGGTGGAGTCTGAGGTGCTTGATGGAGAGGTTGATGAAGAGGTTGATGACGAGGAGCTTGACGAAGAAGTCGATGCTGACGAGCTTGCTGAGGAAGAAGATGATGACGAAGTGCTTGAAGATGTATCTGACGAGGAACTCGTTGAGCTTGAACTGCTATCCGAGGAAGACGACGAATCGCTTGATTCAACATTTGTCTGGGAGTAGCTTGTAAAAAACGAGAGTGCAGGATAAAGAGACGCAGCTGCAGTCTGTACGGTTCTTGCGGCCGCCAGCCTGAACATCTCATACTGGCGAAGTTCGGGGCGCTTATTGATTGCGAGGTTCATATAATCGTTGATTCCGAGCTTTTCGAAGTCCAAAATCAGATTGCTTTCTTTCAAAATCTGTTCTCTGGGCACCAGATTGATGGCCATTGGTAGATTGAGCGCATACGAGAGATCCAGTGCGGCTTGCCTGCAGCTGAGCTCTTGCATCGCATACGTTTCCTGGTCGAGCGCAAGCTCCGTACGTGATTGCATGATGTCAAACTGGGTGGCAGTGCCGGACCTGTACATGGCAGTGTTTAAGTCCAGGCGCAATTTTGAAAGTCTGAGCGCCTGTGCTCGTATCTTGAGAATTGCGTCTTGAAGCAAAAGCTCATTGTATTTGTTGTGAACATCTAAAAGTGCATCGTTGATTGTGGAATAAAAGGCATGGCGCCAGCCGGCGTTTCTGTATGCCTGTGCCATTACATTGAAAACTACGCTGCCGCCTTCGAAGACAGGGTAACTTATCTGAGTTGAGAATACCTTGGCGTTTGCAATGAGATCGCCCGGTGCGATGTTTGAACGTGTTAAGTTGTAGCCCATTTCGAATGTTGGCAGGAACCCGGATATGTCTGCGAAAAGTTGATATTTTTGATAGTTCCAGCTTTCTTTTGAAATTCGGATCGGCAAACTGTATTTCAGCGCGTTTATAAGCGCATCTCTTAGTGTAATCGGCTGGTCGTAAGAGGCTTCAAGCTTAACGAGACGTCCGGCTTTAGATTCCCCCGGAACCGTTTGCTGCAGTATGCGCAAATCAAGCGATGCATTAGTTTTATGATCGCTTGCCGGTTCTTCCGGCAGCTTTTGTGGAGGCAGTGGTGACTCCGCCGCGTTTGCAGGTAGCGGCAAAAGCAAAAGAGAAAAAAAGAAAAGTTTCTTGAGAGATGGTTTCTCTGGAAACAAAGCTGGCTTCGTGATGCTCATTGTTCTCTTGTGATTCCTGCTGCACTTAAACCAATGATTGCTGCTGGCAGAGATGGTAATAGAGTCCCCTTGCTTCAAGCAGCTTTGAATGGGTGCCACGCTCCACTATGCTACCCCTGTCGAAAACTAAAATCTGATCTGCGATTCTGATGGTCGACAGCCTGTGTGCTACAACGAAAAGAGTGCAATGGGACCTCATGCTTTCCATGCATCGTTGAATGCGTGACTCTGTTTCTGAATCCATGCCGCTGGTTGCCTCATCGAAAATCAGAACAGCTGGATTATGCAAGATTGCTCTGGCAACGGCCATGCACTGTCTCTGGCCGCCGGAAAAATTGCTGGCGCCCTCGCTGAGAATGGTTTCGTAGCCAGAGGGTAGATCTGAAATGAAGCGATCCGCGCCGGATATGCTGCAGGCTCTTATGATTTCTTCCATGCTGGCTTCAGGTTTGTAGAATGCAATATTTTCCCTGATGCTGCCGTGGAAGTAGTATTCGTGCTGGGAAACCACGCCGATGTTCTGGCGGTAATTGCTGAGCGCCATTTTGGATATGTCGTGATCATCGACATAAATACGCCCCTCACCCGGAAGATACAATCCCTGAATCAGCCTGACAAGTGTCGTTTTTCCGGAGCCGCTCCTTCCCACAATTGCGATCATTTCACCGGGGCGGGCTTCAAAAGATACGTTGGACACGGCGTTTGCCGATTCACGACCTGAATATCTGTAAGTTACATTTTCAAATCTTATATAGCCTTTCAAATTGCCGATATGAATTTTTCCGGTAGCATCTGGCTCTTCTGGTTTTTCTGTAAGCAGGTCCGAAAGACCTTCGAGTGCAACGCTGATATTTTGGAATGCATAGGAAAGGTCGGCAAAGCGAATAAAAGGGTTGGCGATCATTGAAATCAGCATGTTTACAGCGATCAGTTGCCCGATGCTCAGTGTTTTTTCGATAACCATGTGAGCGCCGATCCAGAGAATTGCAACCTGTCCGCATATTTGAATCAGCCTGACAATTGCCGAAATTGTGCTTTTAGCTACCAGCTCTTGAAACCGCATGTTCAGCCGGTCTATGAATAAAAGCTCCCACTTCCACCTTGTTCGGCGTTCGGCCGCAGCCGACTTTACTCGTTCAATACCTCTGATTGCCTCCACCAGAAATGACTCTGCAAGAATTTGTTTGTCATAGGCTCTCTGACTGAGTTTTTTGATTGTGGGTATTGAAATCAGCACCAGGAGCGAGAGCAAGATCACATAAACCGTAGTGACAAGACCGAAGCTTAGGTTGTAGAAGTAGATGACTACAAGGAAAATCAAAGCCATGAAAAGGTCCAGAACCGCAATGGCGCCAGAACCTGCCAGGAACTGCACCACTCCCGAACTTTCACCGAAACGTGTAAGAATGTCGCCTGTCGAATGTTTGTCAAAAAACGGAAATGGCAAGCTGAGCAAGCGTTTGAACAGCTCAGAAAAGAGAGACAGGTCAGCTTTAAGTGCCAGGAACTCCAGAATGAATTCACGGATGAACCCGATCAAAGACTGGAAAACTGCTACGGCGAGCATGCCTATAAGCATTACTGTAAGCATGTTCAGGTCCTGATGGACGATAACCTGATCGAGTACAACCTGGGTGAAAATCGGGGAAACAAGCATCAAAGATTCAAAAATAATACTCGTTATTATGATGTCTCTGGCAAGGCCCTTGTGCGGCAAAACTATCGGATAAAAAGTGCTCAGAAACGGCTTTGACTCGATGTTTTTGCCGAAATCTGTTGTCAGCGTCAGCTCGAGTGCGTTATTTGAAAAGTCGCGTGTGAAAATTTCCCGATCGATCTTTTCCAGGCCGCCAGCGGGGTCTCCAATAATGGCGTATGAGGAATTTATCTCATAAAGAACCACGAAATGATTTTGCTTCCAGTGGCAGATAAGCGGTGGTTTCAATTTCATCAAACCGGCATAAGATGCTCTCAGACCTCGGCTAATAAATCCAAGTTGCTCTGCGGCTTCTGCCAGATCGAGCATACTGGTGCCGCTGCGGCCGATTTCGCACATTTGCCTTAGTTGGCTGAGGCTTACTTTTTTTCCGTAAAAAAGGCAAATCATATGAAGGCAGGTTATGCCGCACTCAAGTTCGTTGCGCTGGTATACAACCGGGTATTTCCTGAGTGAACGACGCAATTGCGGGATCAACGCTTCTTCTGCAGCTGCGCTTTGCTTGCTTTCTTCTTTAACGGCGGCCGGATCAAGATGAGCAATTAGATTTGCCTGCGAAAGCCTCATGTTCTGTGCAGAGGAGGCTTTAATTGCGTTTTCAGTTAGAGCGCTCAGTTCCTTCGCTTCCTTTTCGATTGCCTCAGCAAATTCGGGGCAGACGGAGCTGAGTTCATCAACTGTAGACTGTCCTATTTTGAAATAAACTGTATCTTCCGAAGCTCTTACTGAAACCGCAAGAGAAAAATTCTTGAAAAAATCCCGGCTCCAGATTGCGCCCCGGCTGCTGAGCATGCAAACACTTGACTCTTTATTTTCTTCACCGACAAAAAGAACCCGTACACTGCCTGAAACAAGAACGCAGATCTCTTCAGGGTTGCCTGTAATTACATCGCCAAGCGCAGAGCTCAAGAGCTGGGATTTTGTTGCCAGAATTTCGAACTGCTCATTGTTGAGATGCGACATCAAGAGAGTCTGTCGCATGTGCTGCTTGAGCTTGTTTTCGATCCCATGGCTCATTTGAAGCTTTGCCGGATTTTTATTCAAAGGCTTGCAGGCGCGTATTCTATATCATGCAAAGTTCAAGGCCTGCAGCAAACTAGAGATATTCTAGTTTATTGAAGCTCTAAAAACTCAGAGAAGAGACGTTGTCAGGCGAGCGCCCTGTTTACATGTACTGGACGTTGCTTTGCGGTGGCGGCAAAATGCGCAACCTTCTCATCGGCTCGTCACCGATGCTGCGGCTTGTCAGATTGAACCTTTCAACAAGCTGATGCTGTAAACGCCTGATATAGGCTTTTCTCGGTGCAAGCTCAATAGGCTCCATTCGGTTCATTACCATGGTTATTGCCTGCCTTGCTTCTTCCAGTGCAATTTCAGTTTCATCAACAATGTCGGCTCCGGCCGTGTCTGCAAGCGAGAAGATCTCGGTATCCAGATGCAGCGCGTCTCTTAAGGCTTTTTGAATCTGCGGCATATTGTTGCTTTTGACAACATACACAGGTATTTGTTTGGCCTCAGCCAGAGAATAGATTTTTGCGCCGGCTCTGGCATAGCTTCTCAAAGCCAGAATCGCATCGGCTTCATCAAGGGTTTTTACTACTTCTGCCGGTAAATTCAGCGTTTTGATTACTCTTTCAAGCAGCCCTTTGCTTACTGCATAAGGATATATTTTCAAATATGTTTCTTTGTCGTAGCTTGCTTGCGGGTAGCCTTCGCTCTCTTCTGCACCACCGGCCTCTGAGGCAGCTACTGAAGTCAGAAGTTTGCTTTCAGGCCGCAGCACTGCAAAGGAACCTGTTGATTCGTCACGGCGCCTGATTTCCGGATGAATCTTCCAGCCTCGCAGAAGTTGATCGACCGATTCGGCAACGGCTTTGTGAATTGCAAGCGTTTGCCTGTCGATAATTTCGACACAGATTTCAAAGGTAGGCTGAGCCGAACGCTCAAGCACTGTTTTTTGAGTGCCGCGGCGCCTGGCTTCATCATCGCCTAATGTAACTGTTTGAATTCCGCCAATCAGATCGACAAGAGTCGGATTTTTCAAAAGATTTTCAAGAGCGTTACCGTGTGCTGTTCCTATAAGTTGCACACCGCGCTCGGCTATTGTTCTGGCTGCAGAAGCTTCCTGCTCGGTACCGATTTCGTCGATAACTATGACTTCGGGTGTGTGATTTTCTACCCCTTCAATCATGACTGCATGTTGCAAATCCGGATGCGAAACCTGCATTCGGCGGGCGCTGCCGATCGCAGGATGAGCAATGTCTCCGTCTCCTGCAATTTCATTTGAAGTGTCTATGACAATAACTCTTTTATTGAGTTCGTCTGCAAGAACGCGTGTGATTTCGCGCAGCTTGGTGGTTTTACCTACACCGGGCGGTCCCAGAAAAAGGATTGACTTTCCGGATTCGACCAGATCACGAATTATGTCGATTGTTCCGGAAATTGCCCTGCCGATTCTGCAAGTGAGCCCGATTATTTTACCGGTGCGGTTTCTTATGCAAGAAATTCGGTGCAGAGTTCTTTCGATGCCTGCACGGTTGTCTCCTGAAAAGCTCCCCACTCTTTCTATCGCGTAATCCAGGTCTTTCTGGCAAACCAGTGTTTCAGATATCGCTTTTCTGCTTTTGTCGAAATAACGGGCCTCCGGTTTTCGGCCCAGATCCATAACTACTTCTATGAGTCCTTTTGAATCGGACTCTAATTTGGTCCGAATTTCTTCAGGAAAGATTGTGAGCATAGAACCGAGGTCGTCAGCTGGTGGTATTTGATCCATCAGAGTCTCCTTCAAGCTGTGGGGCGTTAACTACTCTTATCTTCGATTTGAAGCTGGAAATAAATTCGATTGTTTCAGGGGTCAGAAGCTGCCCCGGCACTATCAGTGGATATCCTGGAGGACAGGGAGCAATCCAGTCGCAGGCTATTCTGCCTGCAGCTTTAGCAGTTTCTACTAATTCGGATTTTGCAAAAAAGGCAGCTCTCGGGCTCAGCAGTTGATTCTGAAAAACAGGTCGGGGAGAAAATCCTTCATTCAAAAGACTGTTTTTTTCAATCTCGATTTCCAGTTCTTGAAGGGACTGGCACAGTAAATCAATATGATCGGGGCTGCTGCCGCTTCCTAACAAAAGCAAGAGAGCCTTGCCGATGATTGCTTCTGCAAAGACCCCCTTTTCTTGCAGGCACCTGCTCAGCTCACTTGCGCTCAGCTTTTTGTGCTTGATCAAGATATGGAGCGGATCTTGAAAATAAGTCCGGCTTGATTTGACTTCGATGTTTTTGAATTGAAGCAGTCTTTCTTTAAGATTGCCTGCCAATTTTATTGCGCTTGCCAATGCGCCGCCCGTGTTTTCAGTAAGCGCTTTTTCGATTCCAAGCATCAAAAGATAACTTGGGCTTGAGCTTTGCAAATTATTCAGGCAGGCTTTGAGAGCTTCTTCAAGAGCTGGATGCTTGCACCGGTCGCCCATGTGCAGAATTCCGGTTTGGGTCGGGGCCGAAAGCGTTTTGTGCATCGAATGCACAACTATATCCGCGCCTGAATTCAGTGCTCCGTAGCAAGCCAGCTCCGTCATGGGGAAATGAGCGCCATGGGCTTCATCGGCTATCAGAAGAACTCCGTAGTTTTGACAGAGTTTGCTTATTTTTCTTATGTCACTTACCTGTCCTGTATAAGCCACTGAGGTCACAAGCAAAGCTGCGGCATCCCGGTAATGTGCTTCCAGAATCTCCTCCAGAGTCTCACTTTTGACTGCTCCCCAGCAATCCCAGGATTCGAGCCACTCGGCTTCATACCATACCGCTTCGAGGCCGCTATGTATTAGTGCGCTTATCGCCGACCTGTGTACGTTTCTAGGCAAAATTATCTTCGTTCGCCCTTGCATGGAAGCAGCAATGATTGCTGCCTGCAGGCAAGCAGAAGCACCGTTTATTGAAATAAAACTCTTGCTTGCCCCAAACTCTTTGCTGATTCGGTTCTCGAGATCGGCAAGCACGCCTGCCGGGGACGAAAGTTCATCTAAACCGGCTAGCTCCGTAAGATCGCAAGCTAGAGAACTTGAGCCGCTGAAAAGGCTGAGACTGCCCTTGTGTCCGGGCGTGTGGAAAGAAACTTTCTCTTGCGCTAGATGCTGCTTGATCGCCTGCTCCAGAGTCTGCTTGCCGGCAGGCTTCTTGTTTTTGGACCCGATGAAATCGGAGAGGGATGTGCTTGGGGTCAACTAATTTTCAGCTCTCTGCTGCTTTCCGGAACCGCCCTCGACAACTCAATTTTGCCAGGCAGAACTACAGGCTAAGTATAGCAGATCGCTTGCGGGGCAGGGCGGAAGCCGCTACGTGCCTGCTATATGCGGCGTGTATGTCCCGGCTATATGCAAGCCTGCTTTTCTGGGCCCCGTGATATGCGTTTTGTTTTTCCGGCAGGATTTATATTTGATTTTGCCGGCTCTTAAAAATATTTACCGTAAGGACGCTCTTCTTATTGTGGGTAAAAGATAGGGCTTGTTTTAACCCTTCCTTAACTGTGCTACTGTATATGGTTGCAGGTTTTGTGTTCGAATAGATAAGTGCGCCACTGTATGCGATACCAAAGAAAGCCACTGGTGGTGGTGTCACCGGCTTCCTCTCTTGCAGTCTCAAGTAAAGATGCAATCAAGTAGAGTAGGGAAAGCTGGCGTGGAAAATACCGGCTCTTGTGCACTCAGGCTACTTCAAAGCCCAGTTCGGCAAGTCTGCTTTTCAGATCGCCTGCACCCTTGAAGTGGATGGTTTGCAGACCCAGCTCTTGAGCTGCGCGAATATTCGGCTCCAGGTCGTCTACGAACAGGCATTGCTGGGGAGAAAAGCCGCTTCGCTGCAAAACTTCCTGATAGATTGAATATTCCGGTTTGGAAGAACCGACTTTGTAGCTCAGGATCAGCTCCTGGAAATGTCTTGCGACATTATATTTCTCCTGCAAGTGTTCATAGTGCACTTCGTTGGTGTTGGACAATAGATAGAGCGGGCGCTGTTCTTTGAGCCTGGAAAGCAGGGCCGCCATTTCCTCGTTTTCGTGAAAGCTCGCCACCCATAGCTTTGTGAACTCTGCCAGTGAGAGTTCGGTGCCAAGCCATTTGTTGAGCTCTTTCAAAAATCCGGCTGTGTCGATTTTGCCGCTTTCATAGCCGAGCTGGGCACAGTGATAGAAAGTTTCTCTCAGCTCTTCACGGCTTTTGCGGCTGACCTGGCAGAAGCCCGCGCAGACTTCTTCCCAGTCGAAGTCTACAAAGACGTGACCCATGTCGAAGACCAGAAGTTGCAAAGACTCACCCCCCGCCACAAAGACCTCTTTTCTTTCAGTCATGATAGCAGGGCTTTTGCTTCCCTCCGGGCTAGCGGCCCGGTCAAGTATCGCTTTCTTGCTCTTTTATAGCGAGATATGGCTATGCGAGATCTCGCTATAAAAGAGCTCCGGAGAAACTCAAAGTCTTGACAGCTTGAAAATGGGCTAATTAGCGCGAAGTCTGGAATTTCATGCACTACTGTGTTGACCTAGCTTGCGTAGCTTTTGCCAGGATGGCGTCTCTTGATAACCTCTACTAGCTGCGCGATGCGATATAGGCGCCCCGGCATGGTGGAACCCGCATTACACTGATACCCGGGGATACCCGGGCTCCGGGGACCATTGCTCCCTCAGCCCAGGTGTCCCGGGGCGTTAGCCAGTTCAGCGCATGATTTGAGATTTGTAAGCTTGCTATTGCCAGCCGCCCTGTGCTTTTCATAGGCTGGGTTATCCATTTCATTTCTTCACCGAGCAAGCAAGAAGACTCAATCCATAGCAGTTCTTTCATTCCGGATATCCAGTTTGCATTTCTGATGCAAAAGAGATAGCCGGTACTGATTTATATTGCCTGAGATCTTCTTACTTGCTGCTTACTGGCTCGACTGAGGCATTTTGCGCAGTCCGCCTTCTGTTTAACCACAACCCCGTTTAGACGGAGAGGAGAACCTACGCATGAAAATTGTCAGTTCTTGTACTTGCCCGGTGGGCAGCGCTGCAGGTCATGACGCCGACGAGTGCCGTGCCAACTTGCTTGAGGACGGTAGCGTTCTGTGTGTCATATGCGGCACTGTTTACCCCAAAATGTCAGACCGCATGCGCCAGGTCTGGCGAGCCATTTGCTCAAGCGGCTTTCGCGTTCCTTCCGTGCAGCTCGGTTCTGCGACGAAGCCCGGCACCGAAGCTTACGGGGCGGCGTGTCTGTCCGGCTATGACCCGAATCTTTCGGACATGGTACGGGCGACTTTCTGCTCCGGCAAGGAGTCGGTTCATTTGGACTACGAGCTCAGCAACGAAGCTGAGATCGACAATCCGGACCTGAGCCTGACCCGCAAGCCGGGCGACGACGAGCTGGCTGCACTGCCTGAACGTACTCGAAAGTGTGTGAAGGCGCTTGAGGAGCTGGGCTTCCGTGTCCGGCACATCCAGACGACTGCTCCCGCGCGTGTGGCGATGAGCTGCGGTCGTCCCGTTGGTTCGATGGGCTTTGTTCTGGGCGCCTCCGTGGTGCTCAGCTGGCAGAGCTGAACCCGTTTTCTCAACCCCAATCCCAGGAGGATTCCGTTTTCACTGTGACCGTCGGATTGCCGCCCAACGACAATCGCTGACGCTCCGCAGGCGAGAGCAACTCGTCAGTGAAAGGAGCCATTGTTATGATGAACGAACACGCAACGATGGTGGCGGACCTTGCTTTCCCGGCAGGCCCGTCCTCGAACCATGTGCTTGGTCAATCCAAGCCTGTCTGGCTCGGTCTGGATAACTGGAAAACTTTGTTTCGCGCTACCTTCCCGGAGCCGATCAGAGAGTTCCAGGCAATCACAGGCTACAAAGGAGCCGATTCTACCCTGAAAACACCCGATCCGGAATTTCTGCGCGTCAGTCTCACGACTGCAAGTGATCGAGTTCGCGATGCCCTGCGCTACGAGAATCGTCTGGTCGATGAGGACCCGGGCGAGTATCTCTGGCTTGTGGCTCAGAAGCTCGGTTTCACGGTACCCCGTGGCGCGGAAAAGCAGCTGGCCGAGCTTGTGGAAGCCGAGAAAAACGGCTTGTGCAAGTTTCTCGATGTAACGCCCAGCCTCAAGCAGTTCCGGAGTCTGGGTATCAAAACCGCACTGGTCTCCAACGTCTGGCCTTTCCCCATGCCTCAGATCTTCAACGAAGAGGAAGGAGGGCTTTCGCCGCAAGATTTCGACAGGCTCATCCTGAGCTATGAAGTCGGTCTCGACAAAACGTCGCCCGGTTTCTACCAGGAGATGCTGCGTCGTTGCGGCGTGCATGGAGGTGATTGCGTGATGGTTGGTGACAATCCCCAGCTCGATGTCCGGGCGGCGCTTGATAGTGGTCTGCGTGCAGTGCACATCGACCGCTACGGCGACTGCCAGGAACGCGTGCCGGGAGTACCTGTCATCAGCAAGCTCCGGGCTCTCTACGCCTGAGCCGATACTCACGCCAAAAGTGCGTAACAGGGGGTTGGTTTCCAACCCCCTGCCTTTTCTGCACGAACAACGCTCTGCAGGGCTTGCGCTCTGCAGAGCCCACTGAAAGGGCTTATGCCATGTCTGACAAGAACTTCGAAGACCCGCAGTCTTTCCTGGCTAGCTCCATGTTCAGCTATCTGGCGCCTCAGGACACTGAATGGTGCCGGAAGTCGGCTGTTGCCAAACGTTTCCCCAGTCACTTCATCGTGCGAGAGCGCGTGCCGGGTTTTGCAGATCGCCACCTGTCCATCGGGCGGGAAAGCGATTACCCGGTTGAGGTGCTGGAGACGCCGCGGCATGCCGACAGCGTCGTGGTGGCTACGCTGGTCAAGGAGCGCCTGGTTACCTGGGCGGCGATTGACTGGCTGGCTGACCTGCTGAGCAAGGTGCTTCGCCGCAAGATCTGGCCGGAACAAATTCGGCACTCAGGTCTTAAGGACCGCTGGGCGATCACTGGCCAAACCATCGTCATCTTTGGTGTGACGGTGGATGAGCTGAAGTCGATCAACTGGCCCCATA
Source organism: uncultured Candidatus Obscuribacterales bacterium (assembly GCA_964615655.1). Taxonomy (GTDB): domain Bacteria; phylum Cyanobacteriota; class Vampirovibrionia; order Obscuribacterales; family Obscuribacteraceae; genus JAIEPM01. Next base: position 72,658 of record CAZTQO010000030.1, on the reverse strand, counting down.
CACCAGGCAAGACTGGTTTCTTTCTCAAGGACATCCACTGGCACGACGGACGTTGCCGTGTGCACCCGCACGTAGACCCCAAGCGCAACCGGGTTTACACCGAGGTTTCGGCGACGGTCCTGACCGAGCGCAAGCTCAGCAAGGAGGAGCTGCTCGATCGGATCAGGCAGCACGTAAACAAATGGCTGGCGCGCGAGCTCAAGCCCCAGAACCTTTCGCTCAAGGGGCACGGGCAGACACTGCAGATTCAGCATGTCACTGCTTCGGAGATTGCTGCCATCGACTGGCCCGAGAATCTCGGCGTCAGTCTCAAGGACGTGCGTCTCTACAAGTCGGCCGCTCTTTCCAAGGGCGACCATCGCCAGAACCGCTTCGAACTCAAAGTGCTTGTGAGGGGCGAGGATAGCTGCGCCGAGTTGCAGAACTACCTCAATCCGCTCATGGAGCGCCTGGAGCGTTTTTCCTTCTGCATTCCCAATGCAGTGAACTGGCAGCGGCTTGCCGCTCGCCAGCTAGGTCACCTGCATGGTTACACGCTCATCACCGGCGACTACAATCCGCCGGCTGGTGTGCACGCTTTCGGCAGCGCCTCCGAGGCTGCGCTCTACCGCTTCCTGCACGAAGTCTCCGGGCGTGAAAACCCGGCGGCCGAGCAGCTGCGGCGTGAGATCGAGCCCTGCTGGCTCTACGACTTCTCCGGCATGAAGCAAAGGCTCGCCCGTTCTTACAGGCAGCTCAACATGTCGGTGGAGTACAAGGTGGTCGAACGGCTTGCCGATACCGACCGCTACCGGGGCGACTTCCAGGAAGTTGTTCGCTCCATGTCGGAAGAAGTGTCGATGTGGGTGGCAGCGTGGCAGTCGTGGTGGTGGAACCACGTGCTGGTACGCAAACTGCCCGGCTGGATCAGGGAAATGGAAGAGGCGGCAAGCACGCGTGAGCGTCTGGCTTCTTCGACCTGCACTTGCAGCCAGCACAAGGGGAAGGGTTCGGACAAGCGGCAAGCTGCACAGGGAGAGACTGACGCCATGCACAAGCGGCTGCAGTCTAAGCTGCCGGTTTGCGCACGATGCAATGCCGAATCCAGAGCCCGCAGGCTCAACCCGCTTCAGAAGGGCATTCCGCTCCTGATGGACACGCCTCAAGCGCGTGAATATTTCGGGCGCTTGCCATACTGCCGTGAGGCACTGGAGCAACTCGACAAAGCCGATCCCTTTGTTCGAGGGCAGTTCCTGACGCCGCGGGGGAACACTCCCTGGCGCAAGGCTTTCATCCGGATCGATGGTCTCAACTACACGGTTGGAAAAGAGCAGGTGGACGGCGTTGAAGAGAATGTCGTCAATCTGCAGTTCGAGCTTCCTTCCGGCGCCTATGCCACCACATTCCTGGGCTTGCTTTTCGAGCTCGAGGAGCCGAACAAGCAGGCGAACCGCAACGGTGCGAGCTCTGCCGACGACGCGGTGGAAGTCGTGGAAGAGACCGAGTAACTGAAGTTCCCGGGAGGGGGCGGGTTTGCCTTCAAAGCAAGCCCGTCCCCGTCGGGGGAGCATGCGTTTTTTTCAAGAACGATCAGTCAAAAGCAAGGAGAAGTCGAATATGGGTTTTCAGAACCTCCAGGGCAAGCAGCTCCGTGGCAAGCGCACGCGTGACGGCAAGCTGATCCGCAACAAGATCGGCGGCTACGAGCGCTCCCGCGGCTGTGACGACTACTACGGCACCAGCCGCCGCCGCCTGATGCTCGAGGAGCTCGAGCGCCAGATCAGCAGCGACTGCTGCGAGGCGACCCTGGCTTGCAGCGACGAGAATCTCTGCCGCCTGACGGGTGAGTCCATCTGCGCGGGTGGCGGGCAGGTGCTGGGCGAGCTGGACAACGGCAACTACTGCCTGGCGCCGGACCGCTACATCGTTCTGCGCTACGGCCAGAGCGGCAAGCTGAGCTCGGCGCACATCGTCGGCTACGACGAGGCCTGTGGTCTCATCGACTGATTTTTCCAGGCTGCCGCAGCCGGATTCGGGCATTAAGCTCGGTCCGGCTGCGGCCATTTTTTTTTTTTCTTTTTGTGAATGGTGACGACTGCAATGCAAGCGGCTCTCTGAAGCCTCTTTTGCAAAGCGTTGATTGCCCTCAATCAATCATTCAGCGTTTTGCAAAGGAGGAATCTCATGAGTAAGCAACGCAAACTGCCGGCCCGACTCTACATAGTCCGGCATGCAAGAAGTCTTGCAAACGAAAGTCTCGAGCAGGCAGAAGCCGCAGGTCATGAGACCTTCGAGCTGCCGATGCCCGAGCATCTCTGTCCGATTGTGGACAAAGGGCACAGGCAGGTTCAGGATCTCGCTTCCTGGATTACGTCGCTGCCCGAGCACGAGCGCCCGCACAAAATCGTCTCGTCGACTCACACGCGGACTGTGGAAACCGCCGAAGGCATTGTCGCGAAGTCCGGGCTGATTCTGCCGGTTTCCTACGACGAGCGTTTAGTCGAAAAGCGCTGGGGCGTGATCGGTGGGCTCACAAAGCACGGCTTCCACAAGCGTCATCCTGACGAAGTGGCTCGACGTGCCCGGCTTGGCGATTTTCGCTATCGACCGGCTGAAGGCGGCGAGAGTTTGCGTGATCTGAAGAAGCGCATCAAGCCGGCGCTTTCCGAGTATCTGGCAGAGCACGCCGGGCAGAATCTGATGCTTGTGACCCACTCGCAGGTAATTCTGGTTTTGCGGCAGTTGATCGAAGGGCTGAGCGAAAAGCAGGCTCTGATTGTCGATAAGCGCAAGATTCCGAATTGTTCCGCCACGGTTTATGTGGGCGGGAAGAGGCGGCTTGTGCTTGCAAGAGAGTACTTCGTCGCGCCGACAAGCGCAGGTACAGGAGAGTAAAGAGGCACCGGCTGGTGCAGGAGAGTGAGAGGCTCCGTCTGGGACTGTCTGAAAAAGACCGTCCCGGCGGAGTTCTCCGCTTTTTTTTGCTGCTTGTTTTCGCTGCCTTTTGCTTTTTTGCCCGGTCTAGTCATTCATATAGTATAAAATCTGGGCGCTGGGTAAATAAGAACAAAGCTGAAAAACAGCCGCATTCTGTTCGGCCCCAGGGTACAAACGTGCAAATGGTGCGTGGCAGGGTCCAGAATCGGTTCAAACTGTTCGGCCCCAGGGTACAAACGTGCATGCCGCCAATTAGGCAGTGTTGCCGCCTGGCAGGAAGCACGGTGGCAAAGATCCGATCTGCTTCTACAAATCAACAAAGCTACAAAAAACGGGCCGGAATAAATTGAAAAACTTTTGGCCCAGATCCCCTGGTCTGTAGAGTGGTCGGAACAGGCACAATTAGCTGAGTTGCATGAGTTTTGCTACTCAAGCAAGTTTAGCAACTAATGCTGCATAATCATGCAGTAAAGAGAACGTGATACCACCAGTGCTACCAACTTCGCTAGTTGATAAAAAGTGCTCCGAAATGATTTTGATCCTATTTTTGGGGTAGGGAAAAAAGCAAGAAGGCGGGTTGTCAATAGGATTCCGGAATGGGCCGCTTTTCTTTGTGTATTCTGGACTTTTCGAGCTTTAAAACCATAGAGTTGAATTACTAATCGACTTAACTTCTCAACTGCTGAACTTAACCCGGAAATCAACCACAGTCTAGAAAAGAAACCCCACTTGTGCTTTAAGCAGCATTTGTGGAAACAGACTCAAATCCAAAACGACGGAGAACAACGATGACCAACACCATCGCAAGGTTCGAAGATCGCCTTCACGGTCTTTGCCTCGACGCTTTCCGCCTCATCGTCGCCACTGCTGCTGCCTGCGACAAGACCTGGAAGCTGCGTCTGGATACCTGGAATCGGCACGGACTTCTTGCATTCGTCATGCCGAATCCGGTAAAGGCCCCGCCGATCGAGATTGACAACGAGCGTCTCGAGGACCCTGTTTATCGCAGGCGTCTTGCTCGCAAACTCGCTCGCCCCCGTCCCGGCAAAACGGTTTGCGCCCGAGTTACTGTCGACCGCGAGCGCTTGCTTGCTGATGATGCCTACCTCAACGACATCTGCAAACTGCTTGCCTATCGCTTCGCCGGCAATCTGCTGCCTGTGGAGGAGAACAAGGACAGGCTGGTTCTTCTGAAGATGGATGCGGATTTCATCTGCACCATTCTGGAGAAGCTGGGTCCGCATGAGATCGATGCTCGCCGTGTGGCCGCTGTCTGGATGCGCCGTACTGCCGAGGAACTGGTGGACCGGCATCCGCTCATGATCGAGAACTGCCGCAAGATTGCGGAAGTGGCTGCAAACGAGCGAGCCAAGATGGCTGCCTTCTGCAAGGAGCTGGCCGAAAGAACCATGGCCGACTTCAATGAGGCAACCAGGAAAATCATGGAAGCTGTGAACCGCGATGCCGATGAGTTTCTGAACGAGCTTGGCCGGCGCAATCGCGCAGCCTGATTCTTTTCAAAAGCAAACATGCAAACCAAGGAGTTGATCTGATGGCACATGATCAGAAGAAATCCGAAACCAGTGTGTCCGAGCGTGACAGCACTGTTCATGCCGAGCTGCTTTGCTGCGGTTGCGGCGAACTCGGTTGCAAAGCCAAGTCTATGGAAGACCTCTGGTTCGCCGAGCGCGATCATCAGAAGCTTGTCGAGCTCAAGAGCAAAGAAAACAACAAGAAGCCCCACTAGCTGAAACACTTTGAGGAAAGCTGCGAGATCTCTTGCAGCTTTCCTCCGACTTCTTTTATAACTCGCCGCTTATCTACTATTTTAAGCAATACTAAAACGTATAATAGCAGAAAACAAAAAAAACGGCATCAATAAAAATGCCGAAAAATACAAACTCAAATATTATTCTGCTATTTAGTTATTTTGAAAATGCAGTCTCAATCAGCCTCTTAAGCTCCGGCTCCATTGCTTGCACAAGCAAGAAACGACTCAGTTCTTTTGCCGTGAACTTATTGAGCCAGATTTCTTTCAGCGCCTTCTCGAACTGCTCGGCTTCACAGCTTGCAAGAACCGTGATGCTTGTTCCGTCGAATTCACGGGCAAGCAATTCGGCTGAATTTTCTGCAAGCAAGGCGAGCAGCCTGTTTAAATACTCGGGTGAGGCCAGCTCTGTCCAGTCCAGCTTCAAAGTGTGCCGGCTGTACGGGAAGCGGCTCCAGCGCTCAAAGCTCAGCTTTGTGAGTAGGCTGAGACCCGAAAAGGCTTTCTCAAGGTCTTTTTGCTTTCTGCCGTTGCTGGAAGCCCCAGAAAGAATTTCCTGGAAAAGCTGCTTTAGCAGTGGCTGGGCTAATGCCTGAAATTCGATTTTGTTCATAAAATCTCCAGAGTGAAGTTTAATACCGGCAAGCAGCTTTCTGTTTTTCAGAAGCTACCTTTCGCTCAAGCCTCAAGGCAAGGCTTTCATCTCCCGGTTCTGCACGTTTGCGGTAGGCTGCCGCAAGTTCGAGCATGTCTTTGAATCTGCGCGGATTTGCAGGCTTTTCTACTTGCTTGATCAGCGTAAGCATCTTGATTCTCTCGCTAAGTATTGAGCAAAGAGAATGCTTTCCGGCTTTTCGATAGAGCCGCTCGAGTTCGTCAAGATCAGGCAACAAGCTTGGACTGTCTTTGCCCAGCGCTTTCTCCAGAATGCAAATGCTCTCAATCAGGTTCATTTGCTTCTGTTTTGCTGCAAGAAGCTCGTTTTGTGAAAATGAGCGGTGCATACTTGCCTGGCGCATCAGAACCGACGCAAGCGCAGAATGGCACGGACCAAAGAGCTCTTCGCTAAGTGCCAGCTCCTCAGCCAGAAAGCCGCTCATTTCCGAGGACAGCTCGAGCTTTTCGGCCAGACTTGCCAGCCTGAAGCAAATCTCGGCTTTCTCTTCGGCGAGCAATAAGTCTCCGGACTCTTGTAAGTAAGTCTTGAAACAAAGTCTTGCCTGCTCGTATTTTGCGTATTCCAGAGAGAACTCGCCGGTCTTTTTCAAGGCTTCCAGAAAGTTCTTCTTTGCGTATTCAGGCTCCTTGAGGTAAGCAAGTTCAAGAATGTCGCAGGCGCGCTGATACAAACTGTCTGCTTCTGAATAACGCTTTTGCCCGCGGTAGAAGCCAGCCAGGCTCAGCATCGTCATCGCTGTATAGCGGTCGGTTTTGCCAAAAATCATCCGGTCGCGTCTGAGCACTGATTTGAGAAAGCGCTCGTGGCGTGTCTCTTTATCGAGCATGCTTTCCGGTTTTGCGTAACTTTCCTTCCAGCCATCGACAAAATCAGGTATTTCATCGATAAAATCGGCAATCAAATGCTCGATGAAAGAATTCAATTTGTGCAGCACTGCAAACGGGCCAGTAGCCTGTTTTGCTTTGATATTTGCAAACATAAATTTCTCCGACCATTAAATGGCATGAAAGATTATTGAAGGAAAAGCTGAAGCAAAAACTGACTTATCTGGCTTCAAAAGCCAGTTGGAATCGAGTTTGCTTTAGCTACAGTTTCAGATTGTTTTGTTCTTCTCTCCTCAAAAATAAATCGAAAAAATCAATTGATGGGACTAGAAGCTTAATTGCAGAGGGCAGAATTAACTAATTTAGTAGTGCGAAGAGGCGCCGCAAAATACTTGTTTACAATTCTCGAGAAGCTGCGCTAACATTGGATTTGGCTTCTTGGTTCGAGTTTCTTTCTCTGTGGCGGCTTCATTAATTCGCCGATGAGTTAAATAGCAAAATTGCGCAAGATCTTTCGTAAATCTTTCAAAGTTCTCTTGATTTAATTACCCGGTCTGCTTCTGAAGCATTCTTGCTTATAAGCAGCGCATTGGGCAGATCTGTTGATCTTACTTTTTCCAGTGCAGCATTTTTGCTTTTTCCGCCTTCTAAATGCCGCTTTACTAAGCGTGAAAAAATCAGTTCTTCATCAGCATCCAGATACCATATTTCGTCAAGTATTTTTTTGAGACGATTCCAGGGAGGGCTGGCAAGAAGCAAATAGTTCCCTTCCACAACTATCAATTTATGCAAGCCGCTTACCCTTATGTCGTTTTCAATTGAAGCTTCGATGCTGCGGTCGAAGCGTGGAAGCAAATGCTCAAGTTCCGGCTGATTTTTAATCGATTCCATTTTGGCCACAAATGCCTCTGAATCAAAAGTTTCGGGGATGCCTTTTAGTGCAAGCAAGTTCATTTTTTCCAGTTTCTCGTTTGAAAAATGGAAGCCGTCCATTGGTACCAAAACAGCTTCACCGGGCTGCGTCTTGTTAAATCTGTCCACAAGCCAGGCCGCCAGTGTGCTTTTGCCGGAAGCCGGTGCTCCGCAAATTCCGAGAATAAATCTCTTGCCGGTTTTGGCTTCGGATAGTTTTTGCTCAAGTTGTTTTAAGAGCTCGATTTTCATGCTTTTTGCTTATTTGAACTCATAGTAGATATGCTCGATAGAACCATGCCAATGCCGGGTTATAATCGCCCTGTAAGGTTAATGAGATAAGATTGTATTTTAAATGGCGAGTCCAGTAGCAGAAAGAAAACGATTTTTTTGTAATCGAGTTGGGTTTTCTGCTGCTTTTGTGATTTTGCTTCTTCTCATTTACTGCACAGGAGCTCTGGCAGCGAACAGTAACAAAGAGAAAGAAGAGATCAGGCTAGAAGCATTCATAAGATATCTGCTGAAAAACGGTCTTGTACTGCTTCCTGGCCCCGATGCAAACAGCTGGTTTTATCAATCCGGTAGCAAAGACAAAAACGACCCTGTCAGGCTGCTTGCTTTTTTGCCCGGAACTGCAAGAGAAAAAATGACAGATTCGCTGGCTGCCTACGGTGCTTTTTTTGAGCTCAATCAGGAGGCATTGCTTGGTCTCGCCAAAAAAAGGTTCAATTCCGATTCGAAGGAAGAAAAGAAGTTGCTTGAGCTGTTTAATACTTACCGTCCACCTCCCTGGAGACCAGTAGTTTATCCTCGCTATGACAGAAAAACAGGCACTGCAAGCCTTTGTGCAAACGAAGCTCTCTTGCTGGATGCAGTTGCGCTTCCCGAATTTAGCTTTCTAGGGCTCTGGAGCTTTGATCCTGAAAAGAAGCTCTGGACAAAGTTGGAGCTGCCCGATTCTATTCCTGAGCAAATAAGAGCTCCTCAAAACAAGCAGATCTATTCGCAAGCCAATGATCAGGAGTTGATTTTTCTAACTGACAAAATTGGTCTTTTTTATGCCCGCTGGAAAGAGGACGAGCATCTGGTTGGCAGGCTGGTTTTTGCAGGGCCGATACTTTGCAATGACGTGAGGCTGGCTCCGGCTCCTCTTGAAATGATTCCTGCCTGTGTTCCATTTGCAAATAGAGCCGAGGCAAGATATGTGCCAGATCCGGAGCTCTACTGCAAATAAGCCTGCTGAAAAAGCCATTAAAGCCATTCGAGAGCTGTCTCATCTGAAAGCAGAATGTCGGAATGACAGTTGTTCTCAATAATGTTGCATGCTTCCTGGCAACAGGTGTGGGTCTTTCTGGCGAGGGTTTCTAGGTGGATCTTGTAGTTGCTGCAGTGGTTTTGGCGCCGCCTTGAACTTGTGTCGTATTCTGGCAACATGCTGGCTCTTGCTTTAATTATTGAGAATGTGTGTCAAAATTTGAAAATCTGTGTATAATGCTTTCAGGAACAATAGAAAAAACATTCAGTCGCAGGCTCTGCGAGCTGATGTATTTGCTCTGTTTTTATAAAACTGTTTCTGGATCTGGCCCGACATTATCTATATTGCGAACAATTCCTAATTATTGGGTAATGAACTAATGAATGACTTTGAGTTTAGTGAAGGGCTGGGTTCCGGTCAGCTGTATAACTGGCTTCTTTCCATGCCTGAAGAATCGATTTCAAGGCTCAAGAATATAAATGAAAGCACCGGCAGTGCTCACCATGTGATTTTGACTCTCACTTATGGGTTTTATGATCCCTGTATTGCTAAGTTGAATCGCATGATTACCGCTTTGTTGCTTCGTCGTATGCGGGCAGAGCGGCAGGGCAAGCTATTTCTGGTCGAGCGTATAAACACTTTCATGAATGAAATGCACAAGTGTATAGACCGGGTAACAGGAGTAAACAAGGCGCTAAATGGCAGTCGGAACGCTTGCAACCGATTTGCTGATTCGAGAAAAACGGGGGTGCTTAGTGATGCTGGTTGAATTACTTGGTGGACCTGCTGACGGCATGATTCTGGATTGTTTGACGCCGCCGCCCAGGCAGTTCATTCTGCCGCAAGCCTGTCATGGCATTGGTTCTGTTTATGTAACTAAACTTGTGGTCGATGACGATTTCATTCAATATTGCTTCACAGGTTACTGCTCTTTGCGTTATGCTGCAAGCGTTTCATTGAACTAAGAGGCTGAGGCACTTATCATGCAAAATGCTGGCTTCGGTTTCGGCATTGAAACTGAGTTGCTCCTTGTAGACAGGGAGAGCTTCAAGCCGCTCTGGCACCGGGAATTGAAATTCGAGCAGTTGTTCAGCTTAATAGACTCAATAGATTGTTCAGAGATAAGTGAAAATGGATTCAATGTTAAACCATTGCATACCAAGCCAACGCCTTATCTGGTTGAAGGTTATTATCTGACCGACGAAGAGCTGAATCCACTTTCGCTCTTGCCGAAGGGCATTGAGATTCGCACTCCTCTTTCGGATAATTTCTTAAAGTCGATTGGCGAGCTGAAGCTGCTTTTTGAACGATTGAGAGAACGTGCGCTTCAAGATGGCTATGACCTGGCAGTCCTTTCACAGCATCCTACGGAATCCGTGTTTGAAGCACCGCCCAATTACAAGCGGCATGATTACTGGCAGTGGGCGCTTACAGCAACAACAACCTATGGGCCTGATATCAACATCAGCCTGCCTGCTGAGCTGTCTGCCAAAATCGATCTGGCGAATCTTGCAGTTAAGTTGAACTACTACATGCCTTCTGCAATTGCGCTCAGTCTTGCTTCGCCGATTTTACACGGTGCTCTCTGGTTTGAGCGCGGGCGTTATGGCAAGTCGGTAAGAACTCATCGCCGCAGTATCTGGGCGCCGATTTTTTATGTGCATCATAAGCCGGCGCTCAGGTATGAATTCAAAGGATTTGAAATGGCTCGCTGTCTTGAAGACTACGAAGCTTTCTTTCTGATTTCACTTGCTCTTTTGCTTGATGAAAAGCTTGTTGAAAAAGCCGACGATCAAACTAGAATCTATGATCTGGGTTTCATTTCCCTTTTCGGGCTTGAATCCGAGCAAACCTGTCTGATTGCCTCAAATGTTCTTGAAGCCGCTGAAAGAACTGCTGAAAAATACGGCTTTGATCGAAAGGCACTGGATCAATTCTGGAATCGTCTGGAAACAAAACAGCTGCCGGCCGATCAAATAAGCGAAATATTTAGAAGCGAAAAAGATCTGGCTGCGACCCTTGCAAAGCTCATTGGTTTTTATGCCTCTGACGAATCCAGATATGACGACGCTGTCGTAAAGGTCACGGAAGTTTCCCGAAAGTGAATCAGAAGGTCTCAAAGCCGGATCAAAGCTCTAGGCGGACACAACTGGCAATTGTCTATGCAGCCCGGCTTCTGAGAGCGTTTTGCTTTGGGTCCATGGCTGTGGTATTTGCGCTTTTTTTGCTTGCAAAAAGTTTCAGCTCCCTCGAAATAGGAAGCATTATCTCGGCCACTCTTGTTGAGGACGCAATTGTCACAGCCCTGGTTTCGGTTTTTGTACAGCAAATCGGATTGCGGGCTTTGCTTTTTATTTCTTCAATTATTCTTTCGGCATCCGGGCTGGTTTTTGCTTTTGCAGATTCAGCGGTGCTTATAGTAGCGACTGCAATTTTTGGAATCATTAGCCCGGCAGGCTATGAAGGTGGACCCTTTGCTGCCGTAGAACAAGCCGTTATCTCGAAGCTTGCAAGCGTATCTGAGCTTGCAAGAGAATTCTCTTTTTACAATTTAATAGGTTTTGCAGGTTCAGCTGCCGGTGCGCTGCTTACCGGTTTTGTTTTTCCAATCTTGCAAAAAGAAAGTGGAGATCTGGCCTACAAAACTGTTTTTCTTGCTTATGCCTCAGGTGGGTTTTTGATGCTTCTGCTTTATGGCTCTTTGAAATTGCAAAATCTTGAGAAACCCCTGAAGTCTGGTGATGGCAGGGAGTCTTCATCTGCGTCTGCAATTCTTAAATCGCCTGCGGTCAGGAAGCTGGTTTTTTTTCAGGGGCTTGATGCCTTTGGAGGTGGTTTCATACCTGCAACACTCATTGCCTACTGGTTCTTTGAAAGGTATGATGCCGGGCCCGAATTTACCGGTCCGCTTTTCTTTTTTACAAATGCGCTTGCGGCAGTGTCCTTTTTGCTTGCTCCCTGGGTTTGCAAAAGATTCGGCTTGCTAAACACCATGGTTTTTACTCATCTTCCCTGCAGCATAACCCTGTGCTTGATTCCATTCATGCCCGATGCAATGAGTGCGGGCCTTATTCTGGTTGCAAGAAGCGTGCTTTCGTCAATGGATATTCCGGCAAGACAGGCTTATTCTATGGTGCTGGTTCATGAAAACCAGAGAACCGCGGTTGCAGGACTGACTTCAGCGGCGCGTTCCTGCGGTCAGTGCGCGGCACCCCTGTTTTCGGGGCTGGCACTTGCAAACGCTCTTTCCGGGCTTTCCTTTTTGCTTGCAGGTTCTCTCAAAACTCTTTATGACCTGGGTATTTATTTCAGCCTGCGAAATATTCCGCTAAAACATTCCGACTCTTCCGTGTCTTCGCTTGCTATCGAAGATAGCGCAGGCTAGAGAGTCTTCTGAAGCCGGGGGCTGAGCTTTGAAGGCTGGTTTTTAGCGGCTAATTTCCAGTGATTCAATCGATTTCCATTTTTTATCGACTGGCTCCGGGAGCCTGTACATTTCTTTTATGAACATGACAATCTGCCATTTTTCAGTTTCACTCAGTGACTTTTTGTAAGCAGGCATGGCTGTGAGTCTTACGCCATGTTCGATAAACCAGTAAATAAGCCCGTCCGGGTCTTTTGCCCACTCTTCGGCTTCTTTTACAAAAACCGGCGCGCCTTTATAAAATCCTTCAGCCGATGCATTTTTCTTAGCGTCTGCAAGCCCGTGGCAAAAAGCGCAGTTGTTTACGTAGAGGCTGCAACCGGCCTCAAGGTTTTCATTATTGAGTTTAAGCGGGTTTTTTGTTTCAGGAGTATTTTTTTTCAAGTAGGCTCTTATAGACGTTTTGGCGGCCCAGCGCTCCCATTGAGGAATCGGCTGGTCTGCGCCCGGGTCTATGGAGCCGGAGGCTAGAATGAAATAGCCGCAAGCTGCAAATAAGCCCAGGGTAGAAAAGATGCCTGCAATAAACGGCGTGAGCCAACCCGATAATTTGCGCATAAAAAGCCCTGTATTGCTTGTGCCAACTCCTAGATTCTCGTGCAAAGACGTGGACTATTCAAGCTCCGGATGATTCAATTAAACGAGCTTATTGCAGATTTGCTCGTGACAACGAGCCCGGCAAAGCACATGAGACGAAATCAATTGGAGAGGAACTGCATGCAAAAACTGGCATTTCATGCTCTGGAGCATGCCTTAAGTCAAGGTGCATCTTATGCGGATCTTCGTGTCATCGAGCAGGAAAGCCAGGATATTGCAACTAAAGATGAAACAGTTGCCAGGCTTAATATGGGCGCAAGCCAGGGCATGGGAATTCGTGTTCTTTATAAAGGCGGTTGGGGTTTTGCCTCGACTCAGAATTTGAGCAAAGCCGGAGTAGAGAACGTAACAAAACGGGCACTGGAAGTAGCTAGAGCAAGTGCCAGCTCCGTGGACCCGCCTGTGAGTCTTGCTTTTGAACCTGCATATAAAGCGCTCTGGGTCTCACCGCATCTAATAGATCCATTTACTGTAAGTTTGGATTCCAAGCTTGCCATTTTGATGGACGCCGCAAGAATCATGCTTTCAGTCAAGGGAATAACCCTTTGCCAGGGCTTCATGACTTTTATCAAGGAAAAAAAGCTCTTTTTTTCAAGCCAGGGAAGCTGCATAGAACAACGCTTTATCCGGTCGAGCTGCGGAATCGAAGCTTATGCAAGCAATGAAGATGACCGGCAGAAAAGGTCTTACCCGAGCTCTTTTGGCGGGCAGCATCAGCTTGCCGGTTGGGAAATTACAGATAAATGGGATCTGAAAGGCAACGCTCAGCGTATTGCCGAAGAGGCTGTGGCGCTGCTTTCTGCGGAAGCCTGCCCCCAGGGCAAGCATGATCTGATTATTGGATCATCGCAGCTTGCCTTGCAGATTCATGAAAGCATGGGACACCCGAGCGAACTGGACAGGGCTCTTGGCCAGGAACTCAATTTTGCCGGCGCTTCGTTTCTAACGCCGGATAAAATTGGAAAACTGAAGTACGGATCTGAAATTGTGAATCTTGTGGCCGATGCCACTAAATCCGGTGCGCTGGGCAGCTTCGGTTTCGATGATGAAGGTGTTCAGGCTCAGAAAATATATCTGGTCAAAAACGGCATATTCAGCGGCTATTTGAGCTCTCGTGACACAGCCGGGCTCATAGGTCTTGATAGATCGGGCGGTATGATGCGTGCGGAGTCCTGGAATTTTGCGCCGATAATTCGCATGACGAATATTTCGCTTGAGCCCGGCTCGGCAGGCTCACTTGAAGACATAATTGCAAATACCGAAGACGGCATTTTGATGGAAACAAACCGCAGCTGGTCTATTGACCAGCTCAGGTACAATTTCCAGTTTTCAACCGAGGCTGGCTGGCTTATCAAAAACGGCCGGCGGGGAAAGCTCTTGAAAAATTGCAGCTATGGCGGCATTACGCCTGTTTTCTGGAACTCCTGTGATTTAATTGGCGGACCCGAAAATTATGTGGACTGGGGAGTTCCGAACTGCGGAAAAGGACAGCCCATGCAAACCATGTGGACAGGCCATGGGGCTGCGCCGGCTCGCTTTCGTTCGGTGGATGTAGGCATGGCGCACAGGGCTTGAGTAAGGAGAGAGTTTGTGATCAGGGCGCAAAAGGCAGAAGAAATAATTGAGCATGCAATTGGTTATGCAAACGGTAAAGCGCAGGGGGTCGAAGTTACTGTCACTGGTTCGGACATTGCCACCTCCAGATTTGCAAACAACAGTATGACTCAGAACCAGGCTCCCGACAGGTCTGAAGTTTCGGTGCGGGTAATTAAGGGCGGCAAGCAGCTGAGACTGAGCACGGATAATCTTACGCCGGCTTCTTATTGCGGGCTTATTGACCGTGCTCTTGAGACCCTTAAATATCTTGAAAAAGACAGCGAGCTGCAAGCTTTGCCAGCGCCCCCGGCTCAAGCTTACCCGCAAGTAAATCGATTTAAAAAAGCAAGTGCGGAATCAGGTGCTGACAAGCGGGCCGGCGCTGTGCGTCAAATCATTGCGCTTGCCAGAAAAGAAGGGCTCTCGGCTGCCGGCGTGGTTTCAAGCGGTGCTAGTTATACTGCAATCGGAAATTCAAAAGGTCTTTTTGCATCACATAAAGAAAGCTATGCCGAATGTTCGATTACCATGGACAAAAACGGCTCCACCGGCTGGGTGAAGTCGGAGGAGCTTGATTTTGCAAGTCTTGATTTTTCAGCGCTTGCAAAATGCGCAGCTGCAAAGGCACTTGCAAACCGTGACCCTGTTGAAATTCAGCCAGGCAAATATCGTGTGATCCTTGAGCCTGCGGCGGTTCTCGATTTGCTCCTCTATCTCTGTCCTGACTTCACTGCCACAAGCCATATAGACAAGTTGTCTTGTTTTGTGGGACAGCTAGGCAAAAAAGTTTTTGGTGACAATATTTCGATTGTCGATGACTGTACTCATGAGCTTCAGTCGGGGGCACCATTTGATGGAGAAGGCCTGCCGCGAAAATCGGTTTCGCTTGTGGAAAATGGCATTTTGAAAAATCTGGTTTACGGCAGGCGCAGTGCAAAAAAACTGGGAGTAAAGCCAACCGGGCATGGTCTTGCCGAGCCGAATGCCGAAGGCGAAATGCCTGTGAATCTCGTAGTTGCAGGCGGTTCTAAGAGCCTTGAGGAATTAATTGCAAATGAGGAAAGAGCTATTTTGCTCACCAGAGTATGGTACATAAGAGAAGTAGATCCGGCTTTGAAAATAGTAACCGGAATGACCCGTGACGGCACGTTTCTTGTAGAAAACGGCAAAATAACATCTGCGGTCAAGAATCTGCGTTTTAACCAGAGTTTGATTGAGCTATTGAACAACGTTGTTGAGATGGGGGTCGCTAAGAGAACTTCCGGTGGTGAAGAATGGCCGGCTCAGGTAATTCCGCCAATGCTTGTTGACCGGTTTAATTTCAGCTCACTGACCGAGTTTTAAATTGACGATCAAGAATTGAGGTTTATGAAGGTAAGGCGTTTATATGAAGTCCAGATTTGCTGTGATTGAGCTGCTTCCCGGCAGTGATCAGAAAGACAACAAGCAGGCTGCAGGTTTGATAAGCCAGATTCTTGAAGCAGCACAAGCAAGTGAATCAAAAGTTCTGAGAATTGAAGCCGGAGAGCTTAAATGCGTATTGCCTGGCTCTGTTGATTTTGCAGTGATTTGTGGTTCGGCTAATGCCGCCGAACTCAAAAGCTGTGCTGAAGAGCTTAAGAAATCCGGCTGCTGGCCTCTTGTTGCAATTGATGCATTCCATAACGCTGGCGAGCTTGAAGAGGCATTTTCAGAACTCGAAACAGCACTTGTGCAATTAGTCAAAAGCGATGGATTGGTAGACTGTATCAGAAGCGGCCGTACATTTATTTATCCATACGCAAAACCGGACTGCACCTCGACAGTTTGCTTGCTCTTTGATAATGCAAGCAAGGCTCTGGTGATAGAACGTTTGCACGATCCGTACAAAGGCAGAGAGGCTTTTCCGGGCGGATTCTTACGTGTTCTTATAGAAACGCTTGAAGACTGCGCTTATCGAGAACTGGAAGAAGAATGTTCAATTAAGCTCGAGCCGGGTGAACTTGAATTTATAGATTTACGCTCGCATCCTGCCCGGGACCCGCGCACCCATGTAATTGACGCCGGTTATGCAGCATTGATTAGCAGCAACTCTAGAAAAGCCGAGATACTTGCCCAGCTGAAAGCCTGCGATGACGCTTCTAAGGCTCAGCTGCGACCGCTTAAAGACTTGCTTGCCGAGCAGGCTCTTGCTTTTGACCATAGAGAGTTTTTGTTAAACGTGCTGAGTCATTTTGGCATCAGTTTGCCTTCCTGATTGGATCTCTGTGAAATTCGTTTTCGGGTGCTGAAAATCGACTGAGCTGCCAGTCACGGTGGCATCTGGCTCAGTCCTGAACGAAACAAAAAAGTGCCCTTCGTGTGAAAAGAAAGACCTATTGCACTAGCGTTTTTTCGGCTCAACTGGCGGCTTTTGAGGCGGTGGGCCCAGCCGCAAAATCCACGGAGTCTTAGCTGTTGGAGCGTACTCCAGGCTCATGCTATATGGACCTGCATAGCTGCAGCCAGCAACAGGCAGAGGCGAGCTTTTTTTGACAGCTCGCAATAAAGCATCTTCAACAGCCTTTGTTTTCTCTGGCGTCGAAAGCCCTTTGTAATCTGGCTCAGGCGGCTTTGCCTCTTGTTTGCCAGGATCTGGTAAATAAACAACCTGGCTATCTCTCAATAGCTCAGAGCTTTTTACGGCTCCATCGTTGCCGACAAAAAGCAAAGCCTTCAGCTTCATTGTTTTGTAATCCCTGTCGGACCTTACTTCGGCAGGCTCCTTGTAATGTTGCCGGATACGAGTAAGACATTTTGACTCTATGACAGACTCCCGGGCATCGGCTCCAGGCAAGGTGTTTCCCATGCAAGAAACCAGCAATAACGGAAAAAGAATTCCAGTCATATTTGAGATACTTCGGTCTGAAAACCGCAATCGGTGAGCCGTAAAAGGGCGACCCGGCGAAATCATTGAGAGAGTTATAGCCATTGGTTTCCTTTGAGCCAGCATAATGTATTATCCCGTCTCGGCCCATGACTCCGCAATGCTGAAGCGGGTAGTCTAGACCATGGTAGTGATTTGTCTGATCCGAGATCACTATGTCGCCCGGCTGCATGCTCTGCCTCACCTTATCTGTCCTGGCTCTCTGTCATTCGTGTGGGCGAACAAGAGCCATTCGGCTGTACAGAATCCTGATCTCTGTCTGGATCTGTCCAAATGGCTGGCATATTCACCTGAATGGCACACTTGCCGGCAGGCCCAAAGAGATTATTAGAAAGGCTGTGGAGCCTGAGCCGGCGCTCAGATACGCTAGCCCGAAAGAATTGAAGGAAGCATTAGAAAATTATTTGAAGCCCGGATGGATGCAGGTTCTGGAGCCGCCGCTGTCGAAGACCAGGGAATTCTCGGGTCGGAAACAGGTATTTGCTGCTCTTGGCAACGCTCGCGGATCCCCTCCACGAACCGAATTTTTTTATGGCGCATAAAGCGTGCGCTCGCTTACTCGCGCCCGGGTAAGGACGCTCCGCATCCAAATTTTTTTATAGCAGCTCCGGACGCCAATCTAACCGCATGTAAGTAGGGCATTTGCGAGATTCTTGAAACCGGAGTAGTGAGATACAATGTGAGGGGCGCGAGATCGCAATGTTTGGATGCAGCGATATGACAAAAAACTCATTGCTTTTCATTTTTCTGTCAGGCAGTGTTCCGTTTGCTGTTGTGTTCATAGTTTTTTTTTCGTTCTACTTCATTGACATGGCCAACGGGATTGAGCGAGAAGAGAGACAATTTGGACGACATGAAACAACCGATTTTCAAATTGTCCGATATGCTGCAACTCAGTCCTTACCTCCCAGTCTTGCTGCTGGTCTGTTGGGACTAATTTGCTATGGTTTAGCTTATGGATTCCGTAAGCCGTCAGCGAAGTGAATCCATTGATCTCTGAACGTTTTGCAAATGCAGCGAGGCTTGTAATGCTCGTCGATCACTTGTTGGAAAAGCCTTTTGATTACCCAATTTTTCTTCAATTGCGGAAGCTACAACTGGCAACGGATTTGCATGAAAACCTGGATTTGTCTTGTTGTGTGGATCATAAAAAACATCCGCATTAAAGCCATATGCAAGAGACTGCGGAGTAATGTCCGTTTTGCTTCCTGAAACTACGTCTTTGTGGGACTTGTAGTAATCACATAAACTCTCTAGCTTTGCAGCAACAATCATTGGAATACATGTTGGGTCTTCCGATACTCGCGATTGGTAACCAGCTTCGCTGTATCCTTTCGTGTGGAAAAACTCTGAGAGCTGTGGATATGGCTCACGTACCTTGACTCCAGAAGCAGTGACACCGGTTTCAAACTCTTTAATTGCACGAGGGGAAATTTGAGCATATCCGATGGTTTCCTTGCTGGTGGAGTCCATCAACCCGTGCTTTGCCTTTCTGTCTTGTCCTGCATCTTCAAAGCTGTAGTTGTGCAATTCATTATGAACGATTGCTTTCATTAATTGCACTGCTTGTGCTTCAGACAGATTATTTCTAAGACTAGGAAATTCGGAATAAGCATGTTCCCACGCTTTTGGGTCCTGTTTAGTACATTCATCTAACAGTGAATGTTCCATTCCACGATAAGGCCAAATTTTGTGTTCCACATCAGGACCAGCTGACATGCGTACTATGTCAGTTCTTTGCCCCTGTCTTTTGACATTATCGTAAATTTGCTTGGGGTCCCAGGCAAGCGCATCATCCTTGTTCTGTTGTGAATCCTGCAATGGAGTCCAGCCGACGCCGGGAATCTTTTCGTGCTGTTGAGCATCGTAATAAACTTGCGCCTCAGTTGGGGAAGCATCAGATGCAGTATCGTTTCCATAAGCAAGAAGAACAGGATTCCCTTGTTGCTGCTGCAGCTTAGCTTGACCCACAGGTCTATCAGCATCTTCGCCAAATTTGTTTTTGTAAGCTTGCACTTGGTCTAATTGCGAATTTTGTGATTCAGCTTGTTTGGCGCGTGCAACTTCTTCCCGAGAGCGACCGCGAACATATTCAATTGCCTTGCCAGTCTTTGGATCAGTGCCTGAAATTTCAACACTGCAATTGAAGTCCCTGGTAATAATGCCCATTTTGGCAGTGCCGTTTTTTTGCAGTTGCTCATCAAGTGTGAGCTTGCGATCAACTTTTTCTTGAAGGTTCTGCTGATTTACCTGCGTATTGAGTCCTTCAAAGCCTTGTTTAGAGACGTCGCCCTGGAGGTTGTCGTTTGCTTTACGGGCTAACTTGTCCTCGGACTTCTCGGGCGGATTGTTTGCGCTTTCAATTGGCGGAGGCTGGCCATGACCCATAGCTTAAAACCGGAGTGCTCGACTTTGAATATATACCCAATGACCGGTCACATTTGCCCGTAGGCATCAGTCAAGAGACACCGGCTAGATTATAACTTATCGTTCAAAAAAAACCTGAAAAACGCAGGCCAGCCTGGGAGCTTGCAATTCATGCATCCGGGTATGATCGATTTAGATCTTGTGGACCGGACCCGCACAAAAATTGCCAGCCCTGAACCCAGAGGACATTTTAATGCCGTCTGAAGACTTGAAAGAAAAGGAAAAGCTTAAACTTCATTTTGTAGAGGCTCAGGAAGCAGAGGAATTGAGGGAACTTCTCCTGAAAGTTGGGGGAGCCTCTGCTGAAACAGATACTATCGGCAAGCAAGCTCAAATTTGTGCTGAGCTCAATCCATCTAGCTTGCTTTCTGGGCTCATAGAAAGAAAGAGCGGACCTTTTTGCAGAGAGGAAGCGATAGAGCTGATTATCAAAGTCAGCGGTCTTATCGGTGATTTTGGTGAATTCGCTGAGCTCGGTGCATATAGTGGATTTTCTGGAAGTCTGACCCCGGAATCAATTTCAATAATCGGGGATCAGGTATTTTTAGATAAGAGCAAGCAGGCAAAGCTTGACTCTGTGTATAGAGCTCCCGAAACAAGAAGGGGCGAAATCACGGATCCGGCAAGCTCTTATGTTTATGCCCTTGGCGTGATTCTATATGAAATGCTCTCAAACAAGAGCCATTCGGCTGTACAGAATCCTGATCTCTGTCTGGATCTGTCCAAATGGCTGGCATATTCACCTGAATGGGGCACAGTTGACGGCAGGCTCAAAGAGATTATTAGAAAAGCTGTGGAGCCTGAGCCGGCGCTCAGGTACGCTAGCTCGAAAGAATTGAAGGAAGTATTAGAAAATTATTTGAAGCCCGGCCGCATGCAGGTTCTGGAGCCGCCGCTGTCGAAGACCAGGGAATCTTCGGGGCGGAAACTGGTATTTGCTGCTCTGGTAGTGCTTGTTTATGCGCTGACCTGTCTTTTTGTTCTGTCCTTTTCTGAAATCAATAGAAACAATTCGTTGCCGCTGCATCAAACAGCAGAAAAAACATATGCTTTAGTCGTTTTGCCTGCCGCTAGCTTTGATGGAGCAGTTTCATACAACGCGTTTAAGAGCCCGGACCCGACATCCACAACCCTGAGCATGGACGCAGAAGGTAAATTCTCCGGCACTTATTTAATAAGTGAAAAAAGCGGTACAGTAGAGGGCAGCCTCAAGGAAATAAGCCGGGCGGGAAACGAAATCTCACTTGCCTGGCAAGATAAATATGGAACCGGCAAGCTTGTGATAAAAGCAGAAGGCAATAAAGGTTTCAGCGGCTACTGGACACACGATCATAGTCCCGGAATTATTCAGGGAAGCTGGAGCGGCCGCTTGCCCTGATGATTGTTTGATGGGTCTGAAAGAGGAAAACCCGGGCAATTGCCCGGGCTTTCCAGATTTCTTTGAAGATCGTTTTGATCGATTACTTCTTGAAGGTGATGGTGGCTTTTTCGCCTTCCATTTTGACTTCGCCTTTGTAGCCGAATTCGTTGGCGAATTCTCTTACGCATGTTTCGAAACCTTCCATCATTTTGCTTTCGGTTTCGCTGCACATGCCGCCGCCGCACTTCTTCATAGCATCCCACATTCCACACTTGATGTATGTGAGGTGAGCTTCGTTTTCAGTGCCCCATACTTCGGTAATGCTGCCGAAAATATTGGCTTCGAGCTCAGCTTTGGCTCTGATCAGTTCGAGCGGAGTTTTGGTGCCAAGTCTCTTGTAGTATTCGACCATCGGCTTGCGGCTTGCTGTTTTGTACTCTTTCATGAGCTCTTCGCCGTGTTTGCCCAATACGGTCATTGCTGACATGAAGTTGTTGGCCATGATGTGTGAGAACATTTCATGCAACTGTTCGGGCTTCCAGGTTGGCTTAATTTGCTCTTTTTGAATTGTAGTCATTCTTGGCGTTCTCCAGAACTAAGAGTTATGATTCGACTATTGTAGATCTGGGCTTGAACTAATTAGCTCGCTTTTAGACTGAATTACGAATTCTTCTTGACTTCGTCTTCTTCCCGATAATTCTTGATTTTTGATAAATTACTGGTTGTTTTGTGAATTAATTTGCTCTGTCGAGAAGTAAACGCTAGCTCGGAAAAATGCCTGCTCACCATATATGGTGCCTGCTCTTTTTTAGTACTGTAGCTCTTTAGGTTCAAAACGGTATGAGTATGAATATGTCAAGCAAATTTCTTGCAAATCTGGTCTGCTTTTCGCTTGTATTTACTGCAAGCGCGTCATATTGCGATGCGGCGCAAATCAAGGGCGGCAAAATCTGGCCCGACCCCGGTGAAAAAGAGGACCGGAGCCAGAGCAATCGCTATGTCACAGTGTTTGCAAGGTCAAACGGCTCAGTTCAGGTCTTTTTTCATGATCCTGATACCGACAAACTGGTTCAGAAAGTAGTTGCAGCCGATCAAAGCATCCGGATTTCTTACTGGGATATGAAGGGTCAAAAAATAAGCCAGCAGATAAGGGGGCAGAATGCTGCTGCAGAAGGGAACTTAGCAGCCGCAACCGGATCAATGCCGTCACGTAAACCTGCCGGCTCTGCGCCTGAAGCAAAGGCGGAAGCTGAGTCGAAGCCAGCTCTTGCAGAATCATCACTGCCTGAAACCAAAACAGAAGAAGCTGAATCGAAGCCGTCTGTGGCAGAATCGGCTCTGCCTGAAACCAAAACAGAAGAAGCTGAATCGAAGCCGTCTGTGGCAGAATCGGCTCTGCCTGAAACCAAAACAGAAGAAGCTGAATCGAAGCCGTCTCTGGCAGAATCGGCTCTGCCTGAAACCAAAACAGAAACTGAGTCAAAGCCGGCTCTTGTAGAAACGCCCGTGCCCGAAACAAAAGCAGAAGAAAAAGTAGCTGCCCCCCTTGCTGAAAAATCGAGTGCGCCTGAGGGCGATGATTTTGAAACTCAAGACACGCCTGAGCCGCAATCATCTGTAAGCTCGCTTAACCCAAGTTCTGCCGCCGGTTCTGCAGCCAGTTCCGCTTATAAAGATAGCAAATTCAGCGGTCCGGTCCGTCCTTCAAGCGGTCTGCAAGCACTGGCCGTGCCCTCTATTACGCCAAAAGTTCCTTCCGTGCCTCAGGACGCAGTGTCTGAGACTGCAAGCATTCCGACACCGATACCAACAGGTGCGGCTGCAAGTACGCCGCCATCATCGGCTCAGAGTTCGATTGCTCCTGGCGATAACTATTTAGCTGCGGTCGATACGCCGCTTGGTCCCTGCGTCTGGAAGCGTTTTCCGATAAAAGTCTTTATGCCGGCAGCTCCTGTAAGTTACGGCAAGCAACTGGAAAGCGACGTGCGGGAGGCTTTCGAAACCTGGTCAAAATTGAGCCAGAATAAGCTCAGTTTTGAATTTGTGCCTGGCTCTGGAGCTGCAGACATGGTGCTTGCCTGGGCTGCAAGCAAGGCAAGCCTGCGTGATAAGAGTGAATCCGGTGAAGCCAATGTGAGCTACAGCACAACAGGAAGCGGGCGGCGAACCGCGAAAAATCCTGGTGATATTACTCATGCCAAAATCACTTTTGTCCTGGTTGATATCAATAACAAAGCCTGGGCTCCCGGTGAGTTGAGAACTGTTGCTTTGCACGAGATCGGTCATGCTCTTGGATTGATGGGACACAGCAAAAATGCCAGTGACATTATGTATCACCAGAAAAACAGTGTCACAGAACCGTCAGCACGGGATCTAAATACATTGAATCAGCTTTACCAGACTGTCTTTGAGGGTCGCTGAGAATCTGAGCCTTCCTCACAGGCTCCTCATGATTCCTGTTTATATTAGAAACATCGAGAAGGTATTCCAGATGGGAGCTAAGCAGATGAAAGCAGGCAAGAAGATTCAAAATAAGAAAAGGCGAGCAGGCTTTATCGATCTTTCAAGACCGTCTCAAGAGTTGAAAAGCAAAGAGTTGAACAGGGTTGCAGGCGGCACCCAAATAACAATCACCGGGACAAGTTTTGGCGTTAGAAAGTCGGGAGACTATATGAACTAATAGAATAATCGGCTTAAAAAAAGAGAGAGAGAGCTCGAATTTTTCGAGCTCTCTCTCCGGACACTTAGGGCTCAGTCGGCACTGTCAGTGCTCGCCGGCTTACCACCGATAGCGGTTGTTCCAGGGAATCGGGTTTCCGAGCCGGTCGAAGTAGCCGTAGCCACCCTGAAGCCGGTCGTAATAAAGAACGACCAGACGCCGCGTGTAAGCGATGCGCTGGACGACATAAACCCGACCGGTGAGCGGATCGACAACCGCTTGCCGGTAGATGTACGGCTCATTGACCCAGGCCTGCCCCACAGGAACATAGCGCTGGTTGAAAGCCGGGCTGCCGACCGTCAGGGTAACGCCGCCGCCGGCAAAACCGACACCGACACCAACACCGAGATTGAGATTGACACCGGCGCTGGCGTTCTGGGCAGGGACCAGAATCAAGCCAAAGACCAGAGCCGCAGCAAGGGCGAAACTTTTCATAGAGTAGTCTCCGAAACAGGCCGGGACAGCTAGAGCCGAAGTGGCGCCATTTATTTCTGTCCCGGCTTGCGTAAACGTCAGAGGAAGCTGCTTGCTAGCGCTTGCTTGCGAGCAGCTCAAATATGAGCGCCAGGGCACGAACAGCGGCATAACCGCCGAAGAGCTGCCAGGCAGGCGTGGTGTTGAGCACGGCGGTGGCAACCAGCGCGCCAGCAAAGACAACCACGAGCACGACCTCGGCCACGACCCGGAAGGCCAGGCCAACGGCCGAGCCCAGGTCGCCGCCCTTTTGCTTGCCGAAACCGAAGAAGGAAGCGATCACGAAAGTGAGAACCAGAGCAATTGCCGCACCGACGATGAAATTCATGGGTTGATCTCCTGTGTGTTTTTTGTTGAGTTTTGGGGCGAAAGAAAGTGGACGGCGAGCTACCCCGCGCCGGCCATCCATCCAGATACCTGCGTTCTTCAGGACCAGTAGTCTTTGCTGTCGATTCCCGGAAGAATCGGCGTGTAAGGAAAAGATTTTGCGCCGCCGTGCTCCTTCTGGAAGGCGGTCACAATCTCATCCTGCTTCTTCCGGAATGATGGTACGTCGCCCACCATGTGGAAGATTGCAAAAAGGAAGCTGCCATCACCAGTGGTGCTGATTTCTCCGCAAAGCGCGCTTGCACCCCTGTCTGTCTGAATAAGCGTCCCTGTTTTTGCAGCCACGGAGCCGCGCTGCCCAAAGGCGTTCAGCCTGTTTTTGAGCGTGCCGTCATCTACTCCTGCTACTGCAAGCAAATCGGTGAAACTCAGGTTGTAGAACGAGAGCTTTGTTCTCAGCGACTGCAGAACTGTGAGCATTGCCTGCGGCGAAACCCTGTTAACTCCGAGGCCGCTTGTGGACGCAAGACTCGCTTCCCGCGGTGAAATCCCGAGCCTGCCTGTCAGAAAGCGCTCGAGCCCGCGGGCGCCGCCTATTATTGAACCGAAACGCTCAGCCATCGTGTTGTCCGAATAGCAAAGCATTATCTTCAAAAGATCTTTGAGTGGCGGCGAGTTATGCGTGGCCAGAAGCTGGCTTTGCGCAGGTGGGTCGCCAATCTGCGGGTCGCCGGCGATTGAGACCGTGGCGATCAAGGGCAGGGTGAAGCCTTCGTTGTTTTCGAGTAGTTCTTGAGCCGAACTCAAACCGGACCGGGGGTCCAGAATTAAGAGCAGCCTTTTGGCAGCTTCAATTCCAGTTGCGTGCAGGTTCATCGAAAAGTCGCTTGAAACATAGAGTCTTCCTTTGACCTTTTCGATGCCTCTGGCATTCAGGATTCTAGCCAGCTCTTTTGCCTGCCTGTCGCCGAAAAGCATGTAGTTGCCTTTAACATAAAGGTCGCCTTGCAGCTCTTTATTTGCGTTTATCTGACCACTTACCCGGATCTCCGTTTTGAAAAGATGCTCGGGTTCGTGTTTTTCGAGTACGCAAAGCGCGGTTGCAACCTTGATGTTGGAAGCCGGGTTAAAAAGTCCGTCGGCATCCTTGCTTGCGACTACTTTTCCGCTTCCGGCATCAAGCACAAGAATGCCTTCTAGCGAAGCTGAACTCAGCTTTTGCTTCCTGCCTTTCCTCCTTGTGCGTTTACTGCCTCTGCCGGCAGTTGTTTTCTTTTCTGTCATCTTAAACAACCTCATGTTGTTCTTTGAAAAGCAGGCGGCCTGCACTTTGCCGTGCAATGCCGCCTGCTTTTGCGTGTGAATCGTTTGAATCGAAGGGTCAGACAGGCGTTGCTTGAGAGCGCTGCCTGTCTTCCTGAGAGATCAGCCTGAAGGCAGGATCACCCAGGAGCCGTACCGGCTGAATCGGGTCTAATAAGCCGGTGCCGAGCCCGAGCATGCCGGTGCCGTAGTCGCGGACCTCAACACCAAGCTGCTTCAAACACTGGATGCAGATACCGATGCAGGTCCAGCGGTTTTTGGCCCTGGTGCCGATGAAGAGCCCGGCCCAGTCGTAGCCTGTGGCACGAGTTTTTTCAAAGAGCCAGTTCTTGAATGCACGCGGCGCCGGTAGCCAGCTTATGAGGTACTGGCGGCGGGCATTGGCTTTTTCGCGCCATTCAGTGTTGAGCCGGCAGTAGTGTCGAGCAAGCTGCAGAGCTTGCTCGAGCTGTTCTTCGGACAGTGGCTTGCGCAGGCGCAGACCGATGTAGTGTATGCCGCTTGCTTCAAGCTTCGAGGTGACTGCCTCAAGGCGTCGCACTCTGGCACCACTCTTCATGAATGAACTCAGAGTGTAGAGCTGGCCGTCTTCACCCCGGATTACGAGTTCGGCGTGCCCGACTGTGTCATGCAGCCTGCCGGCCATGGCTCCACCTGTGAGAATCAGATCTCCGGGCCGGAGTGCCTTCCAGTCCGGATTGACCCAGGCGTCTTTCGGCAGCGGTCCGTGACCTTGCTTGATGAAGTTAGCCCGGTTGCGCCGGTATTTGATGTAAACTGCCAGCCAGGCTACAAGTTCGGCTGCGGCAATGCCTTGGAGCAATAGCTCGCTTGTGGAAAAGGCAGCAAGTGCAGCAAGCATGACACCACAGATGCTGGGAATCACAACCTGCATTCGCGAGAGATGGTCGAAATAACTTACGAGTAACCCGCGCAAGCGCACTGCCGTGAGGGTCAACCAAAAGCCGCCCACTGCAAGCGCGGTGCCTGCAAGGGTGCTGTCGAGCTGGCCCGACAGGATTTTGTAGCTCAGAAAAAGCAGGGCGAGCTGGGCAAGCGCAATGCTTGTTTTGAGCAGCCTTGGATAAGTGAGGACTCGATCGTACATAAATTTCCTTTCGCTGGAAAATTGTCAGAGAATCAATCAAAGATGTTAGTGAACCAGTGGGAGCCGTCCGGCAGCCATCGCCTTTTTCAGCGCCCGGTCTGCCATTTGCTCACCGTAATCCACCATCTTTTTGCAGGTCTTTTGCGAACTGCTGAAGCTGAGGGTGGCGACTTCTTTCATGCCTGACTCAATCAGGATGTGCTTCTTCGCTGGGTCGTCAAACAGCCAGTCCAAAACCATGAAGTTTGCCATCTCGGCAAAATGCAGGAGCATTTCCTCCGGAGGTAGCGTTTCTAACGGCAAGCGGGTGGCAAATCCGAGCTTGGAAACAATCGCCGGTCCCTTGCAAAAGTGGCTAGGGTGGGTGTGGAAAAGAGCGCCGTCCACAAGCAGACCTGAGCCTGTGCCCTTCAGTTTTTCGACTAACGGTTGCATTACAATCGGTACCGCCATCGAGCTTGCAAGCATGCGTGGCAGCTCGAATTTGTTGCCGCTTGATACAACCGGGCTTAAGGATCTGAGGTCGAATGCCACGGTTTTGAGTCTCGGATCAGGTCTGAGCTCGTATTTGCGTACAAGCTTTTGCACTATCGGCAGCAGATTTGTGAAACCTGCTGAAAACAGGGCCTGCGCCGTCATGGCTTTGCGCCAGCGTCTCAGTGTAAGGGCACCTTCTTTCAGGAAGTCTTCTTCTGCCAGAATCGTTTCGATATCGTTTGCGCTGTAGCCGTTTACATAGAAAGCTGCGATCAGCGAACCGATTGAAACACCGGTCAGATAACCGATTGCAACTTTGTGCTTTTCGATTGAGCGCAAAACACCTACGTGCCCATAGCCTTTGACGCCACCGGCACCCAGGACCAGCTCCATTTTTGCCGGAGCCGATTTGTTTTTCTTGATTATGGTCGACATGCTGCCGAACCTCGTTGAGCAGGCACCGTATCTGGTGATTGCGGCGCCGGAAAGAAAGCGGGAGCTGGCGCTTTTAGTCGCGCCAGCTCCCGGCTTATGAACAGGCTTGCTGATCTCAACAAGCTTCAGTTGCTGCTTTTCTCAAGTCGCTCAGTTTCTGGGCTCAGTTTCTGGAATTACCCAGGATTTTATCGCGCAGCTTTCTGTAAACCTCGGAAACCCGATGGCTGGCAGACGCAAACACGTTCTTGAGCGGCAGGAAAATCAGCTTGTAGAGCGCCTTGTAGACCGCTACCAGCCTGTCCCAGACCACTGCAAAGAGGCTCCAGGCAAAGTCGTGGAGCTTCACAAGCAGGAAGCTCGTCCAGCTCGCAAGAAGATAGCGGGCCGGTAGGCGGGTTGCTAGATACGCAAGCGGGAAGAGCAGCACGAAACCAGCCGCCCACGCAAGAACACCGACGATGATCGAAGACCACCACGATGCCGTTGCGGCAAGGCTGACAGATGAGAACCAGACCGCAAGTGCCAGCGAACTGATGCCTCCTGCAAATTCCGTGCCGACACTGCTCTTTTGCAAGAAGCGGCCGACCAGGATGTAGGATGCAAGAGCCAGCACGAACGGGCTTGCTGTGAAGCTGAGAACCCAGGCGATTGCAGCAGGCGAATGCGCGGCCACAAACGGCAGGCTCAATGCGGCAAATACCGCAAAAGCGATGTTTGCAGCATGCAGGAACCAGATTTGATAGCCGCTGCGGTCACGGTAGCTTTTGTCGTAGACCTTCATGAGTTCGCGGCTGAGCTTCTGGAAGCCCTGCTCACATATCTTATGCAGGTCGGAGAGTGGCTTACCGAGCAGGCTGATCTTTAGCCATACACAGATGGGCTTGAGAATCAGGTAAGCAAGCGGGAAGAGCAGGAAGAGACTCAAGAGCGTCGTTAGAATCCCGAGCGGGATTGCAATCCAGATACCGCCTGCGTGACCCCAGGCGCTGAAGTTGCTACCCACCCACCAGCCTGCGTAAAGCGAGCTGGCGGCGCCGGTGATAAATGTGCCGCCGCCGTGGTCTACAACATCGTAGACCCACAGGTACGTAGCAAGACCCAGAATCACAAGTGCCAGCACTGAAGCCCAGGCAGGCAGTGCTATCGAGCCGGCCCAGATGTAAGCAAGCCAGACGACAATCGCGGTGGCTGCCAGGGTGGAAATGTTGTGGAAAAAGAGCGTGTAGCTCCGGTCCCGGTCGTCGTAAGCCTTCGTGTTTAAGGGCTTCAGGTGGTCAATCATCCACTTGATCAAGCCCCCCGAGAGCGCAATGTGTGCAAGCGGGAAAAGATAGGCGATGAATAGCACCGCGCTTACGATGTCCACTGCAATGGCATAAATGCCGTGCAGCTGCAGCAGGGTCGAGAGTCCGCCCAGCTCGGGGCTGAACAGGCGGTCGAGGCTGAGCGTGAGTGCCACAGCCACAAAGGGCAACTTGCCCTCTTCGATGCACTGCCAGAGAGCCCCCACTAATAGCAGACCGGCAAGCAGCCCTGCGCCCACACCAAGGGTGGTGCCAAGCACGAAGGAGCTGAGTGAAGCGGCGATCAGGCTGTAGAGCTGGTAGCCCAGGTAAGCGCTAGCAGCCAGGCTTATCGGGTACGCAAGTCCGAGAATCGACTTCGAAACCCAGTTGTTTTTCTTCTCTTCCACCTTTGCCCAGGCATCGCTTGAGCCGGGCAACACGGAGCTAAGCACGCGGACGATGCCGCCGAAGGTTCTATCTGCGTACTTTTTGGAAAGCTTTCTGAAAGCATCCCAACCCAGCTCTGCAAGCTTGATTGCAGGACGAACCGGGAAAAGATAGAAGAGCGGAAAGAGGTACCAGAGCGTGGCGAACCACGAAATTACACCGGCCACTACCCAGACCGCAGTTGGCCAGGAAAGCGTCCAGCCCAGGTAGTAGCCGGCGGCACCGGCAGCTGCAAACGAAAGCAGGCCGCCAGCGAGCTTGCGAAAGCCTCCGGCGATACCGTGTTGATAAACTGTCTCGTCAAGGGCAAGGCGCCACTCGTTGAGAAGCATGAAGGGAGCAACCACCAGCGCCAGAAGCGCATTGCCGATGGTTCTGAGAAGCTTGAGAATAGAACTTTCCCCGGAGGGAGAACTGTTTTGTGAGTTCATGGCAAAATCCTCTATCGGGCATGAGATTTGCAAACTGTTAGTCGCGTTCAGTTTCTGCAGCGTTTGCCCGTCTGAATTGAAAAAGTTCGTTTCACCCGGCTGGAAGCCATTTGAAAGCAAAACCGAAGCAACCCTGCAACTTGCATGGTCTTTTCAAAATTTTGCTTTCTGCAGG
This sequence comes from uncultured Candidatus Obscuribacterales bacterium, assembly GCA_964615655.1. GTDB lineage: Bacteria > Cyanobacteriota > Vampirovibrionia > Obscuribacterales > Obscuribacteraceae > JAIEPM01. The sequence goes on along the minus strand of CAZTQO010000030.1, from coordinate 42,790 downwards.
GCTTCGTTTCTGGGGAGTGGTTCTTGGGGGGAGAGGTGAAACGGCGACGTTGTAAAGTAACGCTTCTGGTTGCCTGTTCTCAAGCAATATCTTCGTACGGCTTGCGCCTAATGAGATCTGATTCAGATCACTTAATCAGGCGTGGCCGGCGCACTGTGCGGCAGTTACAGCCAGGGCGCAGGCATATAGCGCCCCGGGTCGAAGCTTATTCTTAGCAGCTATTAAAATTCCAGTTCTTAGCAAAGCTAGCGAAGTAATAAGCGCTAGAACTGAAACCGCGGCTGAAATACTTAGTTTCAGCTAATTTCCAGTCTGCTTCCTACTCACGCTAATAAGCAATTGCAAAAACAACTTTCTTGTTTGCGTCTTTTTGAGTATAGAAGCACTTGCCGCTCTGTTTGTCGTCCTGTTCAAATGGAATTGCCCGGACGGTTGCTTTGGTTTCTTCTTTGATCTTCAGCTCGTCATCGCTGCTTCCGGCAAAATATGTCTCGATGAAACAGTTTTTTTCTTTAAGAGCCGCTTTGAATTCGTCGTAAGTTGAAACTGTGACCGTGTTGGCTTTTCTATGCTCAAGCGCTTTGGCAAAAATGCTCTGTTGTATGTTCACAAGCATTTCTTCGATTCTGTCTGTAATATTTTCCATTGAAAAATCACGTATTTTTTCGCCTGAGTCTCTGCGAACAAGTTCGACCACATTTTTTTCCACATCTTTGGGGCCGATGTTAAGCCGCAAAGGCACGCCTTTTTGCTCCCAGTGGTTGAACTTAAATCCGGGCGTGTATTGATCGCGGTCGTCGAAATGAATCCGGATTTTTGCTTTGAGCTCTTGCTGAATTTTTCGGCAGCGCTCGAAAACCAGTGCTTTTTCTTCTTCTTTTTTGTATATCGGCACAATAACTACCTGAATCGGAGCGATTTTTGGAGGAAGCACCAGCCCTTTTTCATCTCCGTGACCCATCACTACGGCGCCTACAAGACGGGTCGAAACTCCCCAGCTGGTCTGGTATGCGTATTCAAGTTCGCCCTGCTGATTTTGAAACTGGATATTGAACGCTTTAGCAAAATTTTGACCAAGATAGTGAGAAGTGCCGGCTTGCAGCGCTTTTCCGTCTCTCATCATTGCTTCGATGCAGTAGGTGCGAACGGCCCCTCTGAATCTTTCATTGTCTGTTTTTTGCCCGGTGATTACAGGCAGTGCCAGCCAGTTTTCTGCAAGATCTCTGTATACTTCGAGCATTTTTGCAGCTTCGTCTTCTGCTTCAGTTTCGGAGGCATGTGCTGTATGTCCTTCCTGCCAGAGAAACTCGGTTGTTCTCAAAAACAACCTGGTGCGCATCTCCCAGCGGACCACATTTGCCCATTGGTTTATAAGCAGGGGCAAATCCCTCCATGACTGCACCCATTTGGCGAACATGTAGTTGATGATTGTTTCGGATGTCGGGCGAACTATGAGCGGCTCTTCCAGCTTTTTACCGCCGCCGTGTGTTACGACCGCACATTCAGGCGCGAATCCCTCCACATGCTCTTTTTCCTTCTGCAAAAAAGATTCGGGAATGAAAAGAGGGAAATAAGCATTTTGATGACCTGTATCTTTAATCATCTGATCAAGAGGTCGCTGAATGTTTTCCCAGAGCGCATAACCATAAGGCCGGATCACCATGCATCCCTTGACAGGAGAGTAGTCTGCCAGTTCGCTTTGTTGAATGGTATCCGTGTACCACTTGGCGCGTTCGGCATCTTTGCCCTTTTCTTCATCCTGAATTGTCTGCATTGTTACTCCCGCCCAGAGGCCAGTTTCGTCAAAAGAGTCAAAAGTCATAGTATAGCTCATCTATTCTATGCTTATCTAGCCGGTCGGGGCCGCGCTCTCTTGCGCTGATCTTACAGCTTGAGCCAGAAAGCGGTAGCATTGATTTTCTTGGCTTGTTGCGCGAGTGAATGATGCGCTGGTAAAAGTGATACTGCATATGGTATCGATTGCTTTCTTTTTTCTTTTGCTTTTAGTTTAAGAAAAAATGTGGAAGGGCTTTTGCAGAGCTGCGCTAGGCAAATTACTGAGCCTTTTTCAACTTGAGCACGGACTCATCTTGGGAGGAGAAGTCGTCAAACTGCCTGTCTGGCAGGCCATTTGAAGGGCCTGCTCTCTTTTGAGCATGTATATGACTGTGTCAAATTTAGATTTTCTTTCTGAACTTATAGGAGGCAGATCAACTAGCCTTTGCGTGTTTCTATTCCCCCCCACAAACACAAGCCAAAAACAGCCCGACCAAAACTAATTCTTAGCCAGCCCGGAAAGAATTCTCTGCACAGATGCAGATGGTCTGGTGTTACTTTGTGTGCTGGGGACTTTGAAAACTCTTTGCCAGAGGAGAACCCATGAAAACGCTGGTTATTGTATCTGTTGCGGGCGAGTTCCTCAGCCTGGAGCTGAGTGATTTCCCGACTCTCGGTCCTGTGGAAGGTCGAATTTACGAATTCGACGGCAAGCTCTACAAAGCAAGCGAAGTGATTGAAAGCCTTGGTCTGCATACGGCGCTGGGAACCCGGCTCTCGGGCGATCAACGGCTTCTGCGTTTTGCCGATGCAGTGTTTGGTTCTGATGAAAAGCAAAAGCAGGCTTTCCTGAAGCCCAAGAAAATTGGTGCTGATGGTCCTGCCGATTCCTTGAGCCAGGGTGGCATCATCATTCCACAGAGCGAATCGAAGGCTGGCCTTTCTACGACCTACGATCACCTGATTCTGGTCAAAACCAGACCCTGCGAATCGCAGGCGGCTGATCTTCGTTTTCCTGCCCGTCTCGGTCTTTCAAATGAGGCCGCTAATGCGGATGCAGGTGAAGTCGACGGAAACATCGTGGCTGAGCCTGCTCAGCTCGTTGCCGCCGGGAACTGAATTTCCGGCAGCACTTTCACTCTAAGGAGAAAACCCAATATGCTCAATCTTTTCAAGTCCGAACTCTCCGGTCTCGAATTGCAATGCGGCACTGCTGTCGTCGCTGCCGGCAGCGGCCGTTGCAAGAATCCCAACTGCGGACGCCGCAGCCCCTCAATGCTTGAGGGTTACTGCAGTACTTGTGCCGTGAGCCGCGGTATCAATCCGCTCAAGGCTTGCGGCTGCAAGCCGATCATTCTCAACGAAGCCGCGCTTGCTTCTGCGTCCGACTGCAGCGTCTGAGCCGCCGCCCGTGCAGAGGCGCCGGTAGCAGTGTCGCTCTATCTCTGCATATTTAAACCTGCTTCAAAGCAGAAAGGAGAGATCACCATGCTGCGTGATGCTCGTAAGCGCCTGCGCCTTCTTCGTGCGCAGGGCTTCTGATGAAAGTAAGTCATAAGACTCGCGTGCCGAGTCAAAGCCGGCGCTGAAGCGCCACAACAAAATACCCGGAGACGCTTTTTTGTCTCCGGGTATTCCTCAGAAACTGCCTGAAAAGGCAAGTTGATTGAGGAGAAGAGAGGAAAATGAATAACTGCAATAACGTTGCCCTGGACAACGTTTATGTCGATCTCGACTCGCTGCCTGCTTCATTGAGGCTGCGTCCAGGCCAGAATTTGATTTTTGTTCGGTCCTTTTGCTTGAGCGGCGGGGCTTACCTCGACAGCGTCAGCATGCCCGAACCGTTTTTTGTAAGCGCAAAAGATCCTCGCTACGGGCAAGAAATTCCCGGTCAACCCAGAGGAACTTATGTGCTTGCACTGGCGCTTGTGCACGAATGCGGCAGTGGCGAGATTCTGATTAGCTTCAGCTCTCGTGACAGCTCAAGAAAATGGCAGAAGCATCTGCCCTTTGTCATAAGCGCCTGACTGGGAAAGTGGCGGCAGCTCTCGTTTGAGACTGCCGCTGCTTTTTCCAGTTCTTTTTTAACTTTTTCCGGAATCAAAAACATAACGAGGAAAAAGCCATGATTGAAATCGGAGTATTCGGAGGCACTTTCAATCCGGTTCATATCGGCGAGCTGAAAGTAGCCAGGCGGGCAGTCAAGCAGATTCCGCTTCAAAAAATTATCTGGGTGCCTAACGGCAATCCACCACACAAGAGCGAGGGAGTTCTTGAAAAGGAGTTGCGCTTCAAGCTGCTTTCGGCTGCGGTTGCAGGCGAAGCTGCCTTTGAAGTTTCAAGGCTTGAAATCGATCGTCCGGGGTTGAGCTGGAGCATTGATACTCTGGCTGAGCTGAAAAAAGTCTATCCGGATGGCAAATACAGGCTAAACTTCATGATCGGGCAGGACAACTTGCGGGCTTTTGAGCAATATGACCGGCGTGCTGAATTTTTCAAGCTTGCCAGGCTCTTGGTCGCTCCGCGCAAAGGTTGGGGTAAATCTGACCTTGCATCCTGGAGAAAACGCCTGCCGGAGGCCGAAATTGTAAGGCTCAACGCTTTTGCAGACTCGGTTTCATCTACTGAAATTCGTTCTTTGATTTTACAGGGCGCGGACTTTTCGCATCTTGTGCCTGCTGAAGTTTACAGGCTCATTTGCGAGCTCGGCCTTTACAAAAACGCTTAAATCGTTACCTGGCGTCGGTGACTTGACTGCTCCTGCGAACTTCGGCTTGCAGAGACCGTTTAAAAGAGTTTCGACAACCCAGCAACAAGCCTGCGCACGTCCTTGTGACAGTGCGGATGGAAGTATGTGCAGCCAAATCTTGCAGCACGAATTCAGGCATTGATCACACATCTTGAACGACCGCCGGGCGAAGCAATTCGTCCGGCTTTGCACTGCCTCTAAGATCAAAAAAAGTGCCAAAAAGTGCAAAAAAAACGAAGAGCTTGTCGCTGTATTGACAAAAACAAAACCTCATGGAATGCAAAAAGTCAAAGAAAATAGGGTATTGACGGGACCGGCGCCCATGAAAATGCAAAAAAAAGAGGAAGCAGGTTCAATCGTTGAACCTGCTTCCTCCTGTGAATCAGCGTGCTTCCTTGATCGGCAATTCAGGCAGGGCCTGCAGGTCGTAGCTCGGGTCATGCAAAAACGGGGTGCCATCCATCTGGTAAAGACCGGGTTTTTCGATTTCCCAGCCGGGTTGGCTCCAGACGTAACCCGCAAGTTCGAGTTCCAGGTTGAAGTTGCTCTCCACTCCCGGGATTTTGGGTCCGGAGTTTTCCGGCTCGGGCTTGTCGGAGCGCTTGTAAACGCCGTCCTGGTAGTACCTGATTTCGGCAAGACCGCCGTCCGGGCCGGGCACGAAAACCTGCGAGCTTTTGTTTCGTTTTGAGTAGAGCTCGCTGCTTGTGCGCTGGTAGTACTTGCGGTTCCAGTCTTCGGCGTAACAGCGCCAGCGTTGCAGGATAACGGTTCCGTTTTCGGGGTCGACAGGCGTCTCGATTAAAAGCTCGGACCCGGATTTGCTGACGCTGTGCATCAGTTCGCCGTCTCTGTTTTTGAGACTCCAGCCAAGCAAGTTCACTCCCTGCCACTTACTTTCGACCACGAAATCGGCGAATTCCCTGCGTTCGGTTTTGAGGCTGGCGTCAACGCGTAAAAGCAGCTTATAGCCGCCGCTGGCGTCGAATTCTGAAAGTTCGAAGCAGCCGTCGGCAAAAGTCTGGGCTTTCTGAAAGAGCCGTCCCCGCTCGTAAAGCTCCCGGGTCTGGCTGCCGTCGGGGGCGCGCAAATAGCTTGCCTGCAGCTCACCTTTTGAGCCATAGGCCCGGGCTTTCAGAATCGAGCCGTCCCTGCTGTCGTAGCTTGCACTGTAAATCAGCTTCGTTTTGGCGACGCTGTCGTAAACTTCGACCTGCTCGACTGCGCCGCTTTGACTGAGAACGAAGCAGGCAAGCCTGTCGTTGCGGAAGAGGCGTTCGACATTCACCGGTCCGTCGCAGGCTGCTTGCCTGAACTGCCGCTGGTAGAAAATGCCGCTTTCCTCGGAGTAGAGCTCGAGGCGTTCCTCGGCACTGGCTGCGCTTTTGAGTAGCGCCAGATCCTGCTTTCGCGCATCTTCGTCCCTGCGGGAATTGCATCCGGCAAGAAAGAGCGCAAAAGCAAGGCTGCAGAAAAAGATCTGTTTCATCGAATCCCTTTCATTCCTGGGGTGTGAGAAAGAAGCAGCAGGGCTGCTCTGGTCAAATTCGCTCTTAGCTTGTGAGTGCTTTGTTTCCGGGACTATCGCTAAAAAATAATCTATAAAGACATGATCTCAAGCTTATTAGCCGGCAAGACGCTGGGGCAAGCAAATCTATGGCAATAATACGAAAGAAATTTTCTGCTGCTAGCACTAGCCTGACTAGCTTTTTTCAGGTTCGTAACTGCTTATTGAAGATAGGCTATCCAGCCCGGGTTCTTTGTGCATGAGCCAGCCTCGCATGTTTTCTACTTCTGTCTGTCTGTTGGTCAGCAAAAGCAGTTTTTCGTAATAGTTGAGAGTTTGTTTTGCATCGGGATGAAATGAGTTTTCACGGCCGATTCTATAGGCCAGATCAAGCAATTCCTCTGCTTGACTGTAATGCTTGTTGTTCAACAGCTCGTTGGATACTAAATTCAGCGGTTCAAGGGCCAGGGGGCTTATCTGAGCTTCAATCGGTCTTGCAAGTTCAATCGCCCGGTCAAACCATGAAAGACTATCTTTTTTGCCAAGTTTCAAGCTTGTGAGTGTCAGACCCAGGTAGCAGAAGATTTTGGACTGCAAGAACGATTCTTCGCTGTATCCGCTCGGTACGGGGGCGTTTTCGAAAATTTCAAGTGACTGTTTGCCAAGCTCATAGGAACTTTCAAATTCACCCAGGCGAAAACGCACCGCAGCAAGAGCACTCAGTGGCGCTGCTTCTATTTTCTTGTACTTTCTCTGAATTCCGGGGCTCTGGGCTATTTGAAAAGCTTTGTCTGCGACAAGTTCTGCCTCAATAAGCTGATTCTGTCTTAAGTAAGCAACTGAAAGATTGTTTAAGAGCACGATTTCAACCAGGTCTCTTGTGACTGAATGTCTTTTCTCGAGATAAGTGCAGGCTTCGTTGAAGAGACTTTCGGCGCTGCCGTAATAAGCCTGGCAGAGTCTGAGAATTCCCAGGTTTGAAATTGTTACTGCCATCGAAGTATGGTTTCTGAAGGGCAGCTTTTTCAGAAGCCTGATTGCACGCCGGTGAACCAGGTCAACTCTTGCGTAGTTGCTGTCTTTGCAGTACTTGCTGTGAAAATAAATGTTCAATGGCAGGGCAACATAAAGAGGACCGGTTGCCCATAGAAAAACCAGAGCAAAAAGACCGAATGCTCCTGAAAGAAGAAAATCCCCGGCAAGACCGCTGCATATCGAGTAACTGAGAAGCAATGTCTGGAGTGCAGCAAGGAAAAAGAGGGTTGCCAGAGCCGGTAAAGTAACTCTTATGAATTCGTTTTTTCTTGCTGGCAGCTGGCGCTTGCTCATATCTATGTGTAATTGATAATGCTTGAAGTGCGCTGCAGCAGGTAATCGGATAGTTCACTGTCGCTCATAATCTTGATGCCGGAGACTAAGGAGCCCTGTCCATCCTGATGAATGCCATAATAGCGCAACCAGTATTCGGAGACTTTAACAGTGCCTCCTGCTTTTATAATTTTCTGAAATGCAATCTGTATGCTCTTTATCTTTTCAGTATTGTTGAAATCAACATGAAACTCTGGAGCCATTGAGTCAGAGCTTTGTGCTAAATGCGAAGCTTCAAAGTCAAGATAAACCGAAAGATCCGCACCTTTCTTCAGCATATGCCTGGACAACTGCAATGCGCGTAAAATCAAGTCTTTTTCGGCAGTTTCGGTGAATTTGCAGAAGCGAAGCGTCACCTTCTTCTTCCCGTTTTTTTTGCTTGTAGACTCGTCGTATCCGGCCTCTTGCTTGAACCCCTGGAGTTCTTCTTCTTCTTCTTCCTCCTTGCTGATATCGGTTGGAGCTATTAATTCGGCAGATAGGGTTGTTGCCTCTCCTTCAACGGCTAATTCCTCCAGTTTTTTATACAGCTCATCGGCCGTTTGATAGCGACGCGCAGGATCTTTTTCAAGCGCCTTCATTACGATTTTTTCCAGTTCGAGCGAATAGCTGCCTTCGTGTAAATAGTCGGAAAAACCAGGTGCTTCCCCCGAAATCTGACTTAGAATCAGTTTAATTGGATTTGGATCCTGGAAAGGCGTCGAGCCCGTAGCTGCTTCATACATAACGATCCCAAGCGAATAAATATCGGAGCGCGGATCTGCAAGACCGCCTGTGCATTGTTCCGGGCTCATATAATGAGGACTTCCAAGAACATCTCCGGTTGGTGTCAATTTTGAACTGCTGCCTACAATATTCGACTTGGCAATACCAAAATCAACTATTTTAACTATGGGAATGCTGAGTTTATGAAGAATCTGCTGTGCAAGCGGCAACCCACCATCGCTGTCATTTGAGCAGATCATAATGTTGCATGGTTTAATATCGCGATGAACTACTCCCTTGTTGTGAGCGTAAGCCAGACCTTCGCATACTTGCATAAAAACTTCTTTGAATATCGGCAATTCCAGAGTTCCATTTGCAAAAAGTTCCCTAAGCGGACAGCCATTCAAGAACTCCATGGCTATGTATGGTTGTTGCTCGGCAGAAAAGCCAAATTTTAGAATGCGAATCAAATTGGGGTGTGAAAGGTTGCTTTTGCGTGCTTCTTGTTCAAATCGAGCTCTTGAAGTTTGGTTTGATAAGAGATGCGGATGCAAGACTTTTAGAGCGACGATCTGTCCGCTGTCAACTTGCCGGGTCTTGTACACAATGCCCATGCCACCCTGGCCCAGTTTGGAAATTATTTCGTAGTTGTCCGCAAAAATATCTCCTCTTTCAAGGACAGCTTTTCCCCCATTGCTATTGGCTGTAGCCAGGAGATCGGCTGACTTTGAGAGCGTGTCCGAGCCGGACTCTTTGAGAGTCTCTTTTATTTTGGCAAGAATCTCTTCGGGCTGATTGGACATTGCAATCCAGACAACTGCGGCTGCGTCCCCATCACCGACATGTAAAATCCAGGTAGGCGGAGCCGGCCCCCCGCCATTTGTTACTGTGAGCAAATAATTGGGCCTGTTTTCTTTTTTCCAGGAATACATTTCCGGCTGCCCGATGTTTTCTCGGGCATTGTCGAGGCAGTCTTTCAAATCCTCCATATTTGGCGGTCTTGTACGTGACTTATGCATTGCGGAAAATCCAATCCAAGAACTTACTTTTCTCATTCCCCGACGGCAAGAACTTGCCACACTTAACAAGCCTTTCCAATTTGACGAGAAGCAAGAAAAGTGGGTAGTTTTCTTAGCTTTGAGTTGGATTTTAGTTGGTGCTTTGAAATGATTTGCCAAATTCTATGTAGCGCTTGCGACGGGTCATGTTTCTTTGAATGAGGACTGAAATAATCTGCTCCGGCGTGCAAATATTTCGCTCTACCAGAATACGTCCAAGCGGTTTTTCTTCCTGCAGGCTCTCCAGAAGCGACTTTTCGAGCTTTTCTTCTTTGATGATGCCCTGTTTCAAAAGTACTTCACCTAGCCTGTCTGCGGAATCTTGCGAGTTCTGGCGCCATGCTGCCTGAATTTCTAAGGCAGTACTAAGGTCGTCAGGGGTGCATACTCCTAGTTTGACGAGTATTTCGCCGAAGCGTAGCCTGGATAAAGATTGCATTTCCTTTGCTTCGGCCATCCTGGCTGCAGGCACTTTTGCGACTTTGACCAGAATCGATTCTATACTATCTGTACCCGTACAATAGATGTATCTAGCCATCCTTTGTAACTCAAGCATTTGCTCTAGTTCGGAGGCTCGGCATATGCCTTTTTCGACCAGGATTTCGCCAAGAAGCCGGCGCTTGTCTCCTGTGCTGGTTTCTTGTGTACGCAATGCAGCTTGCAGCTCATCCTCTGTAATAAGCGCTTCTTTTAGAAGTAATTTGCCGATCAGAGCCACCTCACCATCAATAGCTTGAAGCTCGTCCTGAATCTGGCGACAAGTGGCAATATCTTCTTCTTTGCAAACTGCGGTTGAAACGAGGATTTCTGGAAGTGTCTTTGCGCCCTCTCGCTTTATTCTGATTACATGTTCCAGCTGGGTTCGGCTTATTTTGCCCATAAAGTGCATAATCTCGCCTGTCAGTTCCCATTCGCGGTTGTCGATTATTGCTCTCAATTGCGGAGGGTCGTACCGAGAGGCCGGACGGGTGTCCAGGCAATAGCCAAGAAACACTTCCCACTGGCAAAAACCACCATACATAAGGGAAGAGCCTACTGTTTTGAAACGTTCACGCACTTTCCAAAACATGCTTAAATCGCTTCTGGTTAACAGTCCATTTTCAATTGCCCGCACAAGAATGTAGCGTTCGGCCAGATCGGGCAGTTCTGCAAACTCTGTGCCGGCAAGGGGATCGATAGAAAGCATCTCAATGTCAAGCTCTTTTGGTGTCAGCTCGGTACCCACTACCAGGGGCACGGACAGGAACTGTGCGTCTATACCGTATTTCTTGCTTGTGACCACCTGCTCAAGGGGAACGACCGGATATGCTCCCTTCTCCGGAAATGTTAGCCTTGGGCTGATTCTATTGAGCGAACCATCTGCTAACTCGATGAAATAACCGGAAGGATTTATGAGAAAGAGATCTTTGTTGACAGTCCTGAATGAGAGCCAGCTGTTACTTGCCCTGCACGATAATCTCAGCAGACAAAGTGGAATTGAGTTATTCATCAAAGCAAATGATATCGCAAATTACAGACTTGCTAAAAAGGGAAAAATAATACTAAAACACATAGTAGCATAGCTAAAAGCAGGAAAATCCGGCGTCCTTGCCGGATTTTCCTGACTGACAAGCATTTAGATTAGCAAGAGCGCCATGTGGGCATCGCCCTGGTATTCGAAGCTCTCGAAACCAAGCGATTCGTAAAGTCGGACTGCAAGCGGGTTCGCGCTTCTGGGCATTTCCAGGCTTGTCATTTTGAGATTGCGAGCCTGCAAAATCACGCCCTGGCAAACCCGACGGCCGAAGCCGTAACCGCGGAACGCGGGCTCGACATAAACACTGTGCAGGTGCCCGTCTATGCCGGCTACCCGCGAGCGAGCCAACCCCGCGCAGGCGACCAGCTGCGAGCCGACCCGGATCACCTGGAAGTAATGCCATGCGTCGTTGAAATTGCGCTTCAGCCAGGCAATCTGCCGCTCAATAGTGTAACTGCAGTTGTAATCCGCCTCTTCTTCGACTGCCAGCTGCTGCATCAGGCGGGCGATTTCCCCGATGTCCTGCCGCAGCCAGCCGCGTTCACGTTCGCTCAGGTTTTTGAGGCGCAGATCTTCGGCCATTGAGGCAAACAACATGCTTTTCTCCTTGTTTCTCGTTGACGAAATCAGATTCCATACAAGAACAGGCTCATTCTTGAGCCTGTTCGAAAACTGTTAAAGCACCTGCCTGTTTTTTCTTTTAAGTCTCCTGAAAACGGTTCGGGCAGTTTAGCTGAACACTGTCACTTTAGGGATCAGGAGTTTTTGCAGTCAAGATGATTCTGAGCAGGCGCGGCTGCCAGGCCCGTATCAATACGCCCGTACGCGCTTAAATCCTAGCAAGACCTGTGCAAGCTTCTAAGCTTTAATTTGCAGGCTGTAGAATTAAGGCAAATTATGCATTATCTGCATAGCTGGCGGGCATTTTTAAGAGACAGAGAGGTTTCAGCCTATGTTGTGTTCAGCAAAAGCCCTGAGCGCCGAAGGTATAAAGGATATTTTACGCAGTAAAACTGAGCTGCTTCACAAGCACAGTTTTATCAGTATTTTGCCTGAAGACATGCGCAAAAGTGCTGCGGACATAGATTGGCCACAAAACTCAGATCGCTGGCTTTCGATGTATTTCGAGGATATCAGGCCCGAGCACCTGCTATTGCTTCCCATGCTGGAAGAACAACTGGGCAGGCGCTTGAGTCGTTTCAACGAAGATGACGCAGACAAAATTATCGATTTTCTTGAGCGATGCCAGCATCGGCCTGAAAATGAAACACTCTATGTAAATTGTGTGGCTGGAATTTCGCGAAGCGGAGCTATTGTCAGCTTTGCCTGTGAAATCTTTGAGTTTGATCGCAAAGCATTCAAAAGGGCAAACCCTCAAATACTACCGAACAATCTAGTTCTTTATTTATTGAGAGAGCGCTGGCAACTGAGAAATGCCATGCTGCAAAAGAGCTAGCTATAATGGCTCAAACTGATATTCTCGAGAGCTGACCAGCTGTTTTCAAAAACACTTTCAAGCGAAGTTTCGCTTGTGTAATGCTCGGTTTTTTCTTTGCGGAAACGACGAACATGTTCGAGTTTAGCCTGGCCACCGAGTTCGGCCACAAATTTTACCGAGCTGCCACGGTTAAGCAATGTGCTTAAAAAAGTATTCCTGAGAACCTGGGCGCATATGTTCAGACCGGCTGAGCGGCCTGCCTTACGAACGATTTCGTCGATTGCAGCTCTGGTCATGAATTCACCGCTCTTATTCGGGAAAAGCGGCTGGCTGTCTTCCAGGTTGAATTTCTTGCTTCTTTCGATCAACCATTGCAAAAGCGTCTGCCTGCTAATTTGATTGAGAGGGATGCTGCGGCGTTTGTTCCTGGAAACTACCGCTATGCGTCCCTGATGGGCTGACATTTCGACGTCCTCAACTTTGAGCTCCCTGCATTCGCCGATTCTGATGCCGGTGAAAAGAAGCAGAGTAACAAGTGCGCGGTCTCTGACTGAGTTGTGGCAAGCCATTGCCAGAAGCAGCCTGTCCTGTTCTTCGCTTGTCAGTATTCTTGGCTCATTCTTTTGAACCCAGTCTCTATTAACCGGCGGCACTTTCTCACCCAGAAAAGAGTAATAGCTGTAAACTGCCGTAATGGAAGCATTGACCGAGCTGGCTTTTGCCTGCTTGCTGCTCAAAAGATGAGCGTGAAAGTTCTGGGCAATTTCTCTTAAAGCTCTGGCTCTGTCTATGTGTTCAGACCTCGGGCATTCAGCAAGAAATGACTTGAATCCCTTGATTCTGCTATTGTAGGCTCTTCTTGTCTGGGCCGATAGCTCTTCGGCGTCCAGCCACCTCTCGTATGAAGAGAGTTTTTCTTCTAGTTCTTTGATTAAGTCGTCGTGCATGTTATGTCCTGCCAGAAATAGGTTCCGGCGCCTTTCCTGCTCTAATACTGAAATAATCCAATATTTGTTGGTCAATATTGGGTCAAAGCAAGTTTTCCTTCTGTTAGTTTTTGAGCATGTGGAAGATGAGACGACGAGATAGTATTCTTGATGCTGTTCTTCGAATTTAAGGAGCTAATTTGTGGGTGCAGTTAAAGACGACAAGAATATCGACCTGCTTGAGCGCTCGGCTCGCCATGTCTCATCTACGAATGCCAGGGCATTTGACATCGTGGCAAGTCACGGCAAGGGCACTTATCTCTGGGATGTAAATGGAACCCGCTATCTGGATTTCACATCGGGAATTGCCGTCAATAACGTCGGACACTGCCATCCGAAAGTAGTCGCGGCTGCAAAAGCGCAAATAGAGAGGCTAATTCATTGCTCTATGGTAACCACCCACGAACCCATAATCCAGCTTGGAGAAAAACTTGCGTCCATAGCTCCCGGAGATCTGGACACGGTGTTTTTGAACAATAGCGGCGGCGAGGCAATTGATGCTGCAATCAAAATGGCCAGATATGTAAGCAAGCGTACCGGTGTGATTGCTTTCACCGGGGCTTTTCACGGACGTACCCTGCTTGCTACGGCGCTCACCAGTTCCAAAGCAAAATATCGCGACGGTTATGAGCCGCTTCCAGGTGGGGTCAACCATGTATCTTTTCCTAACTGTTTCAGATGTCCGGTGGGCAAAAGACCGGAATCATGCGAAATGGAGTGTTTCGAGCTTGTCGAAAACGTATTCAAATATTTTGTGCAGCCTGAAAGTGTTGCTGCTGTGATCATTGAGCCGCAACAGGGCGAAGGCGGTTATTTAGTGCCGGCGTCCGGATACCAGGGCAAAGGACCTTCATATATGAAGCGATTGCGCGAAATTTGTGATCGTCACGGCATACTTTTGATTGTAGATGAGGTGCAAACAGGCTTCGGGCGCACGGGCGAATGGTTCTGTGTTGACCACTGGGGCGTGGTTCCAGATCTGATGGTGGTGGCAAAAGGCATTGCATCAGGCTTCCCGATGGCTGGTGTTATTGCCAGGCATGAGCATATGAAAAAATGGTCACCCGGTAAGCATGGTACTACCTATGGTGGTAACCCGGTGGCCTGTGCTGCTGCGCTTGCAAGTATCAATGTTATTCAAGAAGAAAACTTGATCGAAAATGCACGAACAATGGGGGGGCTTTTGTTCGAGCGGCTTAAGGCTCTGACCGGTAAGTTCAAGTTTATAGGTGATGTGCGTGGTCTTGGTTTGATGATTGGAGTCGAGTTTGTTGATGAAAATGGCGAGCCGGACAGCAAGCGCGTGGCTGATTTAGTAGAGGAATGCAAAAAACGGCAGCTGCTTCTGTTGGATTGTGGATCTTTTGATCATGTGATCAGATTCCTGCCGCCGTTGAACGTAAGCAAAGAAGAGCTTGAACAGGGGCTTCTCATATTCGAGCAGGCTTTAGCGGTAATTTGATGCAAGAATTGATTCGTTTATGAATGAGGTGGGGCAAATGTCAAAGCTGCTTGCTTTTTTTATATGCCTGTTTTTTCTATTTGCTTGCAGGCAGGTGGCAATAGCGGCTGGTGTTTCCGAAGAAAGCAAAGAAAAAGCAGCTGAGCAAAATTCAGGCACTCCTGCAAATGCTGTAAAGCAAGCAGAAGAAAAAGACGAGAAAGAAGCAGATGCCCGGGAGCTTTTTTCCAAAGTAAAGGAGCCGCTTACCGGGCCTGCAGCGTCAATTGGAGAGGCAAACTGCGGCTGTCTTGCGGGAGCAGTAAGGCTTAAGGAAGATAGTGCTTTCTATCAAGTAATGAAACCCTCTCGCAATCGTTACTGGGGGCATCCGTCTATGATTGCCTATATCGAGAACCTTGGGCTCCGTGCTCAAAAGGGCGGTTGGAACGGGCTTTTGATAGGCGATCTCAGCATGCCGCGCGGCGGGCCGATGCCTTCTGATCATGCAAGTCACCAGCGAGGTACAGATGTGGATATCTGGCTCAAGGAAGCGCCTGCTCATAGACTCAGTTATGAAGAGCGGGAGAAGATGGATGCATATTCTGTTCTGAAAAAGGACTCCGCCGAGCTCGATAGCAATGTCTGGACTCAAAAACATGCTAACTTTGTAAAATGCGCAGCTCAAGATGACCATGTTACACGCATATTTGTAAGTCCTGCAATCAAAAAATACCTATGCAGCTGCAAGAAAGAGGATGGCTCTGATACAGTCTGGTTGCGGCGTCTGCGCCCCTGGGAAGGGCATGATGATCATATTCATGTGCGCTTGAAGTGCCCGCCGGGTGATCCATGCGTGGAGCAGGAAGCCCAGCCTGAAGGAGATGGCTGCGGTCAGGAACTCAGTGAGTGGCTGCAAAAAACAGCGCTTGATCCGCCGAACAAAAGCATTGCAGTTGAAGAGAGTTCTGAAATCAAGCCATTTCCACTATCAAAACTTCCCTCTAAATGCATCGAGTTGTTGAATGCAAAAAATTGAGTCTGGCTTTATCAAATATCTTTTGTTCTTTGCTGTCTTTTTGCTTGTTTCTTTGAGCCAGTCTCTAATTAGCTGCCGGGCAAAAGGTGTAGTGCCTGAAACCCCTGGAGTTGAAATCGATGAGCTCGAGCAGATGCTGAAAGAAGGCGGTATCAAAGGCGAAGTTCATGCTGCCGATTTAGACAACCGGCAGATTGTGCTGACTTATCGCGATCCGAAAAACTTTTTCAAGAACGTGCAAATAGGACTTGTAAGCCACAAGAAGGAGGTGCTGGAACTCTTTTCGACATTGAAGCGTCACGACCTGCTTCTTGTTCAGGGCGAGCTTTTCCATAGAGGCGAATTTTTTGCCGAAAGCCCGCAACCGCACATTGAGGTGGGCTCGATTAAGATACTGAAGAAATATCAAGCAAGCATAAAGGCAGACGCTAAATTCAAGAAAAAGTGCCAGCTGCCACCAGAACTTCAGGACAAAAACGAAGCAGACTTTCTTGTTCATGCTGTTCTGAAAAACGGGGCATTTCTGGTGCTTGAGTACAGAGACAATTTTGTATTTTGCGTCTGTCCGGATAACAAACTCAGCAAAGATCTATATAGAAACGATCGTATACGTCTGCGTTTCAAGTTGCAAAACTTTCCTGTTAAACCAGCTCATATTGAGCTTGATCAAGACGGGGCTAATAATCCAATTCTGCTTCTTGATTCAATAAAAGCCATGCATGGAAAGATGCACACTCAGGAAGGGCGACTGGTGCTTTTTCCGAAAAGTCCACAGATTAAGCGCGATATCTGGGCAATCGAAGAAGAGGGACCGGACGGTAATTCAAGGACATTTACGCTTGTAAATTTCACAAAGGCAGGCGAGCAGGAAAAAATAGACCGCAAGCTGAAGAGTTACTGGGATGCTCAGAATGATGGAATTATCGACGGGCGGAACAAACTGGTGCATACAAGAGTCAGGCTGAGGGCCCGTGGGCGAATGAACGTGGTCGATCCGAATCAGGCAAATCCGCAGATGCAGCTCAATGCAAGTGCGCTGACTTTGCTCTAAATTCGCGACTAAAGAATGTCTGGCATTAAGAGCTGACCTGGTCCTGCTGTCTTATGTCTTATGACTTATATCTTATATACACCTTCAGGCTTCAAGTTCGAGCTCTGAAGACAATCGAGAGCGTCTTTTTCCTGGCCGTGTTCAAGCAGCTCTAGAGAAATTCCGCAAATTGAGCTTGACAAGCCAGATGGCGTCGGCACTGTCCTGCATTTGACTTTAGTTTTCAGGAGCTTGTCAGCAGAAAGAACCTGGAAAACCGACTGAAATGTCAGGATCAATCTTGACCTTGATTTTTCCGTGCCAGAACTTGTCATGATTTGCTATGAAGTTAACATGAGGCTAACATTTATATGCCAGAATTGGGAATGAATAGCTTAGTGGAATTGTATTTATACGACTAAGCTTTACAACCTTAGTTAGTTAGCGGGATCTCTTTAGTATGCAACAACAATTATGCCCACGCTGCAAATTCAGACTGACAGTTGCCAAAGCAATCTGCCCTACCTGCGGTTATTCGTTGCAAACCGCACGTAAGCCGCACGAAATGAGTGAGAGCCCGGCTCCAGCCAAAGTCCAGCAGGTTCAAAAACAGGTTCAGACTCAGGCGAGCAGCCTGCGAAAAGCCCAGGCCGCACCGCAAGGTGCTGGCAGTTTCTGGCGTGCATTTTTCGGACTGGATCCTCTACCACCTGAAAAATCCGATCGTGACGAACCGGCTCTCGGCGAAACCTGATTGATAGACTTTGCTTATTTTTTTGCTGGTCTGGGCCTGACTTTATCTCTATGAACCCGGACCTGTATCAGTGCAGCTTTGATCAAACGCAGCTTTCCATCTTTGCTGATAGATTGCAGGGTCCAACCGCTGCGCCCTCTATCCATCATTCCGTCTGGTCTGGGTGTGTTGTATTTTTCGCCGATTCTAAGAGCTCGGTCCGGGTTTGCAAGCCAGAGTGCCGCACTTGTTATATAACGAACTCCATTTGCGACAATCACGATTTCATCGTTTTCAATTCTTACTACTCTCCAGAGGCTGCTGCCGTCATAAGAAACCCGGTCACCAGCTTTGATTTCTACTTTTCTCTGTGGGCTGGTGTTTGAATCAGCTTGCCAGAACCTGGCTTTAGGCAGCGCTCCTTCGGTTCCGGCCACGGCACTTATAAAGCGTCCGCGCGGGTCGTGGATGATCTCAACATTTTCAAAAGAAAATGTTGTCCAGCTGTGGGTGCCGTCCATGCCTCTAAGCAGCTTGCACTTCATGTCTGGAAATTCGTCGGCAAGTACTTTGAGAAGAGCTGCTTGCTGGCTTGCGATTCCTTTTCCCTCTTTGATAAATTCACCGAGCAATATTCTTTTGCCTTCGTTATCGTAGCAAAACTGGTCATACCACTGGTCGAGCTGGTCCGGAGTCATGTCTTTAGGATTGAGAAGTTCGCGTACGTATTCTGTGAGTGCCTCGGCGCGGGGTTCGGCATGCAGGCTTGTGAAACGGCGCTTGCAATCATCGATCACCCCCCTGAGAACGTGATCCTGAGCCCGATTCACTGTAAGCGCAATGCGCCCCGGTGAATTGAAAGTTCCGTTCCTGTCAAAGCTGATGAAGCGGCCGGCACTCGACCATCCGTCTTCGAGTCTATCTTCGATACAGTTTCCTTGTGCATAATCGTTGCTTTGCTTCAAGGCTGCATCTGTTAGAACTCCCCTGGCAGTGAGCAATTTGCTGCCGGCGGCCTGCTGCTTGCTGCGGCGCAGGCGCTGAAGATCGACTGCGCGTAGATCGCTTGTGCTTAAGTAATATTCCTGGACAGCCTTAGGCTTTTGTTTGCTGTCCAGGCTTCTGCCTGGTCTTTTCGCGGCTATCCTTTCCTGAAGATTGAGAGCGTATACTCCGTGCTGGGCGTCAACGCCCGCACTCATGTTCTTTAAAGAACTGTATTTGATTTCGAATCTTGCCTTGATGCTTGCAGAATTAAGATCTGTTATTAATTTGCTTTTCTCGAGGAAGCTAACAGGAAGCTCCACACCTGTTCGTGTAAAAACACGATCATTTGGTCCGAGTTCGATTTCCGAGCCCGGTATTACTTCTTTGCCGTTAATTACAAGACCGCTTGCAGACGGTATCTGAGCAATTCCGTCTTTTATAGTAACTCGCCCGTCGCTGGTCATCTTAAAACTCGCCTGAATGCGGCTAACTGTAGGGTTGGACACAAAAACATCGGCGGAAGGTAAGCTGCCCAGTGTCAGTGCCCTGTCTGGTGTCAGGGTCTTGGAACCGATCATGACTTTGTAGTTTCTGGCAGTGCTGCTTTCTCGCGGTTTGCAAAAAAGATTGAGCTCCGGGCCGTTTACTGATCCCAGATTTACTTTGTCATGAGTATGCAGGCCGACAGTTTCGTAGGGGCGAATCCGTCTCCAGTTGACAAAAGTGCCGTTTGTGGAATTCAGATCTTGAATCATGACTCCTTTTCCGGTAAGCAAAAGCTGCAGATGTCTTTTGCTTATTGTCGAGTTGTCGGTTGCAAGTCTTATATCTGCATCTTCACCCCTGCCTACAACTTCCTGTTTGCTTTGAAGCGTGGTGCCCTGGCCGTCGACAAAGATTGCATACTCCATAAAAGTGTCAAACAAACGTCGTGCCGAAGTTACGAAATTTTCGCTGGCAAAACTAAGC
Source organism: uncultured Candidatus Obscuribacterales bacterium (assembly GCA_964615655.1). GTDB lineage: Bacteria > Cyanobacteriota > Vampirovibrionia > Obscuribacterales > Obscuribacteraceae > JAIEPM01. The sequence goes on along the minus strand of CAZTQO010000030.1, from coordinate 23,488 downwards.
TGCCTGTTTGCTCTCTTTGAATTCGTATCGGCTTTTATGGGCTCGACGAATTGCTCGGCAACCTGCCTGAGGCGCCAGTCCAGGTGCAAGAATTTCTCGCCTTTTTCGTTTTCGGTCAGAACATAAACACCGTAATCGTTAGGGTTGAGGCTCTGATAATGAATCTTGTTTGTAAGGTGAAGTGGTTTGAATTTGCTTTCAAGCTCGCTAGCGGTCACTATGCGCGGATTTGCCGGTAGCGGCTGCCTTGCCTGTCCTTCGTATTGTATGAGTGCTCTGTGTTCTTCCTGGCAAATAAAGCCGTAATTTTCATCGTTGTAGCGGACCGGGCGGGCCTGGTTATATGGTGCTGCAGGTTCCTGGGCTTCCTCCATTGCCGCAAGGGCCTCAACGAGCAATTGCCCCTGCGGGCTCAGGTCGAAGCTGTCGCCTCTCAACCTGTTGTCGATTTCCTGCCTGTAAAATCCTGTTGCTTCAAATACGCTCTGCTCCGGTTTGATGCCGAATTCTAAGAGAGTTTGAACAAAGTCATTCTCCATAAGAAGAGTATCTCTATCACAATGAAGGTCGTTGAATTCGCCGAGTTCGTAAAGCTCTTCTGCTGTGGTTCCACCGGCTGATATCGGGCTGCGATCGTTCAAGTAGTACATCAGGTGTGTCCACTGTTCGGCTCTGTCGAAGGCTTCATCGAGTTTGTTTTGCAAATAACCGTTCTTGAAAATCGACATTTCCAGACAGGCTTTAACTGAATCTCTCTCTTTAAGCTGGAAACTACCCTGATAAAGCCCGGAGCAGTCGCTGAGCACGGCCTGCGCAAATGCGCTTTTTTGCATGTTGCTTAGCGGGCGCTGGTCGGAAGGATTTATTGCAGCAGGGCGTCTGCCGAGCGGGTGGGGATCGTATTTGGGAGTGATGCCGCTGTATTTTATCCTGGATAGTTCTTCGTAAATTTGTTTGCCGTTTGCGTGTTCGAGTAGAAAACGCCGAAGTCCCTGCTGCAAATTCAAGTTGATTCCGGCTACGTCTTTGCTGCTTGCAGGTGGGAAGTATCTTGAGGCAAGCTCTATGTCATATACCGGAATCAGATACGATGATTGAGTTGTCCGTTTTACTTTTATGCCGCATTCGTCAAGAATCGGTGCATAGTTCCTGTCGAATTTGGAAAGCAGATCATTAAGTGCTGATACGCGTCTTTGGCCTCTTTTGTTGCAGGCATTTCTCAGCAAGATCATAAACTGATTGTAAGCGGACTCCAGTTTACTGAATGCTTCCGGTGATATCGGTATTTGAGCCGAAAGACCGTTTGGAAACTTGATCTTTGCAAAACCTGAAGCAATGGAGCTGAAGTTATTTGCCTGGAGGTTGCGTACATTAACCAGCCTGGTCTCGGCTTCAGCTTTGGCTTTGCTTTCTACTTCTTTGGCAAGCCAGTCCTGGACCAATTGCAGTCCTATTTTTCCGAAAATTGCCTTTGCCGGCTCCGAGTTCTGTATGCTTTCAAGAAACGAAAGCTCGTGTATTCTTGCAGAACGCCAGAAGCCGTCATCGCAGATTGAGCGCGTGTCTCGTAGTCTGAACTCATAAGCATAGCCAAGGTCGATGACCGGGTCTGCAACTGCAAGCATTACCTGGTCGGAATCGGACTCTTCGGCAACTGCCTTGTTTTGCTCCATGATGAATGAGTTCATTTCCGCAAGAGCTGCCGGGTCATTAAGCTCATAAAGGCTTAGTCTCTTTTCGATCCAGATTATTTTGAGTTTGCTTCCGAGCTGACTTTGCAGCTCACGTTTGTCCAGTTGCATCAACAAGCGCTGGCAGGCGCCTTGATAGTCCTTCTTTCTGAAGCCTTCGTAAAATCTGGCAAGCGCTTTTTTGCAGTCTGCGCTCAAACCCTCGCTGTCGGCTTCTTCAAACTTGCCGTCTTGAGGGAAAAGATCGGGAAAGGCAGTGCGAGCTATCTCAAAGGTTCTCATGGCCATTGCGTTTATTTCAGCAAATTTGCTGTGTTTGCACAGGTCGGCCAGCTTTTCTGCATCTGTTCTGAGAAGAATCTCGGCTTTCTGTCTGATATCGGGTCTTTGCATAAGCATTTTGCGAAGTGTTTGATTGTCGAGACTTTCGTTTAGTATGTGCTGCCTGTATGTTTCAAGCGAATCGGCGCTTATTTTGTTGGTTCTGGCGTTTACAATCAACTGCAAAATTACTTCTGGAGCAATCAGTTTCTCGGGTTTCTCCGCCAGCTCCTTCAAGAGATTCATAATCAGAAGATCGCTTCCATGCTGGTTGCTCAACAGCTGCATTGCCGGCTTGTTTATCAGGCCTTTAAGGCGCCAGTCGTTAATCAAAATCAGGCGTTGTAGAAAGTCCTGTATTGAAAAACCGTCGGGTTTGCCCTGTGGCGCTTCGCTGGCGAGCCGTTCAAACAAAGACTGTTGAATAGCCGGGTCTTTAGCTAGTAGTTCGGCCAGTAATCCTTCCGGAAGCCAACCAAGCAAGCTGGCAACTCCGAGATCGCGTAACGCCTGCGAGCTCAGCTCTTCATTTGCAAGTTTTTCGAATATGATTGTTGCCAGGTCGCTGCTTATTATTTCAGCCTTGAGTAGCCCTGAAAAACCTGCCCGGGCGGTTTCATCAAGCATTGAAAATGCTCTGACTGCATCTTCATTGAAAATCTTTTTCTGCAGTGCTTCACCAAGAGTTGCTGCATCGCTTACGGTTCTGCCTGAAATATTTCTTGTTGGTGCTGAAAGTGCAAGTGCAGCCAGATCGCTTGTTAAAGGACTCAGCTCTTCCTTTGCCTGCATGGTCTTTAGAAAGTCAAGCTGCGCCTGCGGGCTGAGTTTTAGGAAATTGAGCAAGTGCTTTTTCTTGAGGTATTGCCGCCTGTCGGCAAGCGCTATTTCAATGAACCCGAAAACAGAAAGACGTTGTGCTTCAGGCAGCTGCAGTAGCTGCTGCTCTTCAATGATTGCTGTATCAACAAGATTTGCAAGCAGCGCCGGCAGCAGAATTTCAGCAAACAATTTTGGAGGTATACTAAATAGCAAATCGATTTTTTCATTGTCAATCTGCATCAGAAATGCAAAAGCATCTTTTGAAAGATCCCCGGCTTTCAGCATTGATTCAATAAGCTTGCGATTTTCCAGAGGCAAGCTCAGAAGCTTGTCAACTTGAGCCGTAGTCATAAAGCCGTCTAGTAGTTTGCTTTCATAAAGCTGCCTGCAGCTATCGTATCCTTTGCTGTGCGGATGCAGTGAATCGCCTCTGATCTCTGCTCTTGCATCGAGGGCTTCAAGTGCTTCCTGAAACTCGGGACCGGCTTTTGCCTGGCTCTTATCTTTTTTCAGAAACCTTTCACGCTCTTCCTGTGCAAGTTCGAATGCTTTCAGCCCGAGTGAGGAAAGCTCGGCGAGCTTAGTGATGCTGTCCTCAGGCATGGCGATCCTTTTGAGTTGGCAGCGTCCTTTTTCACTGGCAAAAAATGCCAGATCGCGTGCAAGCTGCACGCTTGCGAATTTTGCCATTGCGGAGATTACCTGCATGGCGCTGAGGCGATCTTCTGCTTTGCCTTTAACCAGAATCTCGTGCTCTAAATTGAGCAGGTGCTTTCTGGCCTGAAAGCTGAAAGCTCCTGCCAGGTCCGGCAGCATTGCAAGAATCTCCGGGCGGAGGTTATTTGCAATTGCCTCAATTTCTCTTTCTTTGAAGGAGCGCGCCAGAGCAAGGAATCCTTTGCTGGCGCTGCGATATTCCTGTGAAAACGGAAGCTTCGAGCTTCGTTCAAATGCGTTCCTTAATGTATCAATCACTTCTTGTTTTGCAGGCACCGATGCGGCGGCTATTTCCCCGATGCATGCCAGCAGCGATTCTTTGTCGCCTTTGGCCAGATACTGGCTCAAAAGAACGTTCAATATTCCATCTCTGTTTGACGATAAACTCGCGGCCTTTGCCAGATCCTCGCAGGCAAAGTCTGCAAGTTTTCCGTGCAAGGCACCGGCAGCTATGCTTGCAAGCAGCCTGATTGCTGCCTCCACATTCTCCTTTGCCAGGCTTGCAAGTTTCTGACGCTGGCTGGAAGTAAATCCTTCATCGAAGGCTGCCTCCAGAAGCAGGGCGCAAAAGACTGAGCTGTCGGGAGTATCATAAGCGCCGCCTTCGATTAAGCCGTTGATTGCAACTGCTCTATTTCTGTTTCTGATTGCTTCTTTAAATATGCTTTCGATTGCTTTTTGCAGATTTTTTTCGCCCTTCTGTGTAGCACTGGCAAGGGCAGCGCCCAGCAACTGTGCCTCTTCCGCTTTCAGCGGGTAGCTTTCAGGATCGTTTTGAAGGGTTTCGCTAATGGCATATGCTGCGTGCTCCTGCAGGATGCTTTTTTCTTTCTGGGAAAGCATGCTCAGGTCGGGGAATTGCGCCGGAGCACTCAGTTTCCTTCGCCATAAGTCATGCGACTTGATGTCAGCACCAGAAACAAGCATGGCAAAAAGAGAATTTCTGGCGGCATCATTCCAGGATGAGGAAAGCTGGCTCAATCTGTCCATTTCTGTCTTGATGGAATTTGCAGTGGATTTGATGCTTTCCAGATCACTCAGATTGCGAGCTCTGATCGCCTCGCCTATGCGGCTTACTGTTTCACCTGTGCGAGTCCATTTAAGATGCAGGCCTGCAAGCTCGTTGCCATGCCGCAGTTCTTTGTTCAACCGTTTGCTTGCTTCTTGAAACTCGGCCGAGCTTGAATCGGGTTTCAGCCCTTCAAGAATTTGCTCCAGCCTCAGTTTGTCGAGCTCTTCATTAATGGTCGGTAAACATTGTTTCAAGAGCCGCAGTCCGATCATGCCTCCGTGCTGCAGGTCTGCTTCAACCTGTGCCAGGCGTCCGACGCCGGGAAGCTCGAGGATTTTTGAGTCGATCTCAAGCAGGAATGATGAGGCAAGCTTGTTTTCCGGCTGGCTGTTCAATGCATTTAGCTGCTCTTTTGCCAGTTTGGGGCTGGATGTTTCAGAGATGCTCATGATTGCATTAAGCGCACTGAGCTTTTGATGGAGCTGCCAGTAATCATCTATGAATAGCTCTTCAAGCATCTTTTCCGATGCATTTTTCAAACTTGCAAGAGCAGCTGCTCTGTTTGCAAGTTTTTGTTCGGCGCTCAGGTTTCGCTCGCGACTGAGAAAGAGCCCGACGGCTTCTATTGCGTCTTTATATTGCGCAAGCTTCAAATCTGCCGCTGCTTTCCTTGCTTCTAGAGAAAATTCATGAGGCTTGCTATCCTGTTTTTCTTCCTCGCCCTGCAATATCACAGCAGCAAGTTTTGAATGCTTTTCTAAAAAAACAAGGCGGCAAAGGGATTCAATCGTTGCCTCACGGTCATGAATGTTTTCTGCTGCCTTAAGCTCGAGGGCAATTTTTATTGCTGCCAGTTCCTGAAGTTTGGCTGCAGCTCCCGGGTTATTGCCTCTGACTTCGTCTTTCAGACCCTCTAGCGCTTCTTCAACAAAATTCTTTTTGTCTGATGTCAGAAAGACCAGTTCGTAATACGAAATTTTGTCTTCACCGGCAAGCCCCGTAGAGCTGGCGAATTCGCGGAGACTCATTTTGTATGCAGATTGCTCGTCCGGAAGCATTATGCTCAGCTCCTCAAGATTTTGAGGGCTGAGCCTTTCATCAAGCCTAAGTCCAGCTGCAAATGCTCTTTTTGAAAAGCTCTCAAAAGAGGCTGCTTCCGCTTCTTCACGGACTTGTGCAGCTTCCTGCTTTTCCAATTTTGTTTCGGCACTTATTTGTTCTGGCTCTTTGTTTTCTTGAGCGGCCGCCTCTTCAATGCCGGCAGAGCCAAGTGCCGATACCAGATCCGTGGGCGCAATTTCAGCACCCTGCTCAGTTTCGTGCGCATCAAAAGTCTGGCTGAATATCTGGAAAGGATCTTTTTTCGACTGGAACCCAGAAAGAGCTGCTGTTGAGCTTCCGGATTTTTCGCGTGCTTTCCAGCGGAATTCGGTATCGCTGCTGTATGCTTCAGGGCTTTTGGATTGTTCGGGCAGCCCTTCGGGATAAAGCCGGCTTTTCATTAAACTTGAACTCGGACTTTCCGAAGCTTGCGTAGTCTCTGAACTTTCCGGATATTCTGAATTCTCGGAATTTGCAGAATCTTCGGCATCTAGCCTAAGAGGCGAACTCTCCAAGTATTCGAAGTCTTCCTCTAACTCTGAATCGTCAGGAAGCTCGAAAGCTTCTCTTAAGCCGGCATCGCCAACGGTGTCGAGCAATTGCTGCAAATGAAGCGTAGCTTCATCGGTTGGTGCTTTGGCTGCTGATAAAGCCAGCTTTGTTTTATCGGCTTCGATTTTTTTCAGGCTGCCAGCTCTTTCAGGGCTCCTATATTTGCGGGCAGGGGCGGGAACCTTTGATTTCAGGTTGATTTCACTTGCAAGCGGCTTCTTGCTTTCACGTTCTTCCGGTTTTGGAGCTATAGCTTCTAAAGAATCAGGCTGCCCAGGGCTTTTTTCTGCCTGGCTGGAGGGCTCTCTGTCTTGTTCCCAGGGCTTTTCATTTACAACTTCGCTCAGGTGTTCGGCAGGAGCACCCTTTATTGTTTGCTCCCAGGGCTTTTCATCGGGAATAGTTTGAATATTGTTGCTCAGAGACTGCCAGGGGTCATAAACAGCTTCGCTTTCCCAGGGCTTGTCGTCAGCTGCAGTCTCCCAGGGTTTGTCGTCAGGAGAAGTCTCCCAGGGTTTGTCGTCAGGAGCATTCTGCCATGGGTCAAATGCGGTCTCACTTGCATCTGACCGCAATTGTTCGTCAGGCTGCTCGCTAAGCCCTTGTTGAGAGGGGCTCTCGCCAGGAAGGTCCTGCCAGGGATCAGGGGCCGCTTCTATTTCAGGCGTGAGCTTGTTGCCGGCGCTTTTGGCTGCAGGCTGATTTTCTTCATCGGTTTTCTGCTTTTCGTCTTGCGGTTCTGCCATGAAAACTAGGAACACTCGTTGCCGCAAACAAGATATGCCCACGCCCCACAGCCCCTAACCCTTGCTTGACAGCCTGCGTTGCTGCCACTTGTGGCTCAGTTGTAAATGGACGAGTAATTCCAGTAGGATCCGAATACTTTGCGAACATATTCGCGTGTTTCAGAATACGGGATGTTCTCTACAAAAGTGTCAGGATCGCTGATTGAAAATCGGCGGGTCCAGGAGGCCACTGCGTTCGGGCCGCCGTTGTAACTGGCGACAGCAAGCATTGCATTTCCTTTGAATCTGGACAGCGTGTAAGAGAGATAATCGACGCCAAGCTTGAGATTGTTTTCCGGTTTATGAATGTCTGCTTTAGACTTAATCGGCACGCCAAGCCGTTTTGCAACTCCCATGGCAGTTGAAGGCAGAAGCTGCATCAGGCCGATTGCATTTGAACTTGAAAGGGCCTGCACGTTGTAACGAGATTCTTCACGGATTAATGCCTGAGCAAGCAATGGATCTACACTTTTTGCCTGAGCCTCTTTTTCTATGATTTTTGCATGCAGCAATGGGTAAGAAAGTTTCCACTTCGCCTGGCCATCAGGTTTGCCGCGTAGATCTTTTGCTATTACATTGATTGAGTCGAGAACCAGGCTCATTTTTGCAAGACATAATGAACGCAGCTCGGGCAGCTGGTCTTCGGGCAGCAAGTCCAGGCATTCATCCCATTGATGAAGCTCGGCAAGCATCGCAACTGTGCTATCGCTTTTCTTGGCGATTTCGTCAAATGATACCAACTGTGGTGGCTCCGGCCAGTCCCAGCTTTTTTCCTGCTTTTTATATATTTGCAGGTGTTTTTGAGTTCTTAGCTGCCAGCCCTGATCAGCTTTGCCGGCAATGCTGTTCAGTCTTTGCCTTGCACGATATCCGTAATAGTGACTTGCAAATTTCGCCAGCGTATTTTCATAGGCTTTCTTAGCTTGCTCAGGGTGCTTTAACTTTTCTTCGATTTTTCCAAGCCAGTAACTGAAACGAGGTCCGGAACGTGCATTTTCAAATTTGCCGGCAGCTGTTTTCAAATCAGCAAGCACTGAGCTTTCTTCCCCCTGTTTGATCCGGTTCCAGATAATCCACCAGCTTGTTTCTGCCGCAAATTCAGATTCAGGATAGTCTTTCAAAAGCCTGCTGAAATATGAAAGCGACTCGGATGAATCCTGGGCTCGAATTGCCAGGTTATAGAGCGCGTAATCCCCAAAGTCAGGCGAGCATGATAGCACTGTTTGCCAGACCGAAATAGCCTCTGCTCGGCTTCCCCGGTGAGCAAGCAGCTTGGCTGCATCAGTAATTTCTCTGTCCTTGCTGTGAGTCTTCATTGACTCTAAAAGATAATCTTTGCCTTGGCTGGCTTTGCCTGTATGCAACAAACAGAGCCCTTTTTTGTACCAGTTGCTATTGTCGTCACCGGCTTCTTTCCAGGCAGAAAGAGCATTTGCCCACTGTCCGTGCCTGAAATAAACCTCTGCAAAAAGCAACCGGTCTTCATTGTTTTGAATATTTTCGGCGAAGTCCTTTTTGAGGCTGTTCACAATATCATATGCAAAGCGCCCATCCGGGCTTTTTGCCAGATAATCTCGCCAGAGCTTAAGTGCTGTTTCACGGTCGTTTTCTAAAAAAGCAAGCTGGCCCAGGTAATAAATTGAACCGAGTGCAAACTGAGACTCCGGAAAGTTCTTGATTATTTTTGAAAACAGATCTTTTGCTTTTTCGGGTTCATTGCTTCTTATATAACTCTGAGCTAGATTGTAGCTTGCCTGAGCTTTAGTTTGCGGATCTCTGGAGGCTGCGATTATTTTGTTCAGGCACGAACGCAGCAGGTTTTCGTCTCCTGTTTTGTTTGCACATTCTGATATTTGCCACTGAGAGCGAATAAAGAGTGGTTTCAGGCTCTCCGCTTCCTGAAAAAGCGGAATTGCCGCTTTGAGATCAGCCATTGAAGAACTTTTTTTCAGCAAGCGCGCAAGTATGTAAGCTGATTTTTTGTGGACTGAATCGAGGGCTTTATGATGCGATCTGAAATTAATCAGTTTTTGCTTTTTTAGCGAATAATCGCTTTTGTCGAAATCTTTGAGCAAGGCGGCAATTGTCGGGTCCTGTATGTAGCTCTTTTCAGTTTCTTGCTTGGCACTGTTTAATGAGCTGGCTTCAGGGACAGAACAGCCCGGCAAAAGCATAGTCGAAAGAATCAGGGTGCCAAAATCTTTAATTCTCCTTGTAAAAGCAATGCTTTCAAGGATCTGGCGCATTTGAGACTCCTTCTGGCTGCAGGCTGTCCAAGAAAAATGCTAGCATAGCGTTTGCTTCCTTTTCTGAACTTTCGGAGATAAAACAGAGCTTTTGGACTCAAAAGCAATAATTTATTTTGACAACGCGGCCAGCTCTCATCCAAAGCCTGATTCTGTTTATCGTGCAGCTGATCGCAGATTACGCCAGGGAGGAAGCGCCGGCCGCTCTGCACATCAACTTGCGGTTTCAGCTTCAAGAGAACTCTTTGAATGCCGTCTGAAACTGGCGGATTTTTTTGCTTTCAAAAATCCTGAGCGTTTGATTTTTACCCCAGGTTGCACTTACAGCATCAATATGGCTTTGCGCGGTTTTCCTTTTGAGCCGGGCGATCTGGTTCTGGTATCCGCTCTTGAACATAATGCGCTAATGCGTCCGCTCCGGCTTCTGGAGCAGACGAAGGGAATTGAAGTTCAGGCTCTGCCATATGCAGAAGCAGGCATTATCGACCTGGATTTGCTTGAATCGACAGTTAGAAAGCGGCGCCCGCGGCTTTGCGCCTTTCTGGAGGCAAGTAACGTAACAGGCGAAATTCTTGATATTGCGGCAGTTTCTGAACTTTGCCGGCGCTATGAATTGCCGCTTTTAATAGACGCCGCTCAGAGTGCCGGAGTATTTCATGAAAAACCGAACTCGAACTGGATAAGTTTCTGGTCGGCACCTGCTCATAAAGGTCTGATGGGAATACCAGGGCTGGGGCTTTTGTATGTTCATGAAAGCATGAATCTTGAGCCGCTTGTTTGCGGCGGCACTGGTTCGAAATCTGAAAAGCTCGAAATGCCCGACTTCTATCCTGATAGGCTTGAGGCAGGGACCATGCCGGTGCAGGCTGTTGCAGCTCTTGCAGCCGGGCTGGATTTTTTGCAGGAAACCGGGCTTGAAAAAATAAAAGAGCATGAAGCCAAGCTTTGCAAGCTTTTTCTCAATCATCTCAAAACGCTGGCTGAAAAAGGGCTGGAACTCGAGCTTTTTGCAGGCGTTGCTGAAAAGCGTTGCTCGCTCCTGTCTTTCAGGGTTAAAGGAAATGACCCGGCTGAAATGGCCGAGCTTTTAGACCGTGACTATGGAATTTGCGTACGTGCCGGTTTGCATTGCGCAGCCCTTGCCCATCAGAGCCTGGGAACTCAAAATACAGGACTTCTGCGCGTAAGCTTCGGCTACTTCAACACTGAATCGGAGCTTGAAATACTCTGTGACGCTATTTCAGAAATCACAAAAATGAAAACAGCAAAACCCCGCAAGTAACATATAGTGTTTGTATATGTAATTGAATGGCAATTGCATCAGGCTTTTGATCGAGTCGAAGATTTTAAGATCTGAGACGATTTTCAATAGTTTTGCCTTTTGATCGAAATAGCAGCCTCCTGTATATGCATGTGCCTTGCTTGCCGTACGGTATTGCATGTCTTTTGCTCTACCCTGGCAAGTGCTTGCCGGGCGGGAGGAGGCTGAGCGTGCCAAGAAGAACTTGATCATTCTCTTAGCAGGGCTTAGGATTGAGAGGGAATATGATCGCACCACCTGTGGTGCAACGAATCTCAATAAACGAATCTCAATATTTGCGAGGGCAGGCCAATTACAGACTCATTCATAAACAAACCTGCATTAAGCAGCTTCTGGCCGGTTCTGGACCGCAGCGCCGGCCTGAGTTTTGCAGAACTCAGCAAAGCTTTCCTCAAGCTCTTTCCCTGCCGGTTTTCAAGTGTGATTAAGAGGCAGGGCGCCAAAAACTGGATCGAAGTCAGCCGCTTTCATAATTTAAGCGACCAGGAGATTCTTGATGCTCTCCAGCCAAAAGCCAAACTTCAGCGTGGTTTCCGCTGCGAAAATCAATCGGCTTTTTTAGTATTGCATATACCAGCACAGAGTCCTTACCACAACGCAGCTTCTGTAACTGAGATCAGGCAGAGCCTGGCAAAACTTGCGGCATATCCCAGGCATTACCAGATAGACGAGCACTGGTACCTTTACATTTTCCTGAGCCGACAGGCTCCGATTAGCGAACTTGTTAAGCAGCTTCGTTACTGGTGCCTGGCAGAAGGGCTTGTGCTTGGTCCCGACACACTAAACTTGCATCCAGGCGAGTCAGCTCTGCCATTTCCATTGCAGGGAGACTTCACCTGGCTGAACGAGCGCTGCCAGCTTTTAGTCAGGCGAAATGAGCTGAGTCTGGAAGATGCGCTCGCATTCTTTCTTGATGACGCCGGCAAAGCAACAAGCGATCCTGATCAGCTTTTGCAGGCTCTTGTTAAATCAGCAGGCTTTCTGCAAAATCTGCTTAAGAACAGTGAAGACCGGCATGCAGTCAAAAAAGACAATGTGATTGCGCTCATTAGTGATCGTATGGGCGCAAGCGAGCCCGAGCAAAAGCAAAATGAGCAGAAGCAAAAAAGGCATGGCGAAATTGATCTGGAATTTCAAAACAATGTCTTGCTTGAAGAAGATGACAACTGTCTGGTAATTTTCAAAGAAGAGAATGAAACAGGCGCGGGCCCGGCAGGCGACCCCACAGATAGCGCCCAGCTCTTGCTTTTTCCCGGCGCGGAAAACCAGGCTGCTTGCGAAGTAAAAGAACTGGAGCAGGCAAGAAGTAGCCAGGTAAAAAAGCGCAAAAAAGACAAAGGTAATTGAGAAAGCTCAGTTATTTTTGCGTTTTAGATAACCGTGTTTTTCCAGTTGCCTGAGGATATGCTCGTAATTGAGCTCAATTGCTGGAGTTTGAAGGCGCTTCAGCTCATCTATGGCTTTCTTTCTCTGACCCAGCATGCAAAGGTCGGCGGCATAAGCGATAAGATTATTGTCGTTTGATTTGCTTTTCATGAAATCTCTGAACGACGCGTCAGCATGTTTGCGGATCTCGCCAGGAAAACTGCGTGTAACATCTTTCAACTTATTGTCTGGAGTGAATTGCCAGATCTGCAAAGGTCCACCGCTTCTGGCACCCCGCTGAATGTCTTCCTTTTTGGTCCAGCATTCGTGTTCTAACTGGTAATTTTCTGCGACAATTTGAGTCTGTCCATTCTTTTTCAGATCGGCAAAGCGGGGATAAGAGCAACCCCAGTATTTGAGCAGTGACTTCATTTTTCTTGCTTGCCTGTCGTAATAATAAATTCGGTCGTAGGTGCCGCTGTAGCTGCTGAATTCGTCACGTACACTGGTCTGAAATCTCAAATCAGCCTGGATTCGGGTGGTGCCGTCAAATGAGGCAAGATAAGGACCGCTGAAGCGGCATGCGTCCCGGCTGCTTCCTGGAATACTTGTATCCAGAGCACCGGCAAGGAGAGTTTTGCTTCCTTCTTTTATTTTGAAGCTGTAGTTTCTTTCGTCCTGCCCTTCTGGCTTTGTCCAGCTCAGAACCGCCTCGGTATTGCCACGTTTAACTTTGCGCAAAAAATGAATTTCGCCAGTTGATGAAAAGAATTCGGATTCAGCAATATCTTGATTTACTCTCTGGAAATGCTTTTTAGCTCCCTTATAAAAGTAAGTGTAGAAATTTCCTTCTTGCGAATCTGGTGGAATTAAAGATACGTCAACAAGTATTGCGACTCGCTTTTTCATATAACGTCCGGTTGTGGTTCCGTATCTGGTCTGATAGCCGTTATAGCGATCTCGCAATTCTGAACTATAGCCTCCGCCGGCATCTCCCAGACCGCGCATGCCACCACCCATTCCACCGATGCCTTTAAAGCCGCCGCCCATGCCGCCAACGCCCTTGAAGCCTCCACCCATGCCGCCTATGCCTTTAAAGCCGCCGCCCATCCCACCGATACCCTTGAGTCCGCCGCCGATTCCGGCAGCTTCTCCACGCTCAAATGCCAGACCCGCCTGAGCAAAACCCAGATGGCAAGTTAAAAACAGACTTAGTAGACGAGAGTTTTTCATGAAATACCTGCTTCTCAAAAAACAGATATTCCCGGGTTAATAAAGATCGAAGCGGATGCACCTAAATTTAGACTCCTGGTGGTAGAAACAATGCAAATCATCTGTGCCCAAAGTCATTAGCTGGAAATGGAAATAAGTATGAAAAAAATTATATTGCCCTGCTTGCTTCTAATATCTGCTTCTCCGGGCGCCCTGGCAGCCTACTACCCGATTGAGGGCTACGACTGCAACTGGCTCAATCCAAGATACCAGACCGAATGCACGGCATCTCGTGGAGGAGTCACTGCTAAGCTCCGTATCGACTCTGAGATCTTCGATGGGGGCCCAGGCAACAATGTCAGAGGCAAGCTCGAAATTTCCATAAATAACAAAAAACGCCAGGAAATTGAACTCGGGCCAATGCGGGATATGCGAGGTCCTCATGTGGGTCTTTAAAGTTGTAGACGACCCGAATACAACGACCAGATACGGAGTGACAACCGGGCGTTATGGCGAAGTTGTAGATGACCCGAATACAAATACCAGATACGGAGTGACTACCGGGCGTTACGGCGAGCCGCTGGGGCAATCCGAAGATGAATCTCTGCTTGCCAGATACCAGCGAATACAAGAATGCCGGGGCATGATGAACAATCTTGGACGTATGAGAGAAGCGCAAGCCCGGGGTGGCGGTGCTTCCTATTCACTGATGGGGCACCTGCGCTCGCTAGAAGAGCACCCGCCCACAAGTTTTAACCGCATATACGTCCCATGAATATGTAATTACGTTTCCATGAAGAAAATGAACTGCTTTCACAGTCCATTTTTCATTCTTCTGTGTCAGCGTGTGTAAACCTTTATTCTTCGAGTTCTGCTGCCATCCATTCGCGCATTTCATTGTCCATCTCTTCGAGCATGTCATGATCGATGAGTCCGCGCTTGAAAGCTTCGAATATGGCTCTTGCCCGGGTGTTATAAACCTCGAGTCCGGAGGCCTCGCGTGCAACTACATTCTGCCCTTTCAATAGTTTGGCTTCCAGAATCGATACGCGATTTTGCACGCCTCTGACGCTTACATGGCGGCGCCGGGCAATTGCTTTGTCTGTGAGTCCCAGGCAGATGTCTATCAGAGTCTCGTATTCAATGTCTGAGAGTGATTCATCCTTTTTTGTAAGCCTGCTTTTGATGTTGCGAACAACCGGGTCTATGTACGGATTGTTGTGTTTGAGTATGCAGTTCACCGCATATTCGAATTTTTCATCGCTTTCGCTTTTGAGAATATATCCGTGAATGGCTTCATCAGGAAGTATGCGTGCAAGATCCCTGACATAAATTTCCCGATGATACTGTGACCAGAAGAGGATCTTCATATTTGGAATACGGCTCCAGATTTCTTGAGCGGCTCTGATTCCGTTTGCAAGCGGCATGGCGATGTCCATGATTATCAGGTCAGGGCAGTGCTCAATTGCCATGCTCACGCAGTCGTTGCCATTAGTCGCTTCAATAACCTCGCATTGACCGGCGAAAAGCTTGCGCATCAGATCGGCAGCATAATTTCTCATGCCGGTAAGATCTTCTGCGATCAATATTACGGTTCTGTCGCGCCTTTGTTTGCTCTGCACGCTTTCAATTTCGCGCAAAGGAGTTTTTGTAAAGCTAAGTGTATTCAGCATCCCCGATTACCTCGTTCTAAACCGGGAGTCGGCAAATGCCAGCTCCGATCACCACCCATAATTGAATCAATTGCCCAGCCGCTTGATTCCTGGTTAGAAAGGTCAATTTAACTACCAGCGGACCTCTCTTTGACTCTTAGTATCCAGCAATTCTTCTTCCGGCCATATGTATAAAGTCCGACGGCCTAACTGAATAATTGAACAGTCACGGCAGCATCATATGGAAGATCAAGAACAAGAAATCAAGAACAGAAGATCAAGAACAGAAAATCAAAAGAGTCTCTGGCTATAAACGCAAGTGAAGTGGTGATGTCGGGACATTGCGCGCGTCCCAGTTAAAAAAAGAAAGAAGCAGCTGCATGCCCAGAATCAAAGGCAATACTGCAAACATAATAACTCCCGTAGGTGCAAAAGCATTGCGGAGCCCGTAGCTGTACCAATTAAAACCACCGTATGTCAGTCCCCATAAAAGCATGATGCTGCCCAGAATCAGCTCCACCGAAAAGATACTGAAGTTGCGCAAGAAATAGTTGTAAAAGATGCGCTTGAAAAAATTGATTGTATGGCGCATTAGAAACTCAGGAATCACCTGCCTTACAACAAGATTGCTTGGTGCTTCACCGTATATGGCTTTCATAGGGACATCTACAACTACCGACCCCAGTGTATTCAATCTGAAAAGCATGTCGGTTTCAAAAAAATAGCGCCGGGCGACTTTGTCCAGAGGAAGTTCGGCAAGTACCTTACAATGAATTGCCGTGTAGCCGTTTGTCGGATCGAACATACCCCAGTAGCCGGAAGAAAGCTTGGCCATGAATGAAAGCACCGAGTTGCCCAGGATTCGAAGCGGCGGCATCGGTTTTAAAGAATCAAGTCGGAAAAAGCGGTTTCCTTTAGTATAGTCGGCCCTGCCTTGTAAGATCGGGCGGATTAAAACCGGCACAAATGCAGGGTCCATCTGGCCGTCGCCGTCTATTTTTATAACAATCTCTGCTCCGTCTTCAATTGCCTGCTTATAGCCTGCGATAACCGCTCCGCCCACACCCTGATTGCTCTCATTGAAAATGACCCTGACACGCTCGTCGCTGCAATTGTCCTTTATGAACTGACCGCTTTGTTCCGGGCACTTGTCGTCTACTACATAAATGCGCCAGATATCGGCTTCAATTCTATTGATTACATCAAGAACGTAGTTCTTTACTCTGTAACAGGGAATAACCACTGCCAGCTTGAGCCCGACCGGCTTGTTTTGGACTTCGGTATGCGAGCTCTTTTCTTCCAGCGTATTCATTAATGAGAGCTCCCTAGACTTTGATCATGCTTTCAGCTTCTTTTGACTGCAGGTTCAGTCCGAAGTAAGCACAAATATAATCGTGAATTTCATGGTTGAAGATTTCAGCCGGCATTATTTCCTGGTTTTGCAATACGAATCCCTGCTGTGAGTGCTTTCCTGTCCGCACTACGATTTTTTCGAAATAATCGAAAAAACGATGGCTTTTTCCGTTGAAATTGAATCTGGTATCGTTAGTAATTTCATCCGTAAATTGCAGTCTGTAAAAGAGTTTCAGAGGGTTTTCTTCGTCCTTTTCTACAAGATAAAGAGGCTTTCTGCCGACATTAGCTTCGCTCATGATCTTAAAAGCAAGATCGCGGTCGCTTTCGTTTTTGAAAAATAAATGTGCATCGGCAGTCATCAGCGCTTCAAGACTTTCAAAGCGCAAGCCCAGGTCAATGAGAGCCTGGCACGGATCTTTCGGACGGTAAAGTATCCAGGTCGGGTCTTCGTTTGTGTTTATTTGCTGAAAGCCGTTTGCAACAAGAATCGTATGATTGCATTCGGAAAAGACTCTGGTAAGTGCCCGGTCAAGAACCTTGAATGCATAAGTTAACTGCTTTGATATTTTGCTTTTCGAGTGCCAGTAATGGTGTTGTGTATGTGCAAGCAAATTGAAAAAGCAGACTGAAAAATCAGGATTGTATTTCTTTTTCTGCCCCAGAAAAGCCATGGCTGCCGTATATTCGTAGAAGGCTCCAAGCACCATATTTTTCGGCCCGAAGCGCAATACACCCTCTGCCAGCAAAAGTCCGGCAGCGAAGAGATCTCTGGGGCTCAGATAAGTGGCAAGGGCCTTCAGATAATTGAATGAATGTTTGATAAAAAGCCAGGCTTTCAAATTTAGATAGTTTTTTGCAATGTACTGCGCGAATGAAACAAGTCTGTTAAGTTCGGGTGGATAGGCCTGCTCGGAAAATGTCCAGGGGTCGATGATCATAAACCGGCAGTTTTCTGCGTTGCGGCGGTTGCCGTTCATGATCCCCCAGATACCGCTGGAGATACCCTTATCAGACAGGGTCTCCCAGATTTGTGCATTTTTCAGATTGGGCACGTCTCCCAGGTGTTTGACTTTGTGCTCGGTGGCAGGCTTACCCGTATGGATCGATACCCATTGCACCCAGGGTTCGAGATAGTCGCTTTCATAAACATCATTTGTGCTGGTAGTGGTTTTTTTGAAAGCCAGAAGTCTTTTGAGTGCTTTACAGTCAGGCAGCTCTTGAGCCGCCTTTGCAAGCAGCTCGAAGTTTACTTCGTTCAATTCAATCAGAAGCAAGTTTTCTTTGTTTTCAGTTTTATTTGAACTGTTCATATTTGTAGTATGCCCAAAACTATTGGCGAACGGACTTTTGCCTTTCTTGATTTTTTTAATCTTTCAAGCTTTTCTGTGTTAGACTCAAACAGGTTAAGTACTTAGAAAGAGCTCTTACGTGTCAAGCAGGGTGCGGCTGATCATAGCTTTACTGGCTGCTCTTATTCCCACGATCCTGATGGTGTGGCTTACCTGCGCTTCCGCGAAATATTTTGACCTGGTAAGCGACCTTCCTGAATATATTGTGGCAGGAAAAATGCTGGCAAACGGTCAGGGAGGGCAGCTTTATAATGAAAAAATTGTTGCTCAAAATCGCAAAGAGCTATTTCCTCTCCTTCGTGAGCGTGGCGGGCTGACGGTTTACAGTCCGCCCCCGGCAATTTTGCTCTTTTTTCCACTTGCTTTGTTGCCGATTAGCCTGTGCAAAATTTTCTGGCAGCCTTTTTTATTTCTTGCATATGCTGTTTCAATTCTGCTATTAAAAAATGCCTACGAGTTGAGCTTGCGGGCCGCTGCCTGGCTATGGTCTGTGGCTTTCTTCCTGGGCCCATTGTTTGAAGCACTTAAAATAGGACAGCTGAGTACTTTGCTTACAATGGCACTCTGTCTTTCAATTTTTCTTTTCAAAAGAAAGCATGATTTTGCTGCTGGACTGATGCTTTTTGCCTTTGTGCTTAAGCCGCAAGAAATCTTGACTTTCCTGATGTTTCTGGCAGGGGCCGGTCGCTGGTCTGCGCTTTTGGGATTTGCTTCTGCCTGCGCCTTACTGGGCATCGTTTCTATTTTCGCTTGCGGCATCAATGCCTACCAGGGCTTCTTTCAGATGTCGGCAAATTTGAGTGCTTACAAAAACCTGATGCTGCCGCAGCTATCACCAACTATTAAAGGGCAGCTCTTGCGTTTAGATCTGGACCCGACGTTAACGTCGATTCTCGGCATCTCTGCTCTTGTTCTGGGAGCCGTTCTTTCTTTTATGCTTGGTAAAAAAATGGCAAAGAGCCCGTTCTATCTGGAGGCAGGGCTTGGAGTTGCGCTTCCTTTAGGACTTGCAACTGCACTGCTTTTGCACTCCTACGATTTGATCCTGCTTCTGCCTGTGATGCTTGCTTTGCTGAATTCGCCGCTTCAGACAAGGCTTCCTTCTTATGTTTCAGCTTCTGCCGTGTTTTTGCTCTTTGCAGTTTTTTCTCTGCCTGCATTTTTGCCCATGCATTACAAGTGGGTACTTGGTACGGCGCCTTTGAATCCTTTTGCGCTTACTCTAATTCTTTTGAGTTCATGTACTTTATTTATGGCGTTCAAGTATGCCGGTGACTGGCAAAAGGATGATTGATGTGCAAAAGGCCGGCTGATGTGCAAAAGGCCGGCTGATGCGCAAAAGTCCGGCTGAGCTGAAATGCGCTTTTCCGCAAAAAGACAATTTATCAGCTACTGGCATCGAAAATTGAATTGTGAGAGTTTAACTGCGCTGGCACAGGCGGGCTTTTAACGGCTTACAATAATAAGGAGCTTGATCTGGTTGAAAAGGAGTCAGGGGTGAGTTCCCAGCAAGAAGGAATTGAACGGGTCAAAAAGGCTTGTGTGCTTTGCGGCAAGGAGTTTCCGGGCAATGTGGAACTCTGCCCGGACGACGGTACTCTGTTGACCCCAATTTCAAGAGAGCCTAAAGAAGGCGACATTTTTGCTGACCGCTACGAAATTTTAGGAATAATTGGCGACGGCGGCATGGGCAAAGTATACAAAGCCCGTCATAACCTCATGAAAAGGGTCGTGGCTATCAAGATGCTGCTTCCTCATCTGGTTCAGAATGCTGCGGCTCTAAAAAGATTTACTCAAGAAGCCCAGGCGGCAAGTGCGCTCAAGCATCCGCACATCCTTTATGTTCATGATTTTGGGATTTCCGACCAGGGCATACCTTATCTGGTCATGGACTATCTGGAAGGTGTTAACCTGTCCAGCGTCTTGCAGGAGGAAGGCAACCTTTCTGAAGACCGGGCGATTCCGATATTTATACAGGCATGCTCGGCGCTGGCACATGCTCACAGCAAAGGCGTTATCCACAGAGACATCAAGCCGGCAAATATCATGCTGATTACTTATGATGGACAGTCGGATTATCTGCAAATAGTCGACTTTGGAATTGCCAAGCTTCTACAGCCTGACGGAGCCGAGCAACTCACGCACACGGGCGAAGTTTTCGGCAGCCCCCTTTATATGAGCCCGGAGCAGTGCCGGGGCAAAGAGCTTGATCCGCGCTCCGATATTTATTCGCTTGGTTGCGTGCTTTACAGAACCCTTACAGGCAGACCGGTATTCGGCGGGCGTGATGCCATGGAGTGTATGTATAAACAAGTAAACGACACGCCTGCAAGTTTTAGTGAGCTCTGCCCCGAGCTAAGCATATCTGAAAAGCTGGAAGCCGCGGTTTTCAAGGCGATTGCAAAAGACCCGGATGATCGTTTTCAGACCATGCCCCAGTTCAAAGAAGCCCTCGAGGCGGTAAAAGGGGTCTACCCGCCGCCGGCAAAGGTATTTTCGGTACCGCCCGATTCTGAAGAAGCTGTGTCTGCAGATGCGGTTACAGACAGGCTCAAGCGCCCGGATTTCGGCTCACAAACTCAGCTTGCAGGTTCGGCCAAGCAAGAGCCTGAAAGCAGAGCCGGCAGTGAAGCAAGCGCTACGGATTCCGGTACTCAGGCTGCATTGCCTCCGCATCTTGAAAAAACAGGCGCTCATAAAGAAGACCAGAATGCTTCAGCTCCGGTGCTAGCGGAATCAAGCGCAAGAGACTCAGGAAGAGAGACAGCTGCAAGCCCGGCTCAAAGCGGGAAGCTTTCTGAATCACTTGCACTTGACTCCGCCGGGGCCCCGCCGCCTGGAGAAGAAAATGCTGCAAAGCAAAGCCAGAGCTTAAGCCAGCCTGCCGGGCAAATCGGAGCTGCTCCGGACAAACAGCCGAACAAAGAGCCGAACAAAGAGCCGAACAAAGAGCCGAACATGAAGCTACTAATCGGTGGCGGTATTGGTCTTATTTTGCTTGGAATCGGTCTTGTGGCGCTTGTTGGCAAACAGGAGCCGGCGGCAAAAATTGAGGTGCCCGCTACTAACAATGCAAGCGAGCTTGCCTCGGCTGCCAAGTCGCAAATGGCTCAGGGCAATTATCAGAGTGCCGAGCAAACTCTGAATAAAGCTGTGGATAATGCAAAGAGCAACAGCGAACTTTTGAAAGTATTGCCGGACCAGGGCAAAGTTTTTGAACAGGCTGGAAAGTACCAGCAGGCTGAAGACACTTTTAAGAAGCTGCTTGCGATACAAGAGAAGGCGGGAGCATCAAGAGTTGAGCTTGCAGAAACCAGAGCACAAATCGCAGTGGAAATGCTCGAGCAGGACAAAACTGATCAGGCCGAACCATTACTTGCAGAAGCCGAAAAAGTTCTTTCGGCAGCACCCAGTAGCGAGCGGAGTGGTCTTGCACACGTATATTACGGGCTTGGAAAAATTGCAGTCGATCGTGACAATCTCACAAAAGCGATTAGTTATTTGCAAAAAGCAATTGCTACAAAAACATCAAGCGATGGTGGCAGCTCTCCGGATCTGGTTCAGTATTACCAGGACCTGGGAGGCGTTTATGTGTATCAGGGTAACTACAAGGAAGCCGAAAAGTGTTTCAATAAGGTACTGAAAATAGCTGAGCAAAATTATGGCAAAGATTCGGCGCAATCAACTGATGCCTTGAAGGACCTTGCTATTGTTTATGTTAAGAAGCGCAAGCTGAGCGCTGCAGAACAGCTCTTGAAAAAATCACTGGAAATCAAACAAAGGGATTTTGGAGAGTTGAATGGCTCGGTTGCTGAAGTCATGGCAACGCTGGCAATGGTTTATACATATGAAAATAAGTTTGACCAGGCAGATCCATTGTTTAAGAAAGCACTTGATCTGCGAACGCAGATTTATGGAGCTGACTCAACGCAAGCGTTGAGAACAAAAGAGCAATATGCTGAAATGCAGGCAAAGAGGAAAAAGGCTGGTAAGTGAAAATCAGAAACTTGTTTTCACTCCGGGATTGGTTATTCAATGGCAAGCGATAAGATAGAAACGCCTCCTCTAGAACAAGCTGAAGAAGAGTATTTCTTTATCGAAGAAGCCAGCCGGCTTTCAAGTTCGAGAATCTGGGACTTGCTTGAGCAGTACTACCAGGCATCAAGCATTTCGGCCTGGAATCAGATACCTTTTTATCCAACAAGCAATCCTTTTATTGCCGAGGCCTATGCCGATATTATTTTCAATTTTTTGATTGATTATAAAAGCAATCTCAAAGAAGGCCAGCCGCTTTATATTCTTGAAATGGCAGCTGGAACCGGCTGCTTCAGCTATTATCTGCTTAAAGAACTGAAAAAAAGAAAAGACTATTTTTCATGCACCCGCAATTGCAATTTGCAATATATTATGGCCGATTTTACTTCAGACAATCCGAAGAGCTGGCAAACAAGCAGCAAGCTCCAGAGCTTTCTTAGCGAAGGCTGGCTTAAATTCGGGGTTTTCAAGCCGCAGGAGCAAACCCGCGTTCTTAATGCTTTTGATCAGAACCAAGTGCTTTACGAAAAAGGCAGTTCGGAAAATCCACTTATTGCAATTGCAAATTACTTTTTTGATTCTATTAAGCAGGACGCTTTTCAGGTTCAGGACGGCAAGCTCACTGAGGTGAGGCAGCGTTTTAAGTGCAGAAAAGTTGAAGGCAATAAAGACGAGATATCTTTTGAACTGCTGAGCAAGCTCGGCACAGAGACTTATCATGATGTTTCAACAGACTATTATGAAGACCCTCGCCTGAATAATGTTTTGAAGAGCTATTGCCGTGATTTCGAAAATGCAAGCGTTATTTTTCCTGTTGGCGCCTTTGCCTGCATTTCAAACTTACTTGAAATGTCGGGAGATAATCTTGTCCTTGTATCTTCGGACAAATGCTTTACGGACAGGAGCTATGTGAAAGGAAGGCGCGAACAGCCCTATGTGGCTCATCACGGCATTTTTTCTTATTCTGTGAATTACGATGCCGTCAGAAGATTTTTCGAGCTTGCAGGCGGCAGCAGCTTTAATACAAGTGATGATAATCTTTCGGTGTCCACGGTCTGCAACTTTCTGCTTAAGGAGCCGTCAACGCTTGAGCATTCGCGTTTCTATTTTGATGAAAAAATAGACAGGCAGAATCTGAGCAATTATTTGTACTTCTTGCAGGACCTATTAACCGAGCTGGAGCCCCGTAAATCAAACGAAATCTTGAGGGCCTGTATGGGTTATGTACAACTCTGCAATTTCGACCCTATCGTATTTTGTCTTGCAGCTCCGCGTATTTATTTCGCACTCGAGACTA
Organism: uncultured Candidatus Obscuribacterales bacterium; assembly: GCA_964615655.1. Lineage (GTDB taxonomy): Bacteria > Cyanobacteriota > Vampirovibrionia > Obscuribacterales > Obscuribacteraceae > JAIEPM01. The sequence continues at coordinate 654 of CAZTQO010000030.1, read as the reverse complement.
TAAGTGCCTCCCAGGCGCAGAGACTTGTCGAAATGCTCGACAAGGTGCGCGATAATTTCTATTCAGTGCAGCAGCAATATGACGTGTTTTATTGGATAGGCAGAATATACTACGGTATGAGCAGGCTTGATGAAGCGCTCAAGTCTTTTGCGGATTCTTTGTTGCATTTTGGAGAAAGCAGCTCGGCCCTTTATTATACGGCTGCTTGCTATGAAGTTAAGCGCGATTACAAAACAGCACTGCGTTATTACCAGGATACTTTGAGGCTGGAGCCAGATTGCGAGTTTACAAAAGGCGGCATCTCACGGGTCATGGCTGTGCTTGAAAAAGAAAGGTAAACTGAGCCCGTTCATAGAGTTGAAGGTTCATGACTGGCCCAATTTTCCGTAAACACCAATGAGTTTCTTTGGGGTTAGTTCTAGCTCACAATCGCGTGTACACAGCTCTATACACGGCGCCTTGCCATTTTTATTCAGGGCCGAGCGCATTTCCATTCAGGGCCGAGCGCGTTTCCATTCAGGGCCGAGCACATTTCCATTCAGGGCCGAGCGCATTTCCATTCAGGGCAGAACCCATCTCTATTCAGGCGCCATCAAGCAACAATCCACACAAATTCCGGAGAAGCGGAGTGCAGTAAATAAGCAGGGGAGAGCG
>CAZTQO010000029.1:26488-87829 GCA_964615655.1 uncultured Candidatus Obscuribacterales bacterium | reverse complement strand
AATTTAATCTGGCAAAAATGATTTTCCTGTGGCTAAAGAGTTTGGCAAATTACAATATGGCTTGAATCTGTTTTCCTACCTGATTGACCATCCGGCTCCAGCTCCCAAGGCAAGGTTTATATCAACGAAAGACGGAAAAATCCTGGGATTGGAAGAACTATCAGATTCAGCAAAACTCGTTCCCCGGCTGAAGAGGGTAAGCAATGACTCTGAAGCCAAACAGTTTTTTGACAGCAGTCCGGCGCTTCAAGAGTGTGAATCTCTCGTAAAACCCGATCTTATTACTGCAAGATCTTATCTAAGTTTTTTGCGTAACTGGTCCACCTTAGCCAGAGCAAGAGACTTAAACAAACTTTCTCCCTTAATGAATTATTTGATGTTTGACAAGGTTCGCGCAAGCGGTATCAAAAGCAAATCAGCCATCGGTGCGAAATTCTTGTTTGTCATAGATGAAAGAAACTTTTCCGCAGCTGAAGTAGTTCCTGCAGTTTTGTCCTTTGCTGGCCAAGCGCAACTCGTCGGAAAAACTACAGCTGGTGCTGGCTGTGACATGTTCACAATAAACGCGGAGCATCTGCTTCCCGCAAAGCTTGATCAAACAAAATTCTCGGCAGAGAATCAAGAGCGGCTAAAGGAATCCTTCAACAAGTTTGATATCGAGGAAATAACCTTTTCAAAATCGATAATCTATCTAAGAAAAAATGGTGCCTGGGCTTCCTATGAAAATGAGGGGATCAGACCAGATGTTTTCTTTGAGCAAAGTGCATCAGACCTTCAATGCAATGAGTCACTTAAGCGTTTGTTACTGGAGCTGTTGACCAACTATGACCAGCAGAATACTAGTCGAGCGAATCGAAGGGGCTGATCATGGCTTCTGCAGATCTGGTTCAAGCGAGCCAGATTTCAGAATTGTCCTTTCAAATGTGCTTAGATGGCTCTTTGATTAGTGTACGTCGAGGAACAGCGCAGGTTTGCCAAATAATGATCGAAACCATGCCAAACAAGGCTTCGCGCATAAAACTTCGTGTTAAACGTGTTCGTGTTTTTTACGATTATATGCATCTGAATTACCAGGGCTCCCAAAAAGCAGAGCTGGTGAAGTATGGAGACCGCACATTTTCTCAACTTTCGCTCGAGTCTAAAAATTTCAGTGAGATAACGCAAACCAGTGTAGCTGCCCAAGCCGCCACAAAAATAAACCAATGAGCAGGAAGAAATCCGAAAAGGACCAGAAGCCTGAATTAGTCAAAATAGAGATTGATACCCAGGAAGAAAAGGAGGTGTCCTGGTACTCGGATAGCCTGAAAGAAGAGATCAAGAATGAATGGCCAGAACAATGCCGCAAAAATGTTGGTTTTGAGCTTGGCAGAGTTCAACAAGGTCTAGACCCGAACCATTTCCGAGAAATGCCATCCATTGCGGCAGGAGTTCGAGAGATTAAGGTACAAGACGAGAATAAAAGCCAATACAGACTTATTTATGTAGCCAAATTTAAGAAGCAATCTATGTACTTCATGTGATTACGAAAAAAGCGACCCAAAAAACCGATAAGAACGATATAGATATCTCAAAGAAGCGCTATAACGACATAGTTGAGCAGCGTAAACAGAGGGAAAAGTTATGAGTAAAAATGTATTCCTTGATCTTGGATTCAATGAAGATGAAGCAGCGGGTCTGAAACTGCGCTCATACCTTTTCATGGCTCTGCAAGAAATTATTCGCAACAGCGGTATGAATCAATCAGCAATTGCCGAATTGATGGGAGCAGATCAGCCCAAGGTCTCGAAAATCGTAAATGGTAACTTCAGCGAATTTTCAATTGAGCGAATCACTGAATACCTTCAAGAACTGGGATACGATATTCATGTCAGCACGGTTCCTTGCCCACCAGATCGGACCAAGGGAACCGTTGTGATGGATAAGCGAGAATTCGCTGCCCAGAAGATTGCTCGATGACTCTACTGGTTTCTGGTCGAAAAACAAGCCTTGCTGTTGACAAGCAAGTCAGAGCAAGCGAGCTGATCGATTTTGGCATCAAAATTGCGCTATACAGATATGATTCTCTCGACAGGTTCACCACTGCAGATCGCACAGACGCAACTCGTCCAGATGATGTGATAAGCCCGACAAGCGGCAATGTAAATCACATTCAGTATGACGCTTATGGCAATGTGCAGAGTCAGACTAATGCCGCTTATGGAAGGCGGATGATGTACACCGGGCGGGAGCTTGATTCTGAGACTGGTTTGTACTCCTATTCCGAATACTAAGGGTGCGGAATGGCTTCCAAGAAGAATTACCTCATTGAGGCTCTTTACTTACTCGTGGCTGGATTTGTCGGAGCCTTGATTACAATGTTCGTGATTATGGTTGTCACTGGGCCAGAACGGCTAAATTGGGAGCATATGCAGAATGAGCGCTTTCCGCCTGCACCAACATCAGATCTTCCTTTTGTGATAACTGACGAGAATGAACGCCATATAGCTGATCTTGTAGGTGAAGGCGCTTGGCTCTTGTTGTTGCAGTATGAGGTCGAGCGGATCGGCTTCATACTGTCTGGTGCTGTGGCAGGCATGGTGATACTCTTCGCTATTCGTTGGTTGTGTCAGCCAGACAAGCCTCCGACTCTCGATAGCACAGATACTACTATAAGCAAAGCGAAGCCTATGATCAAAGAAGCAGAAACAAGCATCATTAGCAGCCCAGATGCCGGTGAAACCATTACTATTGAAGAAGCCCAACCTGTAAACGAGCCGCACGAATGACCAGGCTCCAGCCACCGTCCCTGATATTATGACCGATGGAAAACCTTAAACCCGGCTGCCGGTCTCCGCTGTTACTTCCTTCAGTGCCACTTGCATCTATTAAGCCAGAGCTTCTAACCCTTTCTTGTCTACAATGCTCAATAATTTCAGCGCAACACTGCTGGGTTTCTTCTGCCCGATCTCCCACTTCTGCAAGGATGAAGTTGTTATATTCATGTACCTTGCAAACACAGCCTGACTGGCTTTGCATCTGGTTCGAATTGCTTTTATTTGTGCAGGTGTATAGTCCGGGATCTTCGGAAGGCACAGCGCATCGAATTCGCGCATGGTTGTCTTATCCATAAGTCCGATTTCAAATAAATCTTGCGCCCCGGAGTGGACAGCTTCAAGTATCGAACTCGTCTTTTGGGCTCCCTTGCTGCTACGGAGCTCTTTTCTGACTTTCTTTTTTGATTTATCAATTTTCACTGCAAGTTTTTTGGTCATGGCTGCCTTACCTCTAAAATCCTTTCCTTTACTACGGCCTCCTCCAGTTCCTTGTCTGTAAGTGATAACAGCTGCCGGCCGTACCGTTTCAGGGCCTCTAACTCTGTGCTGCTGATGTTGTCTTTTTCGTTTTTTGCATACAAGTAAATGCAAAATATTTTCTCTGAAGAGTCCATGAACACAATTATGGTGCGTAATCCGCCGCTCTTGCCTTTACTCCCAACCGCAACACGCTTCTTAAATAAGTTTCCTCCCAGGGCAACTCCGGTAAGTCCGCTGGCAACTTCCTTCATTGAGCTAACAAGAGCCTCATTGGTTAACCCTTGCTTCTTTGCAGACTTTGCAAAAGGAAGAGATTTGAAGATTCGCATAAGTTAACTATAGCACGCAGTGTTATAGTTGTCAATTCAACATCCATTTCAACCTGCCCCACCTGACGAACAACCGTCAGTGTCATAGTTGTGCTCCCTCCGCTATAATGTCGCAGATGCAATTTTTCTGAGTCTCGCAAAATCGGATACATTTACCTGCGACATGAGCACGAACCTGAAGATAAACAAAGCCCGTAAGCTGCACCGGAACTTGACTTTGATTAAAAGTAGCTCCAGGCACTTAGCCCTCATCCTTGGATGAGGGGTATACGTATGACGAAAACGGAAACCGCATTTCAAGCTCGCTACACGGATCAAATTATGTTACCGGCGATGGCAACAGATTGCTTTCAGATGGGGTCTACAACTACGAATACGACAACGAAGGTAATCTTACAAAACGCATTGAAGTAGCCACCGGCAACTACAGAGAAATGGCTTACGATTTCCGCAACAGGTTAGTAATGGTGACAGAAAAAGATGCCACCGATACTGCCACCATGCTCACTACTTATACATATGACTGCTTAGACCGGCGCATAGCAAAGCAGGTTGATTTCAACCCTGGTGATTCTATTGAAGCTTCTGTCCAGTGGTTTGTATATGACGGGGCAAATGTGCGGCTTGAGTTCATTGATGCCGATGGATTCACCGGAGCTTCATTGCCGGTTTTGACTACCAGGTACTTTAATGGCCTTGGCGTGGATAATGTGATTGCAGTGGAGAACTATGCAGGCTCTGCCCTTAACGCAGGTGCTTACTGGTTTGGTAAAGACATGCTCGGCAGTGTAAGAGATGTGATAAGCGCGACAAGCGGCAATGTAAATCACATTCAGTATGACGCTTATGGCAATGTGCAGAGCCAGACTAATAGTGCTTATGGAAGCCGGATAATGTACACCGGGCGGGAGCTTGATGGGACCTCCAGATGATCTTCCAGATCTCCATGGATACATACGCGAAGACTTGTTTACTTACACAGACAACGAGGTCATCAGCGTAACGGATATAGCCGTATGCTGAGCCTACGGACCGAAAACACAAGTGATCGTCCTCATGGAACACTCGCCTCCGACAAAGAAATAGCAGATGCTGAGCGCCGAATAGATTCTGAATCAGTTCTGCAAGAGAACTCACAAGTGTTCTCTGTGAAGGAGGCGGCCGGCTGGCTACTGCACTTCTTTCGGAAAATCTCGTAGATGAACTTTGCTGGATTATTGCTCCCAAGCTTTTTTGTGACGGACTTGCAATCCCGTCGCTTGCCGGGCTCAAATCAATATAAAAAGACTAATTGTCTGCAAGCGTTATCTGAATATTGCAATCAAGATGACCGCTTCCATTAGGCGCGGGCAAGAAGTGTTCGTTGTATGGAAGTCCATTCAAGTTGATCTTTGAATTGCTTCCGACTGTCACTGCATTCAATTGCTTGCTTTCTAAAAGATGCCTTGCTGCCTTTTGATAAATTTTGAGAATTGAAGAGGCGCGCTCTCCTGCACCTTTGGTCTGAATACTGTTGAAGCAGACACCATTGCTTTCAGGCACATGCCAGACCCTTGAACCTGCGACAATTTCGCCTGCCTGATTCTCCACAACAAAAATTCCTCCTTTAGGAGACTCTTGAACCCACCAGATGCCACTTTCGTTTGCGCCCTGCATTCTCATGCATGAATTGGTGTGCTCTCCAATAAATAAACGCCGAACATCACTACGCTCCAGAAAACGTCCGGAGTATTTGCCATCAGAAAAATATGTTTCAGTAGGGAAGTACTCCGGAATCGAAAGCGATTTTAGAAAGCGCTTCTCCATTGCATTGTAGCGAGCCGCAGGCAAGCTCCATTTTGCCGACTCGGAAGCCAGCCCCATATGACTTGCATCCGGGTAACGCAGCTGAGCTTCAATCTGGGTTTTGAACTGGGCATACGGCTGTGACTCAGATTCGGCTTTTAATTCCGGACTCAATTTAGCCCATGTTCTGGCAAGTGCTCTGGATTCTGTCATTGAACCGTTCTTGTTCTCGATCAGCAAAGCAGCCAGGCGCGGATCTTTATTTTGAGCGTGCATGGCAAAAGGCTTGTCTGGACCTCTATCCAGGTTAGTGCTAAGTCGCCCCAGATTCCATTTCTCAGTGTCTTTGCCGAATATGAGCGTGTTTGAAAGGGCCCTGCGCATAAGTCTTGTGGCAAGCGGGTTTTCGATTGACAAGCTTATGGGCGAATCAGAATGAATTGAAACTGCTTTTTTAACCAGAAATTCAATGTCCTTTTGCAAAGAGCCGTCAATGTTTTTGATATTTCTTTCGTGTTCTGCCAGCGGCTCTCTTACTTTATTCTTGAATACCTCTCTTGAATTATTCAGACTCTCAGTCCACTCAGATCTTATTTGCCTGTATTCCTGCAGGTAATTTTCCTTTAGTTTTGAGACTGATGAATCGTGTTTCTCTCTTGCTGCAGTCAGCGCAGCATTCAAATCGTTTCTTGAACTGAAGCTCGTCTTCTTTTCGTTGACTGATGGGTTACTCTGACCTGTATGCTTCTTTGTCATGTTTTTCACTTGCATAACAGCTGCAGGAGCCTGGTGATCCGTCATTTTACGGGCAAGCAGTGAAGCTTGAGAGTTTGCTTGAGCCAGGTGTCCGAGATTAAGTTCTCCGACAGGCCCTGTGCCGTAGATCATTCCGGAAGCTTCCCCTAACGCATTGTCAAAATGAGCCGCTTGCATACCTGCTCTTAGAATCAGATTCCTCATATGAGTTCTGCGGTAATCGTAATTGTCGTAAGCAAGCGGCTCGGAAACCAATTTTTGATGTTCAAGACCTATGCTTTTCTTTGTATGCCAGATACTCTCAGGTATACTTTCAGCCTTCACAATTTGTTCAAGCTGCGCTTTGACGGGGGCAATTATGTTGCCGATTTCATTATCCACGAGCCCCGGGTAATCTTTGCTAATGCGGAAAAGGGGCTCACATGTTTCCAGATATCTGGAAACAAGCGGATTCTGTGATTCAGCACTGGCGGAAGAATTATTAGTGGTGTTCTTATTTGGTGTATTGCCTCTTTGCTTGTGGATGCCTTCATGAGCAAGTCCTATTCGCTCAAAAAAAGTGCCAAATTGTAATGGCGAAGGGGGATTAGGATTAAGAACCTTTTTTGTCGGCTCAAAATTCTGCGGGGATGCAAGCCCAAACTTCTCTCTGGCATTGCTAATTTCCTTATCGCGAGTATTCTCTGCTTCTTGCTTCTTATCCAGATAGTCGCTGTCAAGTTGGGATAATCGCTCCTTTGCAGCTGAGCGTGCCTGTTCTACGGAAACTGCCATTTCTTTCAAGGGCTCAAGCGCTGCATTTATAAGCTTTTGATTTGCCCTGTCTTTTTTTTGCTGAGCCTGCTCTATAGTACTGTTGAAGTCGGATGTCCATTTTTTTGCAAGCGGATCGCTTTCAAGCTCGCGTGAGAGCCGGCCGCTGCGCCCGTGTAATCTGGCATGGGCGTATAAAGTTACCGTTGACCATGCAAGCGACTTCTGCCATGCCTTTCGAGACATTCCGTAGAGCAGCTCAAATGCTGAAGAATTTGCCTGTTCTCCTGCATGCAGCTTCTGGCTCTTCCAATCTGAAAGCACCTGGCTCAAGCCTGCTTTTTCAAAATCTCTAAGCTCGGGGTAGAGAGAAGCAACAATTTCTTCTGGATTGTCCTTGCTTTTCAATCCGGCCAGCTGCTCACTTGATAGCAGGGCGTTGTCTTTTTCCGGGCGCCAGCGCCCAGCTGACTTGCGAAAGTCTTCGAATTCAGACTTGAATTTCTGGAGGTAAAAAGCTTTCTCTCTTTCGGTCCAGCCCTGCTTCGATTCTGCCTGCTCAGCTTTAAACTCAAGTTCAGTCTTACCTTCGTACTTTCTTGCCAGTTCCTCCTGGCGCAAACGAGCTTTTGTAAAGGTGCTAAGAGCTGCTGCTTCGTTCAGTTCAAGCAAGCCGGCGGCATGCTCAAATTCATTTTCTGCTTGAATCCAGGCTTTTTTATGAGCCAGTTCATGCGCAAGAACCGGACCGCTTTGCTCCGCAGAGCTTAACTGCTTGGGCATGTAAATCAGATCTCTGCGGTGATTTATATAAGCGCCGCCGTTTTCTTGTGGCTGCACTCTTGTAAGCGGATGATCTTTAAGCAATGCATCGAGGGTTTGAGACTTCCCCTGCAATTGATAGTAGTCCGTGTATCTGCTCAAAGGCATGCCGCGCCCGGCTTTGATATTGATAGTATCTATGACCTTTGCACTTGCTCTGTGCGCTGCTGGAAGAAGCAGATTCATTGCTGCTGCATCCAGGCTTGCCTGTGCCAGACACCTGGAGTCTAGCGAACGCCCTGATATAGTCTCTCTTATGATGTAGCCAGTGCTGCCACCAAGAGCGCCTGTGGGAATTAAGGCAGCGGCTCTCAGAAGTCCATTGCGCCTGGCCATAGATCTGTTGCAGGCTTCAAATAATGCAAATGTTGAGGCGCCGGCTAAAACATTTCCGCTTCGTTCTCTGCTGTCTGCGGCATCCAGAAAGAGATCATGCACTCCGGCGCCCACTATTTGTCCGGTCGATTGACTCGCAAGCAGACTGGCCGCTTTCCCTTCCAGATGCGCGATTCTGCCTGCACCCCGTAAAAGTCCGCCGGCTGCTGCACCGCAAAGAGAATATGTAATTGCCCCCACGGCTCCGCGAGAGAGCAAACGTGCACAATATTCTCCGGCAGTGCTTGCTTGTTCTTGAGGCGTTACTTGTAATTCAGGCAGAACTTGCTTATGAGCAAGCGAATTGCTGAGCGTATTGATACTGTTTTTTAGAGGTTGATAAATATCGACAAGTGCAGCTTCCACTGCGGGCTCTTTGATATTTTCATCAAACCAGCTTTTGTTTCTAAGAAAAGAATCTGCTTGCATTTTGCTCAAATTAGAATTTCAGGGGGATTCTGAGACTCTATTGAGCGATTCTGAAATTTATTGGAAACGCCGCTTTATTAGAGACGGTTTCCCGCAAGGCTTTTCTTAGATAGCCTTTTCAATCAGCTGCAGATCATTTGCAAGTCCTATGTTTTGAGCCTGCCGACCAGCTCTTGTTTTTGAGCGTAATAATTCCTGTTTGAAAGATAGCGCCACTCAGATAAGGCAATTGTGCCGACGGCGGTGAGCCCGAGCGCCACCCAGCCCGGTCCGGGAATTCCGGCCTCAATCATCATTAATGCGCCTGCAATTCCGGTTGTGCCGCCAATTAAACCGCCGGTGAGCGCTGAGCGCCCGAGCCCTGTCTTTGCCAGCTCGTGTACGCCGTTTTTATTCGGGTCTGAAAGAAGCTCCAATGTATTTAGATCATTGCGGCTGATGCCGTTGCCGTCACCTTCCAGTCCGGATAGATCTCTATAATTATCGAGAAGAAAATGCTGAGCATGCTCTTCTTGCTTGCTTGCGCCTGGATTATATTGCTCGAGTTCAAGCAGGCTCAGTGAATTGTCCTGGTCTCTGTCTATCTTCTCAAAATACTTTTGAGAATCGCAAGCCAGCTCATATGCATTGTTCTCAGACATGTCTTATTCTCCCTCCAGAAACTGCTTTCTTCAGCTTGCAGCATCCGGTCAAGAATAATTGAACTTCGTGCAAATCCTGTGCGAATGCGTGCAGCTCAGAGTGAAAATCGTCTGCGATTTTGCGGGGAGTTTGGTTGCCGCTTTATATTGCCTGAATTTATTGACAGGCAAAGGGATGTAAAGTTGATATCGTATCTGGTCTGGCTTGCCTCAACTAAGTTCAGTTAAATGAGAAACTTAGGCTAATACAAAGATGAAACGCTCGACTATGAACAAAATCAAGGAAAAGGACTCAGGATTAAGCAACTGGGAAACGCGTGCCGACCGTAAGGCAAAGGGGAAAGCTGCCAGGAAGCTTGCTGAGCTTGAGTCTCATGCCAAACTGTTCATTCCCAAAAATCGCAAGGATATAATTGAGGTTCTGGAAGAGTCTAACAAAGGAAGAATCAAGGAGCTTATACCAATCCGCTACGGGCGAATGCTGGCTTCTCCATTCACCTTTTATCGAGGCAGCGCTGCTCTGATGGCAATGGATCTGGCTGCTACGCCGAAAAGCGGCTTATACGTGCAGGTTTGTGGCGATTGCCATATTCAAAACTTTGGTGCCTTTGCTACGCCTGAACGCAAAATTGTAGTTGATATCAATGACTTCGATGAAACTCTTCCGGCTCCCTGGGAGTGGGATCTGAAAAGACTGGCTGCAAGCCTGGTGCTTGCGGCAGCCGATAACGGCATGCCTTCAACTGTCGGACGTGATTCCGTCTTGACTCTGGTCAGCTCATATCGCAAGCATTGTTTGCAGCTTTCAGAAATGTCTCATATTGAAGTCTGGAGTTCGCATGTGGAAGTGCAGCAACTACTGGACCTGAGCACTCGTGACACGCGCAAGCGGCGTGAGAAAGCGGTTCTGGAGGCCATTAGAAAGTCGTCTCCAGAATACTTGATGGAGAAGTTTGTTGAAAACTCAAAAGGCAAGCTCCGCTTCAAAGACATTCCTCCATTGCTTGTGCATATGGAGGGTGTGACTGCGGGTGTTCAAGAACAGGAAGCATTTGCTGCTTACCGTCAGACTTTGCGTGACCACCGCCGTGTCTTGCTCGAAAAATACCAGATGCTGGACATTGCCCGCAAAGTTGTGGGAATCGGAAGTGTGGGCACCCTCTGTGGTGTCATTTTGCTGGCTGATACTGAAGACGATATTCTGGTATTGCAACTAAAGGAAGCTCGCCGGTCGGTGCTGGAGCCTTATGTCGGAAAATCAAAATATGCCCATCAGGGTGAACGTGTGGTTACCGGTCAGAAACTCATGCAAGCTGCAACCGATCAGTTTCTTGGCTGGACTACAGGAGTCCGGGCACCCCACAGGCACTTTTTTATCCGGCAACTTCGTGATGTGAAGATTGGCGCAAATACCACGTACTGGGGCAAAGACGAATTCAGCACCGTGCCTGTGCTTGTTGGTCAGATACTTGCCAGGGCGCATGCTCGCTCGGGTGATTCTTCTTTCATGCGGGGGTATCTTGGGAAAAGCGACAAGTTCGATGAAGCCATCGCAGATTATGCCGTAGCTTATGCCAGGCAGACAGAAGCGGATTATGATCGATTTCGCAAAGCCTGCAAATCGGGCAAGCTGAACGCACAGATTCTCGATTAGTTTGTAGTTCAGCATCTATCAGCTCTTAATTGAAGGACCGGCCAGATCCATTTGCTCAGGCTCGTTTTCAATCTGTCTGTAATTCTCTAAGTGCAAACACATGAAACTGCCAGGCTTGCATATCGAGATAGAGGCCGCACGAGGCAAGCTCCTTGCCCTCACGGTCGTAACTTGCATCACTTAGCTGGTCTTTGAGATTCCACTTTGAATTTGCAATATTTTCAAAGGGCATTTGCAGGTAGCATTGACTTTGATTTGAAGCATAGTTAACTACAACAAGCAAGCGTTCGTTTTTTAAGCCTGTCCATGCATAAGCTATGAAAGATTCGGAGCTGTAGTTGCCTTGCCATGCTTGCGTGCATTCTAAAAGCTGCCACGTTCCCTGCCGAAACACTGGCTGTCGCAGTAGAGCCAGGAGCTCGTCGTAAAATTTCTTCAGGTCTTTGTTTATTTCTTCTTCCGGGGCTCGGATTAAATGGGGAGAAATGCGTTTCAGTCGCCCTTCAAGCTGCCCCTGATGGAAAAATCGCAGCCCCGGTGAAAGAAAAGTGATTAAAGCCGCCGGCCTGTGCATTTCAACAAACGAAAAGCTCAAAGCAGCTCGTGGCTCGTCGTGGTTTTCCAGAAATCTGGACATTTTTTGCTGGTATTTCAAAGACGCAAGCAGGTGATCCCTGACAGGCTTTGCCTGTCCCTCGCGCAGGCGGTCGTATAAGCGCTTGTCATAAGTGTAATCAAAGCCTTGCTCTTGCAGCGTCGATTCCATATCCCAATATACTTCTGCCATAAAACAAAATTCTTGCTGCTTTTTTCTTACTGCTTTAATAGCTTCTGGCCAGAAAGCTTGAGAGACCTTACCCCAGGTGCGTTCGAATACTTCAGGCAGAACAAGCATGGCCATGTCGCAACGAACACCGTCACACTGCCCTGAAATCTTCAGCAATTCTTCCATAAGTGCTTTTTGAGTATCCGGATTGGCATAATTGAGCTGCAAGGTATCCGGCCAGCCTGCAAAATACGGATCTCGCCCGTAAGCAAAAATCGACTCAGCAATTCGGATGTAATTTTGCGGCGCGTCTAAGAGATCTTTCTGAGTGCCTGCAAGGTAGTATTCCGGATTGCTTTTGACCCAGCGATGATCGAGCGCTGTGTGATTAGGCACAAAATCAAGCAAAAGCTTTATCCCGCGTGTGAAAAGTCGCTCACGCAGTTTTGCAAGCGCCGGCGGGCCTCCCAGGTCTTTGTGAACTACATAATCAGAGATTGCAAAGCCAGAGCCTGCAATATCATCTTCCTTTAGATCTGGCAGGGTCAATTCAAAGTCTCTGCGCCATTCTTTGTTTGATCGGGATATATTTTGACCGGCAGCCCCTGTTTGCCAGACGCTCAGCAGCCAGAGCCAGTCGAAACCTCTGGCTGCTATTTCATCAAGATCCGAATCGGGAATATCCTCAAGCGTTGCCTTGCGACCGAGCTTAGCTGAAAGCTCCGTGAGCAAAACTCGAGTATTGAGCTGATATAAGAGAGGGTAGCCGGGCGCGCTCATAGTCTGGATTTATTCTGCAAGCACGCCTCTAAGAGCCCATGGATTCGCTGATTCTATTTTTACGTTTACGAGTTTTCCTATGAGTTCAGGACCGGCTGCAAAATTCACTATTTTGTTTGTCCGGGTTCTGCCGCTCAATCTTTCGGCATTGCGTGGGCTCTTGCCTTCGACCAGTAGCTCAACTGTTTTTCCAAGGTAACGCAGGTTTTGTTTGTGCGAAACTTCACTCACTACCGAATTCAAAAATCTCAGGCGTTCGTATTTTTCATGCTCGGGAATTTGATCAGGCCAGTTGGCTGCCGGTGTATGTGGTCTTGGTGAATATGCTGCCGTGTTGCAGGCATCAAATCCGATTTCTTCCACAAGATTCACTGTATTCATGAACTCCTGCTCCGTTTCACCCGGAAATCCTACTATTAAGTCGGAAGTGATTGAAGCTTCAGGAACAGCATTGCGTATTTTTTCAACCATGCGCCTGTAAAAATCAACCTGGTATCCGCGCGCCATGCGTCTTAAAGTGCGGTTGTCGCCGGCTTGAATTGGGACGTGAAAGTACTCGCAGGCATTCCATACATCTGCTACCGCATCGATAATTTCGTCTTTTAAGTCTCGAGGGTGGCCTGTGATAAAACGCACTCTTTTGATTTTTTCGACTTTTCCACAAAGACGAAGCAAGTCGCCTAGGTTAATCTGGGGATCGAGATCGTGCCCGTAGGCAGTTACGTTTTGACCAAGTAAAGTCACCTCGAGATAACCGCTTGCAGCAAGCTCTTCAATTTCTTTGACGATACTTTCTGCTTGCCTGCTTTTTTCCCTGCCCCTGACATAAGGCACGATGCAATAGGTGCAGTTATAGTCGCAGCCGTAAATTATGGAAACCCAGGCACTGAAATCGCTCTGTCTTATTACTGGTAACTCGGGCAGGTCTTCGGGCAGCTCCTGGTAAATTTCGACCACAGGTTTCTTTTGGCTTCTTGCTTTTAGTACAAGCTCAGGAAGACGAAACAAATTATGGGTGCCGAAGACTATGTCGATTCCCTTAACTTGCTTGAGTAAAGAAGCTCCGGCATCCTGAGCCACGCAACCGCCAACGGCAATAAGACTGTCCGGCTTTTGCTTTTTTAGCTTGTTCCAGTAGCCCAGATAACTGTAAACTTTGTCTTGGGCACCTTCTCTGATGGCGCAGGTATTAAGTATTTTCAGGTCGGCTGATTTCAGGTCGTCAGTCTGGCTGTAGCCGATTTCTTCCAGTAAACCAAGCATGTTCTCGGAGTCGGCTTTGTTCATCTGGCAACCGAAAGTTTCTATGTAAACGGTTGCCTGCTTCTTTTCAGATTCTGCCGGTTCATTGTTTTTGTGCAGAGTTTGAGTCATTTTCAGCAGCCTTCTAGATCGTCCGAGCAGCCTTCTTTACCGTCTGAACGGACACTATTGTCTGAGCCGTTTATAGAGCCCGGACCTGTAGCAAAGTAGGCAAAGCTTTAGTTTAACTCAGCAAGCTCCGGAATAGCATCATCTTCTTGAACTTTTTCAAAAGCAAAAGTCGCCTGGCATGACTTCAGCACTAATAAAAGACGCTCAAAAAGGCTTGTAGTAAGTGTTCGCAATTTTTGACCTGCATTCAAGCCATGCGCAGGCTTAAGTTTTCGTCATTATTTATTTGTAACTTTTCTCGATAAGTGTTCTCCATCGTATTCGCTAGAACTCACTGGCCAATCGAGATTTCAAGTCGGATACCAGCCTTTTGTTTTGTTCCTGCAGTTGACTGATTCCGGGGCCGGGATTTTTCTCGGCTGCAATTATTTCAAGCAGGCGTCCTGAAACAAAGAGCCTGGCTCTTCTTGCTTCATCAGTCGCTTCATTTTTTTTGCCCAGAATCTCCTGAGTGCTCTCAAGGCAGTCAATCGCCTTTTTGCTCTCACCGCCTTTCAGATAGACATCTGCAAGCCTGCCTGCACAGATAGCCGGAATTTTGGGATCTATTCGGTCGCTAATATCTGCTTTCTCATACCTGTTTATCAGTTCTTGCAGTGCAATTTGAGCTCCGCTCAAATCACCCTTTTTCTCAAGCAATAAAGCTCTTGCTGTATCGAGTTTGATTCTGGCATTCGGGCTCTTGACCAGTTTTTCTGCTTTTTCAATACAGGTTTCGGCGCTTGCAAAGTCTTTCTGGCTTGCATAAACATCAGCAAGATATGTGCATATATCAGTATACGAAGCTTGTGGAGAAGAGCTCTCTTCCAGTGAGTTTCGGAGCGCGTCTGCAGTTTTCTTTATTTCAGCTCTGTCTTCTGGTTTCTTGTGCTCCTTCAAATAAATAAGGTAATGCAAGAGCACGCCCTGGCAAAGCCCTAACTTATTTGCTCTTTTGCAAGAATCCAGATCCATACCTGCAAGCGCTGTGGGCCATATTTCTTGGGTGTCTACATCTAATTTTGTCTCAAGCGTATTAATTACCCGACTCAGCGAGCTCAAATACTTTGACTCCGCTTCCTTTCTAGTTTCTGCAAGGTAATGCAGGGCCTCTCTTCTTAAGCCTGCCGGGAGGCTGCCTGCGGCTTGCATGGACTCGAGTAAGAGCATTTCTGCTTCGTCTCTTTTCTCCATATCTGTTTTTTGTCTCAGGCACTGCTGGCATACCGTGCGGCAGATACGCTGGCAGTTCTGCTGCCTGCCTAGTTTGAAATGGGATCTGGCTGCGAGCAGTTTTATATCAGCCATTACATTGTTTATGTCTGTATTTTTTACACAAATGTCTCCAAAAGCCTTTTGAATAATTGAAATGACCTTTTCATATTCTTTGAAATGATAAAGCATTTGAAGAAAGCGTTTAACTACGAATCTGTCTGCCTCCGGATTCTCATTCAGGTATCTGTCAAGCTCGGTGTAAGCCTTTAATACTTGCTCTTTTGCATCTGCTGCCTTTTGAGTGCGCAACTTCAAATCTGCATCGTAGATCAGGCTGTTTGCCATGGTCCATGGGGCTTTGTTCCCTTTGTTTGCGTAGCTGGAAAATTCATCAACTAAATTTCTCTCGCGACCGAGATCCCCGAATACTCTTGCAATTGAAATCAGTTCTCTTACGCAAAGTTCGTACCTGTTACGTTGCATATTTTCGCTTTCATCGCATCTGGCATTCGCCAGTCTTCGCAAGTAGGAAAAACACTCACTGTCTTTAGAAAGCATAAAATTGATTCTTGCCAGATTTGCAAGATCAAGTAATTTCTGGTAGCAGCTTATCCGGTCTTTTCTGGATCTGATTGCCTCAATGACTTTATCTGCATATGGAAGGAGCTCTTTAGTGCTTTGCCTGCTTCTTGCCCTGTATTCAAACGATCTGATAAAAGCGTCTCCCAGATCAGTAGCGTTGGGCAGGCGATTGCTTTCAAAACTCTGCTTGAGCCATAGTTCTTCTCTCCTCAGGTCCTCATCTGTGATGACGATCCCGGGACGCACCACTCTGGCGCTGTGAAGCTTTCCTCTTTGATTGTCCGGGTCAGGCACTGCTTTGTTTACTGAATGCTGATAAAGCGAAATTGAAATAGCTGCAGCAAGCATAAATCCGAGACCCAGGACAAACGCAGCTTTCAATTTTTTGCCTGGATCTTGAAGATCTTTAGATAATTTGCTGTTTTCTGCAGGCAGATCAATGCAATCGCCAAATAACGCCGCTAACTCAGAGGCACTTGCAATTCTTTTTTCAGGTTCTTTTTCCAGACATTTAAGAATGACACCGGCAAGTTTCGTGCTAATTCCGGTTTTAGCCGGAACTGCATCTATAATGCGCGATATCTGATTTGACATGATAAGCAGATCGTTTTGATCATCCATTGGCGGCTTGCCCACAAGGGCTTCGTAAAAGCTGCAAGCAAGCGAGTAAATATCGGATGCCGCGCTCAGCTCTTTGCCTTTGCACTGTTCGGGGCTCATGTAATTGACGCTTCCCAGAGCTTGTCCGGTTTGAGTAAGACTCTGGCAGTCTTTCTGCATTGCCTTGAAAATACCAAAGTCAAGCAATTTTGCTTTCTCGCCTTCCGGTGTGGAAACAATGAAGATATTTGCCGCTTTGATATCCCGATGCAATATGCCACGCGAGTGTGCGTATTCAAGAGCCTTGCATACTTGAATGAAAATTCTCAGGGCTCGCTGGCTATCTACAAATCCTTCGCTTGCAATTATTTCAGCCAGTGTTTTGCCTTCCAGATACTCGAGAACCATGTATGGTCTGCCGTCCTTCAAAGTCCCGAAGGAAAGAAAACGAACTATATTTTCATGTTCGAAACTGCTAAGAAGCTGGGCTTCGCTCAAAAAACGCCTGGCTGAATTTTCTCTATCGCTTTTTTCTGCTTCTAGAATTTTGACAGCTACAAGCTTATCGAGAAGTTTGTGTTGAGCCTTGTAAACAGAGCCGCTGGCTCCCTTTCCTAGAAGCGTCAGGAGCAAAATACGATCTTCAAGAAGCAGTCCTTCAAGATCCATTTTGATTGCCGCCCTTTTCTTTTTTCTGACTGCTTTCAAAAAAAGAGTTCAGTTTCTCCTTTGATTTTTGATAACGCTCCGGCGCTTTCTGCTCTACAAGAGTTAGATAAGAATTCAGGTCCGCTTTAAGTTGCTTAATATTTTTGCCGCTCATTCTAAGTGCTTTCAAATTCAGAAGCTCAGCCTCGTCACTTTCATCGTAATTCGGATAAAAGCTGAGCAGATTGTCACGCAAGCTCGATGCAACGCCTGCCGCATCATTATATTTAGCAAGATTAGTCAGGGATTTTGCCGCATCGAGCCTCATTCTTGCACTCAAGTGGTCCACGCGTGCATCCCTGGCATTAAGATCGAGCTTGAGCTTATTCAGAACAGCCAGGAGCTTTTCGTTTTCATTTCTTTGGCTGGCAAGCCGGCAGAATTTTTCCAGGCGTACCTCACCCAGTTCCGAGCCGTCGTCTATGTACTTGATTATCTCATCGTATGCTTCTGTAAAATATTTTTGCAGCTCTTTTTCGTTGCCGGTTCTTTTTGCATAATAGGCCCTTGCAAGTGAAGCGGCAAAGCGGCTTATATGATTTCCGGCATTGCCTTTAGCAGCCCTGTAAAAACCGAAAACCAGCTCTCTGTATGACTGCGGGTCGTCTGAGCGCAGTGCTATTAAGGCTTCGTATGCGTTGCACAAATATTGGTTCCTGATTTCTTCCACATGCACAAGTGTGGAAAAATCATGCATTGCCGCCTTTGCTCTCTCATAGTCGCCGCTCCAGGCAAGGACCTGGACTAAATAGCAGAGTTTCTTGCCGGTTTCCCCCTGGCTCAATGATTTAGGCAAGTCGCTTTTCAGGCGGCTTATTAGCTGGCTTGCGCCTGCTGTAGTTCCCAGATTCAATTCCGTACGCAAGTGTCTGTATTGGCTGATTTTTATATAGGTTTGTGCCAGTTCCTCTGAAGAACATTCTTTTTTTGCAAGATTCTTTATTAACCAGTTGTCTGCAAGCTTAAGATCATCCAGCGTTCTTATGTCCTTGCTTGCAGTCCAGTGGCCTCTTATAAAACTCGGGGCTTTCGCTATCTGTTTCTTTTCAATGCCGGCTGGCTTCATCAATATCGACATCGCTACAGATATTGCTACGGGCGCTGAGACTGCAAGCAAGAAAATCGCAATTGCAATTGCTTTCTGACCCGATACTCTTGATTTATTGCCCGCGCAATCCCCTTTCAAACTTATTAAATCAGCCAGAAGCTCGCTTGCGCTGCCGGGGCGAGCTGCAGGATCTTTTGCTAGGGCTTTGAGCACGAGACTTTCAAAGTTTTTTGAAATGGGCGTTATGGCGGGTACTCTATCCAGGTTCTTGTGCAAATGATTGCTCATTGTCACAAGATCATTTTCGCCTGCCATCGGTGGTATTCCGCAAAGTGTTTCATAAATCAAACAGGCAAATGAGTAGAGGTCGGAACGCCCGTCAAGCTCTTTTCCCCGGCATTGCTCAGGGCTCATATAATTGACGCTGCCAAGCATCAGTCCAGTTTGGGTAAGATTTTGCCGGCTAGAGCAGAGGCATTTGACAATGCCGAAGTCCAGTATTTTCACCAGCTCGCTTGTGTTATCAGTTTGAATAATCACTATATTTTCCGGTTTTATGTCTCTGTGCACTATCGACTTTTCGTGTGCATATGACAGTGCGGCGGCAATTTGAATGAAAATATCGAGAGCTCGCTCAGGTTCCAAGTATTTATTTTCCTGAAGAACTTCTCTGAGCGTTTTTCCATCTAAATACTCCAGTACTATGTAAGGCTCCCCTGATTCAAGCCGGCCAAAAGCAACAAAATTGACGATGTTTTCATGCTCGAATGAACTTAGTATCTGGGCTTCGTTATAAAAGCGCTGCTCGCTTTGCAGATCGCTTTCGTCTTTGATTGAAGTCAGAACTTTAACTGCCAGATCACTTTCAAGCAGTCGATGTCGGGCCTTGTAAACGGTGCCGGCGCCGCCTTTACCAATTATTTCCACTAGCTCGATTTTACCGTCGAGAAGCAGTCCGATCAGCTCTTGCCCGGGCTTATTAGTTCCTGTATCCGCTCCCGGGTCAAATGTCATTGTGTTCCGTCCGGAGATTCTGGGACTAGTTCGTTTTTCCCCGCCTGCAAATATGGTTGCAGCATCTTTCTGCAATATTCAAGACGGGACGGTGCAATTTTACTCACCTGGACAATATAATTTTCAGCCTCGCTTTTTATTTCTTGTCCTGTTTTTCTCTGAGCTTTCATTGCCTGCAGAATATATTGTTCAATGCTGTCTGCGTGGCTGTTTGCCTTATTGCTTTCGATAATTTGCTTCTGCAGAATTCTTGCCAGCCTTTCAGCTCTTTCGAAGATCTTCAGTTTCAGATAGCACTCTATGATAATTGCTTTTGTTAGCTGAACATTTGCATCAAACTTACCCTTCGGGTCCAGTAAATCTGCTTCAAAAACTTGCTTGTAGTACTTATCTGCAATTGCCAGCGTTTTTTTCGGACTATCCATCTGATTCTTAAGGTTCAAAAATGCCTGAAACTCGCTTGGATTGCAGCTTCCTCTTTCATTGAGTGTTTGCAAGATCCGAGTTTCCGCCCTGTTCAAGGAGCTCAAGGCAAGTTTTGTTTTTCCTGATTTCAGCAGGTATTCGCAGTATTTTATCGTGTAGTCCAGTTCTGCCAGTGGATTTGCAGCTGATTTTGCGTAGTTCTTATATTTGCTGAAATAAAACTCTGTTCTTTCTGTATCAAACTTGCTTTCATAAAATTGAATCACGGTGGCAAAGGCTGCCTGGCATGCGGCAAAATTATCAGGGTAGTTTTCTAGCAGCTCGTCCAATACTTTATTCAACTCTTTTGCGTTGTAAGAAGGAGTGCAAACATAGATAAATACCAGCCCCACAAGTCTTTCCGGACCCGGCTCTTGTTGTCTCAAAATCTGGACGATGCGCTGAGCCTGCTTATTACTAATGCGTGGCTCAAAAGTGCTTCCTGCAACTGGGTTTTTGATTTCCCAGAGCCGACAATGATAGAAAGCACTTGCCAGTTCGGCTGGTTTTGCCCGGCGGCTCGTAAGGTTTTCACCTATCCAGTTACTTACCTGTGTATAGTTTTCAGGACTTGTGATCCGTGCCTCCGGCATCAGACTTGCACGAGATCTGTTAATCAGCTTTTGCTCCGCCTTCTCAGGCTCTCCTGTCTTGCCCCCCGTTATCTTGCTGCCCTCTATCTTGCTGCCCTCTATTTTGCTGCCCTCTATTTTGCCGTCCTCTGATTTTTTGCCGGCTTCGAATCTGAAAAAGTAAAATCCGGCAGCCAGAATTAGAATTATTGGAAGCAGCATGAATAGAAATGGACTGAGTCGCCTGCCGCCGGCCTGCATCTTCTTTTCGTGCTTGCATTGACTTAAAGCAGCCGCCATCTCGTCTGCGTTTTTGAATCTATCTTCGGGATTTTTATTCAAAGCCTTGATTATGACTTTGTCGAGGCCTTTTGGAATATTAGTTTTAAGCGGGAGCTCCTTTATCTCTTTTTCAATCTGATTCTTCATAATAAGCAGGTCGTTTGTGTCCTGCATCGGAGGGCTGCCGCAAAGACATTCGTAGAGGATGCAGGCAAGCGCGTAAAGATCTGAGGCCGGGCCCAGCTTCTTACCCAGGCATTGCTCGGGGCTCATATAATTTACGCTGCCAAGAATATTGCCAGTCTTTGTAAGCCCTTGAGCCGGCACGGTTGAATCCTGGAATTTCAAAATTCCAAAATCAAGCAGCTTAACTTGCTTGCTGTTTTCTGTTTCAAGAATCATAATGTTTGCCGGTTTTAAATCCCTGTGGATTACATTGTTCTGGTGTGCATAGGCAAGACCGCTCAATATTTGCACTGCCATATCAATCAGGCTTGACGGCTCAAAAATGAAATTTGATTCTGTGAGGACTTCTTGAAGAGTTTTGCCATCCAGATATTCCATTACTATGTAATGACGGCCTTCAGGCATTTTGCCGAAGGAATGAAATTTGACTATGTTTTCATGATTGAAGCTGCTGAGAACCTGTGCTTCTCTCAAGAACCTGGCAACTGTATCTTGCTTTTCTGCATCCTCTTTTTCCAGAATTTTTACAGCCAGATCCTGGGCAAGCAGCCGGTGGTAGGATTTGTAAACAGAACCGTGAGCGCCCCTGCCGATCAGGTCTCTTATTTCGATTTTTTCTTCTAATACCCTTCCTCTAAATTCAGTCTCTCCCGATTTGATTGAATCGGAAAGCTCCTCTTTCTCCGGCAAGTTTTCAGAAATTGGGTTTTGCAATCGTCAGTACACCGCGTTGTTAAAATCCAGTGTTGAGTCACCACAAATTTATTGACCGGGCTTGATAACGGCCTGAACCTTTTTTTCGCCATTGCGATAAATCCAGGGCGGGATCGGATTTTTAGAAGCCCACAAACCGAGCTTTGAGCTGCGGGCATTTTCTTGATATTTCTTGAGTGTCTTGTCGCCGGCTGCGTATTTGTCGCTCCACCAGGCAAGGCCGCTTTTTACAAGCTCCTGGTTTAATGAGCTGCCGTCCGGAAGGAAAATCTCGGCAACTACTCTGCCATAGGAATCAGTGCCTTTTTCATCAACACTTACAGTTTTGCCATTTATATGTTGCTCGGTATATTTATAAGCTTCCTGTCCAAAGTCTTGTTTCAGCTCCGGGCAATCAATGCCGTAAAGAATTACTTTCTCTTTTGATTTATTTCTCAAAACAGTGAGACTGTCGCCGTCTTTCACATAAATTACCTTTGCTTTGTATTCTTCGCAAAGCGCAGGCGTGAAAACTTGTACTGTTAGAAGCAGCACTGTCATTAAAGCCAGAGTTCCCGCCATGTTTTTTTCGGCAATTTTTTTTATTGAATCAAGTGCTTTGAGGCGTATTGCCTCCCGCTTTTTATTTTTGTCTCGCTCTCTTTCCAACTCGGGAGCTTTGTCGATTATTCCCCAGTTTGAATTTATCGGTTGGAAATGTTTTGGGTCGGCGTTTGTTATATAACGAATCAGGGCACCAATCATAGTGTCGCCCGGCAGCGTCAGCAGCTCTTTGCCTTCAAGAAGCAAGGATGCATTTATAGCCGCTATCAAACCTGTGGCACAAGATTCGCTGTAACCTTCTACTCCGGTTAGCTGTCCTGCAAAAAAGATGCGCGGATTTTTTTTCAAGTTCAGATTTTGTGTAAGTAAAAGGGGGCTCTTAAGATAAGTATTTCGATGCATGACGCCCAGGCGCACGAACTCTGCTGATTCAAGCCCCGGGATTAATGAAAAAATGCGTTTCTGTTCGGGCCATTTGAGATTTGTTTGAAATCCGACAATGTTGTACAAATCAGCGGCTGCATTGTCCTGCCGTAATTGAACCACTGCATATGCCCTTTTTTGCGTGCGCGGATCTTCAAGACCGACCGGTTTCATCGGACCGAATCGGAGTGTGTCTATTCCTCGTGAGGCAATAACTTCAACCGGTAAACACGATTCGAAATAAGGCGTGTCTTTCTCAAAATCTTTGCGCTCCGTTCTGATACCGGCAACAAGCTCATGCCAGAACTCTTCATATTGCTCCCTGTTCATCGGGCAATTAATATAACTTCCTTCGCCTTTGTCATAGCGGCTCTTTTCAAAAGCTATATCCATGTTTATAGATTCACGAGTTAGAATCGGTGAGGCCGCATCAAAAAAGTGCAGCGATGCTTCGCCTGTAAGTTTTTGAATCGACTCTGAAAGTGCCTCAGATGTCAGCGGTCCTGTTGCAATAATTGTGATTTCCTCGTCGGGTATCCGGCTGAGTTCAGTTCTTACTAAGTTGATTAAAGGGTGCTTCTCGATTGCTTCGGTTATTTTTGCTGAAAAGCTTTCGCGGTCGACAGCCAGGGCGCCACCGGCGGGAACTTTGCAATCCCAGGCAGTTTGAACTATTAATGAGTTCAGTGCTTTCATTTCTTCTTTCAAAAGTGCCGAAGCGTTTTTGCTGTCATAAGAGCCAAGGCTGTTTGAACAAACAAGTTCTGAGAGCTTGTCTGTATGATGCGCTCCTGTTTGTTTTTGCGGGCGCATTTCGTAGAGATCGACTTTTATGCCCCGGCCGGCAAGTTGCCAGGCAGCCTCGGAGCCGGCAAGCCCTCCACCAATTACAACTACTTTGTTTTCAGCCATGTCAAACTGGGTTCATTTTTGATGCTGAGGAATTATTCAAGCACAACCTTGCTTCTGGAAAAATCCAGTATGAGCTTGCGTCCGGAGAGGAACTTCTCGCCTATTATAGCTCTATTTTTAATGCCGCCGAGCACAACTACCTGATGCGGCTCTCCACCAAGTGACATGGTTCCCAGATAATGGTCCATTAAAACAGTCTGAAACCCGACCACGACCCTGCGAGCTCCCAGTCTTCGCCATCCCAGCCCGACTGCCAGATCTTCGTTGATTGCCATGGCACCGCCGTATTCCAGTGAAACCGCAGCTTCGACTTCCACTTCCAGCCCATCGGCTGCAATAACTATTACCGGCAAAAGCACTTTGCCCTGCTCGTCAATTCGTCCCTGGATTACAGAATTTCTCAAAGTCAGCCTTTCTTTCGCTTGCCTTTAACATAGAGTGTCCACCGCCGGGTTTTCGCTCAGTCTGTAGGCGAAAAACTGCGAACGGGGATATTTTTTTCTTGCCCGGTTCAGGACTTCATAGTCATCTAAACCGATGAAATAATCGCCTGTTTCCGGCTCGATTGCCACTATCCAGTCTTTGTACCTTTCACCCAGTTCGGAAAAAAGCTTTTCGAAAATTGGAAAACAGAGCCTGTCCAGCTCTTCTCGCGAATATGCTCTTGAATCGCGCTGCTCCGGTTGAGACATTTTTGCTTTGCTTCCCTTCAGGCTGCCTGAAAGCCTGCTTGTCTTATAGCTTTGTATCGCTTGTGATTAGTAATATGCAAGCTGCCTAGGGCAGCAATTTCCCCGAAACGCTGCCAAGAGAACGCGCCTGAGGACTTTAGCCAATTATAACGTGATAGGGGCTCGATCCTTCCTCTTGGCGTGCTCGCTTGTTATGTGCTAGCCTGTGGCAGGTATCCGCGGGAAGGTCAGAAAGGCAGTTAATGAGATTGCGGCAGGGAACACCTGACAGTCAATTAAGTCTTTCAAATCGTATCTAATTGGCAGCAAACCAGTCATATTGGTTAAAGTTTGCCAGGTAACAAAGAACTGGAAGATGGTTCAGGAGCGACTGGTTTCCGAAAACAGCCTTGAAGATTCTCCGCCCCCGGATGAATCCGGCTTGAAGCTGCGCGTAATTTTGAAGTTTCTTTCACTCTGGATCATGTCGCTTCTGATGCTTGTGGCAATTGCTTTGTTAAGCAATATCGAATGGGCCAGGCGCCACATTGAAAATGCGCTCTGCCAGACATTCAACCGCAAGGTAGAGCTTGGAAAGCTCTCCTGGAGTATCGGACTGCATGGGCTTGCAATCGACAGCGACCATCTGGAAATGAAGGGCAAAAAAGGCGAGCCTTTTGTCAGTGCAGGCCCTTCAGAAATAGGGATCGCACTTTTGCCGCTTCTACAAAAACGCCTGGTAGTAAAACATCTGGAGTTTGAAGAACCTGAGGTATGGGCTTTCCGGCTTTCCGACAAAGAATGGAACTTCAGCGACCTTATTACCGAAGGCCCTGAAATACGCATGCTGCAGATTGAACGGGGGCAATTGCATCTGAGAAACAAAGCCCCTGCAAAGAGCCGGACTTCCATACAGGGGCCGGTTCAGGCTTCCGGTCAGGCAGTTGGAGCTATTGAAAAGCTGAACCCGCTTCAAATCTCTTCTGACTGGCAGAGTTACGATCTCAAAGACCTTAAACTTTCGCTGACATTTCCCAATAAAATGCGAAGCTGGCCGCTATTTCTCTCATTTAAAGTTCCTGTTAAAGATGGAAAGGGTAAGAGCTATGAATCGAGCCTCAGGTTGTCTGCCACAGGCAAAGGACCTTTTGACGAATGGAAAAAAAACAATTACAGCGTAGACCTCCAGGTCCAGGATTTCGACCCTTCCAGATTCAGACCTCTTTTTGCTTCTTTGCCCCAGCTTTCAGGAATTTGTAATCTCAAGTTCAAAGGTGAGGGTGTTTTTGAAAAAGGATTTGAAGCCGCAAGTTCATGCAGTGTCAAAAATCTTGCACTTGCTGCCTGGCAGCACAAAGAGCTGGAGATTGCAGATGCAGAAGGCTCGGCGATGCTTGTTTTAGCACCAGGGTTTATAAAATGGAAAGATCTCAAATTCAGGCTTGAGAGCTTCCAGCTTGATTCAGACGGATTGCTTAGCGACTGGCAAAAAGGCGATTGCTCCTATCAAGCACGGGTGGGCGGACAGCTGAGTGACTTAAAAGGCTTTTTCAATAAGGTTGTTTCCCGTTTTCTGCCTGAGCAGGAGGAACCAGGAAAGAAAATTACATCATCCAAGCTTGAAAAAATCGAGAAAGCCGAACGAACTGGCAAGCTTGGCGGCAGTGCCACCATCGAATTGCATCTTTCCGGAAACAAAAACGATCAATCGGTTTCTACCAATATAAAGGCTGACGGCATTGCTCTTGCTCAACTTGTGGATGACGACATGAGCCGGAGTTTGCTTGAAACTTTCAAGCTCGATCCGGGGGCTCCTATTAAGGGCGAACTCAGCATCGACCCTGGCAAGAAACTTCTTTTGAAACAACTGGAGATACCGCTTGAAGATTCAAAAGTAGTTATTTCCGGCTTCGTAGATCAGAAAAGCAAAGAAACAGAACTTGATTTCCGGGCGGAGAACTTGAGTTTTGATACTTTCAAAAAACGTCTGGGATCGGATAACCAGATTATAAAAGCGATTTGCGGCTCATCTGCAAGAAGCAAACCATATGCGCTTTCAGGCATGCTCGACCTCACAGGCAAATACAGGTCGGACGGAGTGAAGCAGGACGTTTCCATAGACAGCACGCTAAAAGGGCTGAAAATGACCAGGCAGGATGCAAATGCAGCTTCATGCAGAGCAATCAAAGGCCGGGTCATCTACAAAGATCAAAAGGTCGAAGTCAGGCAATTAACAGGCATAACTGCGGCAACAAGCGCAGACAGCTCTCCGGGTGATTTTGTTATAAACGGATATTTTTATCCTTCAGGGGCAAGCGGCTGCGAACTTGATTTAAAGGCTCACAGTGTTTCGATGGTCCATTTGAAAGACTGGTTGAACCGCTTCGGCATAAACATCAAAGAAGTGGGGCTTGAAAAAATATCCGGAGACATGCAGGAGCTGAAAGCTCATATGAGCATGAAAAATTCGCAGTTAAATACGAGCTTCAATATTAATCCGTCCGATCTTCAGGTCAGCCTGGGCACAGGCGCTGCACAGCAATTCAGGCTCAGTTCAGGCAGGGTTTCATACGAGAACGGCGAATTAATTGCAAGCGACCTTGGATTGAGTTCGCGGGGCGGCCATTTGATACTCTCGGGAATAATGCAGGGATCGTTGGATGATTTGAAGTTCAGCTCCGGCAAAATCAAAACCGACGGATTTGAACTTGCTGATTTGAGTCATTTTCTAAAAGCAAGCCTGAAGCCTCAATTGCCGGTTAAAAATGCGGCAAGTGAGGTGGCTGCAATCAAGAGCCAGGCTGCCGCGTTGCCGGATATACTCGTGCCGGCAAATCCGGCTACTCTTCATGGGAAAATCTATGGAGAGATCTTTTTGAAAGCCAACAGCCAGACACCGGTTACCGGTGTGCTTGGTTTTCATAATGCCGGAGGCAAATTCGGCAAATCGGCCGTGTCGGTTGAGAAACTTACCGGGCTAGCCGTGATTTCAAAAGATCAGGTTGTTTTACAGGAGACTACAGGGCAAATTGGTAAAAGCACTTTCAATCTCGATGGCATCCTGAGCAATTATTCCGGTCCGGCCTTCAACTGGCAGGGCCAGCTGCGCGGACAATTCTATCCTTCCGAAGTGGACTCGCTCATGTATTATCTCGGTCACGGAATCGCGCTGGGCTCACAGTCTGAGGAGGCACTTGCGTTGAGAGTATCTGGCTCGGGCGATCAAAAAAGTGCGAGCTTGAAATTTCGCGGCAGGGCAACTAGCACTTACGGCATCAGTCTGAAAACAGCATTCGGAACCTTCAGGCAACCAGCCAAAAGACCGCTTACTTTCAATGGCGGCTTGAAACTAGATTCGGATCTTTCCGAGCTTGCGCTCAGCAATTTTCAGTTGAGTTCGGATAACGAGCTTTTGCAGGCCGCAGGCAGCTTTCGCTGGGCAAACGAGACTGCCGAAAAACCTGCATCACTCTCGTTCTCTTTGAATACTCCCAAACCGATTAAATCAGCAACTTTGATGGAAATCATCTCGCAATCGCCGGCTACTGAAACCGTGCTCGGAAGCGGCAGCTCGCATTTGAATCTCAAGGTGGAAGGCCCGGTAAATGATCTGATACTTTCAGGCTCGATTGTGCTTGATCACAATTCGATTCCACAGATGAACGTGGATAATCTGAGCGGCAAGCTCGAGCTTCCAGGCTGGCGGCTGAACCGAACTCCGAGTGCCAGCGAGCCGATACATTCTGTGGCGAAGCTGCAATTGAAATCCATGTCTTTTGGTGGCATTGCACTCCATGATGCACATGCCAATCTTTCGCTGGCTGATACAAACAAGGTGATTTTCAAAGACTTTCAGGCAAGCATGTCTCACGGCAAGCTTTCGATCAAAGGCTTCTACAATCGTGACACTCAAGCTTATCATGCCGATGTAGATGCTTCCAAGCTTGTGGTCGACGAACTTGTTAAAGACCTGATTGATCATTCAGGAGGCGTGACCGGGCTTGCAGACCTGCATTTGACTCTGGATAATCCTGGTGGCGCTTATCCGCTCAGAAGCTTGAAAGGGACAGGAAAATTCAATGTCTACCAGGGAACGGTAGCAAGTTTCGGCAAATTGCAAGAAAAACTGAACGAGGCCAACTTGTTGCAACAGGGGCTCTTCGGCTTTAACGTCAACAACCTGCTGCAAGCCATGATGCCCGTAAAATCGGGGCAATTTAACGAAGTATCCGGCAATTTGAAAATTGCAAACGGCAACATTTCTTTCGATCAGGTGCGATTCGAAGGCAACAATCTGCGTATGAGGGCCGCAGGTGAATTCGACTTTCTCATGCACAAGATGGAAGTTGCAGTGGCGGGTGATATACCACGAGTCAGCTCCAGCTTGATTCCGGGCGCTCTCGGCGAAATGTCCCGTAAAGTGACTTTGCAAAGAATGTTTCGCATAGTCACTTTTAAGAAGCTCAAGGATCTGCCGGCGCTGCCCTTGCTGGGGGATATCGCCAACGATGATCCACGTGCGTTTGTATTTAAAGTAGAAACCTCGACTGAAGAACCCAAACTCATAACCCAGGCAGTGGAAAAGTCGTTCAGGTGGCTGCCTAATAAGCCCTTTGCTTCGGCTCACCCGGTTCCGGGTATGTAGCTGCAGTTTCAATCGGACCTCGACGCCCTTTGCAACCGGGCTTGATCAGCTGTTTTCAGCGAGTCGTTTTGTTCTGTTTGTTTCTTTTTTTTGTTGCGATTCCCTGTCTTTTTATCTCTTTGTGGAAACAAAAGCGTCTTTTTCAGAATCTGATTCTTTGAATAATTTGCGTCAATTTTGGGATCAGCCTCAAAGATGTGCTAGGCTGCCACTTAATCTTGAGATAACTCTGGAGATGTCCTTGTCGAAGAAGGAGAAAGCAATAGCTATGAGAGCCGCCGGTTTATTTAGAAGCACGATCTTAGTCTCGTTTGTTCTTTCGTTGACTGCAGTTCAAGCGGCAACCTCGCTTAGCGCGTCTGATAAAGAACCGAGGATCCCGCGCTTTTCTGTGGACTATATGGACAAAAGCGTGGACGCCGGCAAGGACTTTTATAAATATGCAAACGGCAGCTGGCTCAAGAACAATCCGGTGCCTGCAGACAAGTCACGCTGGGGTAGTTTTGGCGAGCTTGAAGAACGCAACAAGTTTTTGATTCATAACATTCTCAATGATGCAAAGTCCGCGGAGGATGCTCCGCTTAAGAGCCCGAAAAGACAGGTAGGTGATTTTTTTGCTTCGGCAATGGATACAAAAAAACTGGAAGAACTTAAGTTCAAGCCAATTGAAGCAGATTTGAAAAAAGTCGACGAGCTTAAAACAACAGATGATCTGATCAAGCTGCTTGCCGATTTCCACAAAAACGGCTACAGCGGTATCTTCGATACTGATGTTCAGCCCGACGCCAAAGATAGCTCGATTTATGCCTTTTATCTAGGGCAGGGCGGACTATCATTACCCGACAGGGACTATTACCTGGCAGAGAGTTTTGCTAAACAAAGAGAAGCATACATAGACCATTTGAAAAAAATGTTCGGCTTGCTCGGCGACAATCCTGAACTTGCTGCTAAGAATGCCGAAACTGTGATGGCAATAGAAACTGAACTCGCCAAAAACAGCCGCACAAGAGTGGAATTGCGCGATCCGATTAAAAACTACAATAAAGTAAAAACCCCGGATTTGATTTCGGGTGCAAAAAATTTATCCTGGAAACTCTACCTTACAGATCGTAATATGTCCGAGCTGCCTTATGTAGTTGTCGGGCAGCCCGAATTCTTTACTGCTGCCGACAAGCTCTTGAAAGAGAAGCCGCTTTCGGACTGGAAAGTCTATTTGCGCTGGCGCGTGCTTCATGCGGCGGCCCCTTTCCTTCATGACGAGGTTGAAATTGAAAACTTCAATTTCTTCGGCAAGACACTTTCGGGTCAGCAGGAGCAGGAAGCTCGCTGGAAACGTGCGGCTAAAGTTATTGACGGCTCCATAGGTGAGGCGCTGGGGCAGCTTTATGTGGAAAAATATTTCCCGAAAGAAGCCCGCACAAGAATGGCCGAGCTTGTGAATAATCTCAAGGAAGTATTTAAAGATCGGCTGCAAAAACTCGAGTGGATGAGTGATGCCACCAGAGAAAAAGCACTTGCAAAATTTGATCGCTTCACACAAAAGATCGGGCATCCGGACAAGTTCCGTGATTACTCATCTGTGCTAATCAAGCCGGATGACTACCTTGGGAATGTAAAACGTGCGGACGCTTTTGAAACTAAGAGACGAGCTGATCGCGTGGGCAAAGCTGTTGATAAAAGCGAGTGGGAAATGACACCGCCAACAGTAAATGCTTACTTCAATCCGCTTCTAAACGAAATCGTTTTTCCGGCCGGCATTTTGCAGCCGCCATTCTTCGATGTCACAATGGATGACGCTGTGAACTACGGAGCAATTGGTGCCGTTATCGGTCATGAAATTACTCATGGATATGATGACGAAGGACGCCACTATGACGCGGATGGTAACTTAGTTGAATGGTGGACCGATGCTGATGCCAAAGAATTTGAAAAGCGCGCACAGAAAGTAGTTGATGAATACAACGCTTTTGAAGCTCTGCCCGGCGAGCATGTAAACGGCAAGCTCACACTTGGTGAAAACATTGCCGACCTCGGCGGAGTCACTATTGCTTATGATGCTCTGCAGCGGGCTCTTAAGAAAGATCCGTCAAAGCGCAAGAATATAGACGGTCTGAGTCCGGAGCAGCGATTCTATCTGTCCTTTGCTCAAATCTGGCATAACAATATACGAGATGCCGAAGCTAAAAAGCGGCTTACAGTAGATCCGCATTCACCCGGACAGTTCCGGGCCGTGGGACCGCTTATGAACGTGCAGGGTTTTTATGACGCGTTCTCTATAAAGAAGGGCGAGCCTATGTGGCAAGATGAAGAGAAGCGAGCCAAAATCTGGTAAGACTCGACTTATACGGATACTCAGAATTTTTTCAGAAATTCCGATTATGCTCCAGGCACAAGTGAGCCAGTTTTGAATAAAGCAGCAAACTTGTTTACTAAGCCAAGAGTATTTCGGAGAGCAAACTATGAACAAACGCCGCAAAAGCGGTGCTGCGCTAGCCTTTGTCGCAGCCGGTATCCTGGTCATGGTCATGTTGGGAGCATTCTTTTTCCTTTTGAGCATGCAATTGGGTGGGTCAAGAGAACTGATACATGCAACTGACGCGGGCAGCCTCAATGTGGCAAAACAGGCGATTTATAAACCTGATTTGCCGCTGCAGGCTGCAGAAGAGAGGGAAAACTTTCAGGGTCTTCTGGAGACGGGCCAGCTTAGCCTGATAAATTACAATCGGATTGTCGGTCAAACTCTGCTTGTTTCACTCAATGCAGAGGCCGAAGGCACAGCACTTGCCAAAAATAATGCCGAGCGTTTAATTGATGCGGTAAACGGCCCCGGCGGTATTTCTGCAAAACTATCTGCTGCGCTTAAAGACAGCGGCAAAATGAACAGCCACTTCATAGATCTTTCGCTGAAAAACAGTGTGAGAATGCTTGGGGGCAATGCTGAAGCAAATGTGGACGACACAAGTTATGAGGTCGCCTACCTGGAAGCCGGCAGTTCAAGCAATGTCGATTTTCATCCCGAAACTCTGCCTTATGACGAAAACATGAAACGCAGTTCTTTGCCGGCTGGTGTTCTCAGTGATGAAAAATCGAAAAGGAAGCTAAGCTATATTGCCGGCTACCTGCCAATCAAGCTTAACGGTATTTCCAGATCATTTGCCGGTGTGCCGCTTATGCCCGGCAAGGCCCCACATCTGGTTTCGGTAAAAGATTTCAATTCAAGCCGCTTCGAGCCTAAAGGAACCGCTATTGTTCCACCGAATAGCTTCAAGTCAGGAGGAGCTGCTTCGAATTCTCACGCAGTTGCCTGCTCAATCGTCGGTGCTCTGGATAAATCATATACGGCGGCGATTCCCTACGGATACATCGTTATTAACAATGGGAAACCATTAAGTCTTGAGGCTCAGCTTGGCGGGAACGATCACATTTTTGCTCAAGAACTGAATAACGGCATTTTTGTTGGTCCGGGAAGCGGAAGCAGCAGGGCTTTTACAACTGACGCCGGCCTTTATGGACAGTGGCTTGCATATAACAATGCAGTAAAAAATGGCGTGACACCGCTTCCGCCCCCACCGTCTACACTCGGAGTGCACGGCGACCCCAGAACCATACTTGCTGCTGCCGAAATGGTCGACTGGACGATGTACGCGGATCCTCAAGGTACGGCTGCCGACATGCTTCCGGCTTTTGCTGCCGCCTATCCTCATGCAAACAACACAATTTCTTTTTCATCCAGTGACCTTACCGCGGTTGAACAGTGGAAAGCTAAAGTACTGGAAGGTTTCGGCAAGGTGAGCCGTCTTCACGATCCCACGGACCCGGCCTTCCGCCAGAACATTCCTCCGCCTGCTCAAGCCACAGGCATGAAAGCATTCGATCGCGCAGGTTCTTATGCTTCTCCTCCAGGACCGGTTGCTTTTGGCCGACCGGGCTCGCTCAGAGAGTTCTTGACTCAAACAAATGGCACAAATGCACTCAGTTTTCTTCAACAACGCCTGCGCCAGATCAAGCCAGACGCCGGAGATGGTGAGATCCAGTCAGTACTCAACACTCCCTGTATCGGCATGGGTGACACTTATTACATTTATAAAGCCGGTGACAGACTGACAATCAGCAAGCAAAAACCTTCATGGGCAAATTACTTCAGTCCGGATGGCAAGCAGATAGTTTTCCAGAATGTCTACGACCTCAACAAGCGTTTCATAAATGTTCCCGGAGATGGCGGCGCCCCGGCTGTTCCATTTGGCTATGCTCCTGATTCAAAAGGCACGGACAAGTGTATTTTCACCCCTTCTTCCGGCTATCACAACCTGCTTGGAACGTTGGTATTCAGTAACAGTGCCGGAGTTGGAAGTGACGGTAGCGGTAGCGGCGGCGGTAGTGGCAGTGATGCATGGTTCTGGGATCCTAATTGAAAATGGACCCTGCTATGTCCTGTGACTCTCAGATCATTTTCAAGCAAATGCTCTTAAATACAAAAACAATCCAATCTATGCAGAGGAAACTTAAAGTGAAAGTCAAAATCTACAAGAGTTCAAACACTTACCAGAATCTAATAATAAAAAATCTGTTTTGCTTGCTGGCCTTCAACATACTTGCTCTCTGGATTGCACCGGGCTCATATGCCGCCGACAGCAAGAACCCCTATTCAAAAGGGCAGACAGAAGTTGTAAGCGAGTTCAAAACACAAACAGTAAATAAATGCCAACAGCTGCCCGACTTTCCTCAATATTCGGGACAGAGTGAATTCATTAGCGGATTTATTTGTCCAAATGCCAAAGGCGGCGTACAGATTACGTACAACATTTCCGTGCGTGAAAATAAACAAACCGTATTGCAATGGTATCAAGACGCCTTGAGGGTTTATAAATGGGATCTGCGCAAGCCTAACTCTACGGCCGTATCTGCCACAAAAGGCGGCACTTATGTAAATATCATGGTTTCGCCTGCCAGCCGTTCGGGAATGCTCAGCGACA
The DNA here is from genome assembly GCA_964615655.1 of uncultured Candidatus Obscuribacterales bacterium. Lineage (GTDB taxonomy): Bacteria > Cyanobacteriota > Vampirovibrionia > Obscuribacterales > Obscuribacteraceae > JAIEPM01. Next base: position 54,480 of record CAZTQO010000029.1, on the reverse strand, counting down.
TTATGATCAGTTACAGGACTACGACCGGACACTGATCTGTTTGGTATGCCATAATCTAGCTGCGGATTTTGAATTGGACCGGGAGACTATTTTATGGCTGTGTTTTTTAGGGCTGCTCGAATACCATACGCTTCCATTTGTTTGCTGTTAATGCTCTTAATCTTAGCAAGTGGCGCAGCAGGAGCCAATGAAAGTCCGGGTCTAAGGTTCAATTTGCAGCCGGTTCAAGAGACAGTCAGCGACTCAAGGCTGAAAAATGCTCTTTCGTATCTTGAAAAAACTGCTCAAGAACTGATAGACAAAAAGGCTGTACCGGGTTTGTCGCTTGCCGTTGTTTACAAGGACAAGCTTGTGCTTGCAAGAGGTTACGGAGTTCGAGTTAACGGCAATCCGGAAAAGGTCGATGCCGATACGGTCTTTCAACTAGCATCCGTTTCCAAACCGCTTGCAGCTACTGTTATATCGTCGCTTGTCGCTGAAGGCAAAATCAGCTGGGATTCGAAAATCACGGAACTTGATCCGGATTTTGAAATGTACGACCCCTGGGTAACAAGAGAGCTCACAATACGCGATTTATTCGCTCATCGAAGCGGGCTTCCCGATCATGCCGGTGACTTACTTGAAGATATGGGTTACGGGCGCGACGAAGTATTGCGGCGGCTCAGGTATCAAAAACCTCACAGCAGTATGCGCTCTGCTTATGCTTATACTAACTTCGGCCTTACAGAAGCTGCAGTCGCGGCGGCAAAAAGCTGTGATAAAGACTGGGAGTCTTTGTCGGATGAAAAGTTATACAAGCCGCTGGGCATGAATTCATCGAGCTCACGCTATTCGGATTTTATGGCACGAGAAAACAAGGCGCTCGGTCATGTATTGCTGGATTCTAAGTGGGTGCACAAAACTCAGCGCCAGCCGGATGCTCAATCACCTGCTGGTGGTGCCAGCTCTTCTGCTAACGACATGGCGCAGTGGTTGCGCTTGCAGCTTGCAGGAGGTCGGCTCGGCGGCAAGCAAGTTATTTCGGCGGCTGCTCTTTCAACTGCTCATCAACCGCATATGTTTTTGCGTTTGAGCCCGATTAACCAGCTGCCTTTGTTTTATGGACTGGGATTCAATGTGAGCTATGATGCTGAGGGACGCTTGCGACTGGGGCATTCAGGCGCTTTCTCACTTGGAGCTTCGACCACGCTTACTCTCTTGCCCGGCGAAGAACTGGGAATTTGTGTTCTGACAAATGCTGCTCCTTCTGGGGTTCCTGAAGGTCTTGCTAATGCTTTTGTGGACATGGCCCTATATGGCAAAACAAGCCAGGACTGGTTTGCACTCTACAAACAGATTATTGCTTCGGAATTTGAAATGGAGAATAAATACAACACTGCGCCTGCATCTGCAAGACCAGCTTCAGGAAATGCATCTTACATCGGCCGCTACCAAAATGAGTTGTTTGGTCCGTTAGAAGTATCCAAGAAAGATGGCAACTTGTTTATGAGTCTCGGTCCGAAGCCAAAAAGATTTGCGCTGAAGCACTTTGATGCCGATACTTTCGTTTATACGGCAGAGGAAGAAGAATTGAGCGGGGCTTCAGCCCTTAAATTCAATCTTGATGCCGGTGGAAAAGCAGTGAGTGTTCTTATTGAGAATCTGGATTACGAAGGACAGGGACTTTTTAAAAGAGAGTCAGATAGGCACTAAACTTTAACAAGCAATTTGCCCAGATTTGCACCTTCAAAGAGACTGTTCAGTGCTTGCGGTAGCTTCTCAAATCCTTCCACAAGCGTTTCTTGAAAAACAATCTCGCCATTTTTCACCCAGGGTGAAACTATGGCAAGCATTTCGTCCATGCGATTTTGATAATCGCGTGCCAGAATTCCCTGAATGCTTGCACGCTGAAAAAGCATATGCTGCAAAAAACGGGGGCCGGAATCCGGCTTGTCGAGCTTGCCGTCATACTGGCTTATCGCCCCGCAAATAATAATGCGGGCCCGTAGTTTGATTTGCGGAATAATCGCATCTGTAATTCTGCCACCGACATTGTCGAAGTAAATGTCTACACCGCCGCTTAGTTTCTTTATCTCTTCAGACAGCTCCTCGGTTTTTGAGAAACGCCTGTAGTCGATTGCTCCGTCAAGCCCCAGCTTCTCGCTAAGAAAATTGCACTTTTCGTCACCGCCTGCGATGCCAAAAACCCGGCAGCCTGCCTTCTTTCCGAACTGGGCCACAAGTGATCCTACTGCTCCTGCGGCACCGGATACCACTAAAGTTTCCCCCGGCTTTGGCTTGCCTGCCTCCATTAATCCGAACCAGGCCGTGCGCCCTGGCATGCCCAGCACACCAAGGGCGGTGCTTACCGGTGCGGCTTCCGGATCGAGCTTCTTAAGATCGTTTGCGTGGCAGCGGGCAAAAACCTGCCAGCCGCTGTATGCAAGAACCCAGTCACCGGCTGCAAATGAACTTGATCTGCTTTCGAGAACCTGAGCAACAACGCCGGCTCGCTGCACTATACCCAGCGGGTGTGGTGCATCGAAGGTATTACGTTCAGCCTGCTGAATCCTCATATAAGGATCAACACTAATGTATCTTGCTTCGATAAGCACTTCGTTTATGGAAAGCTCTTCTGAAAGTTCCTCTTCCACAAGCTGGTAATGCTCATCTGATACCCGCCCCTCCGGACGTTTTATATAAAGCCACTTTCTATTCTTAACTTTTACCATCAGTCGTAATCTAGCTCCTGCCGGCTTGCAAGATGTATCTCGTCTTCTTGCAAATAAAGGTCCAATCTTAGCAGGTCGAGGTACGAGCCTTTTGGAAAGGCAAGCCAGGGCTTTGACTGAAAATCCCTGAGTTTCTTGACAATAGCTCGTGATGTCGAATCAACAGCCGGGTTCTTGCTTGGGTCCTGCCACTCCACCACGGCTGTGACCTGAGCTTCTTTTGAGACTGTGAGATTGATTTTTGCTCTGAGACCCTCCGGGATCTTCATTCCGTCTGTAATCTCATCGAATAGCCTTGAATACCAGCTTTTCCATAATGCCAGACGTCTTTCAAGAAGCGGACTTGTGACCAGGCGCCCGTATTCTGCGGCACTGAGCCCGCTTTCATCGGTGTAATAAGGTTCAATGTCGCTGTGCAAGCCTGAAGGCGGTCTTTTGCTTATATCGACCCGCAAGAAAATCTTCTCATGCTTTTTGTCCGTGCTGGCTCCTGCCGGACTCTGTTTTTCCTGACTGCTTTTTTCTTGCGTTGTTTTGCTTATACTACCTTTGTATCTGGTCTTTTTCTCCTGATCTTTCTCCTGGTTCTTAGCCGCTGATTCTGTATAAAATTGCGCTGAATTTGATAAGGCAAGGAGCAAGATTAAAGCAGCAAATCTTTCTTTTCTTTGCTTCGGCAGATTTATTTGATGCTCAAAACTGAGATTTGCCATTTGCTTTCTCCTTAAAGTTCAGAGTGCTTGATCAAGCCCTGAGCCGTATCTAATTTTCTGCAATCTAGCATTTTTTGCTTTGGCTTGCTTGTTTGAAATGAAAGGGGGAATCTGCCGCTCAGGTAAGCAATCTTTACTTTACATAAGACTTCTTCACAGTAAATCTTGATGTCAAGTGCTTGGATTTTTGGATGCTTTTAAGCTTTGAGTTTTTAGCTGAACCCCTTAATTGGCAGGTTTTTCAAGGGGCGTGCGCTCTGCGGGTCTTTTGCCGGGCAGCTTCTAGTCTTTATTTTGCCCCGTTTTTTTGTAAAGAAACTTAGAATCCAGACATTATGGGAACTGGGCAAACTGGCTTATGCTGGCACTTATTGCAATAAAATTTGATTGCAATAAGATTTGAGTGCAATCCTGCTTGAGAGGGCAAGCTCGCATCGAGATAAATGCGTCTGAGAAACTGCGGTCTGAGAAACTGCGGTCTGAGAAGCTGCATCCGGAACGCTGTGGTCTGGAAAATGCGTCGGGGGAAATAAGCCGTGTCTGCGGAACCTGAAGCAAAATCAAATGCATTTTTCGTCGTAATGGACGCAAATTCCCAGAAAGTTTTCTGGGGGCAACTTTTATCGCAGTCCTGCGACAAACTGATGTCTGTGGGCATGATCTGGGTTCTGAGCACTCAGTTCAGCCCTAAATGGGTGCCGTGGTTTATTGCTCTGGGAGCCCTTCCTCATTTTTTGCTGGCTACAAAGTCAGGTCATTTTGTTGCACGCTGGGGGGCGCTGCCCACGGTAATCTGGACCGATGTTTTCAGGGGTATTGTTTATCTGGCGCTTGCCCTTGCTCTGCCTTTCGTCAAGCAAGATGAGCAGCTCTTGCCAGCTCTTATGCTTGCTGCTTTTATCTCAAATATAGCCAGCGCGCTCTTTAATCCGGCTATTTTGAGCCTGCCGCTTGATATGATGGAAGCCGGTGAGAATCGCGATAAGCTCACGGCCCTTATAGACTCATGTTTTTCCTGGGGAAATGTACTCGGTCCTCTGGTTTCAGCCCTGGTATATGCATGGGTAGGACTTCTGGGAATGCTTGCCGTAAACGGATTGAGCTACTTCTTTTCAGCAGTTCTGGCCTATAGGATCAAACTGCCGGAAAACCTGGGCAGATCAAGCAGGATTGAAATTCAGCCGGCTGAATTGAATTCTGAAACAAATAATAAATCCGAAACTGCCAGCCCCGGGCCACCTCCCGAAAGCAAGACAATAAAAGAGCTTCTTAAAAGTCAACCAGTTATTTCTGGAATGCTTTTCACCTTTTTGTTCATGAACTTTTTTTTGGCGCCTCTAATGATATTCATGCCCTGGTATGCGAAAAATGTGTATGCTGACGGCATAATTGCACTTGCAAAGCTCGAGTTTTTCCTCGGGGTAGGAACGGTTCTTGGTGGCATGCTTCTTTCATTCGTCAAATTACCTGGTGCAACCTGGACACGTGTGAGTGTCTCTCTCTTATTGATGGCGCTTGGCTATCTGGGCTTTACTTTCTCAAGCCAGCTTCTTCTGGGATGCCTGGCGGTCCTTGTTCTGGGCTTTTTTCTATCGCTTGCCAATGTGGTTTGTTTGACTTTCTTTCAGAGCACGCCCGAGGCTCAGGACGTACCTGTAGTTATGGGAATGGTAAATTTGATTAGCGTTGCGTCGCTTCCCGTTTCTATGGGCATAATCGGCTCTTTTGTCGAGCGTGTGAATGTGCCGGCCTTTGCCGGTGTTTGTGCAGGTCTGGTGATTCTGATTGCTTTGTTGATTCCTTTTATCCCCGGTATCAAGAGGGTCTAAGTATGCGTATTGCTATTGAGTCTCCAACGCTTGATGATATCGATGAACTCCTGAAACTTTATTTCATGGTTTACGGTCAGAACTACCCGATTGCATTCGGGAACAACGCCAAAGCAGCGGCTCAAGCCATTCTTTCGGACGATTGCAAATGGCTGATTGCAAGAGACAAAGGCCGGCATGGACTGATCGTGGGCTCTATGGTTTACGAACTCGACCGGCAAGACAAGGTTGCTAAAGCTCTGGCACTTGTTGTCCATCCCGACTACAGAAAGGTAGGCATAGCTTCGAGGCTCTGCGCCTGGGGTGACAACCTGATTAAAAAAGGCGGTCCTTTCAATTCAATCTATACTACGACTCGCACCCAGAGCGTCGGACCACAGTTGATCTTTTTGAAGGAAAATTACCTGCCCCTGGGAATTTTTCCAAATGCGCACAAAATCAAGCGGCATGAAACAACCACGCTCTTTGCCAAATTCCAGGAAGGTGTGCTTGAAAGGCGGGCACCAACAGAAAAGATTCCGCTGCGGCTGGTGCCACTGTATCAAATAGTCAAAAACATATACCCGCCTCTGGTAATTCCGCCTGCAGAAAGCCTGCCTGACAGATCAATCAAGAAGCACTCTGGCTGGGAGACTAATTTTGAGGCCATTCTTGCGCCTCATTATGTATTGAGACGTTTTAGAGCTCAGATTACCGATGCAAACGCGCAATTCTATCCTTTTCACTTGCCTAATCTGCTGGTTGCAGACGAATCCGGCAAGGTCGAAATATTTTGTTATTACAACCCTCAAGATGGTTACTGCACGCTGATATCCTGCAATCAGCCTATGTACGCCTTGCACGAAACATTCCCTGCCCTGCTTGAGAAACTGCGCAGCCTGGGGATCACTTATGTAGAAGTGCTGATTGCCGCAAACAGATTCGAGTCGCTTGAAGTGCTCTTGCGTGCTCAGTTCTTGCCTTCGGCTCTTTATCCGGCAATGCGCGAGGTCAACGGAGTTACGCATGATTATGTAATCATGACCCGGACCATGGAGCCGCTCGATTTTCGTGGTATGCAAGTAGAGCAGCCATTCAAGCCATATGTAGACCAGTATGTAGCACTCTGGAAGAAGATGCACCTCGATGCCCTGGAGGTCTTCAATGACTACAAGTAAATCCGGATCTGAATCTGCCGCTGCTTGCTCATTAGTGGTGCCGGACCCGACAAAGCTTGCCTCGGTGCAGGCTCTTTGCTCTTTGAGCGAGCCGTATAAAAACACGAAAGCAAGCGACGAGCTCTTTCTTTTAGCCATGAAAGAAAGTATTGAGTGGCATAAGAGCCGCAATGAGTTTTATGCAAAATTAGTCGAATCGAAAAATTTCAGGACTGAGAGCCTGCTTTCAATAGATGACTGTTCAAAAGTTCCTTTTGTGCTGGCTAATTATTTCAAGCAGCATCAAGAACTATCTGTTGCAAAGGAAAGTATTTCGGTGCATCTGACCTCGTCCGGGACCACGGGGCAGAAGTCTCAAATTTTTTTCGATGACTGGACCCTTGGTTCAGCACAAAGAATGATTGATTTCATTTTCGAAAAATACGCCTGGATAGATAAGAGCCCCTGCAATTACCTGCTTTACTCCTATGAAACTGAAGCAGGCTCAAAGCTGGGAACTGCATATACGGATAATTTTCTTTGCAAATATGCTCCCGTAAACCGGGTATTTTGCGCGCTGAGAAGAACCGGCAGCGGTGGCCACGAGTTTGATGTTTTCGGCTGCATAGATGCTCTTAAATCATTTGAGAAGGAAGGACTGCCTGTAAGAATTTTCGGTTTCCCTGCCTTTTTGCATTTTACACTTGAAAGAATGCGTGATTTAGAACTTGCGCCGCTTGCACTTTCAGCCAATTCGCTTGTTTTTCTGGGCGGCGGCTGGAAAGGGAACGCCGAGAGAGAAATTGACAAACTTGTTTTATACAATCACATAACGGAGCAACTGGGGATTCCGGACAGTCGCTGCCGCGACGGCTTCGGTTCTGTGGAACATTGCATTCCTTACATAGAATGCGAGAATCACCAGTTTCATGTGCCTGTCTGGTCGAAGGTCTTTGCACGAGATCTGCAAACTCTGGAGCCGCTTAAGCCGGGCGAAAAAGGCTTTTTGCATTTCGTCTCTCCTTATATAACATCTGTTCCGGCTATAAGTGTTTTGATGGGTGACCTGGCCTCGGTTCATGAAGCAGCTGAGTGTACATGTAGCCTGGATACGCCTTATTTTGTCGTTCACGGCCGAGCCGGACTTTCAAGAAACAAGAGTTGTGCAGTTGCTGCTGCCGAGCTCATGTCGAAGGAGAAACAGCGAGCATGAGCGATCTTGTCGAAAAAGCACATTTATGGCAGGGCAAGTTCATAAGCGATGCCGAACTGCAAAAGAGGCTTCCGGAGCTGGCTTCAGACGTAGAGGCAGCACTTGGCACTAAATTTGAGCTCAGGTTTTTGCTTGACGCCTGCGACAAATTAAGCCGGGAGCTTCAAAACAGAGATAGCGCCAACTACCGGAGCCTGGAAAAAATACTCGAACTTGGCTTCTGCATGGAGGAGGCTGAAAGAAGCAAGGAACTTAAGGAACTTGCCGCGTTTCTTTCACGCGCTGATCTTGAGAAAAAACTTGTTTGCGAGCTCGGCTCCTTAGATCCATTCAATTTTAGCAGGCAGGACCATCGCCAGAACAATTTTGAACGCTGGGCGCCGCTTGGTTTTCTTGTGCACATTGCCCCCACAAACGCTTATGCAGCAGGCGCCTGGACTGTGCTTGAGGGGCTTTTGAGCGCCAATGTCAACTTTCTCAAGACCGGTGGCACCGATGAAATTTTTGCCCAGCTCTTTTTGAAACAACTCATCGATCTTGATCCGACAAATACAATTGCGCCACGAGTTTTTGCTTGCCGAATTTCTTCCAGAGATCAGGCGAGTCTAAAAAGCGTGCTTTGCCATGCAGACGGCGTAGTAGTCTGGGGAGACGAATCGGCAGTGGCCGGTGTAAAAGCCCTTAGCCCGTCGCATGCAAGATTTATCGACTGGGGGCACAAGATCTCATTTGCATATTTTGCAAATGACAGTTTTGAATCTGAAGAAGACATAAGAGGGCTTGCAACTGAGATCTGCCGCATGGAGCAGCAAGCCTGTTCGAGCCCGCAGTCCGTGTATCTTGAAACAGATGACCGGCAAGAGCTGGGTCTTTTTGCAAAACGTCTTGCCGCTGTCTTGAGCGAAGTCTCAGAAGCCATACCACAAAAAGCGCCGGGGCCGCAGGAGCAGGCTGAAATCACCTCTGTTGCCGAACTCTGCCGGCTTGAAGCTCTTTCCGGCTCTTGTGACCTGATAGAAGACCCGGGTAAAAAATGGCGAATTTTTATTGAATATTCAGGGGTGCTCAAGGCCTCACCGCTATACCGAACTATATGGGTGAAGCCGCTTTTGCGCAAAAACATTGTAAAAACGCTTTCGCCTTTCAGGGCATATTTGCAAACTGCAGGTCTTGCTTGCAAGCTTGACTCATTGTCTGAGCTTTCGGACCTGCTTATTCAAGCCGGAGTTTTACGAATTACAAAAGCAGGCTTCATGCTTGATAGTTACAGCGGTGAGCCCCATGACGGCGTTTATGCCTTGCAGCGCTATGCAAAAAGAGTAAGCTTGCAGGCAGGAAATACATTATCAGGAATTTCGACTTTTGCAGATCTGAAAGAAGCGGCTTTTACAGCACCTGCCCTTGAAATAATGGGCAAGGAAGAATTCCAGCAAATGCAGGTAGATCCGGCATATGCCGAGCTTTTTTTCAAAAGCGGCGGCAGCTCAGGCGAACCCAAACTTTCAATATTTAGCTATGATGACTACCATGCGCAGATGAAAGCTGCGGCCTATGGACTTTATGCAGCGGGTCTTGATCTCAAAAACGACCGTTCGATGAATCTCTTTTTTGCCGGTGGTCTTTATGGCGGTTTCATAAGCTTTTTTACTATTCTTGAGACGCTAAAAGCCGTGCAGTTTCCGATGGCAGGCATTAACGACTTTGAAATGGTCGCAAACACAATAGTAAAGCAGAACTGCAATGTGCTTCTGGGAATGCCTTCCTACATAATTCAGCTTTTTGCCAAGAACTCTCAGCTCTTTGTTGAAAATAAAGTGGTCGAGAAAATCTTTTATGCCGGCGAGCATTTCAACGAAAGCCAGAAGCGCTATTTCATGGAGAAATATGGAGTTAAGCTGCTTCGCTCCTGCGGCTACGGGAGCGTGGATGCCGGTCCGATTGGCTTTCAGTGCCAGCATTGCCGGGGGGCTGTGCATCATTTGCACAGCGGCTTGCATGTGCTTGAAATTGTACGGGACGACTGCGATCAGCCTGTGCAAGATGGTGAATCGGGGCGGGTGATTTTGACTTCGCTTCAAAGAGCAGGCCAGAACATAAGTCGTTATGATATAGGTGACCTGGCAAGAATTGTCCCTGGAGAATGCCCCTGCGGCAGGCGCGCCCAGAGATTCGAGCTTTTAGGCCGGCATGGTGATGTGTTCAGAATCGGCTCCGCTTTTTTCAATTACGGCAAGTTCGTTCAGATTCTAGGTGAAGAAACAGGCTACGCAGGCGAGTTGCAAATAGTGCTGCGCCCAGGCAACGGCAAAAATGCAGAAGAGCTTTGTTTGTGCGTTTGCAGGGATGCTGTTGCGGCGTTTAAGAAAGAAAAACTCAGGTCTTTGATTCTGGACAATTATGAAGATCTGAAAGAAATAGTAGTTAGTGAAGGACTGCTTGATCTCAAGATTCAAATGCTGGGGCCCGATGAGTTTGCAAGAGCCTCCGGCAGCGGCAAACTCAGGCGGATTGTGGATGAAAGAGCGTGAGTCTTGAGAATTGGGAGAGTATGTGAATATGCTGGAAGCGAAAATTCAAATATTCGACTGGAGAGAACTGGCTGAACTTGCAAGGAATCATTCTTCTTATTACCGGGATCTTTACGCCGGACTCGGGCGAATTGAAAAGCTCAGCGACCTGCCGGTAGTGGATCAGGCTAAGTTCTGGGATGCAAATGACTACCGTGATAATCATGTTTTTACAGCAAAAAGAACCGACGGTATAGTATTTAAGAGCGGAGGTACTACCGGTAATCCCAAGTTTTCTGTTTATTCGAAAAACGAATGGCAAGCATTTTGCAGCTTTTTTGGCGCCGGCATGAACCAGGCCGGGCTTGAGGCCAGCGACCGTATTGCAAATCTCTTTTATGTGGGTGAACTCTATGCTTCATTCATTTTTATTATGAAATGCATTGAGTCGGCGCCTGAGTCTGCATTGCAGTTTCCCATAAGTGGAAGTACGGCTCCGGAGTCTGTTCTTAGAACAGTTGCGGAGTTCGATATTAACGTGCTTGCCGGTCTGCCTACCACAATCATGAATATTGCCGAGCTCTATGCGCTTAATCCGTCATCTTATCCCGGCATTAGAGTTGAGAAAATATTTTACGGCGGCGAGTCTATGTATGAAGATCAGCGCCATCGATTGCAGTCGATTTTTCCGGGGGTAAAGATACATTCAATCGGCTATGCCAGTGTGGATGCCGGCTTGATTGGTTATGCCGACCAGACTTGCCATATGGACGAACATAGAGTATTCGGCAGCGCCAGTATCCTTGAGATTGTAGATGAAGATACTCTTGAACCCATAGAAGAACCGGGCAAAGCAGGAAAAATTCTGCTTACCAATTTGATCCGGTCTTATATGCCGATTATTCGTTATCCGGTGGGCGACCGGGCTATCTGGGTGGAGCCGGTTTCCGAATCAAACAAAGATCGCAAGTACCTGATACTCGGGCGTTCGGAAGAAGCAGCCCGTGTGGGTCCTGTGTCGGTTTATTATGAAGACATGCGTGCTTTTCTCAACTCGCTTGAGCTCGATTTTCAGATTTCAGCCTTTCAGCTCCTGATTTCGCACTACGAACTCAAAGACCTGCTTACGCTGAGAATTGCCTGTGGTCAAAAACCTGCTGGTGATAAAGAGCTCAATAAATTGATTTCAAAAAAATTCGGAGCCGAAAGAGAGATGTTTGCTCAGGCAATTGAAGCTAATAAAATTCACCCGCTGGCATTGGAGTGGATTGATGGATCGGAACTTGAAATCAACAGCCGCACCGGCAAATTGCGGCGGGTCATTGACAGGCGGCAGGGGCAGTAATACAACAGGGCAAGAAAAAATCAGGGCTAGAACAGGCTCATCTGTCTTTCCATGTTGTCCAGGTTTTCCAGATCCCCGAGCAGTCTTGCATGCACGCCAAGCTTTGCTTTTGCAAGCTTTCTTTCAAGTAATAGTTCCCGCACGCGTCCCTGTATGTTGTCGGCGGTCCAGACACCGCTTCCTGCAATATAAGCTGTAGAAGCCGATGCCACCAGTTTGAAAATATCTGTTTTGGAGTCGTAATATTTGAAACCGGCTACTGCAAGTTGTGTGCCGCGGGCTATATTTGTACCGCCTACAATCGAGCTTACAAATAGACGCCCCAGAAGTTCAGGTTTGGATTTAGCAGAAGCAAGTACTCTTGCATGTTCACGCGTGTCGTAAATGTGCTTGTGAAGCCGATAGGCAGAGGTTCTTGCATCAATTGCAGTTAATAGTTGCCGATCTTCAACGCTTGCCGAGGAAAGCAAATTGTTCAGGCACTGGCAGTTTTCTTCCAGCTTGGTAGCTGCATTGTCGACCGGACTTATATCAAGAGCTCCCAGCATATTTGAATTTGACTTTTCTGCTCTCATTCTTGCCAGCTTTGTAAGCAGAGGCGCTGTAGCCACTACCGAGCCGTTTGTGATAAAACCGATACCGGCCACGCCTATTTGTTTTGGCTCTTTGTTTGCAACTGATAGAAGCGCATTCAATGAGCCAAGATAACCGGAAAGTGCGGCGCCGGCTATGGTTTCGGCGCTGGAAGCCGCAAGGGATGCTTTCAAGCGCGCTATCTCAATAAATGAATAATAGAATTCAGCCGAAATAAGATCCCTGATGTTTTTCAATACTTTCCCGTCACACTGCAAAATCTGCTTTTGTGAATCTGTAAGCTCGTCGCAATCTCCGATCTCACGAGCTCTTGTGTCTAAGAGTTTATCGAGCTCTTTTCTCAACTCCAGAAATTTCACAAGTGATGACTCCGGATCAAAATCATGTTTTTTGAGATTAGACCGGTGCCTGTGGTCCGCAAATAATTCGAATATGGTCCCTCCCATGATTATTGAGGCGGCTGTAATGTTGATAATATGTCCTGCTTTCAAATATTTTGCCGGTGCAAGAGTCGGATTTCTCATGTATTGAAACCGTGACCCTGCAATGCAGATAATGCCTGCGTTAGTAAGACCTGAGCCGGCAATTTTGTAAGCAAATACTCTCCAGACCTTGCACTTTCTGGGTTTCAACCAGGCCGCATGAAACTCGGTGCTTATTTTTGTAAGCTTTAACTCAGTTCTGACGATTTCATTGCTGAGTCTTTCAATAAAAGCAATTTCCCCGCTGCGCTCTCTGACTGTTTCAGCCTGCGGGCTTGCCTGCGCTTCAGGTTTAGGGCGTGTTTCAAAATCTGCCTCGGCAAAGGCAGGCAAGGATACGGCAAGAACCTGAAAAAGAAGCATGCAAATGCCGGTCTTGAGATAGGCTGAGTTGAGTGCCCGTAACATAGTTGAATAGCGGATTCTGGTAGTAAAGTGTCGCGCTCTTGCACAATCAATCATAATACCTGAATCAGCCAGTATCAATATAAAATGAACTGATTAGCCGCGTTTACAGCAACGCTGCAATTACTGAATTTCTGTTTGTATGCATCTGGAGTGGCACCACCAACAGTGCCAGAATTCGACTTGCCTTCCCTTATGTGTTATAATTAAGATTGTCGAATAAGCATTCTGCGCGGCTTCAGAGCCGTGAAATCATTTGCACTTGCTTTTGCTGGAAGTGTCAGGAAGCTGGTCAATGAGATGGTTAGGAGGTGGAGGATGGCCAGAAATGGATTATATTTTAGAGCCGGACAATCCGACATTAGCCCTGCTGAATTATGGGTGCTTGCAAACGCAAAGTTTGCCCGGGTGCGCAGGCGTGTAGCTGAGAACAGTATGACTCCCGGAGCTGTGCTTGCTTTTCTTTCCAGAGACAGAGACCCGGATGTAAGAGCCGCCGTGGGGCTCAATAAAAACACGCCACAGCATGTTTTGAAAAGACTGATTCTCGACTTGAACGTGGATCTGCGTTACATGCTTGCATCATCAGCGAGCCTGCCTGAATGGGCTTTGCTTCTGCTGAAAGGTGATGAGAATCCCTATGTTGCTGACAGAGCAAGAAGAACTATTGCCCGCATCAAGCAGGCTTATGAGATATTGGCCGAATAAAAGTTAGCCGAAAAGTAATTTAACTTGCGCTGGGATACGCAAACAAATTTCAAAAACGCCGGGAAGAAAAATGCTTTCTGCTATTCTATCCTTTACTGTCCCAGCGGCTGCTGGTTTAACTTACCGGTTAGATAATACCGGCAGCTTATTTTGGATTCCAAGCGCGTGATGGCAAGCAGTTGTCGGTTCTTTTTTCTCAGTGTTCTTTTTCTGGCTTTTTCTACGCTTCCGTCATTTGGACAGCTTAGCGATACTCAAAAGCAAGATCAAGGAAAAAAGCAGGAAAGCCCGACTGTCTTAAAGCAGGGCGAAGACGACAGTGCCGGCGGAACGCCAGCACAAGCCGAAAATGGCGGGCAGGCTGAAAATACCGGGCAAGCTCAAGAAACAGGGCAATCTGAAAATAGCGAGCGGCCTGAAAAGACAACAGGGCTTTCTGAAAAAAGCGGGACTTCAGGAGAGACAGAAAGCAGTGTTAATGAAAGCGCGGTTTCGAAAGATTCTGCTCAGCGCTTGCCCGGGCAGCCGGCTGAGCAGAGCAAGGCGCCCGAGACGCTCAAGCCAGCCGATTCCCAGCCCGACAAGCAGGGTGTGCCACTTTTAATAGGTAATCAGGAAGTTTTCCGAATTAAAGTCAAGCTCGGACCCTATTCGCCTGAGCTGAGAATCGAGGCAATCGAGAGTCGCTTGAAAAGGCTTCTGGACCAGCCGGATTTTAATCCGGCTTCAATTAAGACCAGCGAATCGAGATATAGCACAGACATTGTAAGTGGCGGCATCACCATTCTCACAGTGACGGATCTGGATGCAGAAGCTGAGGGGGCAGAAAGCAGGCAGGTGCTGGCTTCCAAAAACGCCAATTTATTGAGAATTGCGCTTGAGAAAGAGGAAGAAGATAGAAGCCTTCCGACACTCTTCTGGCGTACAGGGCTAAGCTTGCTCGCCAGCGTGCTCTTATTTCTTGCTCTATGCGTCTTCAATGTGCTCTTTCCAAAAATCTATTCTTTAACCCGGCAGCTGGGGAGCAAATATTTAAAGACCATCAAAATTCAAAATGCGGTATTGCTTTCTCAAGCCACTTTAATAGACGTACTGGTGGGCTTTTTGCGAGTCTGCAGGCTGCTTTTGGTTATATCATTGCTTTTGACTTATTTGACTCTGGTACTGAGCTTCTTTCCACAAACGAGAAACCTTTCAGATACGCTCCTGCATTCGGTTTCACATCCAATTATTCATATTGCTTTGCCTGCATTACTTGGCTATTTGCCGAACCTGTTTTTTATCGCAATCATTGTTATCGGCTCATATTACGTAATTTCCTTCTGCCGATTTCTGTTCAACGAAATTGCGCGTGAAACCATTAGCTTCCCTTCTTTTGACCCCAGCTGGGCTGAGCCGACTTACAAAATTGCACGCTTTCTTTTGATCGCATTTACGCTGGTGCTGATTTTTCCGTATCTTCCCGGCTCAGGATCACCTGCATTTCAGCAAATTTCGTTATTTCTGGGCATCCTATTTTCGCTTGGCTCCTCGGGTTCGGTATCACATATAGTGGCAGGGATTTTTCTGACATATACTGGTGCATTTAGAGTCGGTGATCGAGTAAAAATTGCAGATACAATTGGAGATGTTGTCGAGAAAACCCTGCTTGCGACACGAGTTCAGACAATTAAACAGGAAATTATTACAATTCCGAATGGACTTGTATTAGGAAGCCATATAATCAATTACAGCTCATCAGCGAATAACCCGAATATTCCAGGTTTGATCCTGCATTCCACAGTAACAATTGGCTATGATGTTCCCTGGCGCCAGGTTCACCAACTTCTGATAGATGCGGCCCTTGAATGTGAAGGTATACTGAAATCGCCGCAACCGTTTGTTTTGCAAACAAGTCTTGACGACTTTTATGTTAGCTATCAAATTAATGCTTACACTAATACGCCCCAAACTATGGCAGGTATTTACTCGCATTTGCACCAGAATATTCAGGATACTTTCAATAAAGCTGGTGTAGAAATCATGTCTCCGCAATATGCAAATCTCAGAGACGGTAATAAAACTACTATACCCGAGTCCTGCTTGCCGGCAGGCTACGAAGCAGCCAGTTTCTCTGTTCAGCTCAAGAATAAATAAGACATCAAAGGCTCTCTTTCGGTTCCGATATCAGCTCCGATATCAAGGCAGGCGTTATAATTACAGTTCAGAGCGATATGGAATGTCGGTCATGCTCAGAAGATCTATCTTTATACGCTTAACTTCAATTCTGCTTGTGCTAACGGTGCTTGTTTGCGGCGCGGTTCTGGCTCAGGTTCAGGAAACTGCTCCGAAAAAGAGTCCGAATGCCGTTGTGATCGACGGCCAGGAGCTGTTTGATATTCAGGCACCAATGGGACCGTATAGCCCTGCACAAAGGGCGAACAATATTCAAAAGCGTCTTGAACGTCTGGTGACTGATCCTGATTTCAAACCGGAGTCCATAGAAATTGTAAGCAGTGAAACCGGCGTTGATATCGTTGCCGGCGACCTGATTGTGATGACCGTAAGTGAGACCGACGCGAAAAACTCAGGTCTTAGTCGGCACGAGCTTGCCGAAAGATACTGCAGGGTTCTTGTAGCTGCTATGACGGAATACCAGGCTAAAAGGAGCCTTGAAGGAGCCCTTGAAGATGCAAGCTTGAATAATTTCATGAAAACACTTCGGCATTTGCTTCTTGAACCGATGATTTTGAAGGTCATAACGCTTGCGGTCGGTATTCTTGTTATATCCTTCATTGTGGGTATCTCTCAGCGTTCGCTTGGCAGATATGTAAAAGACTCGAGCAGAAGATACGCTGCACGCAAGGTCGTGACTCTCGCTGGATATCTTCTAGCTTTTCTGCTTGCAATTGTAGTATTCAGGGATGCCCTGGGAAATCTGGCGGTGATAGTCGGCGCCACAACTGCGGCGGTTGCATTTGCTCTGAGAGAAGTCATAGTAAGCCTTGCTGGTTGGGTCGGGATAAATTTTGGTGACTTTTACAAGGTTGGCGACCGGATACAACTTGGCGGTGTCAAAGGTGATGTGATTGATATCGGATTTGCACGAACCACACTAATGGAACTTGGCGAGTGGGTAAATGGAGATCTTTACTCGGGAAGAATTGTAAGGGTCGCCAACAGTTTTATTTTCTCACAGCCGTTGTATAACTACTCCGGTGATTTTCCGTTTGTGTGGGACGAAATTGTGGTGCCGGTGAAATATGGTAGCGATCACCGGCTTGCCGACAAGATTCTAAAGTCGGTGGCAGCCGATGTTAGTTCTGAGTATACAGAAGAAGCGCGCAGTCACTGGGCCGGAATTGCAAAGAAATTTCTTGTGGAGAATGCCCGTACTGAACCAATGGTGACGCTTGTACTGAATGACAACTGGATTGAATTTACGATCAGGTATGTTGTTGAAATCAAACGCCGCCGCCTGACCAAAGATGCTTTATTTCGAAAAATACTTGATGAAATCGAAGCCAGTGAAGGTAAAGTGCAGCTGGCCTCCGCCACATTCCATCTTGTTGAAATACCTCCGCTTAATGTAAAAATGCAATCTTGAGGCTTCGACTTCAAGGAAGTTTTTTTTCCTCTTTGAGGATGCACCATATATGGTGTCGCGGTGTGATGGTTTTCTTGACAGTGCCGTGGTTTTTTGATAGAATAAATGTAAGCGCTATAGGAAGCAGCGGGTTCGGCTCGGCTTCGTTAATTTGCTGCTTGCTGGCTGAGCGGTTTTTGGAAGCTGCTCCCCGTAAATTTTATTTTTGATTCAAAGCTCATCGTTCGTGAATACTCGCCGCATCGCCGCACGCAGAAGGACAAGGCCGGCGCTGATTTAATTCACATTTACTAACTCTTTAACGTGAACAGGAGGAATAATGACTGGAAAAAGAATGCTGCCTGACAACAGGTTTGTGGAGTGTTTAAGAAACTCTCGCGACACTTTGTTATGGCTAAAGAATAATCAACCCGTAGACCTGGCGGATGTACCGGCCTATCACTGGCATAATATCGAGAAGCTTGAAGAAATTGGTGTGGTTTTTCTTCGGAACAATCAATCAGTGGAACTCAGGCATCAGCGTTTGCGCAAAATCATAGAGTCACTGTGCGAGCCTGCCAGAGGGCAATCATGGACTAGCGGCAGGGTGTCTGCACTGGCCACCCAGATTGGACTTGTCTAGCCTATCGCTTTTCTGAGATTTTTCGTTTTTGCGTGATTGCAGGCATGGTTCGTACAGCTTTTGCAAGATTCCGCTTCATGATCTCATCAGGAAAACCGCTCTGGTTGCTGTCTTTTAAGAAGCGCAGCTTGCTGCCGTAGGCTTCTTTTACATTTGTAAGGGCAAAAGAACGCACCATTTCACCCTGGGGATTATGGGCGTCACCTTCGATTCTCCCCGGAACTCTAAATAGCCATTCAGGATTGAGCCGCTCCATGCCAGTGTCCTGACCCTGAACGAAAAAGTGCTCTGAAATTTTACCGTCACCGTCTATGTCTGCGGGCAGGTCGTCTACAGAATAAAGCACCAGCCCGCGCAAAAACTCAAGCATCGCCAGGCGGTCTGTTTCTGAAAGCTCTGAATAAGCTTTAGCTTCGTTTGCAGCTTCGCCGCCGTGGCGCCTGATTACATCGTCGAGATTGAGGCTGGCTCCGTCATGTCCGTAAGGAGCTGAGCTGCCGGCGCCCCATAAAGGCGGGGTTCGGAAGGTCTTGATCACACTGCCGTCAAATTGAAGCTGGTGAAATGATGGTCCCAAATCGTGCTGTTTGAAATCCGAAAAGACATTTTTGACAAAAAATTCTCCGTTCTTCTTCTGGGCGGACTTTGGTGCTTTTAAGAGCTCCAGCTTGCCTTTGAGTCTGTTATTGTCGTCAGCTGAAACAGCCAGGTTGAAAAATCGCCTGTCGCCCAGGTAGCGTTTTGTGTAATCTGAATTAGTTTTGTCTTCGGGCTCGATTTTCCAGTCCGGAACATGGCAGCTTATACAGCCTGTGCTTGTGAGTAAGTCGCGGCCTTTCTGCCTGAGTGCCGTTCTTTTGATTTCTGCCGGCTGCGGATGATTGAGCAAATAGTGCTCGACCAGATCCATGTCTCCTTCGCTCATTTCTTCAAGCACGCCGTCTCGGTCCGGGTCTTCCAGACTTATGCCATGTGCATCTTTTACAACGCCGCGGTCGCGGGTTCGGCCGGTGAAAAACTGTGGTGCGCCTGACTGTGAGGTTAGAGCAAAACCGTCACCGTTCGGTTCTTCGTTTGCGGTTCGGTCGCATGCCTGCATACCCAGATGCATGTCGAATGCCTGCTGTGAAAATGCTCGCAATGTGGATGTTACAGGAATACGGCTCGAAAGACCGGCGTTTCCGTGTCCCCATCCGAATACCTGAACCTCGAAGTTATAACCCGCCACACCATCGTCGTTCAATGAGCGGGCCCAGGAAATACGCTTGCCGTTTTTGTCCACATACCAGACAAAGCATGCGGGGTTCAGATCGGGCCTGCCGTCCTTATCTAAATCTCCGAATACTCCGAAGTCTACTGCTATTTTTTCACCGCTTTCAGAATCAGGCAAATTTGAAACCAGTGCATGCAGATTATCTGATTCGCCTCTGTCTATAAAACCGTTGCGATTTTTGTCGCCAAGCTCGAGCATCTTAAGACGTATTTGCCAGCCTAACATATCTACCAGACCGTCTCCAAAGAGATGGGGAGAGTTGCGACCGCTGCCGCCGTTCTTGAACATATTGCCGCCGGCGCCGGCATCTCTTAAAGGCGTGTTGTGGCAGATTGCGCAGGAAGCTACATTGTCGCGCACTATAAACTTGGTTGTTTCGTCTTCTAAAGTTCGGCCGGAGAGTCTTCCGGCTTCACCGAATACTCCGTCATACTTTGTAAAGTCTCGAAGAAAAAGCTCTCTGCCTCGCTGATAACCGAGCCAGCTGTCTGCTTTCAATAGATATTCCGTGGCACCCTCATCGTTGATGTTTGTGGAATGAACTGCTCTAACACGCGGACACTTGATTGAACGACCCGATAGATCCTTGGGGCTGATAATCGGATCGGCGCTTGAGCTTCCAGGTCTTTCTGAGGACCAGATTGTGTCCAGCCCGAAAGCCGGGGCGCAAAGCACGAGACCCAGCAATATCAAAGCTGTATTTTTCAGGTCGGGCTTCATTTTTTGCTACTCCATCTTTTTAGTTCGATTGTTTTTCTTCTTTGTTATTTCTCGATCATCTTTTTGCTTACTTGCTTTTCTCAGTTTGATAGCTTCCAGATCGATTGTTTCTTTCGTTGATTGCAAGCAGCGCGCTCTTGCCGAGCACAGCCGCCTTTATGGGGGGGATGTCGGCATGATTCTTACATAAGTTTGTTCCTGGCCCTTTGGCACTTCAGAAAGAATCATGTCCTGGGTCATTTCGTCTTTGCGGCAGATTTTTCGGAATTTAGTAAGCCACTGTCCTTCCTGCAAATGGCCTTTCAGTCTTGTAAGACCTTTTACTTCGTCAAGCGGCACTTCCCTTGCAGGATAAAAAGTATAGGTCGTTCTCAGGTAAGTTCTGCCGACATTCTTTGGATCGTTTTTGACAATAATCCCTTTTGCCGGCTGATATATGTCACTCATGCGTGCGAGTTCTTCTTCCTGGTAGTTTTCGAGCTTCTGGAATTTCTTCAAATAGCCTTCTTTGAGTTCTTTGAGAAAATCATTCAGTGCAATTACATTTGCACCTTTAGGTAAATCGCCGGTTCCCATCTGCGCATAGTTTTTGAGCGGGTCTTCAAGCACGCTCATTTCTGCTTTGCCCAACTTCTTTGCCCATTCAAGCTTTGTAGTTTCAAAAAGCTGATCTTTAGCTCTTTTAGATTCGAGCCAGCTAGCCCGGGTTTGCATTTCCTGTTGCTGCTGGGCATCAATACAGCAACCAAGCATATAAGTGAGGTACATGGGACGATAGCTGTGCATCCATGACCAGTCTCCTTTCAGATCCATTTCTTGCGGGGACTGAATATAAAAGAGAGCGTCCGTTTTGTCCTTTACTGAAATCTGTGTGATTTTGAGCGGATAAATGCAGTCTTGAGAGGAGAATGTGAATCGGGTGGGGGTGACTTCACCGAGATAACTGCCGTCAGGGTTTTTCTTCATCTGTTTGGGGTCGATTTTCATGACAGTGAAAAACCACTTTTTCTTTATATAAAACTGCAGTGTCGCCTCATCTCCTCCATATGTATACTTGTTGCTTTTAAGCCAGTTAAATAGGGCGCTTGCATCATCTGCGACAATGATCTTGTAGTCCAGGGAGCCAACCACCCCGGATTCGAGCACTTTCACGCCTTCCTTTTTGTACTCGATACTACTGCCGCGTTTTCTCATGGCCATACTTTTTCTGGGCATCGGGGGGTCGAGTGCCGTATATATAGGTCTGGGCAGCGGCATCAAAATCGTATAAAGAGCCAGGTCTTTGAAAAAATCGCGTGGCATTTCGTCAAGCTTAGGTTTTGCCGGAGTCGGAATCACCATGCCGAAATCAATTGCGTTGCCTTCGAATTTTGGCTGAACTATAAATGCTTCTGTTTTTGCCTGCGGGTTCCAGCTTATAAAAGCCTTCTGTCCGGGCTGATTTATGTCCTTGTCTTTTGCTGCAAAATAACAGCAGGCCGCTTCGGCTCTTGTTGAGCTTAGCTTTTCGATTAAGGGCAGGCTGGCTGCGGCTATAGCAGTAATTGCGGCAAGGGCTTTCAGTTTAGATCCGGACATTATCACTTTCTCCACGCAGGGACTTTACTCAAACTCAAGGTCGGCTTCATTACTTCGCTGCTCTCCTGGTTTCTATGGAGGCGAAGTCGGCATTATTCTTGTGTAGCTTTCTTCTTTCTCCTTTGGAACGGACGCAAGAATAAGATCTTGCGTCATTTCGTCTTTGCGGTAAATCTTTCTGAATTTAGTCAACCACTGGCCTTTTTGCAGGTGTCCTTTCAGCCTGGTCAGACCTTTAATTTCATCCAGAGGAACCTGGCGGGCCGGATACCAGGCAAAACGTGTATAGATATAGCCTTTGCCGACGCTCTTGTCGTCGTACCTTACTATTAGACCTTTTGAAGCTTGATACTTGTCGCTCATGCGTGCCAGTTCTTGTTTGGCATATTCTGGAAGCTGGTCTTTGTTTTGCTTCAAATAGGCATCTTTTACTTCTTTCAAAAAACTATCCAGCGGAGTTACTTTTGCTCCAGGTGGCAGATTGCCGGTACCCATCTGTCCGTAGTTCTTGAGCGGGTCTTCAACTACGCTCATTTCCGAATCTGTGAGTTTTTTTGCCCATTCAAGCTTTGTAGTTTCATACTGCGGGTCTTTTTTCTTCTGAATTGAAAGCCATCGGCTTCGTGATTGCAGTTCTTGTTCTTGCAACTTGTCTGCCGAGCAGCCGAGCATATAGGTGAGATACATAGGTCTGTAAGAATGCATCCATGACCAGTCGCCGGGGATGTCCATCTGGCTTGGCGCCTGAACATAAAAGAGCGCATCGGTTTTGTCTTTTACCGAAAGCTGTGTGATTTTAACCGGATAAATGCACTCGTTTGAACTGAAACTAAAGCGAGTTGGTGTAACTTCTCCAAGGTAGGAACCATCGGCGGCTTTTTTCATTTGTTTGGGATCGATTTTCATAACAGTGAAAAACCACTTTTTCTTGATATAAAACTGGAGTGTTTCTTCGTCGCCGCCATATGAATACTTGTTGCTTTTGAGCCATGTAAATAAGCCGTTTGCATCATCTGCAACAATAATTTTGTAGTCCAGGGAACCAACCACTCCAGACTCAAGCACGCGAACGCTTGATTTGTCCTTTTTCAGGCTTGCAACTGGACCGCCCGGAGCACCGGCGCCGCCTCCGATCGCGCACCCCTTAGCCATTGGCATCGCCGGATCAAGCGGTGTATAGATAGGCTCAGGCAAAGGCATGAGTATTGTATAAATAGCGAGGTCTTTGAAAAAATCTCTGGGCATTTCATCAAGCTTTGGTTTAGCCGGAGTCGGTATCACCATGCCGAAATCGACTGCATTGCCTTCGAACTTTGCTTGCACTGTAAATGACTCGGCTTTTGATTGCGGGTTCCAGGTGATGAATGCTTTCTGTCCGGGCTGGTTGATGTCCTTGTCTTTAGCCGCAAAATAACAACAGGCTGCTTCTGCCTTTGACGAATCAGCTCCAGACAAAATCTGCGGCAGCCAAATCGAAAGAACAGCTATGGTCATAAGAAGGCTTCGGGCTTTCATCTCTTTTCTCCGGTTTAAGATCTGTATTTATATTTCAGGCTTCTGCTTCGCCTCGCTTCTATGGAGGCGACGTCGGCATGATTCTTGTATAAGTCTCTTCCTTTTCTTTTGGAACAGAAGCAAGAACCAGGTCATGAGTCATTTCGTCTTTTCGGTATATTTTTCTGAACTTTGTAAGCCACTGATCCTTTTGCAGGTGACCTTTCAGGCGGCTTAAACCTTTTACTTCATCAAGTGGTGCCTGACGTGCCGGATACCAGGCGTATCTAGTGTAAATGTAGCCTCTACCCACGCTTTTTTCGTCATATTTGACGATTGCGCCCTTTGAAGGTTGATACTGGTCGCTCATGCGAGCCAGTTCCTGTTTTGAATTTTCGGAAAGCTGTTTATCTCTTTTTAAATAGGCTTCTTTCATTTCTTTCAAAAAGTCATCAAGTGCAACTACTTTTGCGCCGGCAGGCAGATTGCCTGTGCCCATCTGACCGTAGTTTTTAAGAGGGTCTTCAAGGACGCTCATCTCAGATTCTGTGAGTTTTTTTGCCCATTCCAGTTTTGTGGTTTCAAAATTAGGCTCTCTCGTTTTTTTCTCTTGTAGCCATGTGTTTCTTGATTGCAGTTCTTGCTGCTGCTGTTTGTCTGCACCGCAGCCAAGCATATATGTGAGAAACATCGGTCTGTATGAATTCATCCAGGACCAGTCACCCGGCAGATCCATTTGACCAGGTGCCTGCACATAAAAGAGCG
Source organism: uncultured Candidatus Obscuribacterales bacterium (assembly GCA_964615655.1). Taxonomy (GTDB): domain Bacteria; phylum Cyanobacteriota; class Vampirovibrionia; order Obscuribacterales; family Obscuribacteraceae; genus JAIEPM01. The sequence continues at coordinate 30,799 of CAZTQO010000029.1, read as the reverse complement.
CGTCGGTTTTGTCTTTTACAGAAAGCTGCGTGATTTTGACCGGATAAATACACTCATTTGAACTGAATGTAAAACGTGTGGGTGTAACTTCTCCAAGATAAGATCCATCGGCGGCTTTTTTCATCTGCTTGGGGTCAATTTTCATTACAGTGAAAAACCACTTTTTCTTGATGTAATACTGAAGCGTTGCTTCGTCGCCACCGTAAGAGTATTTGTTGCTTTTGAGCCATTCAAACAAACCGTTTGCATCATCTGCAACAATTATTTTGTAGTCTAATGAGCCCACCACACCTGACTCCAGGACTACTACGGAGGGCTTCTTTTGACGCATGCTCATTGAGTTCACAGCCCCCATCATAGTAGGAGGCACCGCACGATATCTTCTAGTTACGGGCATTGGATCGAAAGGGGTATAAATAGGCTGAGGCAGCGGCATGAGTATTGTGTAGATTGCCAGATCTTTGAAAAAATCTCTGGGCATTTCATCAAGTTTTGGTTTAGCCGGGGTCGGGATGACCATGCCGAAATCAACTGCATTGCCTTCAAATTTCGCCTGCACCGTAAATGACTCGGTTTTTGATTGCGGGTTCCAGGTGATGAATGCTTTCTGTCCGGGCTGATTAATGTCTTTGTCTTTCGCCGCAAAATAACAGCAGGCTGCTTTAACCTGAGCATTCTCCAAATTGCCTGTTCCAAAAGGTGAAAACAGAGCTAAGCTTGCTGCAGCTATGCATCCAAGAGTCTTACCAGATAATTTCATGCTTTCTCCGTAATTGTTTTTCTTGTTTGCTTGCCAGTGAATCACTATTGACTCCTTTATGGAGGAGAAGTCGGCATAATGCGGAAATAAGTCTCTTCTTTCTCTTTTGGCACAGATGCAAGCACAATATCCTGTGACATCTCGTCCTTTCTTATTTGCTTTCTAAATTTTGTAAGCCACTGGCCTTTCTGCAAATGGCCTTTGAGTCTTGTAAGCTGTTTGACTTCATCAAGCGGAGCTTCACGCGCCGGGTAAAAAGTATAGCGTGTTGATATAAAGCCTTTTCCGATCGCGGCTGGATCATTTTTTACAATTACTCCTTTTGCGATCTGATATTGATCGCTCATGCGAGTAATCTGCTCCTCTTCCCATTTTTGTAGTTTTTTCTTGCTTTTTGCAATCTCTGCTTTCAGTTCGCTGAGAAAATCGTTTAAAGCAATTACTTTCGAACCCGGTGGCAGATTACCGGCGCCCATCTGTTTATAGTTTTTCAGCGGGTCTTCAAGCACGCTCATTTCTCCGGCTCCCAGCTTCTTTGCCCACTCAAGTTTTGTGGTTTCATAGTTGCCGTCTTTCTGGCGTTTTTTTGAAAGCCAGCCGTCGCGACTTTGCAGCTCTTGCTGCTGCTGCGGATTTACGCAGCAGCCGAGCATGTATGTGAGATACATAGGCCGGTACGAGTGCATCCATGACCAGTCTCCGGGTAGATCCATCTGGCTTGGAGCCTGCACGTAAAAAAGCGCATCGCTTTTGTCTTTAACTGATAGCTGCGTAATTTTCAACGGATATATGCATTCGTTTGAGCTAAACGAAAAACGAGTGGGCGTGACTTCTCCAAGATAAGATCCATCAGCGGCTTTTTTCATTTGCTTGGGGTCGATTTTCATTACGGTGAAAAACCACTTTTTCTTGATGTAATACTGAAGCGTGGCTTCGTCGCCGCCATAGCTGTACTTATTGCTTTTGAGCCAGCTAAACAAGCCGTTTGCATCATCTGCAACTATGATTTTGTAATCTAAGGAGCCGACCACTCCGGATTCAAGAACCCGCACCGATGATTTCGTTTTCGGCATCATCGCTCCCTGTATCATGCCCGACATAGGTGCAGCGCATGGCATTGGCGGCGGCGGCTGATCTATAGGCGTATAAATCGGCTGCGGTAGCGGCATCAAAATTGTATATATAGCCAGGTCTTTGAAAAAATCCCGGGGCATTTCATCAAGTTTCGGTTTTGCAGGGGTGGGTATCACCATGCCGAAATCAACTGCATTGCCTTCAAATTTAGGCTGTACTGTAAAAGTCTCTTTTTTAGCGGCAGGGTCCCAGCTGATAAATGCTTTCTGGCCCGGCTGGTTTATGTCTTTGTCTTTGGCAGCAAAGTAGCAGCAGGCGGCGTCCACCTCTGAGCTGCAGAGCCCGCCTGAAATTAATGCTGAAACAGCAAGCAGGGCAGAAAAAACTTGTTTGCGATCTTTTTTATTCATTTTGTTTTCAGCTCTCCTGAATTGAGTCGCTTCCGGCTTGTTTCTGTTCTGTATTGTTCGTGTTTTGTATTGTTCTGTTCTGTTTTATTTTGTTTTGCTCAAAGCAATCTGCGGTCTGGCTGCTAGGGAGGCGAAGTCGGCATGATTCTTATATATGTCTGCCTTTGAGAAGCAGGTACTTCGCTTAAAACCATGTCGCTTGTCATTTCATCTTTTCGCAGTACCTTGCGGAACTTTGTAAGCCACTGTCCTTTTTGCAGGTGCCCTTTTAGACGGCTGAGGCCTTTGATATCTTCAAGCGGCACCGAGCGAGCCGGATACCAGGCATATTGCGTGTAAATAAATCCTTTACCCACGCTCTTAGGATCGTATTTGACAATCATGCCTTTTGAAGGTTGATACTGATCACCAAGGCGTGCAAGCTGTTGTTTGGCGTAATCATCAAGCGCTTTGTGTGATTTAAGGTAATCCGCTTTGATTTCGCTCAAGAAATTTGCAAGTGTAATTACTCGTGCTCCCGCCGGTAAATCGCCGGTTCCTGCAAGCGCATAATTTTTTTGTGGATCTTCAAGCACCGAAAGCTCTGCATCGCCCAGCAATTTTGCCCATTCCAGCTTTGTAGTATCGTATCTGGGATCTTGTTTGTGCTTGTTCTCAACCCATTTGTTTCGACTTTGCAGTTCTTGCTGCTGCTGCGGATCGGCTGCGCAGCCAAGCATGTAAGTGAGCCACATTACTCTGTAAGAGTGCATCCATGACCAGTCTCCTTGCAAATCCATTTCAGCCGGTGCCTGCACATAAAAAAGCGCGTCGGTTTTGTCTTTGACCGAAAGCTGCGTTATTTTAAGCGGATAAACGCACTGAGTAGACGAAAATGTAAATCGGGTCGGTGTAACTTCTCCAAGATAGCTGCCGTCTTTTGCTCTTTTCATTTGCTTCGGGTCGATTTTCATCACGGTGAAAAACCACTTCTTCTTTATATAGAATTGAAGAGTTGCTTCATCACCACTGTAGCTGTATTTGTTACTTTTCAGCCAATCGAATAGACCGCTTGCATCGCTTGCTATGATAATTTTGTAGTCGAGCGAACCTACCACACCCGATTCGAGCACTCTTACTGCACTGTTGCGTGGCATCATGCCGCCGCCCCCGGCACCACCTGCTGCTCCCATTGCGTCGCAGCATTCTTCAACTGGCATTGGTTCAAGCGGTGAATAAATAGGCTCGGGGAGCGGCATCAAAATTGTATAAATGGCCAGGTCCTTGAAAAAATCGCGAGGCATTTCGTCAAGCTTTGGCTTTGAAGGTGTTGGAATCACCATGCCGAAATCAATGGCGTTGCCTTCGAATTTAGGCTGCACTGTAAAAGATTCGCTCTTGTTCTGCGGGTTCCAGTTAATGAAAGCTTTCTGGCCAGGCTGGTTTATGTCTTTGTCTTTGGCGGCAAAATAGCAGCAGGCTGCATTTGCTTTGATAGCTCCGTTGAACAAAAACTGTGTAATCGACAAGATGCCTGTCAGAGAAAAAACAAACAGAAGCTTAGCCGCCCTCATTACATCCTCGCTTTCGGATATCTGGGAATCGGCCAGATTATAGAATGTTGATAATTGTTATGTATCTGTGTCAGGCTGAAATTAATGGGCGGATTCCCGCTTAATTTGCCGGCGGAATTGCCAAGTATCGAGCAGGAAGTGCCGCGCCGGAAGAATTGAAGCACCGCGCCAGAAGTATGGCGCCGGAAGTATCGAAGCCGGAAATGTCAGCACCCTGGTTCGCCAATTGCTCTTCTTGCATCCCTGTCTGGTTTGCTCTTTTTTCAGCCCTATGAGTTGGCATCATTTTCGATGCATTTAAATTTCAGGACTGAAACAAGGAAGATTTCCACATGCCTTGCAACAACTGCTTTATTAGCTCCGGTTGCCGGGAGGAAATCTTAAGACGGCGCATCTTTTTAGATGCCTTCTTATAGGGAGAAAATAAGGGGGAAGGAAAAAATAAAGAGTGAGTAGATAAGTGAGTAGATAAGTGAGTAGATAAGTGAGTAGATAAGTGAGTAGATAAGTGAGT
>CAZTQO010000029.1:0-26388 GCA_964615655.1 uncultured Candidatus Obscuribacterales bacterium | reverse complement strand
AAGAAGGGAGTAAAAATAGATAGTTAAGTGCCGGTGGAAAGCTAATTAGTCATGCTCGATTACTTTACGCTCGATTACTTCACGCTCTTGCTTTTTCTAACTGCTTTTCTTTCTGCAGCAATAGCTGCCGTCACCGGATTTGGTATCGGCAGCCTGCTTACTCCGCTTCTCTCGCTAAGAATGAACCTGAAGCTTGCTGTGGCGCTTGTCAGCCTGCCTCATTTTGCTGCGACTTTTTTGCGCTTTTTTATTCTGCGTAAAAAAGTCGATAGATCAGTCCTGATATCATTTGGGCTGGCAAGCGCATTTGGAGGACTTCTAGGCGCTTATTTCCACAATCTCTGCAATGACCCGGCGCTTATATACGTTTTTTCCGGATTACTGGTTATTGCCGGACTGAGCGGAGTCTTCGGGCTCTCTGAAAAGATACATTTGTCCCAACTCGCAGGATTTATTGCCGGATTTCTTTCGGGAGGCTTCGGAGGCATGGTTGGTAATCAGGGGGGGATAAGATCTGCGGCCCTCCTTTCTTTCAAGCTTTCAAAAGAAGCCTTTGTAGCGACTGCCACCGCCACCGGCGTAATTGTTGATCTGGCTCGCATGCCAGTTTACGTTTATTATCAGGGAAGCCAGATGCAGGCAAATCTGGAGCTTGTTTTGCTGATGACTGTTGGCACTATAAGCGGGACTTTCTTCGGCAAATCAATTTTGAGCAAAATACCCGAAGCAATCTTCAGAAAAACAGTATCTGCGCTTGTCGGCTTGCTGGGAGTTTTCATGGCAGCCAGGCAGCTTATGCAGTGATGGCTAAGAAATGCGGCAATTATTCAAGAGCTGTCTGATAATGAGCTTTTCAAATCAGCGGCAATTAGTACTATATTTGAATAAGCAATGCTGATACCGGTGACGGTGACAAAAATTTGAGTTCTCATGTCTACAAACTAAATCGAAAGCAGTCTGTAAAAGTGGATGGAGCTGAGCTTGATTTCAGCCCCGGAAAAATCGAAGCTGCTCAGCCATCAGAAGATCTGAATTTCTTGAAAGAAAAATATTTGCGTTTTCTGAGCAGGGAGAGGGGGCTGTCAGGAAACACCAGTGAAGCCTATCAAAATGATCTGAGCCATTTTATCGAGTTCATTCAAGAGCATAAGCTGCCACTCAGCCGTAGCTCATTGACCGGATTTTTGCAGCATCTAAAAACCAGGGGCATGCAGGCCTCGACTCTGGCTCGCAAACTCGCGACACTCAGGGGCTGGTTTGACTGGCAAAAAAGCAGCCGATATAGCGAACTGGACCCGACTGATGGAATCTCGAACCCTAAACTTGCAAGAAAACTGCCCCAGGTCTTAACTGCAAAAGAAATTGTGGCAATGCTTGATTGCGCAGAAAGCCTCCGGGACAAAGTCATTATCGAAATGCTTTATGGTGCCGGACTGCGCGTATCCGAACTTTCGATGCTCTGCTTAAAAGACTTGAATCTTTCGCACGGCTACCTGCGCTGTCTGGGCAAGGGAGCAAAAGAAAGAATCGTGCCGCTGGGCAGAGCGGCCATTGCTTCGGTCAGGGCTTATTTAAGTGAAGACGAGCGCTTTAGATCTGATGGTGCTGGCACAGGAAAACCAAAAAAACGAGGGCGTCCCCAACGCGACAAAAATCTGAGCAAGCCGACAAAGGGGCGGGTCCGTGTGCAGGAGCTTTCGCCGCCGCTTTTAGCCGACCGAAAAGGAAAGAAACTTAGTCGCCTGGTAATCTGGCAGGTAGTCAAAAGACTTGCACGCAAGGCAAAAATCAAAAAAGAGCTTTCACCCCATACTCTCAGGCACAGCTTTGCCACTCATATGCTTGAGAATGGCGCTGATTTGAGAGTTGTGCAGGAGTTGCTCGGACACTCCAGCATAGTCACAACTCAGCTTTATACTCATATAAGCCGCAAACATCTCAAAAGTGCTTATATGAGCGCCCAACTTAAACTCGATGATCTGGCCTTTGCAAAAAATATAGAGCAAGGTAACTGAGTCTGAATTAGTTGCTGAATGTATAAGCACCCTACGGAAGTCGAAGAATTGATATGGCAGGGCTGCAAAAAACGCCTGTTATTGATAATAATTCAAAATTAATCTTGAAAGGGCACATGGTCTTGACTGGAATAGGGTAACTTTAATGCAGGTCGCACTGTCATTCATTTATATGTGCAACCTGGTCCTTGAATTCACATAGAAAAGCTATGCGGGTCTGAGCAGCAGCTCCCCGGCATCTGCCAGGACCGAAGTCACAGCAAATACGAGCGAGATGTTTAATGCGAAAAAAAACAGGTGAGGGCACCAAAATCGCCCAGGCAGCCAAAGAACTTGGCGTTACTTCTGTCACGATCAGACGATATATAACCGAATTCAACATTGAAACCACGGCCGATGAAAACGGAATCAAAGTATTGCCGGCCCAGGCCATGGATGAGCTTGCTGAAATACGCAAACTCAAGGAAGAAGGTCTGACGAATCCCAAGGTTCTTGAAATTCTTGAAGAGTCGCGTTCGAAGGGTGCAGAAAAACCCAAGTCCAAAGAAAAGGATAAGGAAAAAGCCAAAGAAAAGGAAAAAGAGGCTCCGGCTAGACGCGTTGCAAGAAAAGTAGATGCAGCTCCCGCTGCTTCCAAGCGTAAATCAGCTGCCAGAAGCAAAGCCGTTGAGGAAGAGGAAGAAGAAGCGGATGAAGACGACGAGGAAGAAGACGTTGCCGAAGCCGCTCCTGAAGAAAAAGAGAGTCCGGAGCCCACAGACGAAGACAAGGCGGAAATACCGGTAACAATAGGTGCCGATGGTAAGTCGAAATATTCACTGACCTGCCAGACCTGCAACAAAACTTTCGAACATATGAACCCACGCTTGCGAGACTGTCTTGATTGCTATCGAATCAAGCGTAAAGAAAGACGCAGAGGCGGCGGCGACAAACAAAGAAATGTGATTCAAAACCCGATTGCTCAACAAGTTGTGAGCAAGAATCAGCAGGCTCAGTTAGATAAGCAGGCAAATGGCGGCTCCGAGCAAGAAGCGACTGAACGTACGGCAGCGGCTGCAACAACAGCCCCCCCGAAAGCGGAGCCAAGAAAAATTTCAGTAAGAGAACAGCTGAATTTTGCACCTGTAGGAACAACTCCCTTTGTGTACCAGCAAAGAACGCCGGTGAGAAGCTACAGGAAAGCAATTGAAGAAACCAGGCAGATCACATCCAATTTAAAGCGCAGGCTGGAAAGACCTGACCTGCCGGAAGCCGAACGGCGCTTTCTCGAACAGATTTATGCATACCAGCTGATTCTGCATCAGGGCTGGAAGCATCTTTCGGAATACAGACAGGGAGACGGCGGCGGCAGCGGCGGCGCCTCCAATCGGGGAAGCGAAAGCTAGCTTCAGGCTTTTGTCTGTAGTAGCTTCAGCCTCTTAATTGGACTAGCTCCAGGTTCTTGCATGGAGTAACTTCACGCGGTCATTTTTGTCTTTTGAACGGCCTACTTTTGCTAAAATGGCTCAGGCATGTCGTTGAGTGACTTTGAAGAGGCTGCCGGATTTACAGGGGCGTTAAACGGATCGCCTTCGCCAACCAGACCCGGAACGGGCTGCACCGGCGGTGGTGCCTGGTACTGTCCTATGGTGTCTTGCCCTTGCAAGCCGGGAACCATCTGTGGTGGCAATTGCCCTCCGGGCATACCCGTTATATTCGGCGCGTTGAGGTTCTGTGGTGCGGCTGCCGTTTCTACCGGCTTTATATACTGCTCCGGTATGGTGACTGCCCGGTTCACTTTTATGGGCATTGACTCACCCTTGTCCATATAAAATTCTTTGCCACGGTATTTTTTTGCATACATAAATCCGACTCCGTTTGTAAAGGAGCCCATCATGCCTGCAATATGATGACCGGTGTCTTTGATATCGAAGCCCAGATTCCGCTTCTTATGAGGATTTTCGTATGCGTGATTCGGATTGTGGGAAATGAAACCACCAAAAGGAAGGTGGGTGCCGTCCGGCAGAACCAGTGATTGCAGGCTTATTTGAACCGAGCCCGGTGCACCGCCTCTTTGCATTTTTGCAGGTATTACGTGTGTGATTGCGCCAACTATTTTGCTTCCTTTCGGAATTACCTGCATGTCATTCTGAACATATCCCTGTTCGAGATTAAGCGCAAAAACGTCACCGGGCTTGTTTGCGCCCGATGAGATTTCGTCTTCAAGGACACCTGTTAACACCACGCCTGGAGCAACCCGGTTGACAGTACCGGAGAAATTTCCCTGCCAGAAGCCTTTGCCGATGTATTTTGGCTGGGTCATTTGCTGGGGAATGCCCTTGTGTAATTGCCCGGGCATCTGGCCGGGCTGAAGAGCACCGTCTTGCCCCTGGGGCATTTCCGGGTGCTGAATTTCCCACTGGTTGCGTGCCTCAGCAGCAAGTGGCAGGCTAAGGCATATTAATGCAGCAAGGCTTATTAGTTTGTTTGGGGAAGAAGACCGTAAAATCATCTTTTCCAGATTCCGATATATCGATCAGGAGTCTAGCCAAATTTCTAAAGGATCGCTATGTGAAGAATACGAAGGCGTGCTAAGATTCAAGCCTTGCAGCCTGCCTTGAGCAGCTGCCTGATGTATATGTCCCTTGCCTGCTTTAGAACAGGCCGTTTAGCCCAGAAGGGGAAAAATCGTGACTGAAAACAATCTTAGAAAATATGAAACAGTGTTTATAATTCGCCCGGTCCTCGATGATGAATCCGTGGACAGGTGCGTGAATACAGTCGAAGAGTACTTGAAAGCTCAGGGTGGCAAAATAATTTCAACCGATAAGAAAGGTCGCAAAAGACTGTCTTATGAGGTAAAAAAGCTGCGCGACGGATTCTTTGTTGTGCTGCGTTATGAAGTTAAACCAGATGCTATCGTTGCTTTCAAACGCATGATTCAGTTGAACGAAGACATTATTCGTTCAATCACGGTATCACTGGAAGAAGCAGCACTGCAGGTCAGTCTCTAATCTGATCGCAGATCACACAAGGAAGGCATTTGATGAGCAGTCTCAGTAAAATTGTCATATCTGGAAGAGTGATTCGTCCGCCCGAAAAGCGGTTTACGCCCAATAACAACGTGGCGGTAACCGAATTTGCCATAGCTGTCGAAAGCAATCCCAGCAAAGATGGCTCGGTCGAATCTCATCCGGTAAAAGTGATTGCCTGGAGAGATCTTGCGGAACGTCTGGCTCAGGAGCTGAAAAAAGGCGATCTTGTGGCTGTAGATGGTCGGATTCAGTTCAATTCATACACAAACTCCGAGGGTCAAAGGCGGAGAGAAGTGGAAATTGATGCAGTCGCAGTTGACAATCTGAGTGCGGCTTTGAGCGGAGAAACATCGTCTTTCTCTGCAAACCCTGCACGCTCTGTGGTTAAAGCTGCAACAAAAGGTCCGAAAACTGCAGAACCCGATGATCTTGACGCGATTTTTGCCAGCGAAGACGAAATCCCGTTCTAAGACCAATCCAGTTCAGGCGCAGGCTGCCTTTCTGCCAGGCGGAGACTCCGTGGCTTGAAAAACTGCCAGGACGGCTTTAAAAAGCCTCCCGCGGGTAGCTTTGCGAAGATCCTTTCAGTTAAGTGCTTTCAATTCAGTCAGTGCTTTCAAAAAGAAAGCTCCCGGTAGGAGCAGGCTTGCGCTTGCCCGCCTGCCAAATTTTGAGGTCCAGAAACATGCCTAAACCAGCCGGAAACAGGGATGCCCATGAAAAAAGGCGTCCGCATCGTTCTTGCAAGCTCTGTCAAGACCGGGTTGCAACTCTTGATTATAAAGAGGGCCCGCTTCTAAGGCGCTATCTCGACGAAAACGGCAAAATTCTTTCGCGCAGCGTAAGCGGTAACTGTGCCGAACACCAGAGGCTTGTCAGTATTGCTGTTAAAAGAAGCCGCGAAATCGGTATTTCTTGATTGGCCAGCTTCTAAGATTTTTGTCCATTTATCTTAGCTGAATTCTCCAAATTGTAGTAGCAAGCTGCTCGCCGTTTCTGCTTAGCAAAATGTCACGTTTTGCTAAGCCTGAAAGAATTATCTGCTTTTGTAAATTGAAGCAGCTTATTGCAAAGCGCTCTGAGATAGTGGACCTTGAATTAGTCCCTGTTGTAAGATTAGCTCTTATATCGTGCCGAAGTGGTGAAATTGGCAAACACGCTACGTTCAGGGCGTAGTGAGCATTAGCTCTTGTGGGTTCAAGTCCCACCTTCGGCAGATCCATCAAAGGAGTGAAAACGAGGAAAGCTTGACGAATCAAGGACCAACAGGACAGGGACCAGCCAGCGGCGGCGCCCGCGGCTCGGAAGGCAGAAGAGAAATGCCTCTTCTCAACGAAAGGATCAGAGATCGCGAAGTGCGCCTGATCGACGAGGAAGGCACTCAGATGGGTATCATGCTTACCCGTGAAGCCCTCTCTATAGCAAGGGAACGTGGTTTCGACTTATTTCTTGTCCAGCCGGACGCAAGCCCTCCAGTGGCCCGTATTATGGATTACGGGCGTTACAAGTTTGAGCAGGAAAAGCGCAATCGAGAAGCTAAGAAAAAACATCACGTGGTTGATGTTAAAGAAATCAAGATGCGTTACAAAATTGAGGATCATGACTACCAGGTCAAGCTCCGGCATGCCCAGAAGTTCCTGCAAGACGGCGACAAGATAAAAGTTTTGATAATGTTGCGCGGTCGCGAAGTACAGCACAAAGGACTGGCAATTGACCTGATGAACCGATTCCTCAAGGAACTTGACGATTTAGCAATCGTTGACAGAGAGGCAAAACTTGAAGGGAAGAGTGTTATCATGATCCTTTCGCCGAACCCTCAAAGGGCGAGGACTTCTGGCAAAGACTCATGATGTTTGCTTAAGCCTCCAGCTTAGCATCCAGCAGCTTAAGCCCCTAGCAGCTTAAGCGTCCAAGTATGATGGGGTCGAAGAACCAGTTGAAGTTTTTGTGGAGCAGCTTATGCCAAAGATGAAAACCAATAAGGCCGCAGCTCGCCGCTTCAAGATTACTGCCACCGGCAAGGTCTTGCACAAGCAGGCAGGCAGAAGGCACTTGAACGAATGGAAATCCGCCGATGTTAAGCGCAACCTGCGCGGCTGGGCGGAAGTTTCGCCAGCAATGAAAAAAGCAGTGCTGGAAATGTTTCCCTATAAAAAATACCTTCGCTAAAAAACGCGAATACGGCACTATTGCCTGGCTCTGAATAGTCTAAGGGATTCTCCTCCCCGATGGCGCAGAGAAGGGTAATGTGAAAGGAGCAGGCGCCTTTGAGCGCTTGAGCCGCCATAACTTTCAAGAAGGAGAGAGTAATGAGAATTAAACGTGGAAACGTATTGAAAAATCGCCACAGAAAAATCCTTAAGTTCGCTAAAGGATTCCGTGGCTCCAAATCGACTTTGTTTACCGCAGCAAACCAGGCCGTAATTCAGTCCTGGCGCAATGCCTACCGTGACCGCCGCAAACGCAAACGCGATTTTCGCCGCCTCTGGATAACCAGAATCAATGCTGCCTGCCGCGCTGAAGGCATCAGATACAGTGAGTTCATCAACTGTATGAAAAAATCAAACATCGATCTCAACCGCAAGTCACTTTCAGAAATGGCTATCAAAGATCCGGCTGCGTTTGATGCCCTTTTGAAACTTGCAAAAGAAAAGCTTGCTGCCAGATAATATTGCTAGATAAGCAAGCCGGCTGCATCAGAAGCATCAGAAGCATCAGGATCACAGCAGATTACGACACGGGCTGCAAAAGGCGCAGATAAACGCCGCTTGCAGCCTATAGCTTGAGCTGCGAAAAGCCAGTAATGCCAGGCAGATATCGATGAAGATCAACAGCATAAGCAGTGAGTCCAACAGCACTCTAAAAACGATCAGGTCCTTGCACAGGCGGCAGAACCGGGAAAAGGAGAGGCTCTTTCTTCTGGAAGGACCACACTGCCTGGGCGAGGCTCTCAAGAAACAGCTTGACCTGAAGGCAATTGTGGCAAGCAAAAGCTATCTCGACCTTGCTGGCGAAGAGCTGAGAAGTCTCGATATTTCGGAGATCTCAGTCGTTGACGACACGATTTTTTCCGGACTGGCGACAACCAGCACAAGCTGTGGCGTGCTTGCGATTGCTTCGATGCCGCAAGAGGACCGTGCGGCTCTTTCATCCTGGCATCCCAGGGTCTTTGCCGTAGCTGACTCGATTCAGGACCCGGGCAATCTCGGCACCTTACTGAGAACAGCATATGCCGCCGAGCTCGGTGGCGTGCTCCTGCTGAAGGGATCTGTGGACAAATACAACCCTAAAGTAGTGAGGGCCGCCGCCGGTGCGATCTTTGACCTGCCTGTCATCTCGGACCTCGAGGTTCAGGAAGCCGTTTCATTGATCAGGTCTTTGGATATGCGACTATTGATTTGCGAGGCAGGCAATCATACCCCTTATTATGAACACGATCTAAGCAATAATGCGGCTCTGGTGCTCGGAAATGAAGGCCGGGGCACTAGCGCGCTTTTGAAAGAAGAGGCCGCCGGTATGATTTCAATACCGATGAATCCGAATAGCGAATCTCTGAATGTGGCGATAAGTGGCGGTATCATTCTATTTGAATCTTTGAGACAGCGAAAGAAGCTGGCAAAAAGCAGCAGGTGAGCTAGAGCATGTCCGGACCGGAAAGAGATAATGCGGGTCTTAATGAATTAAGCGGGGGAGAGCTTGCCGAAAATACTGCTCTTGAAAAAGACTTTGCCGAAAGCAAAGTTGTTAAGGAAATGAGCATTGACGAGCTTGTCGAAAACAGTTCAGAAGAAGAAGCCGCAATGCAGCTTCCTGAAACAGTACCGCAATCAAAATTTCCCGAGCTGGCGGTGGAGGCTTTCGGAGCTGAATTTGAAGAGGGCGATTTGCTAGAGGCCGATCTCGAAAGCGATTTAGCGGAAGTCGAAGAGTCGGCAAGTGCTGATGACGGTGACCAGAAAGTCATGTCTGTTATCGATCATCTGGATGAACTCAGAACAAGGCTTGTGCGCTCGCTTTTTGTTTTTGCTTTTGCAATGTCGATTTCGTTTTATTTCGGCAGAGACATTATTCGGATACTGGAGCTGCCTGCAAAAGGCATGCAGTTCCAGGCGCTATCGATTGAAGAGCCTGTACTTGTTTATTTGAAGGTTTCATTTTATGGAGCTCTAGCTCTGGCTGCGCCGTTTTTACTTTATGAAATTTCTGCTTTTATAGCCCCCGGACTGAGAAGAAACGAACGCCGGGTGCTTGCGCCTGTTGTACTCGGGGGACCACTGCTTTTTGTTGCCGGTGCTGTTTTTTGTTATTTTCTGGTGCTACCTCCGATGCTTTCATTCTTCAACAGTTTCAGCGGTCCGATTGCACCTGTGCAGCAGCGTCTGGATTATTACATCTCGCTTGTAACTACGCTGATTTTTTACATGGGACTTTGCTTCCAGCTGCCGATTGTTTTGTTTGCGCTCGCCTTAGCAGGCATAGTCAATTCCAGGCAGCTTCTTTCTTTCTGGCGCTACGCGCTTCTTGCTTCGTCAATAGTTGCTGCAATTATTACTCCCGACCCGACAGTCGTATCGATGCTTATAGTGATGCTGGCTCTTGTCGGTCTTTATTTTATGACTATCGGGCTGCTCAGGCTGTTCGGGCGCTAAGAGTGGAGTAGAGAGCATGGATTTTACTCTGAGTTTGTCTTCCGACTGGTTCAACCTTATAGGAATACCTTTGATATTGCTTACGATCAAAGATGTGATTCCTAACTGGAAAAGTATGTGGGACAAAAAGCTGAGCATGGAAGACCGCCGCCTGATCATGCGCATGGTTATTTTTCTGGTATTGCCTGCGGTGGTATTCATTCACGAGCTCGGGCACTTGCTTGCAGCATTGCAAGTTGGTGCCAAAGTTTGCGAGTTTCACTATGGTCCTGTTACCGGGCACGTATCGGTTGATTCGAATCTGCCGGCTGAATCTTTGCTCTGGATTGCAGTTGCAGGAAATCTGGCTCAGGTAGTTGTGGGGCTTATCAGCCTTGGTCTGGCTGCTACTGTTAGATATGCTCCTTTGATAGTCTTCTTTGTATACCTTGGACTCTTTTCGATAGGCGACACCGTAATATTTTATGCAGCACTTTCTGCCGTCAGCGCTTATGGCGACTGGAGCAATATTTACAGCAGCCCTTGTTCAAATCTGGTGTTTTTAGTAGGACTGGTTCATGGTGCACTTATCGCTTTTGTAATGTATTGCGTCACGGCGTCGGCGCCGCGTCTCTGGTTTACAGCCAGAACCATGCCCGGCTGGATTGCAAGACACAGCGTTCTTGAAGAAGAAGCAAAACGAAATCCGAGCCCGGAAAATCAGATAGCTCTTGCAAGTTCATTTATTGATGCGGGACTGTACAAAGAGGCAGAGACTTGTGTGCGCAGGGCAGAAGCTGCAGACGCGGATAGCCCTGTGATAACTTATCTGAAAGCCGATCTGGAAATGGCACGCTCAAACATAGATAAGGCGCTTGATTTATACAATGCGCTTTCCAGAGATGGGCGGATAAGCGATACGATGAAAGCGCAGGTCTTTTTGCAAATGGGCGAGATCTGGATGTATAGAAGAAATACCGAAAAAGCACTTGACTGTTTCGAATCCGCCTGCAAGCTCGATAGTCTACAGGGGGACGCCCTGTTGCAAAAAGCAATTCTCAAAGCAAATCTCAAAGAATACAGCGGGCTTGAAGATACACTGGCACTCCTGAGCAATCCTGAAATTTCATTTGTTTACAAGCGAAACCAAGAAAACGCAGCCGCAGAAATTGAGCGGCTGAACACAGTTTTGAACTCGCGAAAAGCCTGAGTTAGCGCAAAGGCTGGCATGGCAAAAATCTGAGTTCGTGCAGCTACTCAGTCAGGTGCTGCTACTGAGCCCGCACGATTTTCTGAGCATTGCTTCATTTACCCGAAGCCCCGTCTTATATTGATTCGTTGCAGGGATGTTATTCTTTAGTAGTGGAGCAGAGCCGCCTGAATTTTGTTTTGATGAGCTGCCTGCAAATTAAGAGGGCTAATTTCGTGCCTGAGTCTCTGAGTGAAAGTAAAGCAGCCCCCTGCAGTGAAAGTCAGCTTTCTGAGCTTTCTGAGCGTCCTGATCGGGCTACTGTTGTTGACCCGAAACTTCTTGAAGCCTGTATTCATTGCGGCTTATGCTTGCCTGCCTGCCCTACTTATCTTGCAACCGGCCGTGAGAGCGAATCGCCAAGAGGCAGAATTCATTTATTGAAACTCTGGCAGGAGGGTGAGCTTCCTCTCGGACCGCGCATAGCTGAACATATAGATAGCTGTCTTGGCTGTATGGGCTGCCAGACAGCCTGTCCATCCGGTGTTCAATATGAAAAGCTCCTGAATCAGGCAAAACCTAAACTGATTCCTTTCAGGAATAAAAAAGCGAGGCGTTTGATGGCGCTGGCTTTTACTTCGATTCTTCCGGATTATCCACGATTGCGTTTATTAGGCAAGCTTTTGCGATTGTACCAGCAAAGCAAGTTGAATCGCTTTTTGCCTGCTCTGCCCCTGAGCAAAAAGCTGAAAAAGCGACTGGCTGAGTGGGAAAGTTTTTTGCCGGCCGTGCCGAAGTTCAGCCCTTTGCCCAGGCAGTCATGGGCTCCGGGGCAGAAAAAAGGCGAACTGCAGCTTTTTTACGGCTGCGTTATGGACATTTTTTATAACCATGTAAATCACGCCTCGATTCGCTTGCTCACAAGACAGAAGCATATTGTGAGCTGCCCGGAGCAAACCTGCTGCGGCGCTCTTGCACAGCATGCCGGCGAAGTGGAAATTGCAAAGGATCTGGCAAAGAAAAACATTGAGCTTCTTGAAAAACTGCCCGGTCCGATTGTTGTGACATCAGCCGGATGCGGGGCGATGCTCAAAGAATACGGCGAACTCTTGAAAGACGAACCTGAATGGGCTGCGCGCGCTCATGAATTTTCAGCAAGAGTAAAAGACATCTGTGAAATGCTTGCTCAAAACGAATTCTCTTCTGAGCCGGCAAAGCTGGAAAAGAAAGTCGCATATCATTCTGCCTGCCATTTATACAATGTTCAAAAAGTACGGCAAGCCCCGCTTGCCTTGCTTGAGAAAATTCCGGGGCTTGAATTGATACCGCTTGTTGATGCGGAGCAATGCTGCGGCAGCGCCGGGATTTATAACCTCTTGCACACAGACCTGAGCATGCTTGTGCTCGACCGAAAAATGGCCAATATCAAGCAAACCGGTGCTGATGCGATTGTGACCACTAATCCGGGCTGCCTGCTGCAGCTTGAAGCAGGCATTGCCAATGAAAAACTTCCGATCAAGGTTTACCATCTTGTTGAATTGCTCGATGAGGCATTTCAGGCGAAATAATATTTCGCCCGATAAAATAATTCCGGCTAAGGAAATCGCAAAATCAAGAGACAGAGCTGTTTTGCCATTCGATCGACTCCAAAGACTTTTGCATGAGGTCGAGATATTTTTCGAACTTGTCCGGCGGTGCCAGGTAATATAACTCGTCAATTCTGCAGCAAGCATCTTCATCTATTGAATTTACAAAAATACCCAGGCTGTCCAGTTCGGACAATTTCCAGTGACCTCGTAAAGCCAGAAGCAATACGCCGTTTACTTCTGTTGTGTATGCTGATTTGATTTCAAAGTACTCGGCTTCTGCAGCATCCCTAAAAATCACCTCGATTGAAAGTATTTCTTCTTTTGTGAGTATATGTGCAGGCCTTTCCAGAAGCCGTTTCAGATTACTTGCCGTAGGGGAACTAAGAGCTTTGCCCCGGTAGTAGCTAATGAACTTGACTTCGGGCTCCTGTGGGTGCACGAATGTCTGGATCTCGCTCTGGTCTGCCTCGTCTACTTCCTCTTGCCAGTTTTCCGGAAGGGTTATCCGTTTTATTTTTCCCAGTGCTTTTAGATCCATTTCTCAAATCTCTGTTATTGCAGATGGCGGCTCAGGAGAAGCTTTTGCTTTTGGTGTAGCTTTTGGCTCAGGTGTAGTTTTCGGTGCTGGTGAAGCTTTGGGCTCGGGTAGTGCTTTCGGCTCTTCCATAGCCTTGAACATTTGCTCTAGGCTTACGGCCTTTTCGCCTACGAAATCTTTTTGAGAGCCCCACTGGTTAGTAAACTCAACTGTTTTTTTGACAGGGTCGAAGTTTTGTATATTAACCACGTGCCAGCCCCCGCGCCTGTGATTAAAAGGCCAGTTGCGTGTGTGCACCCTTAAAATACCTGGCAGATTTTTGTCGTCTTTCAATTTTTGCAGCTCATGTGCAAGTTCGCTTTCGCTGCCTATTCTAATTTGGGATGTATAAGTTTTATACTCAGAACCACGGGCAATTGCAAAAGGCGCCTTTTCCGGACCGCTTACTTCACTTGCAATGCCGCGGTAGTAATTTGAGTTCAGCATCGGGCTGTCAATAAGGCTTGCTTTGCCGTTCTCCATTTCTTTGAGAAATATGTTCTTGCCCAGATGCCTGGCGGAAAGACGTTCAGTGTCTTCTGACGGTTTTATCGACGACGACGGCTTCTGAGGAAGTTTGTCATAAGTAATGTCACCCGGCAAGGTTTCATACATTACAAGTTTGCCCTTGCTATCGAAATAAAGCGAGCCGGGAACGAGCTCAGTGAGCGGTTTGCCGAAATAGTCGTAAAGTTCTTGCACTGCGGCTTTGGGTTTCAGAACCCCCTGCGCTTCTCCATGCCTGCTGTATAGAATCTCGGCTGCATCCACCGGCTTCAATAGATCTCCAAGTTTCCTGAATACAGGATCGCTGCTTGAAACAGAGCTGAGCTTCTTGCCGTTCTGGTCATAGAGCGGCTCTATTTTGGCTTTCTCTGCTCTGCCTATCAATCTTGCATTTCTGTCGAAAACCAGTTCACTTTCACTAACGATCGTATCTTTTGCTATGAAATAGCTTGTGTTTAAATGCTTGATTTTGGCCATCACTGTTTGAACAAGCTGGCTTGCCCAATCCCGGTCGCCGTCCACTTTTACTTCGTTTTTTGCATCGGCCTGCAGTCTGAGACTCTCTCTTGCTTCGGCATCCGGCTTCATCCCTGTGAGGCTGTCTTTCATTCTGATTTTAGCGCCACTGTGGGTGGTGTATGAACCTTTCTCCGCAAGTTCGGCAAGCATATAAGCCATGTCCTGCGGACTGCGGCTGTAAATACGGTTCTCGATTGTGCTGACATTGCAGGTGCTGTTGCTGCCCTGATCGATGCTTGTTGGAAATGCCGCATGGTTGCTTGCCTGCTCGGCCAGATTTGCACGGGCAGTGAGCGGCAATTCCTGGCCTGTTTTATCTGAAAGCAGCCTGTTAAGCTGCCTGTAGAAAAGGGCCTTTTGGTTCTGGTCGAGTCCTCTTGAACTTGCCTCTGTTTCAAATGATGCCAGCAATCCGTCGAGGCGTTGACGTCTGCCCGGATCTGTAAAAGCATGCTCAATTCTGCTTTGCAAAAGGGCGGCCTCGTAGCTGTAGTCGGCAGCTTTTATTTCGGGTCTACCGACTTCAGGATGCCAGGTTTCACTTCCGTCAAGAGCAAGCACGCGCACTTGCTTTTGATCCCTGGCGATCAAGCGAAGACCGCCGTTGTCGTCCGCAACTATTTTCCCGTCCCAGAAATAGTTTATCTGGGGTGAGCCGTCCTTGTCCGTGCCCAGATCTCTGAACCAGTCGCCTTTGCTTGAACGGTATAAATTACCCAGCTTTTGCGATTCTACCCGCTTTAGATTTCCGGCACTGTCATATGAAAAACTGCGTGAATCAAGCTCTGATGCTTCCGTAATTCTGCCGTCCTTGCCGTATCTGAAACGGCGATTGTTTGCCTGATCAAATACAAGCAAGCTCCCGTCTCTTTGATGCAAGAGCTCACCCTTTCCTGATTCGTTTGCCCAGCGGCTTAAAACCGTGCCGTTTGCAAGAGTTTTTTCAGGACCTGACGGGTACTTCCAGGCTTCTTGAATCGCTTCTTCAGAAAGTAATCGAGGGTTGCGATGCAAAGGCGTATTTCTTTCCGGAGGCGTAAAGGTTTTTAGCCCCTCGGCATCATACTTAACGAGATCCAGCGGCTGTGCTACTACAGATTCTGATTTGAGTTTTTGAAGAATAGCAAGCGTCTGCTCTTTCGGGTAACCCACGCTTGAAAGAATGCTTCTGGCACCGGCTTCTCGATCTGCAATCAACCTTTGTGCCGTAATTTCGGTGTTCGGAATGTTTTCGTGAATTCGAAACTGGCTGAAAAGCTTGAGCAGAATTTTTTCTTCCAGGGCGGCGGGGTCCGGCTTTCTATTGCCTTTTGCTTCGATAACCGCTTCGTTTATTGCTTCGGCAACAGATGCCTGGCTCAGTGCCCAGCTTCGCTGTGCTTTAAAAGCAAGCGGATTTTCTGCAGTGTTTTGCTGAGCGTAAAAGTTTCTCACATGCGAAATAACGTCAGTCAATCGAACTTTTTGCGCATCGCTCATCCAGCTTTTGTTAATGAGCTCTCTGTAAAGCTTGAACCGGTGCGCTTCGCCGCCGCCTTCAAAGCTTTTCAATTCATTGAGTAGTTGTTCACGCGCAAGAGGCAGATCCTCCTTTGCAAGCAATTTTACGCGGCTGTCCGGTTTCAAGCCGGACTCAGCTGTTTTTGTTCTGCTTCTTAGAAATTCGCTTCTTCTTTCCTGGCTCGCTTGCTCTACGGCATCCAGAATTTTTTGCAGGCGTATTTGATCTGCTTCTTTCGGCAGAGTTGTGCTTTCAGAAATAGAGGGCGGCTCCGGAGCCGTTTTTTCGCTTATTTTCTCGGATGCAAGCTTGAGTTCCTCAAGCTTTGTCGCTTTGTTATTTACCGGAAGCTCCGGTTCAAGCACTGCTTTGTTTGCACCTTCATTTTCAAAAGCCAGCCTTGAACTGTTCTCCGCCTGCTCAAGCGCTGTCGAATTTGAAGGTTTTGCTGTTTTTGATCTTAGTAACAAACCGCCGCTTTCCATAAGCACTCCAAAAGCAGCAAACCCGAGCGCCGAATATGCAAGTTCCTGACCGGAGGCTTTGAAGCCGCTTCTGAGTTCAGCATCAACAACTCCGCCTGTCGCGCCTGAGCTTGCGGCAATGGTCAGGCGCCGTCCTGTTATGGCGATGCTGCTTTTGCCGAACTGGGGCAGCCTGTGTTCAAGTGCATGTGCGCTGCCCCCCATTGCTGCAAATGTCAGTGCTGAATTTACTCCATGTTCGAAGCGTGATTTAAGAAGGCTTTCGCCAGCTCTGAGATCGCTTGGAGTGAAAACTGAACCGAGTAAAAATCCACTAACTGCATGTTCTCCGGCTACCCGAGCTAAACCGGCTTTCTCGTTTATACCAAAGAGCCGCACGCTGCCGGCTTTCGTAAGCATGCTCATAGCCGCAAAAGGAAGCAGTGTTCCTATAATCTGACCGAGCTTGCGGCCTTCGCTTGCCTCCGTATGGGTATGATGACTGCTCTTAAGTGCTTCGGAATCGCCGAGCAGCTGCTTAACTGCACGGAGCGGCTCTTTAACCGCGCCTTCTGCAAGTCCGTTTAAGAAGGCATCCGCCTGACTCTCTTTTTCTCTCTCCAAAAGTTGGCTGCCCGAAAGAAGCAGAGAGTCGAATTGAAACTCCGGCGCCTTTGCCTTATTGCTTTCGTGAATAATGTCAGCCATGACCGCGCAAACGAATTAGCCAAGCTTCCAGTTCCAATACCCTGCAAGGATCATAGGTAAGAGCCGCGAAGCTGGCACTGGTGATTCTACGAAACTAAGCCACGCTTACTTGACGCGTTTTTTAAGGTCTATTAATGCTTGCTTTTGAGCTGGATTTTGTTCATCTAAATCGGTGCGGAAAAATGCTTCCGAAGAAAAGAGTGCTTTTGCCGAAAAGCTGCTTTTGTTCCAGTTTTCTGCCGAGTTGTTTATTTTGTGACTCGATTTACTGTTTGATTTGTCGCTGGACTTGCTGGATTTACTACTCACCTGAAGAGCCCGGTCGGTATCAGTTAAGGGTTTGTCTGAAACAATCAGGTCGTCACCTGCACTCAGGCGAATTTCTTCCTGTTTTTCAGCATACTTGAATTTGACGCTTACACTGTGCTCGCCGCGTTTTGTTTCAAGCACTCTTACTCTTAAAAGTCCGGGTTTGACTATTTCGACAAACGCGCTTGCTCCGGCGTCAACACTTACTCGTGCTACTGGTGTGTCGGCTATTATCAGTTTCTGTTTTGATGATGCCAGCATATGCCCGCCGGTCAAAAAAAAGATTCTGCCTTCAATGGCTTTTAAGCCTGAAGGCGACATCATTACGTATGATCCTTCCACAAAGTCGGATTTAGGGCTTTGCAAGCTGGGTGCAGCTGCTGCCTGCGGAACTGTCCAGAAATGAAAGCTTAAATCGTTGGCTCTGGGCCTGCTGTCATCTTGCACTGCCAATGCCGGCGCCATCGCCAGTGTATTTGAATCAGGCTGAGTTCTTTCGGTAAGCTCGTTTTTGAGGGCTGACTTTGAAAGGTCGATTGAAAACTTGTTAAAGTCCATGTTCAGAGTTGTGCCGCTGTTTTCATCCTTATTAGCAGCATCGCTCTTGATTTCGCTTTTTGCAGTTGTTGTTAAGCCGGGCTGTGCCTGCAACAGTGCCGCACTTTCGGAGGGCATCAACCCTGATGATTCTGGAATTGCAGTCATCGAAAGCGAAGGGTATGGAGATTTCTTTTGTTTGGGCGGCACAAAAAGCTTGACCGGATTTTTGAGAATCCCGGCCTCAAATAAAAGAATAGTACGAAGATCGATGCCTGGCGCCTTGTTGTCAAGCCCGAGAAAAAAACTGGGCGGAAAGCCGTTTCTGGCAAGTGATCTGGCAATGTCGGCAAGAAAGGGATATGAGTAGGGATCGCTGGGGTCGCCGCTTGGCGTGGTTTGCCTGATAACAGCAAGCTCGGCGCCGGTTCCGGGAATTGTACTGGCTGAAGCATGCGGGCTCAGCCACAGCAATGAAAGCATTGAAAATGGTGAAGCCGCCGATAGTAAAAAGCCAAAAGCTCTGCAGAGTTTTTTTCTGCGCATCTTGGAATCGCTTCCGGCTTGTTTTGACATAGACTCCTCGAATTTTCCTAAGCTGTAAAGAGACCGCCTTTAGACGCTCTAATCTTAAATCATATACGGAATTGCTCCAATATTGCTTTTCAATAGTCCGGAATCTGCAATTTGGCAATAGAATCCACATTTTGCTCGGCAAAATACTCCGGCAGCTTAACAGATGAGTGCCAGAGCATGAAAGACGGCGTGCTTTTCAATATAATTTGGCTTTCTTGCCGATAGGAGCCCAGATTTTGAAAGCCGAGCAAATCACCCGTTTGAAACCGGATTTATTTGAAACCGATTTGCCGCTTGAAAGGTTGAATCATTATCTTGGAAAAGACCTTATTGCCATTGACACTGAAACCCGGGGTTTGATTATTCCGAGAGACAGGCTTTGTTTAGTACAGCTCTGTGACGACGAAGGCGTTGTAAGCTTCGTTCGTTATAGTTCTGAGAATGCGCCGAATCTAAAGAAGCTGCTTACTGCTAAGAACGTAACCAAGCTTTTTCATTACGGCCGTTTTGATATTGCTGTAATGAAACACTATCTTGGTGTATGGACAGCTCCGGTATGGTGCACGAAAATTGCCTCCAAGCTCGTGCGCACTTATACAGACAGGCACAGTCTCAAAGAACTCTGCCGGGAAGTTCTGGGACTGGAAATGGACAAGTCCGACCAAACAAGCGACTGGGCAAGAGAGGATCTGAGCGACTCTCAGCTTGAGTATGCAGCAAACGATGTAAGAGTGCTCCTGCCTCTACATAAAAAAATGAAAGCGATGCTTATAAGAGAAAATCGCCTTGAACTTGCCGAAAAACTTTTTGCGTTTTTGGAGACCACTTGCGAGCTTGATTTGTTGGGCTTCAAAGACATTCTGGATCATTGACTTTAAGATTGAGAGATTTCAGTAAATAACACAGAGGAAAAACTAAAATGGGCAAGCTGATTTACGAGAAGTCAAAAGCAGGAAGAAGGGCGGAGCTTTTACCTGCTGCCGGGGTTCCGCATAAAGAGGCAAACGAGCTCATACCGGAAAAATTCGTAAGAAAGGAACTGGCTGCGCTTCCTGAGGTAAGCGAGCTTGATGCCGTAAGGCACTTTGTGAACTTATCAACTCTGAATCATTCAATCGACACAGGCTTCTACCCGCTTGGTTCATGCACCATGAAATACAACCCGAAAGTGAATGACTGCATGGCCGCTTTGGACGGATTTAGAGAATTGCACCCGCTGCAGCCGGAAGATCAAACACAGGGCGCTCTGGAACTTTTGCATATATTGCAGAGCAAGATCGCAGAAATTGTCGGACTGCCTGCCGTAACCCTGCAACCGGCAGCCGGAGCCCAGGGGGAACTTTTGGGATTGATGCTAATTAAGGCGTATTTCAAAGCAAAAGGCGATGAGAAAAGAACGAAAGTAATTGTGCCTGATACTGCGCATGGTACCAATCCGGCTTCTGCTGCGATGGCGGGGTATGAAGTTGTGGAAATAGGCTCAAATGAGCGCGGGCTCGTTGATATTGAAGCGCTCAAGAAAGTAGTCGGTCCGGATGTTGCAGCAATCATGCTTACAAATCCGAGCACGCTTGGATTGTTTGAAGAAGAAATTATGCAGGTGCAGAAGCTGGTTCATGATTGCGGCGGGCTGCTTTATTATGACGGCGCCAATTTGAACGCAATCATGGGCCTTGTAAGACCGGGCGACATGGGTTTTGACGTTTGCCACTTAAACCTGCACAAGTCATTCTCCACTCCTCACGGCGGTGGCGGACCCGGTGGTTGTGCAGTTGCCTGCCGCGATTTCCTCGAGCCTTTCCTGCCGGTTCCTGTTGTAACAAAGAAAGTGGACCATTTCAGCTTAGACTGGGATCGCCCGCAGACAGTAGGCAAAATCAAAGGCTTCTACGGCAACTTTGGAATTCTGGTTCGGGCGCTTGCATATATTCTTGCGCACGGCAAAGAGGGACTTACTCAAGTATCAAGAGATGCGATTCTTTCAGCCAATTATTTGAAAGAAAATTTGAAACGCTCGTTTAAGCTACCCTATACTCAGCCCTGCATGCACGAGTTTGTGCTTTCGGGTGTATGGCAGAAAGAGCGTGGTTGCAATACTACCCAGATTGCAAAACGCATGCTCGATTATGGAGTTCACGCTCCGACTGTATACTTTCCGCTTGTAGTGCCGGAAGCCATGATGATCGAACCAACTGAAACAGAATCGAAGCAAACTCTGGATGAGTTTATTGAGATAATGCTTCAGATCGACAAGGAAACAAAAGAAGAGCCTGAGCTTGTGAGTTCAGCCCCGCACAAAACTCCGGTCGGACGTTTAGATGAAGCGCTTGCTGCACGCAAACCGAATTTACGCTGGACACCGCCTCAGAACTGACGTCGACGCTTCTGGAGCATGTTCTAGCCGTAGTATTTAAAGAAAATTCTTGCAGGCAAAGAAAATCGCCTGGTTAACAGATCTTACTGGCAGGCAAAGTAAACCAGAAGCTGCTGCCGGCTCCTGGCTGCGAATCAACACCGATGCGGCCGCCATGCTGTTCTACGATTGCTTTTGAAATCGCAAGACCAAGCCCGCTGCCACCTTTTTCAGTGGCGTCACTTTGGTCTACTTGTACGAAGCGATCGAATATTTTTCGGCACAGATCTTCCGGTATTCCGCGACCGTGATCTATGACTTTCAGTTTGATTCCCGGTTTGCCTGAATTCAGTGCTTCTGCGACAATTTCAATGATGCCGCCATCCGGTGAATACTTAATGGCATTTGATAAAAGATTTATTAGTACCTGGCTAATGCGATCCAGATCTGCATTTAAGCTAGCAGAATCATCAAAAATCTTCGTCTCTATTTTGATCTGCCTGGCTTCTGCCAGTTGAGCAAGCGACGCTTTTGCAATTTCTATCAATTCGCTGATTTTAACCTCAGAAAAATCAAGCACAAATTTTCCCGCCTCCATCTTCTCAATATCGAGAAGGTCATTAATAAGACGAATTAAACGGGTGGTTTCTTCCTGGGCGATGCCCAATCTGTGTTTGCCCTTGTCTGAAATTGGTCCCATCACGCCGCCTTCGAAGAGTTCGAGAGCCGATGATACCGAAAGCAGTGGGGTTCTGAGTTCGTGGCTGACAATCGATACCAGCTCGCGTTTGAAAGCTTCGAGTTCCAGTAGACGATTAGCAGTTTCAAAAAGAACGCGATCTAAATGTGTAATTTCGTCCCTGCCTTCAAGCGGCGGATCCAATTTTTCTCTGTTTACCAGGCGCTCTGTGTTTTTTACAACATGCTCCAACCTCGTAGTAAGGCTGCGCAACAAAAATACGGCTAGCAGAGTCGACAGGCCAATACTTAAAGCAATTCCTGCGGCGAGTGTAATTTCAAGAAACCTGATCATTTGTTTGCGATCTTTTTCAAGCCTTTCTCCGACAGCTTTTTCTTTAGCCATCAGTTTGTCCTGTATTAGTTGCAACTGGATACAAGGTTTCATCAGGCCCTTGTGCAGAGCGTCACTCATAACGCTCTGCATCAAACGCATATGTTCGAGCTGCAAGAAAGCCGAGTCTTCACCTTCGGCTTCCTTTCTTACAGGGAAATTCGGATCAGGATACTTATCTAGAATCTGCTTTGCCCATGGAGGCAAAATAGGGTAAAGGGTGCCATTGGCTGCCATCTTCTTGAATGGAAGCCGGTTTTCTACTTTGGCCGATTCTTGTTTGACTGTGTCGCATATGCCAAGCAGAATGTTTTTCATTTTCTTTAGATACGCCTTTTCTGTGGCATCGTTTTCCGGGAGCTTCAAGATTTGGTCAAGCAAGGCTATGGTCTTGCCTATGTTTCTGTCCCAGGTCTCGTGAAACCACTCATTTGGGAGGTATACGTAAGTCGAACCGTATTTTACTGAGCCTATGGTCATTTCCGAAATTCTGGAAACATTGTTAAGAACATCCTTCGAATGTTCCTCGCTATGAATCTGAGCTTCCACTCGATGAATCATAAGGCCGATTATGGATGCAAACAAAAACTGGAAAATCAACGGAACAGAAATAATAACGAGCCCCTGTTGCAGGACGCTGAATTTACCTGCCTTAGAATAGTTGCTGTTTGAAGCTGAGAGCAGGCTCCCGCCAGGTGCGCGCTCGCTTTCTGGGGCAGGCAATTCTGATTTAATTTGTTTGTGTGGGTTTATTGGAACCCGGAACCAGAACGTGCTTCCTTTTTCAAGCTCTGAATCAACGCCGATGACGCCGCCGTGTTGTTCAATAATCGACCGGGAAATTGTAAGTCCGAGCCCTGTGCCTTTCCGGGCTGTGGCATCTTTTGCATCAACTTGCTGGAATGGTTCGAAAATCTGCTTTTGCAGGCTCTCTGGTATGCCTTTGCCGTGATCGCTGACACGGCATTCAAAAAATTGCTCTTTAATTCCGGCATCCAGAATAACCCTGTTATCCGGAGGAGAAAATTTCATTGCGTTTGAAAGCAGATTGACTATAACCTGAACCAGTCTGTTTCGGTCTATTTCGAGTTCGCCGTCTGTTGAATTCACTACTATCTCGACTTTTGATTTTTCGGACAGTTCCTTTACCGTATCTACGGATTCACGAAGCAGATCCTGTATGCGCGTTTTTGATGGAGCCAGCTGCAATTCGATTCTGTCCAGATAAAGCAAATCAGACACAATACCCATTAAGCGCTGGATGTTTTTGTAAGTGTTTTCGGCTTTCTTTTTTCCTTTTTCGCTCAATTCACCAAAAACTCCTGCATTCATATTTGATAGAAATGAGCCTATTGAAGAAAGTGGGCTTTTGAGTTCATGACTCACAACTCCGATCATTTCCTTTTTGAATTGTTCGAGTTCGCGAATTTCGCTTGCCGATCTGTAAAGGAGCTGATCTAGTTCTGCGATTTCGTCAGTTCCTTTCATTGGCGGGCTGAGACTGCTACCGGCAGACAAGCACTTTGTATTGTTAACAATGATCAGAAGTCTGTTGGTTATGTTCAGGCAGAAAAATATTGCAAGAATTATTGAAATCAAAACACAGGCGACCATTCCCAGCGCCAATGTCAGATAGAGCGACTGCATGGAAGCAAGTGCAGCTTTTGTTTGCTGGTCGGCTTTTCGTTCAAGCTGCTTCAAAACCGGAGACTGCTCATCCGGTAAGCCATCGATCAGGCGAATTTTCAAAATGCTTAAAGGGGGGAGCTTTATGAATTTTACATCTTTGAGCAATTCTTGCAGCTGGGCGTATTCGTCATCGGCTTTTCGTTTTTCAGTCTCGTAGAGCTTCTTGCAACTCTGGCTGCCTGTTGCGGCATGGAAGTTATACCAGGCGTCTGCAGCTGAAGCGGAGCTGGTTGCTTTCACGAAGCTGATGACAGCTTCTTTCAGCATGAGTTCTCTTTCGATTTTTTTGTCGGCTTCTAAAAGTCCCTGATAGAGAAAGAAAATAAAGCCGATCCCCGAAAGCAAGGGAACAGCCAGAAGAATCAAACCCTTGTGAACTATGCCAAGCCTGAACATAGTTAAATAGTGCCACTTTTGCTTGCTTGCTAAGCTTACCGGCCTATTTTGCCGGCGTCGTTGAAATAGCCGCCACTGGGGTCCATCTTCATCAAGGTTGGGCGTTTTTATTCTGGAATTTTGTACATTGCATCCATGTTTGACACTGGTTTGCGAACGGACTTCGGGTTCTTTTCCACTTCCTTTTGCTGCGGCTCGGGCTTGCTACGATATTCGTTGCCTGAACCCGTTGTCCAGACATGTCTTATGAGTGTTGGCATCACTTCCGATGGTTTAGACGACTTTGCAATAATGCTTTTGAGCTCTTTTTCAGGCGATGCATTCACGAATTCGGCGTCAAAGTCGTATTTGTCACCGCTGATACCGATGAGATCGACTTTGCCTTCAGGGCTGATTATAACTGCTTTGTGATCTCCCGGATGAGATATTAAAAGCATGCCCTTTCTGTCTTGCTCGGCAACAATATTGAGACCCGAGTCCTGAAGTATTTTTTCGACCAGCTGGATATCTACTGCCTTTCCGTCGCTCAGCATCTTAGACAGTCCGGTCAGGTCGCCGCTTGCAATTAACTCTGCGCACGACTCGGCTTTTTCATATCGCTCTGCTTCTGATCTGAGCGCCTGGCTGAGTTTTTCATCGGAGATGCCGAATAGCTTAGCATGCTCTTTGAGTTTCTCGGAATTTATCAGCATTTCCTTTGCCGCGTTTTCTTGAATTCGATCAACAAGATCGGCTTGCTCTGCTTTCGAAAGCTCAGCTTTGGATCCCGGAATCTCTGACAAGCGTATACTCCCGTTGCCGGCTATCGGGAACTCCCTGGTCCCAACTGAAATGTCCAGAGCAGCCACCTCGTTTTTCCTGTGATTTAGAAGCAGGCGGGAAGACTTTAGTAAGCCGCTTGTGCCGACGTCCGGATGCATGACTTCCTGTGAACTGAATAGATCGATATCCGGAATTAATTTAGAGAGCTCTTTTGAAAAACTTGAGGAAATTTTGCGTGCTTCTTTGTAGCCGTGTTTTAAGGAATCAGCGATTTCTTCAAGCAGACTCTCTGTCGGGTCTGTTGGGCTATCGGTCTTTCGAGTCTCATCTTGCGAGTCTGTTGCATTATCTATTGATGATTCTGGCATTTGAGCGTCTCCCTTTGTTGGGTTCAGCTTAGCGGCCAGATTTGAGGAAATTTTGAAGGACCTCGCTCTTTCGTTCCATGTCTTACTCCTCAGTTAAATCAACACCAACCCGGACAAGCAGGTTTTTTCTGCTTGAAGATTTTGACTGTTCTGCAATTTGCTGCTTTCTGATGGCAAATTTAATTGGGCCGCGTGCAAACAGGGTGCGAGCGCGACTGTGTAATTGTGCAGACTTTGACGCTTTTGTGAGCCTGCTAGACTTTAATCACTTTTTGCAACCAGTTGTGCACCGGATTATTCTGGTTGCGAACATTCCAATAAAGAAAGATTGAAAACGAAGGCAACTTGAACGGTAGTTCTATCGTCTGCAAATTGCGACTCTCGGAAAGTCTCATAGCCAGCCGTCTTGGCAGAGTCACGATCAAATCGGATGATGCTACAAGGTGGCTAGCCGCAAGAAAATGCGGCACGCGCAGCAAGACTTTGCGCTTCTGTCCCTGCTGGGCAAGCATGCTGTCTACCAGTCCCGGTTTATGTTCGTTTATTGATACAAGACAGTGTTTCATTTGCAGATATTTTGCCAGGCTCAGATCCTGGCGGCATATTGGATTTTTTGCCGAAACGAGCCCGATAAAATTGTCTTTGAAAAGTGTCCGGCGTTTGAGACTGGCCGAGCTCTTATCAGTGCCGGCTATTACAAAATCGACTTCATTGTTTTCCAGCGGTGAGAGGTCATCCCCTGAAAGCGGGACTATTTTGAGGCGCAGACCGGGCGCTTCGCTGCTTACACGCTCAATCACATCGGGCAACACAGCAACCATTTCATAGTCGCGGGTTGCAATCACAATTTCACCCTGCATCAGCGCCGGGTCTTTTTCAGGCAGGCTGACGAGCTCGCCGATTTCGCTGAGTATGGTCTGCAGAGGCCTGTAGAGTTCACTTGCTCGTGAGCTCAGCTCCATGCCGCCCTTTCCTTTCACCAATAAAGGATCTTTAAACATGATGCGGAGCCGCCCGAGAGCCCGGCTCATTGCGGGTTGGCTCAAGCCGACTTTCTCGGCGGCACGAGTAACGTGACGCTCATCTAATAAGGCTTTCAGGGCGACGAGCAAATTCAGATCAAGCGAATTAATATTCGTTTCGTGCATAGCTGAAATATAGACTATGCATTGGACGAATGCAACTCTCCGGACTATTTTAGGTAATATATAGAACTGGCAGGCAATCAGAAATCCGGAGGCAATATGGAAAAGTATTTTGAAAGCAACCAGCTTTTGATTGGCAAGCCAGAAGCTCCGGAGCCAGAAGCCTTAATCAACTGGGGGATGCTGAATCTGGGCTTTGATAAGCTCACTGCTCTGACTCCGGTTTCGCTTGCAGACACTCATCGGGTACTTGAAAGAGCTGGAATGAAAAAACTCAGCCGCCTCTCAAGCGAAAAAGGCGACCTGTATTTATTTGAGATCAACAGGTGCGCCTGGCAAGACCAGGTTTAGACTGAGTTAGAGTATGCGAGCAAACTGTTGTTTTGGTGTTTGGAAAACTTCCGCTACCTGTCACAAAAATTAGATTTTCAGATTTAAAGTGACTGTCTGTTTTGGGATGCAAAGGGGGG
>CAZTQO010000028.1:0-90067 GCA_964615655.1 uncultured Candidatus Obscuribacterales bacterium | reverse complement strand
GTCTTGGCACAGGTCTTGGCACCGGTCTTGGCTCCGGACGCGGCACCGGTCTTGGTGGCTGCGGCCGTGGTTCCGGTCTCGGTTCCGGACGCGGCACCGGTCTTGGCACAGGTCTTGGCACCGGTCTTGGCTCCGGACGCGGCACCGGTCTTGGCTGCGGACGCGGTTCCGGTCTTGGCACAGGTCTTGGCGCCGGTCTTGGTGGCTGCGGTCGCGGTGCAGGTTGAGGGCGATCATGCCCTCCTCCACCGCCAGGTCTTCCACCACCCGGACGACCACCACCTCCTCCGGGACGACCGCCACCACTGCCGCCTTTGCCTCCTCTGGCGAGATCATATACTTCGTCTTGCAGAGCTGCGTGTGGTTGATCCTGCCCTTGACTTAGTTTTGCAGGTTCAATATTTTCAATAGACATAGTTGTGCACCCATGCTGAGCCTTTACCTCTAACACAGCGCCAACCAATGTTTCTTACCGATAAAGCAAGTAATAAGGATCTCGATTGCTTCAAACAATGCGGAATCCACGCACACGCTTTTTTCTTGAAAGCAAAAAGCAGTCACTTAAAGGCATTGCCAGATTTTGTGTTTTTTCTTATTTCCATGCTGTCAAAAAATTTGCTGCTTCCGCATAAGGCTTTGATTTATGCAGACCAGACGCTCTTTCTGTCCTTGACTCTCCAGATAAAACCATCAAGCAAGTAATGTGTAGATTGAGGAAGCGCAAGAAATGGTATTAACAAAGCCAGAACACTCTTGTCCGCAATGCAGGGAAGAAAAGAAAAGGGTTTGAAAAAAGAAAGATGCTCTCTCCATATGAAGCCGTCCCAGAACCCTTCTTCCAGATATGCCAGCAGAAAAAGTAATAAAAGGAAAGCAGGCAGATAAGTGCGGCAAATCCGAATCAGCAGCTCAACTATCGATGGCTTGCTGTCTAAATCGGCTTCTGGCATTTTTTCCGCCATTCCAATTTCGCCCGCATTCATGCTTCTTTTTTGATATAGCCAGACAAGCGCCATATAAGGAATGCCATGACTGACCACATTGACCATTGTGAAAGACATATCCGAGTTGATTGCCACGATTGCGACCCACCAGCTAAATGCAGTGCCGGCAACGATCAGGTTTTTCGGCAGGTTTATGTAAGACTCGGTTTTGAGAATAATCAGCTCTTTTAGAGTATAAAAGGAGCCCAGTATCAGATATAAAACAAAAGCAAGATTTGCAAGCCAGAGAGGCAAGAACTCGAAAAAATCACCATCCACAAACCAGCTGAAATTGCGCGGCAGGTTGCAGTGCCAGTACAAAATAGGATAAAGAGCAGTCATATAGATAAAGCATTCATCTAAACGAAAGAACTTTTTGGCAAATCTGGAGTCATTTCTGCCATATAGAGCCATGAATCCGTATTGCTGCCTTATGAAATGAAAAACAGCCAGATATGCAAGCGCCCTCCAGAACCAGATAGCATCGAGAGCATAAAGCAAGCTACCCACAGTCCATGCTAAAAGCGGCATGCAATACAGCAGTGTGCGATTGCTTTCAAAAGCCTGCCTGTCGAAGTAAGTGCGAAACAAGGTTGCATAAACATGGGCTACATCCACAAGCAATACAAAAGCGACCCAGGCCCAGAGCGGCAGAACTCTCAGGCTCTCGAACTGCGCTCGAAAAATAAGGGCAAGCGCCCCGGTTACAAATGCTGGAGCCAAAATAAGCAATAGATCGAAAGAAGCCGAATGCAACCAGCCCTGCTTGCGCGCTTCAACCTTTTGATTGTTCATTAACGACCCGGTCATGCTTTTTCCAGCCTCGAAATAACTTGCCTGGCCGCCTCAACACCCCAATACTGCGCTTCTTCAAAATTCGAGATTCCACTCATGTCCGAATGAGCAAAGTAAACATTTCCGAGTTCAGTTTTCATTTTCGCACGGCTCTGCCCCCAGATGAAACCCACAGAAGGCCTGACCATGCCATGACCCCAGGGCCAGATATCCACAGAGATGATTTCATCACTGATTCCAGGATGCACTTTTTCAAGATCGGCAACTATGAGTTTCAGCCACTCGTCTTTGCTTTCTTTCTGGAGCCTGCCACGCTCAACGGTCGGTTCGCCGTCTGAAAGCGGATAGTAATACGTTATTACGCTTGCACTCTGACGGCTTCTTATATCTTGATGCGTTGCAACAACATAACCAAGTGACTGGCTGTAATAGCTAACGTTGTCCCAGGCAATCGAAACACCTGCAGCATCCGGCAAATGCTTGAGACTTATATTAGCCACCAACCAGGGGCTGTATGCAGGTAGTTCAGAATGAGCAGCGACTGAGGAAAAAATGTATTTTGCCAGAAAACGTGGGGCTGCAAAAATAAGGTATTCGGCGCTGACATGCTTGAGTTCATTTGTGTTGGAATCGAAATAATCGACCCGGCACAGACTTCCTTCCTCTTTGATTTTGCATACCATTGCAGAATTTACTACTTTATTCTTGATTTTCTCTTTCAGCTTTTCTACTAAAAAACCGTTGCCTTCGGGCCAGGTTAGTACAGAGTTATTTTCAGCATTTGCAGCGCGCCCTCTGCGACCGGCAAAATAATGAAGCCCCGCCCAGGCCGACACATCTTCAAGCCGTGCTCCGTAGTCATCCCGGCAGCAATAATTTAAATACCAGCGCAAGGGTTTTGACCTGAACTCATTTTTTTTGAGCCACTCTGCCATTGAAATCTTATCGAGCTCGGTAAACTCAGGATCTTGCGAACTCATATCCAGCGGAATCGCAAATGCGAGTTTTCCGTCCTTGCCTCTTTTTTTGCGCAGCTCGCTTATGAGCTTGAAGAAGCGAGAAAGCTCAGCTTCTTCTTCAGGCTGAATTCCGCGCCTGGGTACCAGTCCTTCATGAAACTTTCCGTCTTTGAAAAGTCTCTCTTGCGGCTCATGGCACAAAAAAAGCTGATTATAAACTGGCAAACCGTCCGAATTATACGTCTCAATAATCCCGAGTTCCTCAAACAGTTCTTTTACATACACAGATTCCTCATTTGCAATCGGAACATAATGCGCACCCCATGGATAAGCGCTGATCTTGTTTTTTCCGCAGGCTGAATTTCCACCGCAGTATGATTCAAGCTCAAGCAATAGAAAATCTTCAATTCCGTGTTTTTGCAAATACCAGGCTGATGAAAGCCCCGCAATTCCCGCCCCGACAATCAGAATTTTGGGCGAGAGCTCTCTTTTCTCACAGGTTTCGGTGATATTAGAATCAGCAGCACTTTCTTTGAATTTTGAATCGCGCAGCATATGACCCAGCTTTTGCGAGGGCCCCAGCATCCTTAATTTAATACGGCTGAGTGTATTAGCCGAATCAAAATAATATTTGGATACAGCGCCTAGCCCCGCGGCTGCAAGCATAGTTTTTAAGAAGAAACTGCGACTAATGCGTATCGACATAGTCGCTCCACTCAGATTCGAAAAGATGAACCAGAGCCTGATTGTTCAAGCGGTTCACAGTTTTGGGAACCGTAGCTTTCATATCATCCGGGAAATGAAGCATCTGTGCAAATGAATCGACAGAAAGATAACGAAGCCCCACAGGATACTTCGAAGGCGGCAGAAAATCGCCGCGGCTGGCAAGCACATAGCCCCAATCTCCAAAGGAAGGAATATAGGCATGGTAAGGAGTTGTATGCAAACCGGCTGAATTCAAAGTATTCACAACACACCAGAAAGAATTTTTTGCGTAAAAAGGCGAAGTGCTCTGCACTACCAGAAGCCCATGGTCAGCCAGCACTTTAGCCAGATACTTGTAAAAAGTGTCGCTGTAGAGCTTTCCCAGAGAGAAGTTGCTGGGGTCGGGAAAATCTACGACGATGAAGTCAAACTTGCTTTTGCAGCCACGCAGCCAGACAAAAGCATCCTCATGAATGATCTGTACTTTTTTGTTATTGAGAGAATTCATGTTTAAGCCGGAGAGCAATCCCTCAGAAGAAAAAAGCGAGGTCATTTTCTTATCAAGCTCCACAAGCGTGATTTTCTCAAGTGACGGATATTTCAACAGTTCCCTTACTGCCATTCCGTCGCCTCCACCAAGAACCAGGGCGGAGTGCGGCGCGGAAAGGCTGGCCATGCCCGGGTGGACCAGAGCTTCGTGATATCGGTATTCGTCACGCGAACTGAATTGCAGATTGCCGTTTAAATACAAGCGGTAGTCCTTGCCGCTGCCTGTAATTACGATGCGCTGGTAGGGGGTCGAGCTTGAGTAGATCACATTGTCGGGAAATGTGGCAGCCTCTGAAATCGACATAAATTTCTCAGAAAATGCAAAGCCGCAGACCAGAACAATTACAAGCAAAAATGCGGTAGAGCGCAGAACTGTAATCCATGGCAGTTCTTTCTTGAAAAGATCTATGGTCCAGATAGCGACAAATATGTTGAAGAGTCCGAACATGAAAGAAGACTTCACAAGCCCAAGCACTGGCACAAGCACCAGGGGGAAAAGTAATGAAGCAAAAAGCGCTCCGACATAATCAAAGGTGAATATCTTAGACACGAGATCCTTGAATTCAAGGCGATCTTTGAGCACCCTCATTAAGAGCGGCACTTCAAGCCCAATAAGAGCGCCTATAAGACCGACAATTGCAAAAAGCACGATTCTGAAGCTGTCTACGTACTCAAACAATAGAAAGAGCAACGCGGCAGAGCAGCCACCCAGTAGTCCGACCAAAAGCTCCACCTGCACGAAAGTCAGAACCAGATTCTTTTCGATAAATTTTGACAGGTAAGACCCGACCCCCATTGAAAATAAGTAAACGCCTATAACCATGGAAAACTGCGTAACGGAATCACCAAGCAAATAGCTGGCTATGGTTCCGGCAATCAGTTCATAGACCAGTCCGCAGGTTGATATAACAAATGCGGTAATTAAGAGCGGGTATGTCAATGCAAATTCTCCATTCAAACCGGCTTTCGCCTGGCTCATTTGTGGAAGCGCTGCTGCCCGGTGGGCTTAGTGGCTTTTGCCGATTCACCGAAAATCACGTTACTGGTCATCGAAAGAAAGACAAAGAGACCGCAAATTAAAAAACCAAAAACGATATAGAATCTGTCCATCTATAACACTAACTCCTAATCCGAGCTGTAAGGGCTGTAATCGCTGTTAGACCAGCGTTTTGATTCATCGGCATGACTGCCTATCCAGTACCAGATTGGCAAACAAGAAATGAAAAACAAACACCAGAAGTAGTTTGCATATGTAGGCACATCGCGCACAACCCGGACAGTAAAAATCCTGTCGTTATTGTCTCTAAAAGATCCACTCTCAAAATCCATGTTCAAATAATACTTTCCGCCAGGAATTGCAGGCAGCAGCAGATCGCTTACGGTACTGCCTTCCGACCAGGATTCGCCACCTTCGTAACCATGGTAGTATTCGACCGACCTTTCAAAAGGATAGGTCAGACCGCTGTCATTATTAACAAGTTCACCGCTTATCCAGAGCCAGCTATTGTCACAGGGGGTCCCGAAATCCAGCTCAAGATTGGCATTGTTTTTTTCAAGCGCAAAGACATTACTGGTTACCGTGCCGGTTGCATTGGGCTTGAACTGAAAAGTCTGACTCAGAGCTGTTTTATTCGTGGAAGAACAGCAATGCCCGAGCTCCATAAAAGTAAGCAGAATAATGAACCCGATCCACCAGGGCTGCACCTTCTTAAAAGTTATAGTTTTGGGAGAAACTTGATTGGCACCGATACTGCGCGGTTCTCTCAAAGCTTTGAGCTTGAACTCTTTAGCCACGATTTTTGAATCGAGATACTCGCCCTGGCTCCAGATCATTTCACTGGCATTCTTTTCAGATGAAATCATTAGAGGCGGGCAAATATAATCGGCAAGCTCGACTTTATCGTCGGCTCTCAGTTTCCAGTAAAATTCACCGAGCACGAATCTGACACGGGCTTTTCCTTTATTGAAAATTCTGTATTTCTTTTTCTTGTAGTATGCATAGAGCCCTTTAAGCTCGGGCAGTCCCTTAATACTGCGCACAAAGCTCCAGTGACCATCTACGTTAGTCAGCCAGCGATATCCCTGGTATGGATTGAAAAGCAAATACTCGTCCCAGGCAAATGCGCTTGCCAGGTCTTCTCTTACTATAAAGCCGATCACTTCCCACTTATGACCGAAAAGGGTTGCACGCGAACCAAGCTCTAGCTCGGGCTCAATTCCGCGAACAGCGCCGTAATATTTTTCCAGGATGCGGTAGTTTTCGTTCTGAGTGTCGATTACAGCACCACAGGTGGCACAAACCGCCGAAAGACTCGAGAGATTCCGCAGAAGCATCGATGCTCCGCAACTCGGACAGGCAAAGTTTTTTACCTTACCAGCCATCTATTTCCCTCAAATGCTTGAACTTGAACTCGTCGAAGTCCTGATATGAGCCAGCAAACACCCGGGTAGAATCAGAGGCATATTCAATGGTCGCCATCTGCTCTTTTGGTCCGCGCAAGTCCACGCTTCTTGATCTTCTCCCTTCTGCCGCATTCATCGGCAGCTCACCTTCTGAATAATTGCAAACAACATCATGAATGTCGTCGACAGTAAATGTTCCAAAAGGTTTGAGTTCAACGGCACTGTTTGGCATTATGCTATCTCGATCAGGCAAACTCTCCTCTGAAATTTTCACTGGAAAACACATGGCTAGAAAACCCTGGGCTTCGGCAAGCCAGCCCTGATCGCCATTTGCGAAAAAAGCGTACCATTCATTCCAGAACCCATCGGCATAGCTGACTTTCAACCGGCCAATGAGCTCAAACGACTTGTCTTTATAAACACCCTTGCTTCCAATTTGAAAAGGTGTCATTTCATCTTGCGGCTCTGCCATTTTGCCGAGCGTTTCAAGATTCATGTCCTGGCGAACCAGAGTAGATTTGCAGAAGCTGCAAACTGCAAATATCGATGCTTTTGAGTGAAAGTTAAGCGTGGCGCCACATGATGGGCAGCTCAAGGTAATCATCAAGTAATTCTCTTCAACAACTCCGCTTTTTTGGCATCGAATTCTTCCTGGGTGATTATGCCCTTTTGAAGCAAGTTGCCCAGCTTTTCCAAAAGCTCAATCGGGTCTTGCTCTTCGCGCTTGCCTGCATCTTTTGATGCGTCCATAGATTGCTGAGTACTCTGAGCAAAAACCTGCCCGATCACTGCTCCTGCACCAAGCCCGACCCCGGCACCCGCCAGTCCGCCCGGATTTGCAGCAGCTGCTGCAATGCTGTCGGCGGCCTGAAACTGCGTGTATTTGGCCAGGTCACCAACGAGATTCATTGAGGCGCGTTTATCCAGATAAGGTTGCAACTCCTCTGGCAGGGTTATGCTCTGGACCAGAAATGTGCAGATTTTCAAACCGTAGTTGAAAAATGCCTGGTCAAGCTCGAGTCTCAACTGCTCTGAAAAAAGCATCTGATTGGCAGCCAGATCCAGAAACGCGGTTTCGCCCTGGCCAAGTTTTGATGCAATCGTTGTCGTAATTATCGAGCGCAGCTGGCCATCTAGTTCGTTTACTGTGTACTTTTCTCTGGTGCCGCTAAGTTTTTGATAGAACGTGTT
Organism: uncultured Candidatus Obscuribacterales bacterium; assembly: GCA_964615655.1. Lineage (GTDB taxonomy): Bacteria > Cyanobacteriota > Vampirovibrionia > Obscuribacterales > Obscuribacteraceae > JAIEPM01. The sequence goes on along the minus strand of CAZTQO010000028.1, from coordinate 82,482 downwards.
TGGTTCGTCTACTTGATACGAGAAAGTCCCGAAAGTTCTCAGGCGAATTGCTCCAAACTCTTTGTCCCGCACCGTTATAGGTTGCTGGGTTCCCCAGCGTTGATCTAACTGCTCTCTTGTCGAATAGAAGTAAACTTCGGATTTGAAGGGAGACTTAAAAGCTTTGTCCCAGTTCATCAAAGTAGTCATGATCGGCATATTTTCAGTAGTCAGCTTATAGCGACCCGGAGTAAAAGAATCTGCAATATTGCCTTCATTTACAAAAAGCGCCACTTGAGACTCTCTGACTGTCAACTGAGCGCCGTTCTGAATTTCCTTGTCCAGGGTCGGGAAGCGGTAAGCAAGCACTCCTTCTTCATTTTCCGTCCATTCGATAACATCAATAAATTGTTTCTTGAATATGTCGAACATAAAATGCTCCTTACGACCATCTTTACAATGGCTGAATAAAATCTACTCTTGCCGGCAAGAATAGCAAAATCGCCCATTTCATGCATGAGAGATTGCCAGCAACAAGAAACGCCTTTCAAGAAGCAACAGTAAGCGAGCCGGGCTGCCAAGTGCGCAGGCAAGGAATTCTGTGCAGAAAAAAGAGATAATGCCGGCCTGCTTGCTTCATGCAGTTTCGGAAGCGGAACTAAGCGGATACTGAACTAAGAACAGGAAACAAGACTTGAAAAGAAAAACTGATCTACAGAACCTGGTCATTTATAGCATTTATGTACGAGCCCACGGCAAGCAGGGCAAATTTTGCGAAGTAGAAGCCGACCTGGAACGAATAAAAGCACTTGGCGCCGACATCATCTGGTTTTTGCCCATTCACCCGATTGGAAGACTCAATGCAAAGGGAAGCCTGGGTTGCCCCTATTCAATAAGCGACTACAGGGCTGTAAATCCTGAGTACGGCAGCCTGGATGATTTCAAGCGCTTAATAGAAAAGGCACACAGGCTCGGCTTGAAAGTCTTGATTGACGTGGTTTATCACCATACTTCACACGATTCGAATCTGATAAACGAGCACCCTGAATGGTACAGGCAAAACAAAGATGGCAGCCCGCAAACTTCAGTGCCTGAATGGAGCGACATCATCGACCTCAAGCATCCGGATCCGCTGCTTTCTCAATATTTGCGCGAGTCGCTTGCAGAGTGGGCGCGCCTTGGGGTAGACGGATTTCGCTGTGATGTGGCCTCATTAATACCGCTTTCATTCTGGAAGCACGCTGCAAAAGAGCTTGCTGAAATCAACCCGGAGCTTATCTGGCTTGCAGAATCGGTAAACCCCGATTTCATCAGAGACAGGCGGCAGGCCGGTCTTATTGCTCACTGTGACGCAGAGCTCTACGAAGCTTTTGATATATTGTACGACTACGATATCTGGTTTATGTGGAAGGCCTGCCTGGAAGGAAAGTTTCCACTGGAGCGTTATATAGAATTGCTGGCATTGCAAGATGCAATTTTGCCGACTGATTTTTGCAAGCTGAGATTTGTAGAAAACCACGACCAGAAACGAATTATGGCAGCTGCAGCTTCTGAGAGTCAGGCCCTTGCCTGGACAGCTTTTCAGGCCTTTAATAAAGGCGCTTTCCTCATATATGGCGGTCAGGAATCAAAAGCCCGAGAAACACCATCATTGTTTGAAAAAGAGCCGGTACACTGGGGGAATTATGAGCTTTCAGCATTTTTCAGCAAACTGGCTGAATTGAAAAAAAGTGAAATCCAAAAAAAAGGCAAGCTTTTTATACTGGAAACAAAGCCATGTATTCAGGCAGTCTGGCAGGAAAGCTCAGGCTGCCATTATGGAGTCTTCAACATAAACGACACAAAAGGGCCGCTCAGGCTGCAGCTTGAAGACGGGGTCTATGAAAACCTTTTAGATAGAAGTTCTGTGCAAGTAAAAAACAGCATGATAAACTGCCCCGATTCAGCAATGATTTTGCTCCAAAAGAAAGCTCAAAAATTCAATTCATATCTGCCCGAATTCTGGGCGCACAAAGATTGAGTTAGGCAAACGCTCTTTTTTAAGCTCATCCAGAAATTCCTGATGCAGATCAACAGCAGAAATTTCTCCTGCCGTGTATTTCCCGGAAAATCTGCTCCTTCATTCTGCAGGCTGTAGCAAAAAATCACAAAAATATCCATACTATGGAATCCAGAGAATACAAGTAATAAAGCCAATCTTAAGGTATGTAGAAAGAGGGAACTTTCTTCATGCTGCGGTGGTCGATCCTATCAATGACACAAGAATATGATCACCCGATCACGAACAATCGTTTCGTAAACGGGTAAGCTTGATCGTTGGCAATTTGCCGGGAGGAAGCCATGACAGCTCCAAGATATATTGATAATTCAGGCAGCCAGTCACTCAGCGATTTGCCTGCGGACTTAAAGAGAATGCTTCGCATTCAATTCAAGGAATTTATACATTTCATCGAAGACAATGAAGTTGAAATGGCTGAACGCAACAGCTACAAGAGGCTGATTTGCGCCGGACAGATCGTCAGAAGCATTTATGTTGCCTGATTAGCATCAGTAGCTCAGCAAAAGCCGATGAATAGACAGTGTTGTACAGCATCGTTGCCGTCAGGCATGCTAATTATGCTGTATAATTGTAGTTAAGGTGTCGCCATCTATCTTTTTTTTTTGGCGGCAGGGCGAATTAAAAATACGCCAACATAACTGCGTTCGTTTTGCCATTTCGGCAAAATCGAGCGTTATGGAGGTATTGTATGAACTGCAAAAAAATCTTTGACCGAATATTTTTACACAAAGGAAAAGCAGTGAAACATTGCGAGCTGCCGAAGGTCACGCTGACTAAAATACGGATGGCAAGTCATCCAGCTACGAAACCTGTCACTCTGGACAAACTCTCAAAACACGACTCCGAAACAGTAGTAACTAGAGTAGCTGAGCATCCAAACACCCCCCACGACACACTGGAAGAACTGGCAAAGCATCCGCACGCAGATGTGAGAATTGCACTTTGCGAGAATCCCGAAACACCGCTTCGCATTTTAATGATACTGCTAAGTGACGAGAATGTGGATGTAAGATACAACATGGCTGAAAATCACAATCTGCCGCTGGCAGTGCTTGAGAAATTGACTTCAGACGAGAATCCTTACGTGGCGGCCCGAGCGGGCAAGACTATGGAAAAGCTGAGGCAGAAAGAAAAAAAAGGATTTGCCTGGTTTCCACACTTGCTTGACAGGAAAAGAGAAAACCATGGCTGAATATATCAGGTTCAGATTTGGATCAATTTCACAACCTTTTCCTTTTGCAGGAAATTCTTAATCTCTGCCTGACAGGAGGGCTCAAAGGGCCAGATCGGCACTTCGAGCCTCTTGCCGTTTTTTGCATGAAAAACCAGGGCGGCAGTATCCTTCGGTGAAAAAAACTCAATAAACGACATTTGAGAAAACTTCATCTCTGAAACAAATTCCTGACTCAGTAAGCGATTAAACACCACGAGCCTCACACCGGTCTCATTCAATTCCAACATGAATGTTTTGCTAAAAGGGTAGAAATACCAGGCAGAATAAAGACCGAGCACCAGAGCCAGACTCATGCCGGCGATTATTGAACGCCAGGCCATGCCAGACTGTAAATTCCCGTGATCGGCTAAAAACAACGGCCCGGCAAAAATTAGCAAGAAAGCAGCCAGCCAGGCAAGCCAGAGAAAAAACATGGTTGGAATATATGCCGGACGCTTCCAGACCGGGCGAGAAATGTATCTGAGCCTGAACGAATCAGATTCGCTTTTCTTTGCATTATCAATGTCCTGCATCTCAACACCTTCCTCTAAATAAAATGTCTCTGTTTACACCAGTGCTAACTAAGCACTGCTGCCTTTGTCCAGAAAAGCTCCAGATAGGCGCCCGAGACTCTGATCTCGTAGGTTCTCACGCCTCTATCAGTTGGCCCGCTTATGGGTTCTCCTGAATTCAAATCGAATATTGCCCCGTGCCAGGGGCATTTGACCGTAGCATCCTCCAGCTCGCCCATAGAAAGAGGCCCACCCATGTGTGGACAACTGTTGTCGATAGCAAAATATTTGCCGTCAAGATGCAAGATTGCAATTTCCCTTCCTTCGATTTCTACAAGCTTTCCACAGCCTTCAGGAATTTCATCAGCTCGTGCAACTCTTAGAATTTCTGTCATAAAATCCTCCATTCCATTGCGGGCTCAGTGAAATATAGTTACCGGATAACTCAAGGGTTGATAAACCGGACTGTCAGGCAAATCATCGATTTTGGCAGTAAAATCTTCTGCAACCCTGGCCACAGCTCTTGCTTCGTTGGCTTCCCGGTGCCTGCCAAGTTCGTCCAGAAGTTCGGCATAGTCATGTTCACACTGAGACAGACCAAGCTGTTGCCCCTGGCGCTCCATAAACACTTCTATTGCTCGCTTATAACAAGTTTCGGCCTCTTCCAGCTTTCCCTGCCCCTGGTAGGCTCTTGCCAGTAATCGCAGGAACTCTTCAAATGGACCCAGCGTTGACGGCTCCAACACTCTGATTGCCTTCTTCAACAGTTCTTCTGCCTGCTCGAAGTTTTCGAGCTCCAGCTCAACAATCGCCGTCATGCGTAAACTTTCAAGCGTATCGCAATCTTGAGGAAGCATCGTTGCCTGTTTAATTTCAAGCGACCTCTTACAAACGGCTTTAGCTTCTTTATATTTTTTCTGAATGATCAAGAGCCTTGCAAGATGATCAAGCGGATTTGCAAGGCTGGCATGTGCCGGATGAAAAACCTGCTCCAGAGCTTCAAGCGCCCCTTCATAATAAGATTGAGCCTCGTCGTATTCTTCCCTGCAAAAGCAGACACTTCCCAACCCATCTAAGATGGTGGCTAGATTAACCCGGTCAAGCCCGGGCTTTTCATTGAATAGATCCAGCGCCGATTGAAGGGTTTCCTTTGCCTCGTCATACTCTCCGGCTCGTCTCAGATAGCGTGCTCTTGAACACTTATTATGTATTGCAACAAGGGTTGCAAGCTTATTACTTTCCATAGCCTTCTCCCTGTGAATCTTGTTTAAAGGGGTTCGCTGAATCTTTCATAGCTCACGACTTCGCCCAGCTCAAAACGCCCTCCAAACGGGTAATCCCTGATGGATTTGTATCCAAGACACAAGAGTGCAAGCACAATGAAATGCTCCGGAATGGAAAACGCATCCTTTATCTTTTCTTCGTCAAATCCTTCCAGAGGAGCTGTATCTAGTCCGTAAGTTTCAGCCAGAAGCATCATTTGCGTAAAGGCAATCATGGTTTGCTTAGTTGCCCAGATTCTGGTATCGACCGATTCAAGAAATTCGAATGCCGTTTTCTTCATTGACCGGGCGAGTTCTTCGTTCATAATCTGGCCGCATTCAAGCGCAATTGAGATAACCTTGTCGATATCCTGCTTCCAACCCTCCGGATTTGCGCAGGCAATAATTACAACCGGAGCCTCCTCCACTTTTAACTGATTGAACGCAGCCTTGCGCAAACGAACCTTGTTTTCTTGCTCCCGAACTACAATAAATCTCCAGGGTTGCAGGTTGAAACCAGATGGCGCAAGCATTGTGAGCGTAAGAAGTTCATTCAAGAGCTCATCTGAGATCGGGTCAGATCTGAATCCCTGAGTATCTCTCCTTTCAGTCACACAGAGGTTTAATGGTCGGGTATCAGTTCTAATTTTGGGAAGCTTATTTCTTAACAGCAACATTTGAATCTCCTCTAATCTTGGGAAGAACCGACTGCTCTGAAAAGTCGAGATGTTTGCCGATTTCATTTTTCAGCTCACCCATCTTCTTCTTATACTCATCTTCGTCCAGGTCTGCGCACAATCTTCTAAGCTCACTAATGATAACTTTCATTTGATCATGCTCTTTAAGCATGTTCTCGACCACAGGCTCACCACCCGGAAGTGATTTCAGAGCCGGAAAAAGGATCTCTTTTTCCATAACCATATGTTTGTGCAGTTCCAACGCCAGTGTTTCAGCGGAATTTTCCTGCTCCAGCCAGCTGCTTGACTGATCATATTTATATAGAAGCTGCTCAATAGATTCGTGCTCTTTTGCAAGAATCTGCTGTACTTCTTGTTTCATAGGTTCCTTCATGATCAAGCCCTCCGGATTTTTGATTGAGACGGATCAAAAAGCTTCCGGTTCCAGCTTCAGGAGAAAACTTTTTCGAACAAGAAGAAAATGCAGTTTCAAACACCAACATCAATGTTGTATTCGCATATGTCATGAGAGAGTGCTTGTCATGGCAAGATATATCCGCACGTGATCTTTTCTTCATTCAAAAGATGTCGCTTACACCTATTTCTTACGGGTTTTCACCAATACTGGTCAATCAAGACCTCCGCATGAGCTTAAAGACTGCTAGTATTTGAAATACAGACAGATTTTGTTCAGCAAATTGAACAAAGCCCGGTATCACCAATAGGGTCATGCTCAAATGCAAATGCCTTTCAATAATGAAAAACAAGTTGATACAAGCACTGTCCTGACAGTCATCATGCCCATTGACAGAAGGAATGAAATTTTGCGTTCAAGAGAAACAAAAAGTATCTTAAGAATCAAAAAATTCGCGTCCTGCAAAATTCAAAGTGAGAGTAGTTCAAAAAATTGGACATGCGGCAACTCAAGCTACCGATGCCGTTGTTGCTCGGTATAGCTGGTATTCAATCTAAAGGAGCATAAATTCAGTAAGGAGAAATTCATCATGCAAACAGTGTTGTTAAAACAAGAAGTAGAACCAAGACTAATCACCCTGGGAAGATTAATCAGACAAAAAAGAACCGAAATGGGTCTTTCACAAGAAGAACTTGCCGATCGGGCCGGTCTTCACAGAACCTACGTAAGTGATGTCGAACGCGGAATACGTAACCTGACAATTGGAGCAGCCTGGTGCATCGCTCATGGTCTGGAGCTGGATCTTAAAGAAATGATTGCTAACATGGAAGATCAACAAGCAGCCGCCAAAGAATACGAAGTCTTCCGATTGCATCCGTATCCGACACAAACACAAAGCTCCACGGACGTCACCGTCCACTAGAAGAATTGCATATCCAGCCAGTCATCCTTAGATAAGCAGCCTGGTAAAATAAAAGAAATGCAAAACTCAACTTTACTTACAGCAACTCTACTTGCCGCCTGTTTCAGTCTTTCCTGCGCAGCCTCAGAAGGGGCACCTGCGCAGGAAACTGAAAGAGGCGGCAAAGCTGCGTTCGGGCAGCAAGTTAAAGCCACCGATAGCAAAAAGAACTTCAAAATATTTAGAAGGCTCGAAAAAACCATGCCGATTGGGGCGGTCGGCGATATTCTTTCACCTGTAAATCCAATTCCTTTGGGCACGTCAGTTGCAGAACTTTCAGACAACAGCAGCAAAATTGAAAAACAGCTTACAGAAATGAAAGGACGGCTTTCTCAAGTAAGCAATGAAATGAATGAAACCCAAAATTCAATTGCCTCTCTTCAAGACAGGCTTGATTCAATAAAGTCACGACTCAAATCAATGGACGAAAAGCTTCCCTGGCTGCATAAAGACATGAATACTCTTGCCCCGGACCTTTCATCAATTAATAAACAGAGCACAGGCATAAACTCAACGCTCGGCAAGATCGAACCAACTCTTTTGCATATGAGCAAAGAGCTTCTGGGCCAGACAAATACTGAGATCAAGCAGGCCAACAGCAAAATGCGACAGATAAGCCCCGAGCTACAGGAGATAAAGTCTGAGCTTACAGGATTGCGCCCGCCTCTTTCAGAGCTTCAGGATCCATTGCTTGATACTACCCGCGAGCTGAAAAACGTAAATCAAAGCATGGCTGCTCTCCACCTGGAATTAAGGACTTTGATTGGCCAGATTCGAACAATTATGTACACATGCATCGTTTCAGCAGCTCTGCTCATATTGGTGGCGGCGATTCTTTTTCTTAAAAGCTTTAAACGGACCAGAAGCAGCTCGCTCCAGGAAGAAAGCCGAGAACGCGAAATGCAGATAAAGTAATCGAAGTTAAAAGCAAACTAGCGCATAGCTGCTCCTTCAGGACTCTGGCCTGCAAGGATTGCTTTTGTTTCCTCTGCGGCTTCTTTGCTTTTTCGTGAAATCAACTCACGCATGGCTTCACTCTGGCTTTTCAATTCTTGCACCGAACTGTCAAGCTCATCAATAATTGCTTTTGCTGACTTTGTAAGCTCATCTCTTCTTTGCTCGAGCTCGTGAATAACAGCATCAGTGGAAGTCTCAGCCTGTTTACACAGGTCGACGCCAGCACTGGCAATATCGTGCCGTAATTCTCTTCCAGACTTTGGAGCAGTCAGAACCCCTATTGTAAAGCCGGTCGCCAGGCCGGCAATAAAACCTTCTATAAATTTGAAAGCACTCATAAGCAAATGCCCTCCTTAAATCTTGTTTGTGTTTTTGATGCGACGGATTCTTCTTGGTCTGGTTCCAGAACACTAAAAGCTCAGGAACTTTCCGGAACCAATAAGACTTAGCAACGTCTTTTTCCGGAACTAAATTGAATTGTCCTCGTCTATTTACGAAGCGAAGAGCGAAAGTAACTCCTCGTCTAACAGAGCTTAGACTGAGGTTTCAAAAAGAAACAGGATTTCTTCCCTGTAGAAATGATATCAGCTACAGGGTTTCTCTTTTTTTGATCGCTTTCAGGGAAAACCCTTATGTTTTGGGGTTTGCCCCTATGGAAAGCTCTGTCAAGAAGATCTAAGATTGAATTAACTGGAGAAAAAAGAGAATTTTATAGTGCTGCTTCCGATCTCAAACGGGGGCGCTCTTGACTCCTCGCTCAACTCTTCTGAGTTGAACTTGCAGGGAGGAGGAACAATGAAGCAATCGATACTAACACACAAAACCAAATATCCGGATCTTCCAACTACTGATCTGGTGCTGCTTTCACAACAGAAAGACGAAGCAGCTTTGAGTACCCTCTTGCAGCGACACCAGGGATACATTTCAAATAAACTCTATCAAATTGCTCCCGACTGGAGCGATCAATCAGATCTGATTCAAGAGATCAACATAAGAATCTGGCGTTTCATCCGCCAGCTGCGGAAGCCGGACTCATTCAGACCCTGGCTCTGCCAGCTCATTACAAATGTATTTTATGATGAACTGAGAAAGCGACCACGAAATGTACAAATAGTTTCGCTTGATGAACCGATACCGAACGAATCCAGGGATGAATGCACACGTGACATCAAGGACTGCTCGAGAATTCCTGACGACATGCTTCTGGCAAAGGAACTTTCTGAAGTATTGCTCAAAGCAATGCAAAACGTTCCGGTTCAGTTCAAAATTGCTGAAATGCTCAGAGACATTCAGGGGCTTTCTTATGATGAGATTGCAGAAATCACTCATGCGGAGCTCGGTACGGTTAAGTCTCGAATCGCAAGGGCAAGAATGAGAATTCAAGATTCGATTGCATCCTATGTAGATGAATGCGCCTGAGTCATAAAATGGACTTCGGCTCATTTGAGTTATGTTATTAGCCCGATTATTTATAGCAAAAACCCCTCAAAAGCAGATAATCAGCCAGTCGCCAAGGAATTCAATGTTATCCTTTTCTGGTTAGAAGAAAGCAGCCGGCTACTCCGCTCATTTGCGGAGGCTATTGTGTTGCGTGGAGAGCAAATCCCCGATTTCCTTTGTGCGTGAGGTGTTTAGAATGTTCCAAGACCTACTGGTGCTCTGTAAAGACTGCAATATGCATTTTACTTTTTCTGCAGGCGAACAAGAATTTTTTTCAAACAAATCGCTGACCAACCTACCGAAACGTTGTCACAACTGTCGTCTGGAGCAGCGTGCCCGACGAAGCGGCAAAGCTCTCTCAAGTATTACGACAACAATCTGCGCCGGCTGCGGATCATTAACAAAGGTTCCATTTCAACCTAAAGGTCACAGCCCGGTCTATTGCACCAGCTGTTTTGTAGCAGCACGAATTAGGGATGAAAGCGCCTTTTTGCAAGAAGCCCTCTGCTCCTGAACAGCATTACAAAGGCAAATTTCTAGAGTCATGAAAAGAAAATCCGGCTATCTTGCCAAGCCGCCATCACATACATAGAACGTCCTGCGGCCGGGAACCATCAAGAACACAAGCAGTCAACAAATAAGAACGAATCGAGGTGCTTCTTATGGAAAGCGTTTACATTCTCGAGTTGATTGCGCGTTATGAAGAGGAGCTCGAAAAACACGAGCAGGGCAGATACTCGAAAAACAGGGCTCACGATTCCTGTCCGGAGCGGCTAATGAATACAATAGAGCTTCTGGAAACTGAGCTTGACAAAAACATTGCCGATAAACAGATGCCGGACGAGCCCTATAAGACTGCCAGAGGAGACGAACTCGAATCCGCCAGGATTCTTGCAAAGCTGGCAAACCAGCTTGACGCAATCGGAGACAATAAAGAGGCTGAAATTGCCAGAGATAAAGCCCAGCACATAGTCGCATCAGAATTAAATGAGCTTGACGGCTTCAGCCGTTAATAAGTTTTACGGCTTAGATTAATCGCGACTCACATCTGGAGTTTGTTAAAATCAGAGGCTTGCAAACCCTGCACAAAGGTTTTGAATTCCTCTTCATCCTTTTGCTCATCTTCTAAATCTGTTGAAACAGACGCGATTCTTATTACCTCAGGAGCCACAAGAATCGGCACTCCTGCTCTCAGCGCCAGCGCAATCGCATCTGAGGGGCGCGCATCCAGGCGTTTTTCCTGAAGCTCCCCATCCTGCACACTCTCTGCATGCGGATAAAGCACTATACTGGCAAACAAAGTATCTTTGTAGAGTTCGCTTACTTCCACACATTTGAGATCCCAACCAAGCTCTTTGACAATTTCGAACATCAAGTCAAAGGTCAGAGGCCGCTCGCTGGGCACTTTGTCTGCGGCTTCCATTATTTTCACAGCATCCGTCGGCGCGATCCAGATCGGTAAAAGCCGGCGCTTTTTCTCATCGGCCAGCACCAGCACCAGACTTGAATGTCGATGGTCAGCCGTAAGTCCTGCAATGTACATTTCTAGCATATCTGAACACCTAGAAAACTACTTCTTTGATTTCGACTGCCTTTCAATTACATAGTTCCCGTTCGAAAAAAATTTCCGGAACTGATTTTGCCCGGTAGCGTCTACTAAGCACCCAGTCAGCAGGAGAAAGCTATATGAAAGTCAGAGAAATAATGACAGTGGATCCGATCTGCTGCTCCCAGTCAGATAGCGCATTCACCGCGGCCAGACTTATGAAAGCACACAATCTTGGAGCCATACCGGTGCTTGCCGACGAGAAAAGCTATGAACTTGCAGGTCTGGTAACCGACAGAGATCTATGCATGGCAATTGTCGCAGCTAAAAAAGACCCTGAAGCTACAAGCCTCAGCGAATGCATGGCCAGCCCGGTGCTTACCGTTAAGCAAGACGATGATAGGAGCTTGCGGTTCCCGGCGCTTTCAACCCACCGGCTCGCCCCGCCCGGTTCGCATACGCCATTTTTCCAGAGCACGCAAGCGCCTTTTGTCGCCGCTGTCGTTAGCCGCTCCTTCTGTTTGATCCAGTATTTTGGCAAAAACACGATAGCCGATTGTGGCGGCAGCATTAGCAGACTTATAACCGAGTTCTTTGGCTACTTCTGCCCAGCTTGAGCCATCATTAAGAAGTTCCATCAATCGCGACTCCTTGCTTGACAGCTCCTCCCGAAAGAAAACATGGCGCATTTTTCTGGATACAATAACCACGTCACCTTCAATTGCAAGCTTCAGCTCCTGAACAATCGAAGGTATTTCACCCATACTGGCATGCTTGCAGAGATAGCCGTCACAACCAGCTGCCAGAGCCCTTTCGCCGTCTTCAAGCTGGGTGGAGTTTGTCAGCACAAGAATACTACCAGTAAAAGCCTGGTTCTGCCTGATTGCTTTAACCAGCCTCAGACCCGTCATAGAGCAGGCCTCTTTCATACCCGGATACTTCGGCAGCACAAGATCTACAAGGGCACAATCAAGCCTGCTCAAATCGTTATTCTCAATCCAGATTCTGGCATCAGCTTCATTATGAAGAACCGAGAGAACCTCGGTGCCTCCGTCCTCTTCAAGACATTCTTTCAAAATATCAGCAAAATCGAGATCATCTTCAAAAATAACCACTTTTGACATACACACCTCTAACTGACTTCACACGTGAGCTTCCTGCATTAATCCTCGTTCTTCGTCTTCCTGTGGGCCGGCGTCTCTTAGTGCCTTTTTTTGCCTGGCGGGCAATAACAACATAAAGGTAGTCCCTTCACCGGCTGCACTTGAAACAGAGATTCGCCCTCCCATTGATTCAAGAAAGGATCTGACTATTGCCAATCCCATTCCATTTTTCTCGCTTCCCGACTCATCACTGCTTGTGCCTTCAAGTTCGGCGCTTGAAGGCAGCTGAGCAAATGAAGCAAGAAGCTCCGGGCTCAGCCCGATACCGTTATCACTTATAAATACCTGATGCATGCGCTCGCCTTGAAAAGTTTCTACATGAATACGGCAAGAAACGGGATTATGCACAATCGCATTGCGAATCAGATTGTCAAATATCCTGGAGAGCTTCAATTCATCAGCTTCTACTTCCAGGTCGGATTCATGGATTAAAAGCTCGATTTCCTGACTCTTCATTTCAGCATGCGTCCTTGCCATTGCAACTGAATCCATCAAGATTCTGTCGAGCATGCAGAATTTTTCTTCTTTTGAGCGCTGCAAATCAGATTCGATATCATAACTGGAAGCAAATTCATGCAGAAGATCAACCAGCCGGTTTGCAGTATCTGCAAGCTTTTTGATTCTTTCCTCTTTAGCTTCCGGGCTGAGATTACCTTTTAAGAGTCTGGAAAGGGTCCAGATCATCACAGTAACCGGCGCCTTCAAATCATGGTTAAGGCTACGCACAAACTCACGGCGCCGCTGCTCTGATCTTATAACTTCCTGAACCTGCGATTCGGCAAGTAATCTTTTGAACTCTTCCTGATAGAGCTTCAGCCGGTCCTGAGCATGATAAAGCTGTTCTTTTACCAGGCGTGTTCTTTCATTTTCACGCTCCCAGAGAGTTGTAATCAAAGAGCCGAATAAAAGAGCCAGTGAAGGAATCAGCAGCGGCAGCGTAAGATGTGATTGCCAGTAAAAATAGAACGATAAAATAAAAGGCAGAGCTATCAAAAAAACATAAACACAGAAATCACAAACAAGCCTCAATAATCTGGCTCTGCTTGCAATCAGTTTTTTGACAATTAAAATCCGGTAAAAGGAAAGCAGCAGCCCTCCGCCTGCAGCATAGGCAGCAAGCAGGCTCAAAGGACATGATTCAATATTGAGCCTGTTCTCAACTGCAGATGTAAAACTACTGAGATCAAGAAGCAAACCGACCACAAGAACCGAAGCCGCAAATACAAAAAACAATGCAAAAGCGGAGTCCGATCCGACCCTGCTTGCAGATGTTGGAAATAGAGTTCCGGCCGCTTTCAAGCGGCCATTCAATATTTTCAACAATGAGTCCACCTCTGAGCTTCGGCCGGGTAGCTCACAATGCACTTACCACATCGCCAGTTTCCAGATGCGAAATGACATACGAGCCCGCTTCCTGATTACTAAAATGACAACAGTGACAACAATAATCAACAGGGCTTAGTCTACTGAAACCAGCTTGAAAGCATGCCAGACCTGGTCCCTAATAAATCACGAAGCTTTTGAATTTAAAACTGCAATTGTAATGTTAGGGTTCTTTAGGAAAAAATAACAACAGCCGGATTACGGAGGGTAGAACAAATGGCGTCTGAAACAAATTACTCTGTGTCTGAATTAGTGGATCTCATGAACCGCTGTCAACACAATACAGCGGAATCCAGCTTTGAAGGCGAGCTTACAGATGCAGCCTTAGTAAGAAATTTATGCAGAGTCGCCGGCGATACCACAAGTAAAGTTGAGATCCTTGAGCTTCTGGCATGCCACCATGCAAGTGTTGTGCGTGAAGCGGTAGCAGATAATCCGAACCTGCCTCCTCAGATACTGGCATTGCTTTCACGCGATCAAAGCGTCGATGTCAGACACGCAATTGCAGAAAATCACAATATCCCATTGAGTATTCTCGAAGATCTCGTGCTTGACGAAAATCCCTATGTAAGCCATCGTGCCCGGCAAACACTTGCTCGCATCTACTGCCAAAGCATGGTCAGAACAAACTGCAAAACCCTCAAATTGGAAAAAAGACATCGTTTGAACAATGCTTATGCCAGATATTCATATTGAATCATGCATTTGAATCCTTCAAATTCATATTACTTTCTTAAGCCTGCATGCTTGAGGGGAACCGCTTCATAAAAATGCCGTCCCAGATAGCAGCTAAATCAATAAGTTTAAGAAAGAGAAGGAAAAATCATGAAAGCTAGTAAATCAATAAAAGCCGTTCTAGACAGGGAGTTCTTACGCGAGAAAGAGCTGAAAGCATTGAGTGCATTACACTCAGGCGAACTCTCAGCTCTTGAGGCATATGAACTGGCCATCGATAGAATCAAGTCCCCTGAGTTAATTCCGCTGCTTGAACGCTGCCGGAATTCACACAGGCTGAGAATGAATGTTCTCGGAGAACGCATGTCGGAACTGGGGAAGGAAGCAGAAAATTCTGCCGGCTTCTGGGGTGCCCTTTCAAATTTTGCCGAAGCAAGCGCAACCCTGATAAGCGATAGATTCGCAATTACAGTGCTGGCTGCAGGTGAGGAATTCGGACTTGAGCAGTACAATCTGCATATGAAAGATCTCGACCCGGTCTCATTCGAGCTCTGCCAGCGCGAACTCCTGCCGGCTCAGTGCCGAACTCTCGAGAACATGACTTTACTCTGCGCTGCTCTCAGAGACGAGGAAAGCAAAGCTGTGCAATAATACGCGAATCCAGACCGGTACACCCGCAGAAGAAGTCCCCGTCAAGAATGGCATCCAATTTAACTTTAATCCTAATCGTATTCGGAGCCGCTCAGAAAGCGCTCCGGATTTCTACGCAGGAAGAGTTCCAGATGAGTGCTGTCCAACCCCCTTTTATAGAGACGCGGCATAATTGTGCGCAATATGTGTTCATAGCCTGCGCCGCCAAAATGCCTGAGCTGCATTTTTGTACATACATCCTGCGATAAGAGAATCTGCTTTTCAAAACCTGCTTCAATCAGCGCAAGCAGGCAGTCAATTCTTTCGTCGTCAGACGGCTCTCTAAGTCCTTCTTCATCAAAATGCACCTCGGACCCGAAACAATCGAATTCAATATAAGCACCCCGCTTTGCCAGCGAAAGCTGATAGTCAAAGTCATTTGTTTCATCAAGATGGCTCAATGCCACTCGGTTCAGGCTCAAATTTTCAGCCTGAAGAATATCCAGGACCTTATGCCCTTCTTTTGCAAAAATTGCAAGATGCACATTTACTGAAACCGAGCATTCAAGACTTGCGGCAGCCGCGGCTTTCAGCACTTTGACCTCGTCATCGTCAAGAGGAGAGCTTGTGCCAATTTCACCGATAATACCCGCTCTGACTCCGCTTTCGCCAAAGCCATCGTTTAGATCACTTATCATCATATTTGCAAGCTCATTAACGCTTGCAGTTTTTACAAAGTCCGGATGAGCTTTCTTAGTATAAAAACCTGTGCCCGCAATTATATGCACACCGCTGCGCTCAGATGCTTCTTTGAGTTTTTCAGGAAATGGACCAATAGTCCGGGTGCTCAAATCTACAAGGCAGCCGCCACCGACTGATTTGAAACGCCCCAGTTCGACAACAGCCAGCTCCAGATCATCCAGTATCAAGTTATCCTTGCTATGGTACGGATCACAGGAAAGCAGGGCTCTGTTTTCCATGCAAATTGGAGCATCCACAAGCAGCATTCTCGATTTATCGACAGGTTCATGCCATAAACAAGAAAGGTCTATGAACAGATGCTCGTGCGCCAGAGTGAAGCCAAGCTTCTCGCTTTCTACCGGGCCAAGCACCGTCATTATAGTGGCCATTTACTCAAATATGCTCGCTGAAACTATGAGGCAGCAGTCTAGCAAGAGCCCTGGCTCCTGTCGATACTTGAAAGCGCCGTAAAGCTACTGATTGAGATCATCAAGAAGCCTGCGTGCATTCATAGTGCTTCCGAGTTTTCTTAAAGCTCTTGATTCTATCTGCCGGACTCTTTCTCTGGAATATCCCATGAATCGCCCGATTTCAGCAAGCGTTTTGGGAGCTTCACCCTGCAAACCGAATCTTAAGAGCAATACATCCCTTTCGTGCGGGCGCAGTTTTTCGAGTAAATGCAGTACTTTTTCCTTAAGCACGCTTGCCTGCACCAGCTCATCAGGGCGCGCCGCTTCCCGGTCTTCAACAAAAGCGCCAAGCTCCTGGTCGAAATCTTCTCTGGGTTTTTCATCCAGAGAAATCGGCTGCTTAAAAGCCTCAAACACTTTCGAGACTGCCTCCGGGCTGCTGCCGACTTCGCTTGCAATCTCGGCAAGGCTGGGTCTGCGCCCGAGTTTCTTATTGAGAGTCTCCACCACTTTCTGGATAGCATGCCGGCTCTCAATCATATGTACCGGCACCCGAATTGCCCTCGAATAATTGGAAAGGGCCCTGGTTATTGCCTGCCTTATCCACCAGGTAGCATAGGTGGAAAAGCGGTAGCCCAGATCCGGATTGAACTTTTCACAGGCTTTGATCAAACCAAGGTTCCCTTCTTGAATCAGATCCTGGAAACTCAGACCTCTGTTTCGATAGTGTTTGGCTACGCTTACGACCAGGCGCAAATTCGACTCAATGATTTTATCCCGGGCAGACTCGCTGCCTTTGAGCGCGGCCCTGCTTAATTCCTGCTCTTCTGCTTTCTGCAGCAAGCGGTGCCGCCCAATTTCCTTGAGATAAATCTTGATTGAATCACTTTCAAGCGAAGCTTCGCTTTTAATATCCGCGCCCGGATCAAAATTCAGGCTTTCCGGCTCTTGCACATCGAACTCGTCAGCAAAGAAATCCGTTTCTTCTGAAAGCGGAAAAATCAATGCGTCATTTTCAATGTTCTGTACAAACCTTCTTAGCACCATTGCAATTGCCCCTGTCGTAATATGAGCGCAGCGGCTGCATATTACGACACTTTTCTTTCAAAGACCGAATTGTCCTTCTAATCCAAGCCTAACACGGAAGCAGCTTCAGCTAGAAAACAAAAAGCAAATCAGTCTAATACGGTCTGATAAGCCTCCAGCCAATCTGGTCTTTGCGCCTGAGCCTTATATACTCGCTATTAGGATTGACTTTCATGGCATCAGAGAGCTCAACAGCCGACTTGCTGATATCATCGCGAATCTCGCGCAGATCAGCAATCAGCAGCACTCCTTCCGGATTTGCCGGTTGAAGCAATGAAGCTTCCCTGTACCTGACAATTGCCTCAGTATCATGCCCTTTGCTTTCCATGGCCTGACCGAGTGCCAGATGAACCTGGGCATCATCGTGATCCTGCCAGCGTGCAAGTTCAAGCTCTTTTACTGCCTCATCAACTTTGCCCTGCTTAAGCAAGGCTGTTCCAAGACCGTAATGAGCCCGTTGGTTTTCAAAATCCAGTTTAATAGCCTCTCGAAATTTTGCCTCTGCTGCCACCGGATCACAATCGAGCATGTCTTTAAAGCCTTCGTCCCTGATGCTTGCAGAGCTCACAAGATCAAGAGGCAGATCAGGACGTGCTTGAAATGCAGCATGGTTCATCCTTGCCTGTCTCCATTGTGCTTCCCTGTAAGGCGGCGAATAAGGCGAATAGAGATAATCGCCTGAGAGCTGCGCCACGTAATCATTAACACGATTCTGGTCACTCATGGCTCTTTTCATATTACCAGCCCATTCCCTGGCCAGATCTTCGCAACTGCGGCCATTTAAATAGGCCAGGCTGCTGTCAATTGTAAGAACGTGTTTGCCGTCGATCCTGATAACAGGCAGCCTGTTAATAGTCACTATTTCCACAGCTGCAGGGCTGCGATCGCTTGCGGCAATCAGTGCATTATTCAAATTCTTTTCTATAATGATGCTGCGTTCCCGGGCGGTAAAGCCTCCGGCATCAGCATTTATAGTGAATACTTCTTCGCCTGCCAGGCGCACAGGACTTGGAACGGTGCTTACATAGCCTCTGTATACATAGCTTGGTTCGTATCTCCAGTGATCAGACGGATCGGCTGCAGAAACAGCAGGGATACTTAAAAGCCCGAAGAGCACCGACAAAATAACGCCTGTAATTTTTTTTCCTTTCATACCTTCACCTCTCATATCATTTCCTTCATCACAACTTCAAAAAGTTGTCGAGAGTATCGTTTGTGACGGAATCCGCACACTTCGGTTCCGCAAGCTTTTGCGGTCGAAAGTCTGAATCAGAAGCTGACTTATTTCAGCATCGGAACTGCTTTTCCAATTTAACGTCTCCTCGCCAGAGACGGAGGAATAATTATGAAAGCAGATGCATAGGAAGATCTGCAGCGTGCATTTCCTGAGCTAAAAGAAGCAGGAGAAAATGCAGCATCTAAATTCACAGAGAAAAGCAGCACTTGAAAAAATCACTTAGAATAAGTGTAGAAATTTCTTTTTGCTGATTTAGCGCAGGACAGCAGGTTCTCTCATTATCTGGCGAGAGAGCCTGCTTGTTTTTTGCTTCTTCTCAGTTCTTTTGAATCAACTCAAAACTGCCATTGTAGCGGGTAGCACCCTCCGGTGTAAGCAAGATTGCACCATGCCTGAAAGGACCGGACTGTTGCACCGGTAGCACAAGCTCGACTGAACGCAGCCTCTGGTTAACGTCTTCTATAAAGCTCTTGAGCGCAGGGTCGCCGCCGGCAATATGCATGGATATCAATGACATTCTCAGCTGATAAGCGCTATCTACCGGCATGGTCTGGCTGTTTGCCGAAGGGTTTTTCTCGATATTTTCAATAACTGTGTTTATAAGACCTGCACGTTTTGATTCAAAAGCAAGCCGGTCGATTTCATCTTTATGTTCGCTGTCGTTTGTTTTTTCAAGGTGGGTTTTGAGAGCCTCAACATATGAACGGCTCTCAGGCGTACCTGTGCCGTATAAGGCTCTCACGTCCTCAAGCGCATGCCGCAAATTGTTTTCAGCACAGAGGCTGAATTTATCATGCTTGTCGGGAAACAAAAGAGCGGCCCGATCAAGAAGCAATCCCATTTCCAGTTGCGCTCTGGCAGAAATGTCTTTATTTCCGTTATTTTGCCTGGCGTCGGATTCGAGACGTTCTATTTTTTTTAAGCCCTGATTCAGCGAACTCAGCCCATACTGATTAAAAAGCTGCGTCAGCTCTTCATAAGCAGGCCCGCGTGGCTCGACGCCTACACTAATTGCAATCGCCTTTGGGAAACTTTCCATGACGCCGTTTTGCTCGATTGAATCAATGCTGTCTTTTGAAAAAACTATACGAGTGTTGCGGTCGGAACTGAGCACTGTCTTTTGCCAGTCACTGCCTTTGAAGCGAATTTCTCTTTGAAAGTTCGCGTCGGAATTGATTTTTACATCCTGGCTGGCCAGATCGATCTCTACTTTTTGATCATCTGCAAGTTCAATTTTAACTTTGCCACCATCCAGCTTGATTCTTCCACCGACAGCAAGATCTTGATAGCTGCCGGACAGTTCTTGCTGATGAACAAGAAATTTATCCGGAGCCTTGACCTTAAAACTCATTTCTTTGACAGGTTCTTTTGAAGAATAATCGCTCTTCTGAGTGCTCGAAACTTCAAATGAAACAAGTGAAAGCTTGCCATAAGCCTCATTTCTGCCGCTAAATCCTTCCTGATTCTGAATTGACAGGCTGGAATAAAAACTGGCAAATCTACTGAAGCTGAACCGGCTTTCTTCCCGAGAACTGAACTCGGCGGCACGCTCGGCGGCAAAATACTCGTTTGCCATTTTCCCTTACCCTCGGCATATAGCCCCTTCCTGGCTGCATCATATGCCCCGGGCCCCCCGGGGTGTGAGCGGGAAAACACGTAGAAAAGGCCGGGCTTAATTGAAAAAGCTTCATCTTGCAAGTCAGAGAAAACAAGAAGCAGAACAGCAAATCGTTGACTGCAAAGGATTTCCAAGAACCTAAAATTGCTAACTTCAGGATCAAGATGAGGTACATTAAATGACTACTGTAATTAGCGGACGTAATAAGCTCAGGGGAAAAATCATCGAAATTCAGCTTGGGGACATTATGGCACTGGTGACCCTGCAGGTAGGCGAAAACATCGTAGACTCAGTTATTACAAGAAAGTCAGCCGAAGAGCTGCAATTGAAGATCGGAGATGAGGTACAGGCACTGGTCAAGGCAACCGAGGTGATGGTGCTCAAAGAGCTGAAAAAGCATTGAGCTTCTGACTGAACGCCACGCTGCACTTGCTGCAAAAAACTTCTGAGGGTTCATTTTTCTGAAAGGGCACCCTGTTTTCAAGCCCGCACTGCTTGCATTTCACAGAAACCGAGTTATCGAGAACCGGTCTGGCTGATTTCATTAGCACTGCGCAGTTATCACAATCTTCATTGACGGCAGATCCGCTCCTCAATAAAAAGAGCTGCTGCTCCCCGGGGATGTACAGGTAACTTCTCCGGCATAAACAACACCGAAACAGGCTTTCCATCTGTCTTCCCCCCTATGCAATTCTCTCTTCATTTCTATGAAGTCATAAGCCAGCACAACAAGTACATTGGAAAAATAGCTGCTGAAGTTGGAAGCAGGCTCAAAAACATGCTATTTTTCAAATATAGATTAGCATCACGCCCTCGTTTGCAGCAGATAGCATGAGTATGCTGCGCGAACAAAGGGACTTGCCTGGTAGCTCCAAGATTTATTAGAAAAGCTCGATGCAGGTAAGCAAATGCAGATAACAGAGTTATTTCCGCCCCCCATCACCGAGGTGACTGGCTTGAAAGCCAGCCACCTCGATGTTTATATCAGCGGAAATTCTGATTAAAGATAGGGAGAAAAGTCCATGAGCACAGAGATTGCCACTGAGAAATTCAATTCAGATCAATTGCTGAAAGCCCTAAAACTCATGGCAAACGGTGACTTCAGCTGCAGGCTCCCGCAAGATCAGGGCGGGATCAGCCAGGAAATTGCCGAAGCTTTCAACAAATGCGCAGAATTAAACGAACAACTTGCTATTGAACTGGCAAAAACAGCCAGGCTGGTCGGCAAAGAAGGGCAGAGCAAGCACAAAGCCGAGCTCAAAGGCGCCGAAGGCTCATGGGCGGCATCTCTAGATTCTCTCAATACACTTACAAGCGATATGCTCAGGTCCACGGCTGAGGTTAACAGAGTGATCGGCGCTGTTGCAAAAGGCGACCTCAATCAGAGCATGGAGCTTGAAATTGACGGAGAACCTCTCAAGGGAGCCTTTCTGCAAAAGGCAAAAACAGTAAACACTATGGTTGCGCAGCTCAATTCTTTTGCATACGAATTCAGCCGGATTGCCCGCGAAGTCGGAAACGAGGGCAAGCTCGGCGGTCAGGCTCAAGTGTCCAGTTTGTCCGGCACCTGGAAAGACCTGAGCGATTCCCTCAATTCAATGACTTCAAATTTAACGGCTCAGGTACGGAACATTGCCGAGGTCACAACCGCAGTTGCTAACGGCGATCTCTCAAAAAAAATAACCGTAGACGTTCGTGGTGAATTTCTCGAGTTGAAAAACACCACCAATACCATGGTTGACCAGCTCGGCTCTTTTGCTGCAGAGCTCACACGCGTAGCAAGAGAGGTCGGCACCGACGGAAAACTCGGAGGTCAGGCACATGTTCGCGGTGTGTCAGGCACTTGGAAAGATCTGACCGACTCGGTGAATTACATGGCGTCAAATCTCACTTCGCAGGTAAGAAATATTGCAGAGGTTACGACCGCTGTGGCAAACGGCGATCTCTCCAAAAAAATCACCGTCGATGTCAAAGGAGAAATTCTGGAGCTTAAAAACACAATCAATACAATGGTTGACCAGCTAAGTTCTTTTGCAGACGAAGTAACACGGGTGGCGCGCGAAGTCGGCACAGAAGGGAAACTAGGCGGTCAGGCGGTTGTTAAAGGGGTTTCCGGCACATGGAGAGACCTGACAGACTCTGTTAATCGCATGGCATCGAATCTAACCGAACAGGTGCGTGGCATTGCCAGCATCGTATCAGCAGTTGCACAAGGTAATTTAAAACGCAAGCTTGTACTGCAGGCAAAAGGCGAAATAGCGCTGCTTCAAGATACTATAAACGAAATGATCGACACTCTTGACACATTTGCCGATCAGGTAAGCTCGGTAGCAAGAGAGGTGGGCGTCGAAGGTGTACTCGGTGGTCAGGCACGGGTTCCTGGCGCTGCCGGCACCTGGAAAGACCTGACCAGTAATGTGAACGGACTTGCAGATAATCTCACGACTCAGGTGCGCGCAATCACTGAAGTTGCAACTGCTGTTACAAAAGGCGACCTTACTCGCTCAATCGATGTTGATGCCCGGGGCGAAGTTGCGTCACTGAAAGATACTATCAATGAAATGATTCGTAATTTGAAAGACACTACAAGGCGCAATATGGAACAGGACTGGCTGAAAACAAACATTGCCAGATTCACAAGCATGCTCCAGGGTCAAAGAGAAATGCTTACTGTTGCAAATTTGATTCTGTCTGAGCTGACTCCACTTGTGAATGCACAGGCAGGTGCATTTTATGTTTGCCAAAGAGATAAGCAGCAGGAAACGGTTTTAAGACTGATCGGAACTTATGCCTGCAGTAAAGATCAACTCGCCGTCAAAACATTCCGTCTGGGCGAGGGACTTAGCGGCCAGTGCGCTCTTGAAAAACGAAGAATTCTTTTCAAAGCACCAGGCGACTATCTGAAGATCTCATCAGGCCTTGGAGAAGCAAGCCCGGCAAACGTAGTTGCCCTGCCGATTCTATTTGAAGATGAGGTAAAAGCTGTTATTGAGCTTGCTTCTTTTGCCGACTTTTCAACAATTCACCTGGCCCTTTTGGACCAGCTTAGAGAAAATATCGGAATCGTCTTAAACACAATCGAAGCAAATATGACTACCGATAATTTGCTCATCCAGTCTCAACGACTGGCTCAGGAACTGCAGGCGCAGCAAGAAGAACTTCAAGAATCAAACACAAGACTTGAGCAGCAGGCACGAACCCTGCAAGCATCTGAAGAACTGTTGACAGAACAGCAGCAAGAACTCAAACACAAGAACGAAGAGCTGCAGGACAAAGCGCAGTTGCTTGCAATTCAAAACGCGGAGGTCGAAGAAAAAAACAAAGAAATCGAAATGGCGCGGCTTTCACTGCTCGAAAAAGCCAGACAATTGACACTCAGCTCCAAGTACAAATCGGAATTTCTTGCAAATATGTCTCACGAGTTGCGCACACCGCTCAACAGCCTGCTTATACTTTCGAAGCTGCTTGCAGACAATATCGAAGGAAATCTCTCTGCAAAGCAGGTTGAATTTTCACAGACAATACACGATGCAGGAGCCGATCTGCTCGCTCTTATAAACGACATTCTCGACCTCTCCAAAATCGAATCCGGGACCATCACAATCGAACCCAGTCTTATCTATATTAAGGACATTGCCGACAATATCGAGCGCAATTTCAGACAACTAGCAGAAACAAAGAAACTTGATTTCTCAATAAGTTCTGAAGAGTGTTCCGAGAATTTCATTAACAGTGATTCAAAAAGGCTGCAACAGATTCTCAAGAACCTGCTTTCCAATGCATTCAAATTCACTGAAACAGGAAGTGTAAAAGTTTCATTCAAAACAGTAGAGCATGGCTGGCTGCCCGGCACAGCAACTCTTGACCAGGCACCTTGCGTAATTGCGTTGACTGTAAGCGATACAGGCATTGGAATTGCGCAAGAAAAACAACAGGTGATTTTTGAGGCGTTCCAGCAAGCAGATGGAAGCACAAGCCGAAAATACGGTGGCACCGGGCTCGGGCTCCCTATAAGCCGTGAAATTGCAAAACTCCTGGGAGGACAAATTTCCGTGGAAAGCAATCCGGGTTACGGAAGCAGTTTCACTCTTTATTTGCCGCAGACTTATCTGCAATTACAAGTAATAGAATCTGCAGCAGAAAAGGAATTGAGCCAGCCGCAGCTTCAAACGCCGAAAGAAGCCGGACAAAAGGATTTGCAGCTGCCTGATCTGGAAAAACTCAAACAAAAAGCAAGAGCTCAGGACGACCGCAGCGAAGTTAACGGCAATTCAAAACCGGCAGTTTTAATTGTCGAAGCCGACATCGAACAGGCAAAAATGATGCTTGCCGAAGCCCGGAACTGCGGATTCTTAGGAATAATCGCCGCAAGCGGCGAAGAAGCACTCGACTATTGCGAACGCCACGATCTGCAGGCAGTGTTGCTGGCGCTGGATCTGCCGGATATGACGGGCTGGACCGTGCTCGATCGGCTCAAGCACAGCTTGCATACTCGTCATCTGCCTGTTTATCTAGTTACAGCTTCTGCTAAAGAAAAAGAAATAGTTGAAAAAGGTGCGTTAGGCAAAACCGGAAACCAGAACAAGGAAATTCACAAGGCGCTGCTCGAACTGCTGCGATATATAGAGAATCCGACCAGGAATCTGCTTCTGGTTGAAGCGGACAAAAAAACAGCCCAGGCAATTCAGGAATTACTTCAAGGACCGGACATCAAAATTTACAGCGCCGACAGCACCAGCGATGCAGTCAAAAGGCTGAGCAAGCACCATTTCAATTGTGTGGTGCTTGATTCCCAGATGCCCCAGGAAGAACAAAACAGATTATTCAAAAAATTAGATTCAGAAAGAGCCTCCAAAACCCCATTTATTTTCTATGACGCTCCATTATCTGCAGGCCGGACTGCTATTAAAAAACCGGCAAAAGCAGCTCAGGGAAATCTGATCTTGAAAAAAGCAGATTCACCGGAAAGCCTGCTCAGCCAGACAGCCTTATACTTGCACCGTGTTAACGCACAATTGCCTGATGAGAAAAGAAAACTGATTGAACACGCAAGTTTATTCGACAGCGAGCTGAAAGACCACAAAATTCTGATTGTCGATGATGACCTGAGAAATATTTTTGCGCTTACAAGTATACTGGAAGCTCACGGTATGAAAGTTGTTTATGCTCAAAACGGCAAGGAAGCTATAAGAATTCTGGAAGAAACAAAAGATATCGAAATAGTTTTGATGGATGTAATGATGCCTGAAATGGATGGGTATGACACCAGCAGAAAAATCAGAAGCATGAGCAAGTACACGGACTTGCCGATTATTGCCCTGACTGCAAAAGCAATGAAAGGCGACCGCGATAAATGCATTGAAGCAGGTGCCAGCGACTACATTTCAAAACCCGTTGAAACAGAGCAACTAAAATCACTACTGCGAGTCTGGCTCTCCAGACCACAATAAGGGCACTCGAAAAGCGATTTACGTTTCCGCCTTCAAGAACCTTACTGCACATTTCCGCCACTGCAGGCAAAAGCATGCGCACTTCTTTCCTTAGAAAACGGCGCAAAAGCCTGCATTCTGCCTGAATACATGTAACAATAAATATTGCAGGGAGGATACTAATGTCGATCAGAGAAGCAAAAATTCTGATAGTCGATGATCATCAGGAGAACCTCCTGGCTCTTGAAGCTGTGCTTGAGCCGCTCAAACAGCCACTTGTAAGGGCAAGCAGCGGCAGAGAAGCACTCAAACACCTGCTTGATGAAGAGTTCGCGATCATATTGCTTGATATAAAAATGCCGGACATGAGCGGCTTTGAAATTGCAGAGTTAATCAGATCGCGGCCAAAATCTAAATACACGCCGATCATTTTCCTAACATCTGCTTACACGCATGACACGCATCAGTCTCGGGCATACCAGCTTGGAGCAGTAGATTTCCTGACCAAACCGTTTGTTCCGGAAATACTGAGATCGAAAGTCAGCGTATTTGTCGAGCTCTATGTCAAATCTTACGAGCTTTCCAAACAAGACGAACTTATAAGAGAGCTGGAACGCAAGCAGTTGCAGGACGCTAAAGAGCGTCTGGAAGCAGAATCTCAGCTAATAAAAGAAGAACTGCGAAGGAAAGAAGCAGAAAAAGCGCTTCTTCTTGAGCGCAGCCTGCAACTTCAAAAATCCGAGCAACTCAAGTCCGAGTTTCTGGCAAATATGAGCCATGAAATCCGGACACCAATGCACGGCATCATTGGTTTTGCCGAACTGCTTGCCAGAAGCGAACTCGACAACGAACAGAAACAATTTGTCGGCTATATCACAAGCTCCGCACAGTCACTTTTAATGCTGATAAACGATATTCTTGATCTTTCAAAAATCGAAGCTGGAAAGCTTGATCTTGAGGCTGTCGAATTCGACCTCAGGCAGCTGGTCGAAGGCACTTCTGCATTGATTGCAGAATCTGCAAAAGAAAGAAATTTGAACCTGATGACTTATGTAGATCCAAAGATTTCACAGATGCTTATCGGCGACCCGGGAAGGCTCCGGCAGATATTGTTGAATCTCCTGAGCAACGCTGTCAAATTTACGGAAAAAGGCGAAGTAATACTGAAGTGCCAGAAACTGGACAGAGCCATTGCCACAAAAAATGCACAGGAGGCGCTTATATTCACCGTTAAAGACAGCGGCATCGGCATCTCCGATTCGGAAAAAGATCATCTATTCAAGCCCTTTTCGCAGGCAGACGGTTCCACTACACGCAAATACGGAGGCACCGGTCTTGGACTTTCAATCTCGAAACGGCTCGTCGAATTAATGGGAGGACAGATAGGCGTAGAATCAAAGCCGGGAAAGGGATCAAAGTTCTGGTTCAAAATCAACCTGCCGCTGGCAAATAAGGAAATATTGAGTTCTCTGAGTCCAGAGCATACTAATACCAGAATTCTTGTGGTTGACGATCATGCAAGTGCGCGCAAAATCATGCAGTCATACATTCATTCATGGAAAATGCATTGTGATGTGGCAGTCAGCGGCAAAACAGCAATGGCTCTATTAGAAAAGAGCCTCGAAAACAACCAGCCTTATGACATTGCAATCATTGACATTGTGCTTCCCGGCATGAACGGCTTTCAGTTATTGAGACGCATAAAAGAAATTCCTGCTTACGGCAAGCTCAAGGCAATATTGCTTACCGGCCAGCAAAACAAAGAAGAGGGCAAAACCGCGCTGGAAGCCGGCTTTTCTGCATACATCAGCAAACCAATTGAGCATGCCAGACTTTTCAATGCAGTATCATCGATTCTTTCAAGCAAAGAAAGAATCGACACAAAAGTTCCGGCATCCGAGAAAAAGCAGGAAGGCGAGCAAGCGCTGATATTACTGGCGGAGGACAATCCTGTTAATCAAAGAGTTGCACGGCTGCAACTCGAGCAGCTCGGATTCGGCTGTCACAGCGTAGCAAACGGCAAAGCCGCAGTTGAGGCAGTGGCAAGCGGCGATTATGCACTTATTTTCATGGACTGCCAGATGCCCGTGCTGGATGGCTTTGAAGCAAGCAAGCAAATCAGGGATCTGGAGGCTCTCAACGGCTCCCATATTCCAATAGTAGGGCTTACCGCCTTTGCAATGGAAGGCGATCGAGAACGCTGTATTGCCGCAGGCATGGACGACTACCTGAGCAAACCATCCTCATTCGATAAACTGGCTTCCGTTTTAAAGCGCTGGTTGCCCGAATATGCACAGTCAATTGACGCAAAACAAAAGGAGCTGCCTAGAAGCTACGCAGCCCGCAAGAAATAAAGCTCGCAAAAAAAATCAAGCCCTCCCCAAAGAATTCAAGCAATCAGCCCGTTTCCCGGCCGGGTTTTCGATCTGAGTCCCGATTCGCGTCCCGAGCAGATTCCCTCTGAGCCTCCCGGCTCTCGTTTCGAAATACACTTGGCTGCCAGACAGCCCGGCTTCTTGCCGTGTCAGCCTGATTGAGTATTCTCTTGATTGTTTGCTGTGCCCTGTGCGCTACATACGGATTTTCGTCATCGCATAATAAAGAGAGAACCACAATCGG
This sequence comes from uncultured Candidatus Obscuribacterales bacterium, assembly GCA_964615655.1. Classification (GTDB taxonomy): domain Bacteria; phylum Cyanobacteriota; class Vampirovibrionia; order Obscuribacterales; family Obscuribacteraceae; genus JAIEPM01. The sequence goes on along the minus strand of CAZTQO010000028.1, from coordinate 54,470 downwards.
TAGATTATGATTCTCTGCAAGACTGTAGCGGACATCAACGGCATCATCGTTTGCAAGAATCAAGAGTATCCGCACGGGAGTGTTCTTGTTTTCACCCACAGCCGCCCTCACTTGCGCATTCATGTTCATCGCAAGATTGCATAGAATCTCTGCTTCGGTGTTTTGATTTTCAGCAACCCTTAGCACTACTTGATCGTTAAAGTGATTAGCAAGCTTGCGCAAACACCAGGACTTCGTATCAGGAGCTGCTGCCATCCTGATCTTTGTCAGAGTGACTTTCGAATCCCTTTTTCCTTTGTGTTCTGTTTTCTCTGAACTGTTTAACACCCTTCTATTTGTTTTTTCAATTTCCATTGGAAAAAACCTCCTGATCTGCCTGCTCTCTGGCTCTTTATCAGGCTTTAAGACATAAACATACTGTTTAATAATTTTATCACACTTTTCTGATCCGCACCAACTCCGACACCATTGGTACATGACGCTCACAGAGATGCAAAAATGTTTCGACTATAGAAATCCCGCGGGGAGCCGCTCTCTCTACTCAGCTTTCTCTGCGCGTATCTTATGCGGTCCGGTTTTGTTCAAATCAACCATACGATGAACGCTCTTCATCAAAGCAGCAACTTCACCCCTTGAATTAGAAACTATAGTGTCAACAACCGCCACCGCGCCCCTGCGTATCACTTTAGCTTCTGCTTGCAGTGGTCCTAGCGGGTCATTTGTAAGCAAATTTACACTCAATTGAATTGAATATGGAAACTTCTTGCCTTTCATCATCACTGCATCCACTGCTTCTCCGTGAATTGCCGCAGAAGCCACTTCATCTGCAAGTGTCACAATTGCACCTGCATGAAAAACTCCGGTGGGCTGTTTTACCTGCTCAGAAAGCGGCAACTCGCCCAGAGCATAGTCTTCCCTGACCTCGAGCATCCGTCCACCAAGTGCACTCAGCATAGTCCATTCGTATCTGGGCATTCTTTTCTCCTATCAGTTTTGACTACTCGCCGCCGGCAGTGACTCTTCTGAAAAATCACTTTGCCTTCTTGGATGATCTCGAAAAAAATTCCAGCACTCTTGACTGGCGTCGAATCCTGCAAAGGCTTTATCAGTATAAAGCAAGGACTGCCGCCCCCCGGGCCATGTGTGCCGTGCGTTTTTAAGCGTAACCAGCTTCACAAGAGTTCCCTGCCTGCCGCCTTTAAACAGCTCAACTTTTATTCGATCATTTTCTTCAACAGCTGCTTCACTGCTGCAACTGTCAGCCTTCCTCCAGAAGTCCAGCGCATAGGCCACTGCTTTCTTATTAACCGGAAAGCCCCATTTCTCCCATTTACCGCCACCTCCATCGTATGGAACATGGCGGTCATCGCTGCCGTGGATCATTAAAACCGACACAGGCTGTTCCGGCATTTTTTCCTTGCCGCTCATCGAGCCGCCTATACTGGCTATCGCAGCAATTCTATTCGAGAGTTCGCTTGCTAATCTAAAAGCCAGCATTGCCCCATTTGAATAACCGCATACATAAACACGATCTTGATCTATGTCGTATGTCTCAGAAATCCTGTCTATCAATTGCGAAATAAAAGAAACATCGTCTACATTTTTTTTCATCGCCAGACCGCAGCAATCAAAAGCATTCCAAGAAAGCAATTTTCTTTTGAGCCTGCCTGTTCCGTCAGGATAAAGCACTAGAAAACCATAGCGGTCGGAAAACTCGTCCATTCTGCTTATTTTTCGGATTACCGAACCATTTTCCATGCCGCCATGCAAAACAATAAGAAGCGGCATTTTTGCTTGCGCCTTTGAACCTGCGCCGCCGGGCAAATGCAATATATAGCGCCGTATTCTTCCGGCTGCTCTTATGCTTCCGTTTATATTGCTTCCGGCTGTGTTTACTCTGGCACTTACAGGAAGCGCTGCTAAAAACACCAAAACCATGATTGTAACCACTTTCAAACACATCAATCTCTGGCAGACGCCTCCGCGATCTCTGCTGCAGGTTTTTTCCTGTAAACGAACGGCAAAAGCAGTGGCAGCAAAAAAAGCACAATCAGTATGTACATATCAAACGTATAAATGGAACTTGCAAACTTATAAATTTGTGCTACCGGCTGAGCAAGTGAACTTAAAGCACCCACAAGAAAATATGCAAGCGGATTGTTTCTGGCGCAGTGCCTGACCCAGTAATAAATTGCATAAAGATCAATCAAGCCGGTAGAAATCGAAATGAGCGAATCCTGCCAGTGTTTAAGCGACCATCCCAGAAGCAGCAAAAAGATAATCGAAACCAAAAAGTATTTTCTGCCACTGCGGAAAAATTTGAGATAGATACCTACAAGTGCAGGAGCCAGACAAATCGAGGCAAAGCCGATCATCAAAGAATTGCAAATTGCATCAAGTGCGGGAGCAAAATAATGCGTCTGATCCACAAGACCGTGCAGCGGCTGCACAAGAACATCCGGAGAATAGAGCCCCTCCAGATAGCTGTGTATCAATGAGACAGCCCCCAGACCCAGCATCCAGGCATAAGCGCAGTAACAGGCGTCCACCCACATCTGCTTTGTTTGCTCGACACGTTCGTTATCCGGACGAAAAAGACTGTGCCAGAGGCTCATCAATGATACACCCGGAAACAAAATTCTAAAGGCACCATGACCGAGAGCAAATAGCACTGAAAAAACCGCAGCAGACGAAATCGCCGATACCACATAGCGAATCGCCAGCTGGGTGATAAAGGAGCTGTATGGCACATCCGTATCGTAAGACATTAGATTATAAGCAAGCTCGTTTAGCTTGCTAATAAAACTTATGACAGCAACAAGACCGCCTGCGATAAGAGCCGCTCGCCAGTGGATTGCCTGCGATCTGAATACGCCTACAGACCACCAGATAAGCAGGACAAAAACTACAAGAGCCAGCAGCTTAGAGAGAGCTCCGGCCACGTGATCTTTGATTGTTTGCTTGTTTCGTTCAAAGCGCCAGCTATCCGGAATGTCCCATGAAACATGTGGAAAGGAAACCCGCTCGCCGACAGTGTCAACAGAAATTTTTAGACGTGCCTCACCCATCTTAAACTCCGGCACCACATATTGCACAGAATAGTCGGTGCGGTTTTTTCGCTTTTGCTCAAGCACTGATTCAAATTTCAAAGGCAGAAATTCAGGCCTGTATTTTGTCAGGTAGGCCTCAGCCATTTTGCAAGCTTCATCCTGCCCCGGATTTTTTCCGGGAGCATCTTCTTCCAGGGTTACATTTAACGCGGTAGCCCTGCCTTCGGCGCTCACCACCACATCATATTCTCTTCGCTGGTGTGGCTTATAAAAACGAACCCACCACAAAAGTGGAATACGCGCAGCCTTCATTATTTGCTCGGTTTTTTTGTAACCTTCTTTTTCATATCCGTATTGCACTTCCTCATCATCAATATTTACATTCAAAAGCGCATTTACTTTCCAATCACCCTCCTCTACACCTCGCTCTTTTAGAAATTTGCGGGCAATTTCTATTGCCTGAGCCCGTGAAACCGTCATTTTTGCCCAGCTGCCCATTTTTCTGGGATGCAAAAAAGCAAAAAGCAAAATAGAAAGCAGGCAACAGGAAAGTAACAGCAGCCGGACCTTCTTTGACAATCCTTTGTAAGGCAGAGCTTTTTCTTCTTCTATGACTGCAGCGTGCTCAGCAGGCGGATTTGACACGTTTTCATTCAACAAGTCCTTGCTTGGGAGATCCTCACCTTTGAAGAATCTCAGACCAAGCCCAATTCCAAGAGCGACAAAGGGCGGCAGGCAGGCAGCCAGTCCGCTTAATTTCAAAAGCAGTGAAGAAGAAAGCAAGAGTGGTGTTACACCCAGAAAAGCATCATAAATGAAATGCGAAATAATGCCTGCAACTACACCATAACGTCGCATTAAGCAACCATAAAACAGCCCGACGATGGTCAATTCTAAACCGCGTGCGTAGGCCGGTTCCTGCGGATAATCGCTATGCATAAATGCCCAGCCGGCAGCCTGGACCAGATTAGCCAACCAGAAATTCTTGAGAAGCATCTGGGCAAGCACAAAACATAGTACTCTGTAAAGCAGCTCCTCACTTACCGAAGCATTGACACCAACTGCAAACGAAGCAAACGCAGGCGAGATGTTGCTCAAGGCGCCTACATCTCTAACTTCCAGCGGCGACCAGACACCCATTTTGGCACCCAGCAAATAATAAAGCGCCACATAGCCCAGATGAATGCCGAATACACATATTCCGGCAATAATAGTCTCAAGGACCGTGCGATTGCTGAGTGCTTTCAGCTTCAAAAAACTCTCACCGGCGATTTTTTCCTGAAATTTCTTCCTGTATACAGCCTCGATACCGCCGATTAAACATGCCGCGCCAAGGGCTGCCATTACTGCAGCTAGTAGCGAGGAGACTGTCTTGCCGGCAAGATAACCTTGCAAGCTCTCAGTAGTACTGTATTGCTGAATAATCGAGGACCAGTTGTTCCAGTAGTCTAAGAGTTCGACAACAAATGATATGGCTGAGGCGATTAACACAAGCCGCCAGCGGACATTTCTTGTCGAAAGCGCCCAGACCATCGCAAAAAACATGGCAGCGCCGACAACTGCAAACAATATGTATGAAAAGGATTTGAGCAGATCGTTATAAGAACGCATATCTGCAAATTTGCGTTCGAAAGCCTCTGGAACATGCAACTCGCAGTCATAGCTGCTTATGACATTTCCCGAAACACCGACAGAGGTTCTTATATGTCCACCTTTGTAGTCCTTGTTCTGGTCCTCCCAGGTGAAATAATGATCGGTGCGTTTGCTTTGCTTTACAGAACCGTGCTTGATCAGCTTTATTCCCTCTATAAGCTCTGCCGGCGGTGCCCGCGGCAATTTTGCCGGCTCGTCCTCTGAAGCTGAATCCGGGTCTTTGCTTTCGATTTTTTCTCCTTTTTGCTCATCAAGAGAAGCCAGTGATTTGAACAAAGTTACGCCGGTTTTGTCTTTTACAAATTTGAGTGCCATTTGCATGGCTTCGTCCTGGGAAACGCTTTTGATTTCCTTTTCCTTTTCAAGGTCATGATTCAGAGCCACAAGTTTGCCTGACGGATCTAGCCAGACCTGAAACTCTTCTTCTTCTTTTGGACGACAAAATCTTGTATACCAGAAAAACACATTTATTTCGTCGCGCATAAAAGCATTTGCTTCTTTGATGCTGTATTCGTGTTCCAGAAAAGTCGAAATCTGGTTGCGCTCGCCGAAAGTGGTGGATTCTACACAGCCTTCGGTGTCATAATCCATCTGCTTGCAAAGATCACGCGCTTTTGAGCTTATTTCTTCCTTGCTCAGTTTCAATTCCAGGGCCGCGGCCGGAAAAACCGCATCGTATTTCCAGAAGAAGAACACGACACCAAGTATTCCGAGCACCAGAAAGAAGAACAGGGTCCCTTTCAGTGGACGCCAGACAGTCCTCTTGTTATCGTCCAAGCTACCAGCCTTTCAATTAAAGCAATGATCATAACTGAAACGGTTCTGATGAAGTGCAAAATTCAGATTTAATCTTGGCGGATTTTGATCTCAAACAATTTTCAGACAATACAAATAAACTGCAAACATCAAACAAGTTGTACCGATTCAGAGCTCTTAAGGCACTGGCAGCCGGGAAAGCCCTCCCCGATTCTCCCCAAGAACTTCCCTGCAAAGCCCGGTACACAGCCCCCGATCTGAGCGCCGCCAACAAATCCATGAATGCAGATTCAAATTGCGGCGCTCAGGTCCCTCCCCTCCCCTCTCCAGCTAAAGACCAAAACAGTTTCAGGCGCCGGTATCCCACACACTCCCCAATTTGCCACACAACACAGAAGCCGGCGCAAGAAAAACATCGCAACAAGCGATGTTTTTGCTTTTGTATGACGATTTGCAATCAAGAATCTTGCACTACTTTGAATTCTGAGAAAGCATGCCCAGCTCTCTTTCAAAACTACTTTTGTTCATATTTGGTCTGAACTGCTGGCCGTCACGGGAAGCTTTTATAACTGCTGCAAATGTCTTTACAAGCCTGTCACCACTTTTATTCTTCTTTGCTGTCAGTTTATGGACGCTGGGAAATATTGCGGCTGCAGAGATGGTCGAAAACTGGGTCAGGAATAACTTCAAGCCCGGTCTTGAAGGCAATTCGTAAACGGATCTATACCAGATACCCGGAGTAAGTCTTGCTTCGTCAAATTCAAGATCGCAATATCTGGTAAGCAAGATCTCTCTGCCTGGAGGAATCTCGATTTTCTCATGATCAAGCTCGAGCACAACAGAACGGCGGTGTAAATCATGAAGATTCAACACTGCAAGACTTTCACCGGTTGAATATACATAAACAATTGAACCGCGAGCTATTTTAACTCTTGCATCAGGCGTGCTCAGGTAAACGTCATTTGTGCAGTCAAACAATACCCTTCCTCTGTAGAGGCTCAAGATATTTTTGCTGCAGCCTGGTTCGGCAAGCAAACATTTATTCTTGAATTTTCCAAGATTGCAAGGGTCGAAATTCGCTTCTCCCTGCAAATGAACTTCATCAGCATATGGAACAAGACCGGGCACAAGATTGAACGGAAAAAGCTTGTCTTTTTTCAGATCAAGCACGGGTAATTTTCCCGGCGCTTCAAGCAAGGTGCCGGCGCCGGCTGCCTGAAAAAATCCAAGCTGAGTAAATATGCATAAAACCAGACCATGAATTCTGCTTGCCACCATAAAATAATCCACCGCCTTCGCCTCAAACTGATCCTAGCTTTGGCATATGGATAAGCAATGAAAATTGCGGAGAAAGAATGGAGCAATCAAAACAAAGTAAACTAAGTTCCTGCAATCGCCCTTTCTTTAAAGCGTTCCTGCCGGCGGCGCGATTCAATAAAAACAAGCAAAACAGAAACATCTGCCGGACTGACGCCGCCGATTCTCGCCGCCTGCCCCAGAGTTTCCGGACGCAATTTTTGCAGTTTTTCTCTTGATTCTTTTGAAAGATTCTCCATGGCAAGATAATTGAAATCGGGAGCCAGAGCTACATTGTCCAGCTTCTCAGCATTTGCAACATGAGCCATCTGCCTTTCAATATAGCCCTGATACTTGATTTCTGTGGCAAGCTCGAGCACATAAGGAAATTCCCTGTCAGCAGGGCACTGCTTTGCAATAGCCTCATAGGGCACTTTCGGCCGGCGAAGCAGCTCTTCAAGCGTCGAACTCTGTTTTAAAGTCTCTCCGTACTCGCTAAGTAGTACCTCCCAGCCCGGGTCCGGATGGATTCTGGTTTTCCTGAGCCTTTCATGCTCGGCATGAATAAGCTCTTGCTTCTGGCTAAACTGCTGCCAGCGCTCATCACTTACAAGCCCGATTTCTCTACCTATTGGTGTAAGGCGCTTGTCTGCATTATCCTGACGCAACAAAAGCCTGTATTCGGAGCGAGAAGTCATCATACGGTAAGGCTCTTTGAGCTCCTTGCTCACCAGATCATCTATCAAAGTGCCTGTGTAACTCGATGAGCGGCTGAGAACGAAAAACTCGCGTTCCTTTACATGCATAGCTGCGTTTATTCCGGCAATCAGACCCTGAGCAGCAGCTTCCTCGTAACCGCTGGTACCCAGAATCTGCCCGGCAGCAAAAAAGCCCTTAAGATCCTTTGCCATCAGTGCATGGGTGAACTGAGTGCCGACCAGGCAGTCATATTCCACGGCATAAGCAGGTCTTACCATGCTTGCATTTTCAAGCCCCGGCAATGAATGAACCATATCATGCTGGACGGAAATAGGCAGGCTGGTTGAAAATCCCTGCAAATAAACTTCGTAGGTGGAGCGACCTTCAGGCTCAAGAAAAAGCGAATGGCTGTCTTTGTCCGCAAACCTGACAATTTTGTCTTCTATTGAAGGACAGTAGCGCGGACCGACTGCTTCAATCATCCCAGAGTACATGGGCGATTCATGTAGATTTGCTCTTATAAGTTCGTGAGTTTTTTCAGAAGTTCTGGTCTGGTGGCAGGGCAACTGGATACTTGCCTGCTTTTTAGTATGCATAAATGAGAACCAGTCATGCGGCTCGTCACCCGGCACAAGATCCAGATTGCTGTAATCAATGGTTCTGCCGTCAATACGGGGAGGTGTGCCTGTTTTGAGCCTGCCCATTTCAAATCCCTGAGCCTTAAGACATGCAGAAAGTCCGGTTGCAGGAAACTCACCAGCGCGGCCGGCTGGCATTGTTTCTTTGCCGATCCAGATAATACCTTCAAGAAAAGTGCCCGCAGTCAGGACCACGGCTCTTGCCATTATGCGCTCGCCAAAAGCAAGCTCGACACCAGAAACCCTTCCAGATTCTGTTATTAGAGCCTTTACCATTCCCTGCCTTAGGGTCAGGTTCGGCAGAGATTCCATGTAAGCCTTCATCCACATGGAATATTCGCGCTTGTCGGACTGTGCCCTCAATGACTGCACAGCAGGGCCCCGACTCATATTAAGAGTGCGCATCTGCAAATAAGTTGAGTCTGCAGCTATGCCCATGATGCCGCCAAGCGCATCTATTTCTTTAACCAGCTGCGATTTGCCGGGTCCGCCCACAGCAGGATTGCAGGGCATGGCACCAATCGTGTCGATATTGACAGCAAGCATCAACGTCGAGCAGCCAAGCTTGCTTGCAGCATTCGCTGCTTCACAGCCTGCGTGACCGCCTCCTATAACAATGACATCAAAGTCGCCGCCCATAACGCCTCACCACTAAAGCTCTGCCTGTTAAAACAGCCTGATTATGCCTCAGAAACAAAAACTCTGCCTGATGCTTAAAGAGCACAAGTCTGCTCGTCCAGATTAGTTAACCGGATTCAGACGATAATATCAAACTTCCTCTTGATAAAGCAAAGAAAATACGGAAATAGCCTATAATTTGACGTTCTGGAGCTTTTTTTGTTACAACTGGTTTAGGATTACTGCCTCTTGCAGGCGAAGTTGATAAGTTGCTTAAATGAGTTTGCTTAAATTAAGTGCCAGAAGCTATTGTGCAGCAATTTGCGTTATTTCTCTGTTGGCGGGGGCCTGGCAATCGGCTGAATCTCGCAGCAACGAAATGAAAAAGCCTGGAGGCAGCAACAGTCTTTTGCTGGGCAAGAAGGAAAACAAGACTGCAAGCCCCAAATCGGAAACAGCACCCAGGGAAATTGCCGCTACGGAAGCGGCAAAAAATGACAGTGCCTCAATAAAGGATGCCGAAAAAACCAGCAAGAATGATGAAAGCAACAAAGGCGGCGAAAGCAGAAAAGACGTGCTGAATCCCAGCCAGTTTTTCGGTCTTGCTTCTTTTGGTTATGCGGCAGCAAAGGCCTGTCCTCAGGTTATGGAAAAGCTCTTTTGTTATTGCGGCTGCGACCTGACAGACAGCCATAATTCCTTGCTTGATTGTTTTACTTCTTTGCACGGAGTTGATTGTCATATCTGCCAGGAAGAAGCAATTCTTGCAAACAAGATGAATAAAGACGGCGACAGCATCACCGTAATTCAACAAACCATAGATGAAAAGTTCGCTTCTCAGTATCCGTTTGAAGAGGACACTCCCACCTACAAAAAATACAAAGCAAATCGCTTGTATTTAAAAAACGAAAACGGCGAAAGCAAATTCGGAAAGGAAGCAGCCGGGCCTGAAGCACCAGATGATGCGCCAGTGAGCAGCAAGCCTAAGCTCAAACCTGGAAGAGAAGTAGGCAAGTGCTGCGCCGGTGGCGAACATAAAGATCAAAAAGATCAAAAAAATCAGAAAAATCAGAAAGACCAGAAACTTCAAAAAGTTCAAAAAAAGAGCGATTCAAAACCAAAGACCGGGAAGTAAAGAGGTAGGCTCAGATCAGTTCGCGGTTCTGGCAACCGACAGTTACCGACACTTGCCGCTTGACGGCTAACGATTTGATTAGCTCGCCCTTGATGTCAAGGAATAAATTTTAGGAAACTTAAAACCAAAAATGTCGTCGATGACCTAGTGACAAGAGAAATTTTCTTGCTAAAATAGGTTAACCTTAATTCAATAGAAAAGAGGAAGCGAATGGAACCGGTAGTAAAAACTGCTGACAACAGGCGCGCCTGGACTATCGTCTCTGACGACAATTGTCCGGTCGTTCGTTTCCTCACGCGCATTATCAGATCCTGCGACAAAAACGGCTTTTTCAATTTTGTAGGTCATGATGAAAACATTGCCGAGGATGCCAAGCTGCTTTTGAAAGAGCTGGCAGCCAGCCAGTGGAGCCTGCTTCTTATTGATGATCTGGATCAGAGAATTCATGGTCCGGAAGCAATTCCATTCATCTTAAAAAATCTGCCCCAAGGCAGGCTCGCATGCGCAGCCTATTTAATCCCGGGCACCATGTGGCTTACAAGACAGCTTTATCTTTCCGTTTCACGCAATCGCAAAAAGATTGCCACCCTGAAGATTCCATCTGCAAAATCCGAACAGGGGCAAACTGCTGCCTGATGCCTGCGGCTGTGGAAAAGCCTGAAAATTACCAGCGCAAAATAATCCATATTGATATGGACGCCTTTTTTGCTTCAGTAGAACAAAGAGACGAGCCGGCTTATAAAGGCAAGCCACTGGTTGTGGGAGGTTTGCCAGAGAACCGTGGTGTTGTTGCGGCTGCAAGTTATGAAGCAAGAGAATTCGGCATTCACTCAGCTATGCCATCGCGCACAGCGATAATGAAGTGCCCGCAGCTTATTTTTATCAAGCCGCGTTTTGAAGTATACAAAAACATCTCCAGACAAATTCGCGAAATCTTTTTTGAATACACTGACCTGGTCGAACCCCTTTCCCTCGATGAGGCTTATCTTGATGTAAGCAGCAACAAGAAGGCAATGGGGTCGGCCACATTGATAGCCAGAGAAATTAAAGCCCGCATTTTTGATGAAACAAAACTTACTGCATCTGCCGGTGTTTCAATCAACAAATTCCTGGCAAAAACGGCTTCCGGACTCAAGAAACCCGACGGGCTCTGCCTGATTTCACCTGAAAAAGCAGAGTCTTTTGTAGAAAAACTTCCGATAGATGCATTTTACGGCATCGGCAAAGTAACTGCAGAAAAAATGAAATCTCTTGGTATTTTCAACGGCTCAGACTTAAAAGCCTGGAGCGAAAACGACCTTGTGCAAAAGTTCGGCAAAGTGGGAAGATTCTATTATCAAATAGCACGCGGGCAGGATGACCGAACAGTGGAAGCTCACCGAATTCGCAAATCAATTGGTGCGGAGGAAAGTTTTGCTCTTGATCTCAAAGAAAAGCGAGACATGCATGCCGCACTTGCAGAGATTGCAAGCACTGTAAGGAAAAGGCTTCTGGAGAAACAGACCGGCGGACGCACTGTTACACTTAAGGTAAAATACGCCGATTACAAGCAGGTTACAAGAAGCCGCACACTGGCCGAATCTACAAAGGAGGCCGAAACCCTGCTTGATGTTTCAATCGAACTGCTCGAGACTACTGAAGCAGAAAGAAAGCACGTGCGCCTCTTAGGCATTTCTGTTTCGAATCTGGATTCGGAGCAGGACTCAAATGAATACAAACAGTTAAGCATCGAACTCTAGAAACACAAAAGAAGAAGAACAATATGAGCGGCATCAAAAACAGCAAGCAGCCAGTACAATCCCCACAGATGAAAACGAAAAAGGCAGGGATTATATGGGCGGCGGTGGCAGGACTCTGTTTGGTCTGCTTGTTTCAACTAGAATCCAGATCTCAGAGCCCCACTCCTTTGTTACAGGGATCCGCAAAATATTCGGAAAATTCAAGAGCACTTGACCCGCTTTTGTGGCCGGGCAACATGCTCGACAAAGATGCAGCCCGGGCATTGTTGCGAGACTCGACACTCGAGCGTGCAATCTGGGCACCGATTCCCGACTGGGAAGCAGGCGACTGGGCAAGCAATCAGGCAGTCAATACAAAAGCCATTAAATACATGAACGGTCAGCCTTATGAAGTAAAGCCGCTCGGCCCACATACTTCAATAGGCAAATTCAACAAAGGATATTTAAAAGACGCCCGAGGAACCATATGGCATCTTTTCAATTCAGATTACTGGACAGAAACACAGCTAGGCAATTCAACCCTGGTTTCTTACGTGGTTTTTTGCTCGCCAGGCGGTGGTGAATTTCCCGACTTTTATGCAGAATCCGTTGATTTTGAAGTCGTAAAACCAGCCTATCAAATATTGAGAGTACGGCGGGCGAAATCATGGACCAGATATACAGATTTAGGAAACGGCATGCTAAAAGAAGAAACTGTACGCACGAATTTCGACGAAAACGGGCATGCTGCGGCAACCAGCTTCAACACGGCCCTTGCAAAAAGGACAGCGCCATTTTCATCTTATGCCGCAAGCTTTGCTGCAAATAAAAACATCGTCAAAAATTTCCATGACTATCTGCATGCGCACAAGCTCGACAGTTTGATTCCCGCAAGTAAATGAAAACAAAGCATGCCCGAGCAAGATCAAAATATCGAGACCGAAGAAGCTCTAAAGGCCGAAGAAGAAAGCCTTCAATCGGGCTCTACATTTGACAGGCGTTATCTGATCCATTCTCTCCTGGGAAAAGGCGGTGCCGGTTCTGTATACAAAGCCGAGGATCAACTTCTCAAGCGCACGGTAGCACTTAAACTAATGAGCAAAGATCTGCTTGATTCAGACACCAAGCTGGATCGCTTTCAGCGAGAAGCACAGATTCTCAGCCAGCTGTCACACCCGAATCTTGTCTCGATTTACGCATTTGGCTTAACTCCTGAGTTCCAACCCTATCTGAGTATGCCCTTTCTTGAAGGTAAGACTCTTCAGGAGATAATAGACCAAGAAGGAAAACTAGATGTTTTTCGAGCAGCTGTGCTTTTTGATATGCTCTGCTCAGGTCTCAGGCAGATACATGAGTCAGGGCTGGTTCACAGGGATCTAAAACCCGGCAACATCATGGTAATTAAAGACGATGATGGAATTGAAACTGCAAAAATCGTCGACTTCGGCATAGCCAAATTTACAGACAACACAAGTCTGGATATTCAGAAACTCACTTCCACAGGCGAAGTTTTCGGCAGTCCTTTTTATATGAGCCGCGAGCAATGGCAGGCAAAGGAAGTCGACCACAGATCCGATATCTACTCACTCGGATGCATCTTTTATGAAACCCTGTGCGGGCAAACTCCATGGGCGCTTGAAGCGCTACTTGAAGTAATGCTCGACAACAAAGACATTCCTTTGAAATCCTTGAAGTCTTTGAAGTCCTTGAAATCATCGAAATCTCTAAACTCTTCGAACAGCACACACGATGAAGTCGTATCAGACGAGCTGGAAAAGCTGATCTTAAAAGCAATGCAACTGGACCCGGATAAGCGCTACCAGAATATCGGCACTTTACACCAAGATCTAATAAGCTGTCCTGAATACAAGAGCGCCATAAATAACCAAACAAGCACAAGCAGACTCCAAGACTTTCGCAAAAGAAAAAGTGCCAAGCATAAAATCAGCCCTCTACAATTAATAGCAGGGTTGGTATTAATTGCGGCTCTAGTAACTGTAACGCTATCTGGGTTTGCAAATACTCCCCAGGGAAAGATTGCAGGCTTGCTCTTGCAAATTAAGATTGACACAGGCTTTTCCGCTACTGAAAACAAAGCTTCTTTCAAGCACAAACTAGAGCTTGCTGAGTTCTTGGATTCAAACAACGACAAAAGTGAAGCAAGAGCAGCCTACAACGAGCTTGCAAAAAGCAAACTGTTTGAAACAACGCTGACAAAAAAGAAACAAGCAGATATTCTTAGCAAGCTCGCAATGCTTGAGCATAGCGCGAAGGAATTCACTCAAGCAAGTATCCATGCGCATAAATCGGTTTCATTACTTACAGATCTTGCAATTGCTGCCGAGCTAAGAAAAAAAGAACTTTCACTTGATTATTATCACAAAGCCGCAGATCAAAGGGAGTTATGGTCACCAAGAAACTACGAGCTTGAATCACGCACGCTCTTGCAATTGGCCCAGAGCGAGGAGCAGCTTGCAGCAGAAAAGCCCGGCAAAAGATATGAGCAGCTTGCAGAAAACGACTACAAACGAGCGCTTGCTGCTCTTACGGCCGCAGCTTCCAGAGACAGCAACGAAATTGCGCTTCTATATTGCCGGCTTGCGCTCATTAAACAAAAACAGGGAAGAAACGAAGAGTCGTTTACTGACTACAAAACAGCTCTTGAAGCTCTGGAGACTTCAAAACTTTCGCAATCGGCAGGCCTAGCAATCATCGCAAGCGGACTTGAGCAAAACGGAATTGCCTTCATGCATTCCGAAAATTATGCAAAAGCAGCTGAGTCTTTTCTTCTCTCACTTTCAGCTTATGAAAGCATTCTCGGAAAGAGTTCCGAAAAACTTTCAGGCCCGTTGCTATATCTTGCACGTGCCGAAGGCTTTGCAGGAAACAAGCAAGAATCGACGGCAAATTACAAGCGAGCCCTCTTGCTCTTAACAAAAAACAGTGATCCGGCTATGCTTGCAAATATTCTAATTGGCCTGGCCGATAATCAGCTGGCAAGCAGCGACTACAAAAATGCAGGCAGAAACTACAAAGAAGCTCTTAACCTAATTGAAAAAAATACCCCGGCGCTAAACTCGCTTTTGGGCGCGGTAAAAAGCGGTCTGGAAACAGTAAAATCACACTCTTGAGCGATGAGCCCGGATTCTGCTTGAGCCTCTGGGTAGCCCCTTGATTTAGCCCCTGGTTCTAGCCCCTTGATTAAGCCTCGGCGGGCATTCCAGGAATGCCATGGACCTCTAAATTCAAGGCGAGGTCTACACAAAGTTCTAACTAATCGATATAAGCGTGGATTGTGGTCAACAATGCGGGTATAGAGACTAAATCCGGCAGTATTTCTTCTTAAGGAACAAAACTCATGGAAAAAGGTGAAAAGCAAATCGGCATCCAGGAAAGAGTGGATAACAAAGATCATTCAAAACAAGAAGAAAGAAGCCGCGATATCGGCGAGCAAATGCCAGAGCTTGTTAAACAGAGAAAAGAACTGATTGGCTTTTTGAAAGCCGGCGGCAAAAGTGGCATCACCAATGACTTCGGCAAGCAAAGTTTTTTTGACAGCAAAAGCGATGCCAAAACGGCCACAAAGCCTGAAAAACAAAAACATGCTCCAGCTGAAGGCCCAGATAACGACACGCAAAGAAGCACAGGCAACGAAACCGGAAACAAGTCGGTAAGACTTTCTGAACTCAGGGCCGCTACGCGCCTGAGCCAGACTCCAGATGGAAAAATAGAAAAGAGCGAAAGCTCGGCTCCCAAAGCAGAAAACAGCGAGAACCCAGCATCACCTGTTAAAGAAAAAAGCGAGACTCCGGCGTCGCCTGCAAGCAAACAAGAAGCAAGCCGTAATTTCTTTGAGGTTTCTGCTCCTCCCGGCACAAAATCATCAGAGTCCGCATTGCAAAAGAATGACTCAGCAGCAAGCCAGGGCAATGAGAATTCAGCAAAGCCTGAAAAAGCCGAGAAGCCGGAGAAAGCTGAAAAGTCGGAAAATTCAGGAAGCACGACAAAGCCGGAGGGCAAAGAGCGCTTGGAAAAGCCGGGCAAAGAGTACCTGCTTGATCGGGCTACTTTTCAAGGAATGAAAGATATTATCAATCAAAGGCGCGAGTTAATGAACAGGCTCAAAGCCGGTGGAAAGAGTGGTATCACAGAGGACTTCGGCAAACAGGAAATATTCGACAGCAAAAGTAATGAGCAGAAAACTGGATCAAAAGCAGAGCCGGCGGTGCATGAATCTATGCATCAGGTAGATAAGGAAATTGCGAGCGCAGACAGCAGCGTTCCGCCTGGGGCAGGAAGAGCGAAGACTGACGCCGAAGCAACGCTAGATAAAAGCCCTGCAAAAAACATCAGTGAAATGAGCGCAACGGAAAATGGTGGTTTGTATGACGACCAAATTGACAGGGTCTCCAAAGAGGTGCGTAACATTGATTCCGCCGAAAAGAGCGATATCCGCATTAAAACTGGACAACACACAATCAAAGAAGGTGAGACACTCACTCAAATTGCTAGAGATTCCCTGCCTAAGAATGCTAGCAACACTGAAATTCTTGACAGAGTAAAAGAGATCGCCAAGGAAAATCAGATAAAAAATCCCAATCTAATCAGAGCGGGTGAAAGCATTAGAATCCCAGAGAGAACTCAAGGTTCAGCCGAAGCTAAACAGACTGCGAAGCCAATGCTACAGGCAATGACACCAAGCCGAGACACTTCACTCGATCACGAGCCAGGAACAAGAGTCCCAGATACCAGCGGAAATGCCTTAGCACACGACAAAGACGTCAGAGCGACCACACACAATGAAGGCGCTGGAACTGGCGCACACGACCAAGATGTAAGAGCGGACGGACACCCCAAAGACATCAGATCAGGCGCACACGACAGCGATTTTAGAGCAGATGTACACGACAAGACGGTTCAAGCAAATGAAAGAGAACTCTTGAAGGCCGGCATTGAAGAAACCGTAACTCCAAATGATCTCTGGCTGGAAAAATACAAACCCAAAGAAGGAGAAAACAGCTTAACTTACACTATTCCGATGTATGTGATAACTAACAGACCAGCACCGAAAGGCTCGGACAAAGCAGAAACTGAATTTGCAGATCCGTACAAGACGACACCAGATCCGGTGCGTTATTACAAGGTAAATATGGAAATTACTGTTAGCAAAGATTGGCCGGGAGATGGTTCTAGTATGATAAGTTGCAAGCCAAATTGGGAAACAAAACAAACTTATAAATCTGCGTCAGAACTAGCCAAGGAGGTAAAGGACGATTCTCTTATTGGACCTAACTTACAGACTGATGTAAGCTTTTACAATCATGGCATTGGGACTGACAATGCACAGGCGATTTCCGATGGAGCACAGTTATCTATCACATCCGGTAATCCAGTAGTGGTTAACGACTGGGCAGGTTGCGGCAACTTTAATGACCCAAAATGGCAGAAAGGAGAGACCACACTTTCTGAAAGTGAGAAACGGGGAATCGTCGAGTTAGTGCAATCTGGCCTGGAGAAACAACTCGAAGGACGTGGAGCACTTTACGACTTCGGAGCCGCTCAAACCGGAGCTGCCCAGATGCGAGAAGCTGTAGATACTGTGATAGGAAAAGTGGGCGAAACTCATGTAAATATGACAGCATTGAGTGAAGGAGCCGCTTTTACTCAGAGCTTACTAGTAGGAAGAAGCAGAGCCGGGAAGCCAGCGATAAATATGGTCATGCTGTCGCACCCAGAGTTGCCGGGAGATAAATTTAGAGAAACCGCTGACCTAATGTTTGCAGGAGGAAAGCAATTTAGCATCATTAGCAACCAATTGGATACTGCTTTGCCTTTTGCAGCCATTGCCCGTAGAAAGCCCGATGACCTTTCGAGCAACATCGGTTCAATGCGTGTTCGCCATTGGAATCTAGATAAATATCTGGGAACAAAACTGATCCCTATAAATGATTTTTCGCTAAATCTCAGGGATTTCAAAAACCAGGTAACTACAGGAAATATTCCCACCAATCATTTTATCGACATGCGAATAGTCGGAAACCTGCTCAAATGCCAAAATGTCCCACGGGGTTTTAGCCTTGAGCCCAACTCTGCGAACAACATGTTCAATTTGAAAAAGTCAAAGTTGCTCTAACTCGCCACCAATCCCACTCACCTTAACTCCGCCCCACCCTGAACTTCGCCAGCGTCGTTTCATTCTTGCTCATAAGCCTTACAAGAGACGGAAAAAGATTCAATTTTACCTATGACAAACGTCCCTGAGAGCGCTGAGCTGCCTATTCCCTTTTTACCTCACTTTCCGGTTCCGCGTTTTTCTCAGCCTCAGCTGCCTTATCATCGCCTTCGCTGGTCTTGCTCTCAGCGTCACTAGCTTTCTTATCGCCGTCACTTGCCAGGATCGCTGCTTCGCTTGCTTTTTCGTTGAAAGCAGCCTGTTCAAGCGGCACTACCTTGCCAGGGTCGTCATTGTCATCATCGTCTGCAAGTATCTGAATGCCGGGAAAGCGTCCGTCGTCACTTGTTCGTTCATAAACAGTGATGAAGTCCTTGTCACCAGCCACAGCCACAAAACCATAGTCGTTTTTTCCCAGGCGCGGCAGCACTTTAAGATCTCGCATAAATGTAAGTGACATATGTACTTCTTTGAGCTTATTTTTTGTAGCAGGCATCGGCTTTGCCATTTTGAGCGTTTCATTTAGTGATTTCTGAATTGCAGCCTCAAAAGCGCTTTGAGCTCCAGGGTCTTTTACGTCAGTTCCTGCAAAAAAACTATTGTTAGTAACCTGAACAGTGCTATCGGGATTGATACGAATTCCCACTGTTTCTTGCGCATTCAGACTTGCGTTCTTTGTCCACCTGGCATAAAGGTTGTCGTCAAACGCAGTGAGCCAGGTTGTCCAATTTTTAGCTTCATCCTCTGCGCCCCATTTGTCCGGCTCAAGTTGAACACGGGTTTCAATCGATGTAAGCACGCAAAAAATATTCCCTTCGTGCATGCCTATACGAGCAGAACCATTAGCGGTGGCAAGGTCCGACTTTGTAAAATTCACTGGCGCCGGCTCTTTATCTGCCTTAGCTGAGCTCGATCCGGATGAGCCTGCAACCGGGTCTGCTGCATATACAGCCATTGATGTGAAAAAACACGCAAAAGCAAGAAAAGCAGATACTACCTTTATCATTGCTGATTTATCCTTAGATGTCCTGCTAGTCCAGTTTAAGCCATTCATCTCCAAGATTCAGCCGTATTTTGCCGTTTTTGTCAATTTGTTCATATGAGCCGTCTTTATGATAAACAGTACTTGAACCGTCTTCTTCCTGCTTGAGTTTGTCGCCGTTTTTGTTTTCAAACCAGTTGCCGTTGGCATCAGCCTTAGGAATCGCGTACCAGTCGGATTTCTTCGGCTGCGAACCGAAATCCACTATTTTCCCGATTTTCTTATTCAGGTCGGTAATCTTAAACGGACGCTGAGTCCGAACCGGAACTACTTTATCTGCGGCTTCCGGCACCTGACTTTTTATTTCTGTTTCGAGTCCTTCCTTGCTTCTGTATACACGACTACCGTCAGCACGCTCAACCAGCGAATAACCGTCAGGATAGTGGGTTTCCTTTGTCTTGTCCGGATAAATAATCTGGAAAGTTCCATCAGCAAATTGAATCTCTGAATAGCCGTCATGGCGCCGGGCAATTATGTCGCCGCGCCAATTGACTTCAAGCTCGCCGTCCAGCTGGTCTTGTTCGCGGCTCTTTGCATCATAAAATCCCCAGCCGCCTGCTTCTTTGCGCTTCCAGCTACCGCCTTCGATGTTTATTTCAACTAAAAGTCCCTGCTGGTTATACCTGACAGTGCTGGTACTTCCGTCAGGATAGTTGTAAGTCTTTACCGATGGCATGTTTGCAGGTTTTTGATTTTCCAGCATAAACATTTCCAACTCCTAAATCCCCTTGCCCATTCGGAGTTTACAAGAGCCCAGCGCTATTTAGGCAGACTTTACGGTGCCCTTCTCGGAGATTTAATCTTCTGGAGGCTTTTCGAGTCCGCATCACCGATTCTAAACTATTCCACAATCTTGTTTAATAGTGTAGAATTTATTGCATGGAAGCCAGGTTGAAGATAGCCAGAACTATGCAAACATGCTGCCCGGTGCATGTAACCTGGCCTGAACAGGAGCCTATCACACCCAAGCAAGCGGGAGAACCGAAAGACCTGTTCAAGGTCCTGGCGAACGACACAAGGCTCAGGCTCTTGCACACACTGGCGCGAGTAGAAGAAATGTGCGTTTGCGACCTGGCAGCGGCGGCCGGCATGACTCCCCAGGCTATATCAACCAACTTCAGCGGCTGGCTGACCGCGGCATCGTTGTGAAAGGCGCCCGCAAGGGCGCTTTTGCTGTAAATATATTTGAGGCACGATCTTGATTCCCTGAACACAGAAACTCATGGACCTCCATCTTGTCTATCTGAGTTCCAAATGTTACCATACGATTATATGGTAACCAGATAAAGCCCTTGAGGCGGCAAAAAGAAACTTGATTTGAGTAGTTTTTCCACCTGTTTATGAGGGTTAGAGCCATGGATGATGATGAATTCAAGATAGTTGTAAGCAATGCAATTGTTTCTCTCGAGAAGCAATTTACTGGATTCAAGCAAGAATTCAGTGGATTCAAGCAAGAATTCAGTGAATTCAAACAAGAGGTCAACACTAAGCTAGATGGAATTGGAGCTTTTCTGATTTCTTCCGATAAGTCTCAGCTTGAGCAGTCCCACCGAATCAGCCTGTTGGAAGACAGAGTCTGGAAACTGGAAAACGAACGCAGGCAAGACAGCGCCTGATGAATTGAGCCAGGCAATTTGCTTCTTAATTCACTGAAGTACAAAAGCAGAACTCATAAATCGCTGGGTTCTGCTACCCTATTATGAATTCTTCTTTGTCAAGGATCTTGATGCAATAGCACCGATCTTAACTAAGGCGTCGGTGGTATAACAGTGCAAGTGTTTCTTCTGGCAAGCCTCAAACTAGTTTGAAATGAAACTGCTTCACAAGGGTCTCGTTCTTGTTTCAGTGCCCCTGGCATTTGGAATGTTTTTCGCGTTCGGCTTCGGCACGCTATTGAAGAAATCGGTCAAGCAGCTGCAAGCGGAAAAACATGCAAAGGATGTGATTGCACGGGCAGAGCGGCTGCACGTTCTTCTCAGCGAAGGTTCGATTCTAATTGGACTTCAGACAAAAGCTCGGCAAACCGAAATCAGACAACGACACTCCGAAATCTGGGATGAAATCGGCACAAATTTCAAGGCCCTCCGAAAACTCATCGGCGAAGAAAAAACCTCCACAATTCGCGATATTTACCGTGAGATCAACCTCTTGCGCAAACTTCAAGACCTGGGCTTGCTTGCAGCAAACTTTCCCGTTGCAGAACTTGATCCGACTGCAAAACCCGCTCCCGCACACCTGCAGCTTTCACAAGCTTGCTTGCAGTGGTACCTTCAGCGAGAAGGAAAGCACGCGAATTCTGGGCTGGGACGCTTGATCCAGACAGAACTCAAATCAGTGAGGCAGGGCCCGAAACTGCACGAAGAAATCAACAGAGAATTTAAGAGCTTCTTGCTCTTTGGAGTTTGCGCCGATGTGTTTTTGCTGGCCGGACTGGGAGTCTATTTTGGTAGAAGCATTGAAGGCCGGCTGCAAAATCTGATGCGTACTACAGAACGTCTTGCACGGGGTGAGGATCTCGCTCAGCCAATTCACGGTGATGACGAACTGGCTCGCCTGGATTTGCTTCTTCATAATACTGCCGCTCAAATAATTTCAACCCAGAGATTTAAGAAGCAGCTTCTTGCTGTTGTCTGCCATGAGTTGAAGGCACCACTCAGCGCAATTCAGATACTGCTTTCACTGCTGGCAAACGACATTGGATCAATGAGCGAAAAAGCAGCGACCACAATTCAAAGGGCAAGCAAGAGTTGTAACCGACTTCAACTAATGGTAGCCGAACTGCTGGATCTCGAATCAATAAGCGCCCACAAAATTCAACTCAAGTATAAAGCTGTAAATCCTGCGGAAATCATGGAAACCGCTTCTGAGATGGTGGCAGCAATTGCAAAAGACCAGGACATCGAAATTCAGCTTGAGCCCTGCCAAGCCGAAGTCTCCCTAGACCCGGATCGAATAATCCAGGTGCTCGTAAACTTGCTTTCCAACGCTATTAAATTCTCTCCAAGGAAAACAAAAGTAACGGTCACGGCCAGAGTAAATCGCGAAAAACTCGAACTGTCGGTAATCGATCAAGGACCGGGTATTCCAGAGGAATTGCAGCCCACCCTCTTCGATGTATTCAGCCAGGGGGAACAAACAAGCACAAAGATAAAAGGCACAGGCATGGGTCTATCCATCTCAAAAGCCATCGTCGAGGCTCACGGAGGTACAATCAAGATAATTTCAAAACCAGGCGAGGGAAGCAGGTTCAAGATTATCCTTCCTGGTAAAGCCCCAGAGCCGCAGTCCACCGGGAAAACAATTGCTCAGACCGCTGAAAAAGTAAAGAAGCCTTTCCACTTTCGTGTCAGATACAAAGGCATGATACTTATTGGAATTCCGCTCCTGACGCAAGTTGTTCTGCTGGGAACACTTGCCATGTTGCTTCAAGAAGCCAACTTTCATATCGACAGCGAAGCAAAGGCAAGGAAGGTAATCTCCGTTTCTCAACGAGTGGGTCAGGACCTGGCAGATTCCGCCATGCTTACCTTACTATGCGGCATCGACATCGATGTGACAGACCTGTATAAAAGCCAGTCCAAACGCATCCAGGAGTCGCTTGACCGCTTCAAGGAGAGCTGCGCAGGCGATCCCGAAAGAATGGCGTATAGTGAATCCATAAAAAAGACAGCTGTCGAGATCAACAATGATCAAAAGTGGATCCTTGCCGAAAGCAGAAAACGAAGACTAAGCGCAGAAACAGCCGATGCCATGATCTTAAGAAACTATCTGGAAAGTTGGAATAAGCTGTCCAGAGATGTGAACAATCTGGCTACTCGTGAAGAAGAGTTGGAGGCAAGCGGAGCCAAAATACTCAAGAATATTGTCAAAGACCTGGACAAAATGCTGCTCTTAGGTATAGCAGCAAATGTTATTAGCGCGATTTGCATGGCTGTGTATCTGAGCCAAAACATAAGCAAGCGAATCATACATGTTCAAGAGAATGCCGAACGCATTCTCTTGAAAGAACCATTGCTGCCTCCGGTCTCGGGCTCTGATGAAATTGCCCAGCTCGACAGAGCTTTTCACGACGCAGCCGATTCGCTCAAACACGAACAGGAACTGAAGCAAAAGTTGCTGGCAATAGCAAGCCATGAATTGCGCTCACCGCTGTCAGCAATACAAGTTTCACTGGGCATTATCTCATCCGGCGCGCTAGGCGAATTATCCGAAAGGAACGCATCGAGAGTCAAGCAGGCCGAACAGGGGACAGAGAGATTGATTTTACTTATCAATGATATCCTCGACATTGAAAAAATGGAAGCCGGCAAGTTTGTTCTTAAAATTGAAGACTTACAATCATCGTCGCTTGCGGCAAGAGCAATTGCTTATGTACAACCGCTTGCAGAAAAGCGAAGAATAGCAGTGCTAAACAGGGTCGAAGACAAACTGATTAAAGCTGATGCTGAGCGCCTGGTACAGGTTTTGATCAATCTGCTGTCGAATGCAATCAAGTTCTCCAACGAGGGTCAGACAGTCTTCCTGACGAGCAACACCAATGAGAATGGTGAGTTTATATTCTTGATCGAAGACTCCGGCAAAGGCATTAGCAAAGAAATGCAGGAACGCATTTTCGAAGACTTCGTGTCAGGTGCTGGGGACGACCAGAGCGATGGAACAGGACTCGGTTTACCAATAAGCAAGAGAATCGTGGAGCAGCATGGTGGCAAGATCGGCTGCCAGTCTATCGAAGGCAAGGGGGCGATCTTCTGGTTTTCACTTCAGCTATCTATGGTATAGAATCAGCCGGCAAGGGCTTCGAGCAGGGCTGACAGGCTTTGCCCCCTCTCTTAGACAGGACGAATGGCATAGCGCAGGATCATTTCGCAAGCATATCCAGCCTGCAAGGCCGGGCGCGTGTAAATATAGCAGGTCAATCCATCGGCGCGCCTGGCTGTAATCGCGCTGGAACCGGAATCAGTCTCATCGATAGTCCAGCCGCACTGGCGCAGGCTAAGTAGATACCAGTCGTGCACAATCGAAGGAGCTTCCTTCATCAAGTATTTGACGTTATAACATTGACCGGTAGGCAAGCCAGTGTAACGAATAGCTTCGGTGTTGACAAACTGTTTGCCGGTGTAGCTTGGAATGAAAGCCAGCTCGGGTGAGTACTTGAGCTTCTCAAAACTAGCCTGCAGCGGAGCCTTAGAAGCAGCCCAGGCAATTTTTTCGCCGGCTGTTGCCGTAGGAAGCGATATTGCAACAAGACCAGTGATCAGGGCAGGCACAAAACGGTGATTAACAGTGAATTGCAATTTCATTTCTTTATTTTCTCCATCGAGTATCAGCTCATCTTTATCCAGCCAAAGAAAACACCGTCCAACTATCTTTTAATTCGCGTTGCTGAACATTACCGGTACACCAAAGCTGGTCTCCGAGAACTTCACTACTCCCAGCAAATTGTTGGCGCCGCTAGAAGGTGTGAAGCTGGCATGCAATCGATCAAATATTGTCGGGCCACTTGAGTCAATGAACGGTATGTTGTGGACGTTGAAATCGCCGGGAGTATTTACGAGAGTCCCAAGCAGGCTGAACGGAATTGTGCCGTACTCGTGCGCCGTCCCGTCAGGTGTTTCACCAGTCAGTGGATCAATCCAGAAGGGCGGTGTCAGATCAAGCTTGAACTTTCGATGCTTGTCCAGGTAAAGGTAGTATTTCTTGCCAACTGCAAGTCCATGCACTTTGCCGTCAATAATTTCGTCTATTTCCGCCTGGCTTGCATCAGGCTTGATCTGCCACATGCGGTTTTCGAGAAAGCGTTTAAGTTCTAGGCGTCCCTTGTGATGAAGCGGATTCGGATCATGGCTTGCCACCTGCTGCATCAAATCAAGAAGCGAGCCGTCCTTGCTTACCTGCCCTGGCACAATCGGACTGCTGTACGCAAGCCCCTGGGCGCTGTAGTTTGTACCAAGCGTGCAATTGAGTCCCGGCGCTGAATTATAGGGTACGGGGTTGTTTAGGATTGGATCATTGCCCAAAAACAGGGGAGTCTGTGGATAGAGCCTGGCAC
This sequence comes from uncultured Candidatus Obscuribacterales bacterium, assembly GCA_964615655.1. Lineage (GTDB taxonomy): Bacteria > Cyanobacteriota > Vampirovibrionia > Obscuribacterales > Obscuribacteraceae > JAIEPM01. The sequence continues at coordinate 29,644 of CAZTQO010000028.1, read as the reverse complement.
CGGTTGTGTGATTTACTTCCGTTAGCAAGCCACCGGCCCCTGCATTTGAAAGAAATAGATTCCACAACTTCATTTTAGCCAGCTCACCGGCCGTCATCGGCAAGCCGACTTTGCCGTAAACAGGTGGATTCAGGTAGTTCGGAAAGTAGGCAGTATCAAATGGACCTGGCATAAATGGCAGCGATCTTGCATACTTCACACATACAGAATTCGGATTGGCGCCAACAGGATCTGAGTTGAGGTCATGGCAGCGGCATGGCGATGGATTGCTGCTTGCAGTTATCAGTCTTGCTTCGCTCAAACTGGCTGCTTTTCCAGACTGGTTGTATAAGCCGTCCAGTTGCGGCTCAGGCATAAATGCAGCAGTGCCGTTTTGCCTGGCCTTGTTGTACTTCATCCATTCTTCCAGCCGTCCGTTATTCGAAAAGCATCCTTTTCCCGGTGAATCCACACTTACACCGGTTGTTCCATACCAGATTGTTGAGCGGGTACTCTCCTGGGGAATCAAGCCGGTGTAGCTGGAGTCAATACCGTCACCGGCATTATCAATAATCAAATAACCACGCGGAATCGACAGATCATACTTTGGGGCAGCTGCTGACAGTTGCATTGGATTTGGATCAGCAGGCGGCAAATTTATCGAAGCTGTGCCCACCATCGAGGCCGACTTCACACCCAGATTTAAAGATGTACGCTGGTCCGCAGTTAAGGTCACGGTTTCAAATGAGTTAGGAGGTACATGCAAATCAGTGCTTGGGCTGGGGCTTTTTTTGTCGTTGGTAAAATAACGATCGGAGATCAAATGTGCTTGCTCGAACGGGGACATTGTGACCGCCATTAATGTACCTACTTTGCCGATTTTCATCGGATCGTAGCCGCGCAAGGATCTGTAGTTCTTTGTTTTATCGAAAGCAAAGCTATTATCAGGAATTTTTACTTGCTGGCCACCTGCATAATCAACGAACGGAACCTGCTTCTTAAAGTTCTTGCCGAGTTCAATATTGCTGTTGCTTTTTTCTATTTCTCCCGATTCGGGATGTACGTATGCAACGGCATAGTTCCCTTGATTGACTGTATAACTGAGCTCCGGGGTGCTTTTATCGCAGGCCAACATGCGCAATGAATTGGAAGCAGCAGGCGGCACAAAAGCTTTAGCCACCCATGAACTTGTTGAAGAGCCGGGCTGGCTGAGTTTTTCACTAAGCTGCGCTGCAATGCCATTCGGTCCCTGCAAGGTATCAAAGAGTTTCTTTGCATTGGCAATGCCCGCGGCCTTACCATCGGACTCCGCATTCAACGCCACTAAATAAGCCTGAGCTACTGCTCGATTATAGCTTTGCAAATTAATCCCCTTTGCCCGAGCATCGATAAGTCCACCAAGCGGCGATCTTCTTGTCTCGGCATCGCTGAATGCAACAGTCGGTATCTCAGCACCATCCTTGGCAATACTGAGTGTGCCTGAATCTGCGGCATTACTCAGTTCGCGATGTCCGCCAACAAGTTTCACAAAAAAGAAAAATCCCACACCAACTATAATGCTGACAAATGCCAAGACAAGCATGAAAGCAATAGTTCCACCATGCGCATTTCTTAGTGTCATTTGACTCCTCCAACATGAACTTTAAGCTTGCCTGAAGCCCAGCAGATCCTAATCATCATTAATAGTTCAGCCGATAATTAGTTCAGCCGATAATTAGTTTTTATCAGCGATTTGTTGGCGATTTGTTGGCGATTCTTGGAGCTTAATCAGGGGGATTAAACTGGTATCCAAAGCCGTGCACGGTCTCGATACATTTCTCGAGCTCGAAAACTGCCAGCGCTTTGCGTACCTTTGCCAGACAGGCACGCAGCGCAACATCCGAACCTTCAAACTCAGCACCCCAGACTGCCGTTCTTACACCTTCAGCTTTCAGTATTTGTCCGGGACGTTTAATGAAGAACAAGAGCAGTTCTGTTTCACGAGGCTGAAGTTTAACCGATTGCTCCTTGCCTTTAAGTAGACCGGACTTCAGTTCAAACGATACGGTTCCGATCTTAAGTTCATCTTTTATTATCGCTACCGGCCGCTTCAAAAGAGCTTTTACACGCAGGAGCAATTCTCTTAAATCGAAAGGCTTTGTGAGATAATCATCCGCGCCCCCATCAAATGCGATTTCCTTATCCTTAATATCGCTCCGTGAAGTGAGAAAAAGAATGGGCTCTGCATTACCTTTTTGCCTGTAATACTTGCTCACTTCAATTCCACTACGACCGGGCATATTCCAATCCAGAATCAGCAGGTCAAATCTACCCAGATCGCAAAATGCAACTGCATCGGTGCCCGAACTTGCAATTGAAACTTTGTAGCCCTCGGTGCTGAGTGCGTCAAACACGGCGCTCCGCAGAATATCATCATCCTCTGCAAGCAGGATTGTGGCAGCAAGGGCTGAACTCATTGTTACGATCTCCGGAGCATTTGCAGAAACTTAGTGATTACAGATACATTTTCAGGTTCATTGCTTGAACTATTGCTTGAACTATTGCTTGAAGTATTGAAAGTATAGCAAAATACACAGGGGTCATTTTTCTTCTTGCTTTAAGAAGCTAGGAAAGCAAAACACTAATCCGGCCGACCAATCCTTCAAAATCAGAATCGCTGAGATATGGGCTATTGCTAATAGAGAAGCTCCGCTCAGCAAATGACCGAGCATTAGGTGTGCCTGTCCGTGGAACAATCGAACTCAAATAATCGTAGCCGCCAAGCTCATGTATAAATAGCCGGGTTAATCCAAGTCCGGCGCCCCAGAGCTCAGACATGATTTTTTCTCTAGCTCTTTCAGTTTTGCAAAGCAGCATTAAAAAAGGCCAGCTTCCTTCGGATCCATTCTCTTCAGCAAGCACAGCTAGTGCTGGAACTCTGTTCTTCAATTGCTCTGCTCTCCGAAGCCCCCTTGCCCGGTTTCCACGCAAAAATTCGGGCAGGCGTTTTAATGCTGCGCCAGCAACCCGCTTCCTGAAGCTGTCAAATTCATAAGCAGGAATATCAAAATCAAAATGGTCGCCAACTGCTTCTATATAGTCTTTCTTTGCAAGATTTTTTCTGAGCCCGGCTCCATAAACGAAAGTCAAAGCAAAGGGATTATATGCAAGCAAAAGCCCGAAAGTTTGTAACTGGCGCGTCAAACACAGAGCCAGGTCCTTTTTCACCCATTCGGATGCGACCTTTCTTGAAAGCATCCTCAAGTCCGGATTTTTTACAGCAAGCAAGCCGCCGTCATATACAGAGAGCCCCTTGCCCACTGCCAGGCTGTAAACTGCAAAATCAGCATTTCTGCCGGCTAGATGTCCCTGTACTCTGGCACCCAGAGACTGCGCTTCATCTGCAACAATGAAAGCGCCATTTGCTTTTGCAATCTCATAAACGCGACTCTGATCATAAGCCAGCCCGGCAATGCTGGTAGGCACAATCGCTGCAACTGAATTGTCGCAAATTTCTTCGAGTCTTTCTTCATCCATACAAAAGCTGTTTTCTTTGGAGTCACAAAGAACAATTTCCATTCCGGCTTTATGCGCTGCTATTGCCACAAGCGGGCAGGTGTATGCAGGAAGAATCACTCTGGCTCTGCTGCTTACTCGTTTTGCAGTTTCAAATGCAATCGCCAGGCAGAGCGTACCGGAGCTGTATATATCAAGCTGCTCAATTTCGAGAAAATCTGCAAGCTCTTTTTCAAAGCACGACTCCTTTGCCGATAAAGCAAAAACAAAATCAGCAAACTTGAGCGGCATGCCTGCAGTCGGCGGTATTTCTTTTGCGATCATCAGATAATCAATTATTTTCGATCCAGTTTGAATCAGATTCGAAAAAGCGTTTAAACGGACGGAGTATGGCACGCAAGATGGGATTACTGATGAAAACTGCGTGTCTTGTAAGTGTGAACTTAGCGCCCAGAGCAGCCTTCACCGCCGGGTCGGTCCAACCGGCAATATATGCCTCGAGTCCGTGCTTGATCGCGTATTCGAGGTTGTAAAACCAGCTGATGAAATAAAGATTTGCATCTCTTGCCTGCGGATAAACAAAACCAACGTATTTGTCCACCAGCCGCTTCTCATGCACAAAACAAATGTTGTATCCGATAAGCTCTCCGTGTACTTTATAGCAAAAAACTTTGCCGCCGCCCGAGCTGTTCTGCAGGAGCTCCCTGAAAAATCCGGGGGTGAGCTTATCAAAATGAATCTCACTTTGAGCAAACACATTTTCATACATGCTGTAAAGCAAAGCAAGAAAGCTCTCGTCAAAAAAGACGCTCGATCCGCAACTGAGCTCTTCTACTTCTACATGAGCGCCTTCTTTCAATTTCTTGCGAAACTCTTTCCTTCTTGTTTTAGACAAACGTTTCAGGAACTCATCGACAGATGAAAAATCAAGCGGCACATAAGCAAGCGCCTGACCTTCTACAATCAGGAAGCCATTTTCCTGGCAATAGCCAACTAAGTTCTCGGCATTTGCATTTGCAGACTTAGTCAAAAGAGGCGAATTTTGCGGAATATCCTTTACGATCAAGAAGCTTGCTTTTCTTTTCCTCATTGTTTGCAGCAACGAAGATACTACAGATTTATAGTCATCCTGCTCTGGATAGTTTGCATACTCAGTGGCAGTGGTGCCCACAAAAAGAGTTGGGAAAGTGAGCAGTTTCTTTAAGAACGGATACTTTTTGAAAAAGTTTTTGACTGCTTTTGCTTCATCATCAAGAGTGGTAAGCAGATCAAAATCAGCCATGAAAACAGGTGTGAGCGAGCCGTCAACACTGCTGTTCATATGGGCGCTGAAATCAAAAGGCGGATTCTTCAAGAAAATGTCAATCAAATAAGGAGGCTCAAGTACGTTGAGCAATGCCTGCCCGGAACCAGAACCTGTACTAATGCCTTTATCCGCCCGCTGGCCGATACTTGTTGCCATTGATCAAAAAACCTCGCAAGTTGCCATTGTATCACCGCCGACTTATTAGCTCCCGATAAGCATTTAAGACTTATCACTTGCATTTATTAATCCGCTTTCAGGCAGAGCACCGCCGCCCCCTCAACTCTTCCATCCCGGAGATCTGAAAGTGCTTCGTTTGCCTGCTTTAACTTATATCTGGAAATCCTGGCTTTAATTTCTGCTCTGGGAGCAAGCTCCAGAAACTCGTTTGCGTCTTGCCTGGTCAAATTCGCCACCGAAACAATACTGCGTTCGCCCCATAGCAAGGCATAAGAGAACTGCGGAATATCGCTCATATGAATGCCGCCGCATACTACTAAGCCACCCTTTTTCAGAGCCTGTAGCGCAGCAGGCACAAGTGAGCCGACCGGCGCAAATATAATTGCCGCATCAAGTTTTTCGGGAGGCATCTCTTTTGATGAACCAGCCCAGAAAGCACCTAAGCCCTGGGCAAACTCCTGCCCTTGCCTGTCGCCTTCTCTGGTGAATGCATAAGTCTGCCAGTTGAAAAAACTGGCAATCTGCAAAACTAAATGCCCGGCGGCTCCGAAGCCGTAGATACCCAGGCGTCTTCCGCCGGCCTCATAATTGCCCCGGCAGGCAAACTTGAACGAGCGCCAGCCGATAAGACCTGCACACAATAGCGGCGCCACTTCCTCGTCTTTGTATGCTGCAAAAGAATCAGAGAGCTTAAAAGTAAAACGGGAATCCGAAATCATATGGCCTGCAAAACCGCCGTTTTTCGTATAACCGGTAAATTCAGGACTCTCACAGAGATTTTCCTGCCCGGACTTGCAGAACTGGCATTTAAAGCAGCAAGATGCCAGCCAGGGCACGCAGACCCTGTCGCCAGTTTTGAAAATAGACTCCACTTCGCTCCCGCAAGCGAGAACTCTGCCCACCACCTCATGTCCGGGAACAAGTGGCAGCTTTGGATTCTTAAGATCGCCGTCCACCACATGCAGGTCGGTCCGGCAAACTGCACAGGCGTTTATTTGAATCAAAAGCTCGTGAGGGCCTGGTTCTTGAAGATCTATTTTCTCCAGAGCCAGCTCGCTACCTGTTTTGCGGAAAATCATTCCTTCTGTCAGCAATATTAGAGCTCCAGGTTCTTTCCTATAACAATCTTTGATCATAGCAATCAGGGTTTTTCCTGTTTAGGACGGAGGGCTTGTCAAGTAACATCTAAGGATTCGGGGTCAAGTACTTGTTCAAAATAAATTCGAACCTTTGTTGGGCATTTGCTTTCAGGGGAGTATCTTAATGCGCATTTTTTCAAATACTGGCTCATTATCTGTTGCATTAAACCTGCTGCTTTTTGCAGAAGGCCTAAGCCCGGCACTAAGTCAGGGCCAAGCAAAAAAACTGGCTATTTCCAGTTGCACTCCGAGCAAAGCCGTGTGCTAAGTCAGGTACCTGCGCAGCTGAAGCAAGAACTGAAAGGCGAACTCAATGACCTTCATCTTTTGGCAATGGGAGGTATTGCTCAAGCTCGTGAAAATATTGACAGTTCGCCAGTATTTCCAAAGCCTGTCAGCGGGGGTCACGGCAATCCAGCTACTGCACAAGTTCCCCCGGACCTTCCAAACAATCGTCTTGAATTCCGTAATGCAATCGAAAATCTCCAGACAATTTCGACAAAGCACAAAGCCAGGCTAAAGATCTCACTCTTACATATCGGTAGCAACCAGACAGGTTTAAAAACGCTGGAAGAAATGAAAGCCATGTTTGCAGCAGACAACACCTCGTTCATAAATGTTCTTGCATTTACAGATATCTACAAGAAAGGACTCACCCGCTCGATTCTGGACCAGTTGCGATGACCATCATAGTCAATTCTGGCTCGACTGCGGTTCTGTTCCTGGATTTTCTGGCTTCAGATTATCCGGGAGGTAACTGGCATAGCCATGGGTAAGAAGAAAGTTACGAAAGAGCATGCGCATGTCTCGGCCCTGGTAAATGTCGATGGGCTTAAAAGATCCGGCATTTTTAACGACTCGGCAACTGAGTTCCTGAAGCTGAGGCATGCCGTCTGCCCCGAATGTTTTGAGTGATGCTTGAAGATTCATGCTGCCTGCTGTGCCAGGCGTGTAAGTATTGATTTGTTCTTCCTGCAGGGTCTTGAGAATTCGACGCGATCGCTTATCCACATTCACCGAAGTTTGAACAAGGCGGATGATTACGCAATCTTCAGTAACTTTAATTGGGTCACGATTCCGAACCATCATCGTGGTGAAAAACCCGTCACCCTCGACAATTGCCGTGTACGGCGCCCGCTTAAACTCCCAGATCTGTCCATTGCGATCAGGCTGAAATCCGATTGAAAGATCCTGGCGGTTTGTTATAACACGATTTGATTGGACGCTTTGCCCGGTTTGAAAATTATAGTCCTGCAAAACAGTTGCAGTATCGGCATGCTTCTGCCCCGCATACCACGAAGGAATCCAGTACCATTCATTATTCGGTTCCAGTTGCGGAACTGCTTCCTGGTTAAAAACGGCACCAACTTGAAACTGTGGTTCTACCGGAGCCATGCGATCACTATGTTGTTCTGCAAATCCTTGCAATACGCCCGGTGCGGCATCTGCTCCTTTGCCTGGCTGAGGGTTAGCCACAGTTAGAAAAATCACTGGCAGCAAGTAAGAAATCAGCGATAAAAAAGTACTGCAGTTTTTTCTGGTCATGTCGTATGCTCAGGGAGTAAACGTAAGGTCATAATCATACTGTAGAATTTTGATTAATTGTCAGCCTTCTTTTAAGAGACCGGATACGGAAAGCAAATGCAGTTTCTCACAGGCATCATGCCATTTGCTGCTTAGATATGGCGAAAAGGCTTTTTGAGCGCTGAGTTTATCAAGCAATGGAAAAGATTTCGCCGGAGCCCGATACCAGCCGTCGCTGTTTTGGCAGCGCCAGAGAGAACTAGCCCCTTCAAGGGGCTTTCTTTCAGGATGCAAGAGACCGTCGCCGAATCTTGAATGTATTGAAATCACAGTTTCTTGAATCGCGTCTGCAGGCAGCGTTTTTTTGCAAAGCAGCGCCCAGTCAAGAAGCAGGTTCAAACCACGAAGTTCATCATAGTGGTAAAAGCGTGGGAAGCAGAGCTTTTCAAATTCCGCGCTTATCAAAAGCTCCGGATTGCTTTTTCTTCGCTTGAGTTTACGATCGATCAAATAAGCTGCTCCTGCTTCAAGAAATTGGATTTCCATTTCTGAATGTGAGTCCGGGCTTGCATGCAAAACGGCCTCCAGCGCCGGCAGAGTCGACACAATAGAGCTTTTGCCGTCTTTCTTGCTATATGCAGACTCGTCACAGTTGAGCCCGCCGTCGGCCAACTGATACTTCAAAAACCAGGGTCTGAGCCAGGGGAGCCTTGAATCTAGATCTACTCCGGCCGCAAACAGAACTTGCTTGACCAGGGCAAGCTGGCAGTGGCAGGCAATATTTCTGACCGCGTCTTTTCCATCTGGAATTTCAGATTCATAAAAAGGAAAAAACTCAAGGTAATGACTGTTCATGGCTGAAACCAGCTTATCGACAGCTTGCTTCGGAATTCTATCTGCAAGGCCGATTTCAAAAAGCAAAAGCATGTGCCACCAGGGACCGTCCCATTTTGGCCAGTAGGGATCCTGCTCGAGCTCTTCCTGAGTTTTTGCCGAAGCAAGATAGCTGATTGAAGAACTTAGCTGCTCCTGAAATTCCCTATCAGTTTCCTTCCCAGCCTCAAGCTTGATGCAGCCTGGCTGTACAAGCTGACTTTCGGCAATTTTTTTGAGCTGGCCAACTACGCTTGTTGCCATTTTTACAGCCTCTCAGGGAATCAAGGATTAAACCGCCTCATCCTACATTTCTTACACGAAATATTCACAACTTTGATCGGATACCTTAATGACGCTTAATCTATACTGTTGTTGTCGATGTTTCTTTGTCGGGCAGGGGGCATAAAACAATGGTGACTGAGCAGCAGGCAGCGCAATCTCGGTCATCGGCTCCCGGAGATAAGCAACAGAATACAAAGCCGGGAGTGGATCTCAGCATGCAAGCAGCTGAAGATCAGAATCAAGCTTCAACAAAAGGCCCAGAAACGCTCGAAAACACGTGCGTGTATTCCACTAACGACAAAGTTGAAGAGAAAAAGCCTTTTGAAGCAAAAAAAATCAAAAGCTTTTATGACTTCATCAATACAACAAAGCAGCTTCCGCGCATTTTGCAACTGGTATGGTCTGCCGATCCCGGACTTGCATCGTTTTATCTTGTAATGCAGATCCTCTCGGGACTTACCTGGGTTGCGTCATTCTGGATAATCAAAACGCTGGTTGATGCCATTCCTGCGATCGCAGAGCTGCACAGGGTAAGTTCAGGCTCTTTTTCTGTTAGCCAGCTTCCAGCAGATGTTATCCTCGCCTTTGCTGTTCTGGCCATTTCCTGGTTTTTTCAGCAAGTCTCGCAGCCAATCACTGATTATTGCCGCCGGCACATGAGCGACCGGCTTAAGGGCAAGATCGATTTGATGATCATGGATAAAGCAAACAGTGCAGTAGACATAGCAGTTCTCGAAAATCCAAAATTTTACGACAAGCTTGAGCACTTGCGAAACGATGGTAATTACAGGCCCATCGAGCTCCTGCTCACAACAGCACGACTTATTCAGGTTGGAATTACATTCTTAAGCTTAAGCATCATGCTTGCAAGTTTGAATTTTATTCTGCTAATTGCAATTGTTTTCTTTGCTACTCCCAAAATCGTAATTCATGTCAAACATATTTATGAATACTGGGCGATATTACTTGGCGAAGTTCCGGAAGTTCGTAAGATGCGCTATTACATGCGCGTACTCACCAACAATCTTGACGGCAAGGAAGTACGTTTATTCGGACTGGGTCAATACTTCAAAGACCGTTACCAGCATGTGTTCGAACAGTTCCTTGACGGAAGAAGCAAAATACAGAGAAAACACCTGTTTCGGCAATCCTCGCTTGCAATACTTTCTGCAACAGGAACGATCTGCAGTTATGCTTACACAGTATACGAGGCGGTTCTTGGTCGCATTTCAATCGGCAGCCTTGCTATGTATATGGGTGCCATTGGCCAGATTGAATATCAACTCGGTGAATTCGCCTTTCTTCTTGCTGAATTATACAGACACGCTCTTTATGTAGTCGAGCTCTTCGAATTCATGGAAATCGAGCCTGCCATAAAAGCGCTGAAAACAGGCAACAGTATTCCGCTTAAGCTGCCGCTTCAAACAGGCATTGAATTTCGCAATGTTTCTTTTAAATACCCGGATTCAGACAGGCTCATTTTAGACAGCGTTTCTTTTACAATTGAACCGCAACAAACAGTAGCACTGGTTGGAGAAAATGGAGCCGGCAAAACAACGATAGTAAAGCTCCTCTCGCGCTTGTACGAGCCCAGCTCGGGCGAGATTTTAATCGATGGTATCGACATAACTAAAATAGACCCTGCTGTATGGCGCTTGCAAATGGCTGTTGTTTTTCAGGACTACTGCCGCTTTCAGCTCAATGTTCATGAGAATATCGGCATCGGCAATCTCAAAGAACTGAATAATAAAGAAGCAGTAAAAGCGGCGGCTGAGCTTGGAGGCGCAGCCCCCGTTGTCGCAAAGCTGCCACGAGGATATGACACCATACTTGGGAAAGCCTTCGAAAATGACGCCGTGGGAGTTGAGCTCTCCGGCGGCGAGTGGCAAAAAATTGCGCTGTCCAGGGCTTTTATGCGTTCAGCAAAGAATGGCGCAAATAGCTCCAACATCTCGGGCCGAGCCCAGTTGTTGATTCTAGACGAGCCGACAGCCTCGCTCGATGTGCAATCTGAAGCTGACGTCTATTCAAAATTTCATGATCTAACGACCGATACAATGGCTTTGCTTATTACACACCGATTTTCTACAGTGCGTATTGCCGACAAAATCCTCGTGCTTGAGCACGGAAAAATCATTGAAGAGGGCTCGCACGAAAAACTCATTTCCAGTGCTGGCAGCTATTCTCAACTCTACAACTTACAAGCGGAGCGCTATAAATAATGCTTCAACCAGAATTGAACTTCCAGCAGAAAAAATACAACGAACTGATTTCAATTGCACAAATATCCGAACTGGCAGAAGCAGTTCAATTTTACAAACGGGCAGCGGCGCTTGCACGAGAGTCCAGGGCGACCGGTGCTGTTATTGAAGCATTGAAACAGCTGAGCGACCTTTACATGCGTGAAAAAAAGCACGAGGAAGAACTGCGGACTCTAAACGAACTAGCGGCTATTTTCAACAGTCAGAAAACAGAATGTCTCTTTCAAATTACTCTTGAAAGAAGACTGGGGCTCTGCTTTTACAATCTGCGAAAACCGGACGAAGCAATCAAACATCTGCGTGCTGCAGTTATCAGATGCGAATCGGCCGGGGATGAAGCAATTGACGAATTCGTCGAAACACTTTGTACGGTTTCGAGAGTTTACCGCAGCAGCTACAAATATGAGCGCTCAAAAACCTGTATCAAGCAAGCCTATGATGTCGCTCGCTTTATGGAAGAGCGCCTGGATTTGCAGGCTGCGGTGCTTGAAGAGCTGGCAAATATAATGTACGACCAGCATAGAATTGACAGAGCAGTTATTGCATTTACACGTGCTTTGAAGCTAAAAGAGCAGGTGTTTGGACGCAGCCACCCCCAGCTGATAAGTACGCACACGGCTCTTGACATGTGCTATTCAGATCAACGCAATTTTGCTGATGCGGAAGACTCATTCTTGCTGGCACTCGAGCTCATGAGAAATTTGCCTGACTATGATTTAGCTGCTCACACAGACGCGCTAACCAGACTGGCCAGCGTATACAGGAAACAAGGACGCTTTCTTGAAGCCGATTTAGTCGAGCAGGGATCAAGCGAAATTCTAGGGCGAGCTGTAAAAATTCGGCTCGGTGTATTTCAGCCCTTCGACACTGGATTGAGAGCTTTTGAAAGTGGCGATTATGATCAGGCATTAAAGAGCTTCCGCCATGCCCTGGTTGGAATTGAGCTTGAGTTCGACAAGCGCGCCTTCATGAGAGTTCCCATACTCTGCCGCATGGCCGAAATTGCAGAAGAACGCAAACAGCGAATTTCAGCAAGCAGCTTGCATGTTGAAATTGAAGACGCAGTAGGCCAGCTGAGCACCGGCATAAACGATGTATTTGCACGAGTTACCCAACTTGCACGGCTATTTAGAGTCCTGAAGTTTGACGGCTTTGCCGACAGCTGTTATCGCTATGCCGTAAAAATGCAACTGAGCCGTCCGGACGAACGGCTAAAACAGATCATGAAGGAGCATCTGGCTTTGCTTGAGAATATGGAGCCTACAACTCAGACCTCTGCAATGTCTGAATTTCTTAAAGGCGCGCTTCAAAGTGAGATCTGGGCTCAAATCACTTGTTCGACAGAAGCAAGGCTTGAGCAAATTGAAGAAGTGGATATTGTAGATGTTCTTTTATAACTCTCCATTTTCTTGTTGGCCATCGATCATTCTACGGTTCTCAGGCTGCTGGATGCCTGAGCCAAGAAAAGTATCCTGGTCATAAACATAATTGACACAATTCCGTACGGACTTTGTTCGATGCTGCCAGATAAACTCTTCCTAATAAGGCTGAAGATCGTTTGAATTTGTCTGCTCAGTATTTTTACCAAGAGGAATAGAACCATGGCGCAAGACAGTCCCGAAACATCGGACGTGTTCACTCAAAATGAAGTTCAAACAAACACTGAAAGTCAATATTTTTCACAGCAAGTCCAAGACCTTTACAGAAATAATCCTGAGGAAACTCGTCAAGCATTCAATTCATTCGACAGCCGCGCTAATTTCGCACAGGGCGTAACCGGATTGCCGCCAATGGAAATTGTTAATGCTGGTTCTGATGATTCGTCCAATGATAATAGCAACCAGCCGGGTCCTGATGCTCCGCCGTATGAAGTTCAATCTAATCAAGCGCCGGATAAAAGCAGTGGCGAAAGCCATGATAATCATGGTAACTCGGTGTCTTATGAAACAAGAACTGATGGAAGTGTAGTTGTCAACTCAACACACCCAGGACATAATCCAAAGGCAGCAGAAAAGGAAAACACTACACAAACGTATGACAACGTCATTCCAGGCTCTGCAAGATTTCATGGCAACGGCAATCTGCAGATGGACATAATGGATCCAAATAATCCGCAAGCCGGAAGAATTGGTGATCTTTCCATTACCCAAGACGGGATCGAAATCAAAGAGTACGACAAATACAACACATCGATTTACAGTGACAGGCCTGGCGGAGTTCCTACTGATATAACAAGCGATGCACCGGGCTTCCAACCCTATCTCGATAAAGATAAGGATGGTGCGTTTGAACCGGAGGACCTTCCCGGTGTGCGCGGTGCTGATGGAACTGTAAATCCGGAAAACTTGCCACAAAATGTCCATCAGGATGCAAACGGAAATCTAATTTATGATCTGCCAAAGGGCGTTCAGGGACATGACGGCCCTGTGCAGGTAAGCATCAATCCGGAAACCGGCATAGCAAGTTTTACAAACGATAAGGGCGAAGTAGTCAGATATGAGGATCCCACAAGCGGGCGTGTCTTAGACAAACGAGACAGCAACGGCGACGGTGTTCCTGAATGGTGGGAGGATGAACCAGGCAAAGAGCCGGAACAGATTCCGCCTGGTGCACCAAACGAACCAACCATGAATGCAGACGGCACAATGACATACAACACTGCAACTCAGTGCGTAATTCTTGGATTAAAGTAGAGGAGTTAAGCTATTCTCGACCGGACAGCGATTCCAGTTGCTGAAATTGCTGTCCGGCCTGTTTTGCTTCTACAACTAAAAGACCAGCAAAGAAACGAATGTTTGAAATGCGATTAGTGTCGCTCAGCTTTCAACGTCTTGTTGCCCTGATGCAATACTAGATGGCTCACTTCATCCTTTTCATTTTTTAAAAACTCGATTTCTATGCCTGGCCGATCTCTGGAAAAGAAAAGGCAGTCACTCTCTGCGGCAAGCCAGTACGTATCTTGGACTGGCGATGATTTTTCTTGCGGATTTTTCGTCCATGCCATAAGTGTTTCACCAAGCGGAATAATTGCAAGAATCTTATCATCGCGCTCCAAATTGTATTCACCCATGTATTTAATTAAGGTCTCCGAAGGTAGCTCAATCGCTTTTCTCTGAGAGGGCAAGGTAATCCTTTCGTCGCGGGCTATGGCTGCTGCCAATCTGCCGATTTCAAAAGTCGCTGCACCGTGTTCATTATTGCTCAAAACAACAATAGTCAGCTGGTCAGACGGATAGTAAGACAAAACACTCTTGAAGCCGGGATTTTTCCCCTTGTGTTTAATTACTTTCCTGCCATTTTCAGCGGTCACTGTCAGCCCAAAAGCATAGTTTTCCTTAAACGGACTTATCATCTTCTTAAAAGAGTCATCGCTCAAAACTTTGCCTTCCACCAGTCCTTTTTGCCATTTGAGCAGGTCTTCCACAGAAGAGTAAAGAGAACCGCCCGCAAAACACACAGCAATGTCGAACAAATCGGTATTAACCAGTTCGCCATCGATCACGGCATAGCCGGAGGCACGGCGCTTGATTATCTCGTCACGTGAATCATTACCTGAATCTTTCATACCCAGCGGTTCAAATATATTCTCTTGTAGAAACTTAGCGTAACTCTGACCGCTTATTTTCTCGATTATTCTGCCCAGAACAACAAATCCTGAATTTGAGTAGGCAATCTTCTCTCCGGGTTCAAACTCAAGCGGCTTGTTTACGAATAATTCCATCACATCTGCCGGAGTACAGGCAGCTTTTCTCATTGGCTTAAAATAATCGTCAATGTCATCGTCATTGTAGTTGTATATGCCGGCAGTGTGCGTAAGTAAATTGAATATTGTGATCTTGTCCCAGCAAGCTGGTGAGTCAGGCAGGTGCTTCATAACAAGATCATCAATATTTAGCTTGCCCCGATCTTGCAAGAGAAGAATTGCCGCTGCTGTAAACTGCTTGGTGACAGAAGCAATTTGAAACTTTGTATTGACTGAGTTGGGAATCTCCCACTCTAAATTGGCAAAGCCGTATGGTTTTTTCAGCAGGGTATTGTCACCCTTTGAAACAAGAACGCAACCCATGAATTTCTCTTCGGCCACAAACTCATTTATCATCTGGTCCATGGCAGTTTCTACTGCTTCAAAGGTCGGATCTGTCATGTTTACAACAACTACTCTTCGATGATCTGACAATGTCTTCCAGGTCTTTGGCACGGGCGGCGATTTCCTTCCTGCCGTTTTGTTGAATCAGCAAACTCCAATGCATTGACAGGAATTATTGGACTATGGCGGTTGAGTGCTGAGATTATAGATTCAATGCTGGTCAGGGTCATAATCAATGTGCAGAGAATTTGTGTTAGAATCTTACCATCATTTTCGATCGCTAGCCTGAATGTCTACGGCAGCTAAGCAGTTGTTTTGACCAGCGATTGTGAAACTCAAAGCAGCTAGCCTGCGCCTGGCAATCTATCATTGAAAACCAAAATTCGAGATATTGATTTCATTTCTGCCTTCGAGCATTTCTTCTATCGTTTCTCCTTCTCCTTGCGGGTGCCGCCCAAAGTGCTTAAAGCCGGCAAAAACTATAACGTTTTGCCCCTCGCTGAGTTGCTGATTTATAGCATCTACATACCTTGCGTTTCGCCATTCCCTCATTGTTGCCTGATTGAATTCATCAGGTGGATCCATTGAGGCGGGCAGTTGAATGGGCGGATGTCTCATTGGTTCCAGACCATCGAAAAACTGCCCTACCTGCTCATCACTGTTAAAATTAGCCTTAAGTGCTTTGCTGATCGCGTCTTTTGCTGCCTGTACTTGCTCTGAATTTGAGTTATTTAGATAATCCTGAAGTGACAGCTTCAAGTCAGGATTTTTTGCAAGGTCGTAAAATTGTTTGTTAAATTGCTCGGGATTTTGAGGAAGACCTGGTTCCGGGCAGATTATCTCCACACCAGCTCTCCTGGCTTCCATGATCATATTCAGATAACTATCAATAACGGGGTCGCTGGGGCTTGGTCCGATCGAATCTTTCAAGCACTGTCTTATCTGGTTTTCTATTACTGGATCTGGATTGTCCGGATCTAATGAATTGATTTTTTCCTGGAGATTCTCCGGCATTGGCTCAAGTATGAGTGCCGGCTTTGGACCATCGCCGTCGTTTGCCGACCTGATCTGCTCCATTATATTCGATACCATATCCTTAGCGGCCATGCCCTCAGGATCCTCAACTCCTGCGCCATGCAGATCACCAATCAGTATCACATTGTTCTTGCCTTGCAAGATCTCTGCAGCTGAAGGGGCCGGCACAAAGCCAGAGTTTTGAATTTCCGGTTGCGCACCGTCTTTTTCCTGAGGGAGATCGATATTGCTGATATTTTCTGTAGGGCTTTGAACGCCTGGATTCAGCTGTTTGTTTTCCGATCGATCATTTTGAAGGTTTTGAGCTTCATTGATTTCCAGAGCCGGCAGATGCTGTTCGCCGGTGCTTTGAGATCTCGGCAGCAAAGAAGTTTCAGCTAGAAACTCTCTTGAATCAAAAATTCCTGATTGCTGATTGTCATTGATTCTCAAGTCATCAGGACACTCAGTCCGATTTTCTTCAAATCCTGCCATAGCACCCCCTGCCCATTGACAACAATCTACTCTTTCTGACGTTTATCTATCCGGACAAATTTGTGACACTTTTGTGACTTGAACCTGTCGGCGCGAAACTGAGGATATTAACTTGACAGTATTGGGATAGTTCCTCGCCAGGTTCAAGTGCGATCACTTGATACCCCTTTTGCAGCAATGGTTCCGTTGCGATACCGGTACCAGCACCTATCTCTAAGATGCGCGCAGATGCCGGCAAGCGAGCCAGAGACGCCAACTCTTGAAAGAGCAGCTCTGGATAATGCGGTCTAACTTTATCGTATAGCTCGGCGACTTCATTGAAGGTCGTCCGTTTGTCACTCACTCCTCGCCATCAAAAGCTATTGAAATATTCTTGCAATTGTATACCAGGCTGTCCGCACCAGAGTAAAACTAACGCCCAAGCAGACGCACCAGAAGGTGCCATCACGTTTATAATAGCGGAGTTAAATGACTGAAGAGCGGAACTCATGAGCGAATCCAAAGCAGAGACGGACAAACAGAACGACGAATCCAAGAAGCGCCTTCGCGAGAAGGTAGACAAGCTGCTCTCGAAAGACGCTTGCAAGAGTGACGGCAGCACTAAACTCAATGGCAAGTCTATGAAATATCTTGCCATCGCCGAGTTTATTCCAGTGAAAAACGTCGGGCTGGATGATAAGCGCGGTGAACCAGAAGCTGCAATTTTCACTACTTCTTATTTGCTGAACGACGCTAATGCCCAGGCGCGTCCGGTGTGTTTTGTCTTCAACGGTGGACCTGGTTCTGCTTCAATTTGGTTGCATATTGGTGCGGTTGGTCCGAAGCGGGTGGTGGTAAACGATGATGGCACAATGCCTCGTCCTCCGTATGCTGTGACCGACAATAACGATTCATGGTTTGAGCATTTTGATCTTGTATTTATCGATCCTCCACACACCGGCTACTCAATGACTGCCAGCGAGGACGCGCGCAAAAAGATGCTCGGCGTTGATGGCGATGTGGAGGCTCTCGCCGAATGCATTCGTTCATGGCTAGGTCGCCACCGCCGTTGGGGATCGGAAGTATACTTGGCTGGTGAGAGCTATGGCACCACGCGCGGTGCAGCAATCGCCGACAAGTTGCAAGAGCATGGCGTCGCGCTGTCTGGACTCATCCTTGTGTCTTGCGCAATGGATTTGCAAAGCATAGTGTTTGCTCCCCGCAATGACCTCCCTTATGCTTTATTCCTGCCAGGATTTGCAGTGGTTGCACAGTATCATGGAATGCTAAAGGGAAAGATTGCCGATTCGCCCGCAGCAGCGCGGGATGCTGCCGAGAGCTTTGTAGCGGAGGAGTACCTGAATGCGCTTCACTCTGGAGCACGACTGTCGAAAACTGCGCGTAGTCGCATCGCCAAGCGTGTTGCGGAACTCACGGGACTCTCTCCAGCGCTTGTCGAAGAGAAGAATCTTCGCATCAGGGACGAGACGTTTTTCTTCGAGCTGCTGCGCGAGCGTGGTTTAATCGTCGGTCGTCTGGATGCGCGTGTCACCGGACCAATGGCGGCAAGTCGCACGAGAGACTGGGAGTTTGACCCAGGAATAGAATCAATACTTGCTCCATACACAATGGCGGCTCACGCTTATATGGGCGGACAGCTTGGAGTGGACATTCAGGAACGATACGAGGTATTTTCTATGGAAGTGAACAAGCAATGGAACTGGAATCGCGGCGAGGGCAAAGGTAATTCATACACCTGCACCAGTCCTGACCTGTCTCGGGCGTTGCGTCGCAACCCTCATCTTAAAGTACTGGTCGCCAGTGGCTATTATGATCTGGGGACGCCATTCAGCGCGTCGGATTGGTCTCTGTCACAGCTCGACGCACCGCCTGAGGTGCTCGCTCGTGTACAGCACCATTATTTTGATGCCGGCCACATGATGTACACTCGCGAATCCGATATGAAAAAACTCAAGGGCGATTTATCAAAATGGCTAGTTGAAAGCACACCCTGAATTACCAGTGTTAGAAAGCAACGAGGAATAAGATGAAGAAGGTAATCGGTATTGTGCTGGGAATTATTCTTGCAATATGTGACTGTGGAATTCACTCGCGCCTAAGTGTGCGATAGTATCCAATTGTATTTGAGCCAACAAATAAGGCACCTAAGAGAATATTTCCCACTCGCAAATTGAGCTGATTATTGTCTGCGATCCGGTTGCAACGCTCACCGGTAATGAGGCCAATGAAATCAGAAACATGGTTTATAGAGCATTGCATCAGGGCGATCGCATGGAGCTGGCAATGTCCTAGCTGGGAAAGCTCAGCTCAGCAATTTCATATTCGCTTTAGCAGCTTTCTTGTCGAAAGTTACCGTAAGCGAGCAACCGTTTGCAGCAGCTATCCTTTCTACAAGACAGTCTGCAAAATCCGCACGGCCCGCCTCAAACAGTTTGACAGCTCTCCATACCGTTTCGCTCTCCTGCACAATCAATTGCCTGGTGCTGAGCAGTTGCTGCAACAAAGCCAGAACATTGGCTTTGCTTGCGCCGTAACAGGTTTCACTGACCCAGACCAGTTCCACAAGGGTAACAAGACCGATAAATCCCGGGTTTTCAACCGTGCATTCCTTTTCAACAAACTTGGTTGCAATTGCCGACTGTCCGGGATCATCCTGGGCTATATAACGCACAAGCACGTTTGTATCAATTCCAATCACTTGGAAGCACCACGCCGCCGAATGGCCTCTCGCATATTCTCAACTGAAACATCAGACTCTGGCTTTTTCAACAACCCTTTTAAGCCAGCCAGATCCTGCACAGCTGGCTTAATTGCAAATTCACCGCTGGCAAGCTCTACAAATTCTACGCGGTCGCCGGCTTCCAGCCCCAGTCGATGACGCACCGAAGCAGGAATCGTTATCTGACCTTTGCTTGTAAGCACTGCGATACTCATCGTTTCTATCTCGCTCCCTTACACTTTCCCCATATCCTTACTTCAGGGTAAGGCACATGGAATTCCCTGTCAAGATCACAGTTGAAATCAGACCGGGCATAGCTAATAAGCTCAGAGCTTACAGAGTTTCAAGCGGTTGAGAAAGCAGCATGTCTACAAGCTTATCCAGGCGTGCGCCTCTTGAGCCTTTTACAAGAATGCATGTATCTCCGTCCATTCGCGCTTTGAGCTCTTTTTCTGCAAGCTGCATGTCCTGGCAGTGCAGAACCTCAAACTTCGCAGATTGTGCACCGGCGTAAATATGTCTTGCAAGATTACCTACAGTAATCAGCAAATTGAGCGGCATGCGTTCAAGATAAGCACCAAGCTCTTCTAACAAGGCAGGTCCCTGTACTCCTAATTCAAGCAGGTCTCCAAGAACCAGAAATTTCTTCTTTTGAGGATATGCATTGGCATCACTGAGAGCCTCAACTGCTGCTTTTACTGATTCAGGGTTTGCATTATAGGTTTCGTCTATTACCAGAACCCCGCTTGCGGTCTTTATTTTGTTGCCGCGGCCGCCGACAGCTTTGAATTGAGCAAGCCCGCTTGCGATTTCTGTTTCTGACAAGCCAAGTTCAAGCGCGGCCTTTATAACGCACCAAGCATCTGACAAAAGCGGCATACCGTGGGCCCTGACTTCATAAAGCTGCCCACTGCCTTTTAATGAAAACCGTGTGCACTCTTCATTTGCAGAAACATTCTCAATTTCATTTTCAGAAAATACAAGTAGCTTGCCTGAAAAAACTGCGCACGCTCTCTCAAGCAAAACCGGATCATCACTACCGAGAATGCCCACGCCCCTTTCTTTGTGCAGGTTCTCGAGCAGTTCGCATTTTGCAATTGCAATATTTTCCCTGCTTCCTAAAAGCTCGATATGAGCAGTGCCAGCATTTGTGATAATCCCTATGTCAGGACATGAACATTTTGCAAGTTGATCTATCTGACCGAGCCCGCGCATTGCCATTTCTATGATTGCGACCTGCGTGTCGTCCGGCATTGAAAGCAGGGTTTTCGGCACTCCAAACTCGTTGTTTTCATTTTTCAAAGAATAATGGCAGCGCCTGAACTCAGAAAAAACTGCGGCAGCCATTTCTTTAGTAGTGGTTTTGCCGCTTGAACCTGTAATTCCTATGACCCTGGGGCTGATTCTGCGCCTCCAGTTGCGTCCAAGCATATGATAGGCCGCAAGCGTATCGTCTACCGAAATTAAAGGAAACTCTTTGTTTCCAATCGGGTAGTTCTGGCGTTCTTCGACAATAGCGCCGAGTGCACCAGCACTGAATGCGTCGCCTAGAAAATCATGCCCGTCAAATTTTTCGCCCGAAAAAGCAATATACCAGTCACCTTCTGCCAGTATTCGGCTATCGCTGATAATGGCTCCGGCATCTTCGGGCATCATTCCGGAAGCCAGCCTCCCCTTGCAAACTTCCAGTATTTCTTCACCCGAATACAAGGCTGTCATTTATTTCTCCAGGGTCGATCTAATCTAAGTTCAGACTGATGCCTGAGACATTGTAGCCTTAGTCCCTCAAAGATACCTAAGAATTATTCCGGCAATACCGGCAATATAAGAAGGCGACGCCCCTCAAACGGACCCCGCCACTGCGATATTTGAAAGAATTCCTGCTTGCTTAGCTGACCTTGACCGACTCTTTTGTCTCGGCTTCCTGGTTTGTCGCAAACTGAGCAGCGTCCGACGGCTTGATCTTGTTCTCTTGAGTAGTTTTCATGCGAACGTTCAGCTCTTTTGTGAGCATACGACTTGCAAAATTGCTGCGTGTCGTCCTTTGTTCAGCAGCTGTTTCGGTATCGGACATATTTTTTACCTCCAGGTGCGACTGCCGAAGGGCAACCGGTATCGTACATAGAAGGCGACGAAACGCCAACGCTAAAAGCATATTAGGGGAACAGTGTCTTGTTGGCAACCACCAAACTGCTCTGTTTAAGCGCATTTAACCGGGAAATACGCAAGAGGCACTTTGTATATACAGCCCATATCAAAGGACAAGAGCAGGCTCTGCTGAAAAAGCACAGCAAGAAGAACTGATTCCGGCCAGGTCCTTTTGATGACAAGTACATATAATGCTAAAGAGTGCATTGAGGCATTTTGCATGTCTGATCACATTTCTTCAATTTTTTCTCTTTCAAAAAAGGGGAAAGAACTTATTGAGCTGAGCGAGCCGGGCGTGGAGCTCTGGCGCAAACGGCGACATTTGCTCGACACCAAAGATCTAAGCCCCGTTGAGCTTGAAGCGCTTTTGAAAGCAGCTGCCATTTGTAAGGATATGGTGGCTTCGCAAGATGGCCCGCAAATGTTACTTGCAAGAAAAACAGTTGCAAATTTATTCTATGAAAACTCAACTAGAACAAGAAGCAGCTTTGAGCTTGCAGCCAAAAGACTCGGCGCCACTGTTATCAATGTGGATATAGCTTCGTCATCGGTTGCCAAAGGCGAAACCATTATCGACACCGGCAGAACCCTTACAGCCATGGCTGTAGACTGTCTGGTACAGCGCCATCAGGCCTCAGGCTCAGCGCTGCAAATAGCAAACGAGTTCGGTCATGAAGTACATGTGGTGAATGCAGGCGACGGCTGGAACGGTCATCCAACCCAGGCCCTGCTTGATTACTTCACGATGTGGGAAATTCGCGGTCATCTTAAAGGCGTGAAAGTTGCCATTATCGGCGATATCACGCATAGCCGGGTCGCCCGTTCAAACATCTGGCTTCTAAAACAAATGGGGGCCGACATTCATGTGGCAGGTCCTCCAACACTGCTTCCTCCGGAGTTGTATAAGCTGGGAGTAAAAATTCACACAAGACTTGAATCTGCTATTGAAGATGCCGAATTTGTGATGGTGCTGCGTTTGCAACTTGAAAGGCAGCAGCAGGGCCTGATTCCCAGCATCGGTGAGTACAAGCGTCTTTACAGGCTCGACCAGCCGCGCTTGCAGCTTGCAAGCCCTTCGGTAAGAGTTTTTCATCCCGGTCCGATGAATCGAGACATTGAGATAGCTCACGGATTGGCCGACGACCTGGAAAAATCGCTGGTGCGAACTCAGGTTGCAAACGGAGTCGCTGTAAGAATGGCTGTTCTTTATCTGCTGCTCGGAGAAAACTGATGACCAGAAAGATTTTGATTAAGAACGGCCTGCTGATCGACACGCTCCAAAACAAAGAGATTAAGCAAGACCTGCGCATTGAAGAAGACCAGATCATTGAACGCGCAGACAAGCTTGCAGCCCAGGCAGACGAAGAGCTAATCGATGCAAAAGGTATGTGGGTGGCACCCGGCTTGATAGATATGCATACACATATGCGTGACCTGGGACAGAAGGACAAAGAAGATCTGCATACCGGTACAAAAGCAGCAGCAGCAGGCGGCTTCACGACCGTGGTTGCTATGGCCAATACAGACCCGGTGCTCGACAGCGGCACTACTTTCTCACTTTATTTGCAAAAAATTGCAAGAAGCGCCGTAATTGAAGTTCTACCGGTTGCAAGTGTTACCCGCGGACTTCAGGGCCAGGAACTCACCAATATGGTTGAGCTTGCCGAGCTAGGAGCAGTTGCTTTTTCGGATGACGGCAAACCAGTGCAAAATCTGGTTGTACTCAGAAGAGCACTCGAGTATGTGAAACTCACCGGTAAAGTGATCATAAGTCACGCTGAAGATCTGGACCTGGCAGCAGGCGGTTCAATGCATGAAGGCGTGCTTTCAACCACGCTGGGCTTACAGGGAATAACCTATGCATCCGAAACTGTTGCTGTAGCAAGAGAACTGGAAATAGTCAGGCTAACACGCAGCCCTTATCATTTTACGCACATCTCATGCGCACCAACTGTGGAGCAGGTCAGAATCGCTCAGTCGGAGGGACTGCCGGTAACTGCCGATGTAACTCCGCATCATCTTTCACTCTGCGTTGATTTGCTTGAGAATTACGATACTAACTTGAAAATGAATCCGCCCTTAAGAACAGAAGAGGATCGGGCGGCGATTATCAAAGGCATCAAAGATGGGACGATTGGGGCAATTGCAACAGATCACGCCCCGCATACCTTGCTTGAGAAATCACTTCCTTTCAGGGACGCCCCTTTTGGAATCACCGGTCTTGAAACCGCTTTCAGTGTTTCATACACAACGTTGGTAGAGGCCGGTCATATTAATCGCATGCAACTCTTCAATTTATTTACTAACGGACCGGCAAAAATACTCGGAATTCCGGCGCCGAATCTTAATTGCGGCTCAAAAGCCAATCTTTGTATTATTGATCCTGATTGCAAATGGATTTATGACAGCAAGAATGGTTATTCGCGCTCACATAATTCTCCCTGGAATCAAAAGGAATTGAAAACCAGGGTGGTTTGCACCATATATAAAGGCAAGCCTGTTTACCAGGCAGCGCAGCTTGCAGGCCGCATATAGCAAGAGCGCCGACAAAATTGCCGGTGCTCTTTCTTGAGTTCTTGTTCTTAGTTAAATCCTAGTTCGTCTGCTTCAGCAAATGTTCGAGCTGCTCGCCTTTTAGAAGCGGCTTAAATTTTTCGCTCGGAGGAAGCTCCCACTTGCCGGGAGGGGTTTCCCACTTGCCGCCACCTCCCATGCCGCCGCCGCCCTTACCCGGAAAACCTGGTTCAAACGGATCTTTGGGAATATTCAGCTTCCCCGGCCGACCAAAGGCAACACCCTGATTGCCGCGCTGCACTGAGAGGAATCCATCCTGGTCAAATGATACTTGAGCACCGTCACCGAAAGTTACTGTTGTAGTGCCGTCCTTGCCGGTTTCAACTTTTGCTACATCACCTTTGATCACGTGTGATCCATCAGGATTGATTGTAATCCGATCACCATTTGGTGTAAAAAGCGATTCTTTGCCGTCTTCTCTAACTATATGATCGCCGGTCGGAAGTTTTTCAACTCCTTCTTTTTCAAAAGCTTCAGCCATTTTCTTGCCGAAATCTTTGTCACCAAAGTCAAGCTTGTCGCCCTTTTGCAGAGCTTCACCGTGCTTCATTCCGCCTTGCTGCCACTTTCCGTCTTTATCGCCGAGCTTGCCTTCACCGTGCTTTAGCTGCCCAGATTGCAATTTGATTTCTTCCTTCATTTCGAAGCTTTCGCCATTCTTATCAATCTTGAGCTCGAGCCCCGGCAGCGAAGATGCACCGGTCTTTGCTCCTTCCATTGCAGCTGCAAGTGCTGAGCTGTCACTGTTAAAGGCTTCATTGCGAAAAGCATCTTCAGGGCCGGTATTTCCACCCTGCTCCTGCTTCTCGACCTGTTCCACATTCTTGCTATTTACGTCATCAGCCATTACTAAAGACCTCCAATCCAACTCAAGAGCGCCCGGCAGAACTGCCGCTTGCCTCAGAAAACTCGTCCTTCCATGCAGAGCATTATGCAAAAATGATCGATTTCTTATTACGGTTTCCCGCACCTTTTTGACCCGCTCTATTAGACAGCTGCAGCTACTTAATTATGCAGTCGGTCTTCTTTGTCGCTCTGACATAGGCAAAAGAGGAGCGTAATCCACTCCTCTTTTGCTGGTTTATTGCGCCTTTCTTTGGCCTAACGCCTGTTTCTAGCGCTTTTTGATTTCAAGCTCGGGCAACGCATTTACCGGCGGCTTTGTCAGAGGCTTCAGATTCTCGAATACTGCCGGCTTTTCCAAACGTTCAGTGTTATGGGGCTTGGTGCTTTCCTTTTCGCCAGGGTGGCTATCACCTTGAATTTCCTTGCCGCCGCCCTTGCCGCCGCCGCCGCCACCACCGCCACCGCGGCTGCCGTCAGTCGGCAATGGTTTTAAGTGACCTGGGTTTATCCGCTCTTGCTGGCGGAAACGCGGGAAGCTGACGCTTTCGTTGCCGCGGCTCACATTCAAAATGCCTTCTTTGTCTACGGTTACTTTGGAGCCGTCACCAAAGGTAATGGTTGTTTCCCCATTCTTGTCCTGTTTGACCGATTTGACATCACCCTTCACATCAAGGGTGCCATCCGGATTTACGCTTACACGGTCGCCATTCGGTGTGAACAGTGTTTCTTTGCCGTCCTGCCTTACAAGATAATCACCGGTCGGGAGTTCTTTGACGCCATCTTTTTTGGCAAACTTTTCCAGAATGCCGCCGATACCACTGCCGTCCTTGATCTGATCTCTGAGCTTGCCGATTGCCTCAGACGGTAATTGGTTCTTATCAATGGCTTTTTCTGCACCATTTTGAGCTCTATCAGTTGCACTGCCCTGGCTGTTATTCAACAATTCCTTGAGAGCATTTCCGAGACTTTCACTATTGCGTGGGCTCTGCTGCCTGTCATTGGCAAGCCCTTCGGCCGAGTTCTGCAACACATTTGCAAGATTCGATAAGCTACCCTGTTGAGCATTATCTGTAGCGTTTCCAGCCTGGTTCATTCTTTCGTTGTTTACTTCATTGAGCAAATTCGATAGTGCCTGAGTCGCATTATCGCTGCTTTCGCTTCCGGCTTCCGAATTCTGCACCACTTCTTCATTAGTAACGTTATCTGCCATGTGCTGGTCCTCCTAGATTGATCTTTTGCTGCACTGCAAGCGCCATTCAAGATCACTTTCCCTGTTTAGACCAGCCCAGATCAACCCTGATAACCTGTTGGCTTATGTGTATATTCTGGACCAAAAACACTCTCGGGTTGATGTGCAAGCACACCCTCTTAAAGTGTGTTTGATTGCCCGCTCAATTGCATAGTTCCACAGTCACAAATGTGCTAGCTTATCTGGCGAGGATCATGGAAGAAACAAATTCAATGCAGGGCATATTGCTTGAGCAAAAAAGCTGGAAAGAAGCAGAGCGTCTGCTTACGGAGAATGCATTGATTGTGATTCCGCTCGGGTCGGCCTGCAAAGAACACGGTTTTCATTTACAGCTGAACAATGACTTCATATTAGTTGAGTACTTGAAAAACGAAGTTCTAAAAAATGCAGATGTTATCGTATTGCCTACAGTGAATTATTCATATTACCCGGCTTTTATAGAATATCCCGGTTCGGTTTCACTTTCGGAAGAATGCACGCTTCAAATGTTCTGCGACATCTCAAGAAGCATAAGCAAGTTCGGCCCAAAGCGTTTTTATGTCTTAAATACCGGCATCTCAACAATACAACCCCTGCAAAAGGCTGCCGAGATACTTGTGGCAGAGTCGATTCTCTTTGCTTATACCAATCTGGAAAAGGCGCTGTCGGCACGCGAGCTTTCCGGCATCGAAGAACAGGAAGGCGGATCTCATGCAGATGAAATCGAAACTTCAATCATGCTTCATATCGCTCCTGAAAGCGTAAATATGGACCTGGCAGCCTGCGACTTCGACAAAAACGCCAGAGGTAGACTTACTCGCGACCGTGAACAGGCAAATGTGCTTTCTTATTCTGAAAGCGGAGTCTGGGGTAATGCAAAACTTGCAAACCAAGCAAAAGGCCAGAAAGTAGTAAAATGTCTGGTCGAGCAGATCTTGCTTGATATTGCAAAACTGAAAGCAAGCTCCCTACCTGCTGGTTTTAAACAGTGAATAAATTCCTTGAAGCACTAAGAAAGCAAGTTCAACATCAAGAAATTACGCTCTTTATGCTTTTTCTGGCTTTTTGCCTTTTGAAGTTTCCGATTCAGCATCATATAAGTATTGCTCGCTTCCAACATTACGGTCTTTGTTTGTATCTCTGGTCCCTTGGTTATTTCTTTCAGCTAATCTGGTCCTGGAAGCATCTGACCAGAAAAGGCCGGGCAAGTCTCTTCAGCACAGGTGTTTATGTGGGAATTTTTGCAATTATCTTCTACAGTAGCCCCTGGCTGGATGTGCGCATGGCGGTGCAAACCGAAGAACAGGACATTTTGCGGCTTGTTTACTCTGCTGTTTGTGCCGGTCTGGGCTTCATAGTAGCTATAATCTGGCTTTCCTGGGTACTGGAAAGAAAGGACGACACTGATCATAAGGGGAATGCACTCTGAAACAGCTGGTTTTAATGGTGGGCATACCCGGCTCAGGAAAAAGCACCCTGGCCCAGCGTCTGGTGGATAAGGGCTATGCCGCGTTGAATGCAGACTCAATCAGACAGGAGCTCTGGGGTGATGCAGCCGATCAACGCGATCAGGAGAAAGTTTTCGAGATTTTTTTCAAACGCTTTGATGAGCTGACTGCAAAAGAAAGCGACATTGTGGTGGACAACGTCAACACAAATCCCCGACACAGGGCACAGATTATTGAAAAGGCAAAAGCCTGCGGCTACAGCGACATACAACTCTGGGTTTTAGACGTGCCGCTTGCAATCTGCCTTGAACGCAATAAACAACGCAGCCGTAATGTGCCGGATGAAATCGTAAGCAAAATGCATGAAACTCTTAACGGTCCCGGTCGTCCCAAAAAGCACGAAGGACGGGTTGTTATAGTCCGTCCTGGAAAAGAAGCGTTTGATTTCCGCTTTTTTCTGATGCGCTGATTTATCTTTCGACCGAACCGAAGAGCATACGCAGCTCTTGGACCGGGTCCGGCTGGCTTTCTTCCTCTTGTGCAGGCTCAGGAATAAAGCTCTCTCTGCTTTCAACAGCTTCAGGATCGAATAGAACAAGGTCAGGAAGCTCACGTGCCGACTCGAACAAAGCCTTGAGAGCGGCTGCTTCTTTATCTGCTGAGACAAACTCCAGCGAAAACTTTTCTCTTACACTCGGCTTGGCTGACATTTATGCAATCCCCAAGAAACTCAATCACATCCCCGTGCATTAAACATTACTAAGGCCGACTGACATAACTGTGACATTATCAGGGCATCTTTGATTTAAGCTTTCAATTGCCCAAAAAAGAGGCAAATTTGACGGTATTTTGAGCGAATCAAAACTGAACAGCACTGATTTAAGCCGGTCCAGGTCGCTACAAGCACCAGCCTGGATAGCTCTTGCCTTAATCGCAGCGTCAATCGAGCCGATTGTAGCCAAATTCGCCTATGCTGCAGGCGCACTTCCACTGGAGCTGGTTTTTCTGAAAAACAGCCTTGGCGCCTTATTTGTCCTGCCTTTTTTAATGAAAGGCTGGCAGCGTCATGCTCAAACCATTAAGCAGCTGCTTGTCCCGGGGATTTTTCTTTTCGCCACCAACACCCTGACACTTATATCCTTAGAAACAGTGTCAGTGGTCCTGTTAATCACAATTGTGACGTGTGTTCCTGCTTTTGTAGCTCTCACAAACAGTCTGATTGGCAGGGACAGGCTTACAAAAAAATTCTGGCTTGGCTTTTTCATGTGTTTTTTCGGCATTGTCCTGACCCTGGACTATAAAGACCTGAGCCTGAACGCTGCAGGAGTTGGCATGGCAGTCGCCGCAGCATTCAGTTCAACTATATACAGGGTGCGCATGGAAATTCTATGCGAAAGGGTGAGCCCGCCATTTGCAGCAAGCCTATCCTATTCGGTTCAGGGACTTTTAAGTCTTTGCCTCTTGCCGTTCCTGCTCAAATTCTCCTGGACCGCTTTCTTCTACGGAAGCTGGATCGGAGTTTCCGCTGCACTTGCAAATCTTGCCTTCATATCTGCCCTCAATATGATTGGCGCATCAAGAATCTCAGTCCTGACCATGCTTCAACGCCCGCTTCTGATTGTTGCAGCAGCTCTTGTTCTGCATGAAACCGTCAGCAGTTGGCAAATCATCGGAATCATGCTGGTAATGATCGGGGTAGGCCTTGCTCAGGTAGAAAGAGTCGGACACAAAGAAGCCGAGCCTCTCGAAGGCTCAGTTAGAACGGTATAGTTTGGCAGCTGTTGCTTTTCTTAAATGGATCCGGTAAACGGAAGAATTCCAAGAGCTCTGGCTCTTTTAATTGCAAGCGTAATAGCTCTCTGGTTCTTGGCATTGCAACCGGTGATTCGACGTGGCAAAACCTTGCCGTTTTCGGTAATAAACTTGCGCAATAGATTTACATCTTTGTAGTCGATGAAATCAATTTTGTTGGCAACGATCGGATCCAGCTTGCAGCGGTTCGATCTGCTGCCTGTAGTTTTGCACTATCTCAGTTATCTTTTCCCT
>CAZTQO010000027.1:71313-95623 GCA_964615655.1 uncultured Candidatus Obscuribacterales bacterium | reverse complement strand
CCGGCTACTGCTGCTTTGAAAATATCCGGACGCCTGAGGACCGCAAGCCCGGACATATAACCGCCAAATGACCAGCCTGTAATACCGACTCTTTCAAGGTCCATTTCAGGAAATTTTTTACCGAGTTCTTTAAGAGCTTCTATTTGATCGTCCAGGGGTAACGACCCGAAACGCTGGGCAATTGCACGTTCCCAGGCTCGCCCTCTGCCAGGTGTTCCACGCCCGTCAATCGAAACTACGATAAAGCCTTGATCTGCAAGCCATTGATCAAGCAGGTAGTTTCTTTTGCTTGCAACGACTTTGATTTTATGCGGCCCGCCATAAACATCGACAAGAACCGGATAACGCAATTGCCGGTCGAAACTTTGCGGGCGAATGATGCTGCAATTGAAGTTCTGCTCGCCGCCTGTTTGCACCAGTTCCAGATTACATAAAAGCGCGGGGTTCTCTGCAACTGAGTCCAGTATGCCTGTATTATTTTGCCCATTGAGATTACAGACAGCAAACTCAGGCATCGAGGCAAGCAGGCTTGCCTCGTGAACATAAATACTGTGGTCCCGGGCAAACTCAGCCCCGTGCACGCCTTCGCCTTCGGTCAACTTCACAGCTTTCTCGTTTGGATTTTTGCTTGAGCTGGAGCTGGAGCCTATGGATCTTGAATACAAATGAGCCTGCCTGGGATCGCTGCTTGCAATGTAATAAACCGTGTTGTTTTGCTGATCGGCATCCACAAGAGAGCGAAAACCTTCTTCCTTTCCACTGATTGTTCGAATCAGAGCCCCGTTTTTGTCATGAAGCTCCAGTTCTTCGGCGCCGTTTCTCTCGCTCACCCACAAAAAAGCGCTGCCGTCTGAAAGCCAGCAGGGGAGATTCTTGCGCACATTAATCCAGGCGCTGTCATTTTCTGAAAGAATAGCTTTCGTTTTTCCGTTTATATGATCGATAGTCAGAAGCTTCAGATTTTTCTGGTCTCTGGTCAAAACAGATATCGTAAGCGGCGCATTCTCAGTCCAGCCGACAGTGGCAAGATAAGGATAGCTTTCTGAATCCCAATCGACAGGAATCGCTTTGCCGCCTTTCAAAGCGATAATGAACAGCCTGGCTTTTACATTTGCTTTACCGGGTCGAGGATAAAAGGAAGGAACGGGCTTGTTTGCAGGATGCTGAGGATCGGCCAGATACCAGACTTCCACACCCGCTGCATCGACTTCTTCGTATACTATGGACTGTGAGTCCGGCGACCACCAGTAGCCGCTGAAGCGATCAAGTTCTTCCTGGGCTACAAACTCGGCAAGTCCGTGGCTGAGTTCTGCACTGCCGCCTTCAGTCACGCTCTGTATCTTGCCGCTGGCAAGATCGATAATTTTCAGATCATAGTCTTGAACAAAAGAAACTTTTTTTGAGTCCGGCGAGAATTTAGGATCGATGACATCGGCATCCCCTGTATTGAGCTGCTTTATTTCACCGCTGTCTCGCTTAACTACATAAAGCTTTCCCGAAAGGCTCAAAAGAATCTGAGCGCTGTCATTCGAGATTTGAAAGTCCGTAAAACCACCAACACTAATTCGTTGCCTTTCGCGTCTTGCTTTTTCTTCCGGCGAGAGGTGTTCTTCCGCACCTTTCAAAACTTGCTCCGGAGTCAGAAGCTCTCTGGTTTTGCCTGTATCCAGGTCAAAAATAAAGAGGCTCTGGCTTGCCACTTTTGCCATGGCTCGCAAGAACAAAACTGACTTTCCATCCGGGCTTGGTTTGGCTTTCACCGGGCGCCCGAGCATGAAGCCGCGGGTTTCAGCATAATTGCGCAAGAAACTTGAATCCAATGGTACTTTCTCCTGGTCTCCAAATGTGGCTTCAACTGCGGCCGGGGAACCAACTGCGGCCGGGCTAATATGAAAAAGAACGAACAGAGATGGAAGCAGAGCCGGAAACCTGACCGGGAACGAAACCGGAATCCTGGACGGAAGCCGCAATGACTTGATTGAGGATAGTTGAGAGAATAGTTCAATTAACAATATAGAAGGCCCTTGCAAGCAGAAATCCCGATACATATGTTAGCTGCTTGCAAACACAAATTCAAAAGCCGTGCGCTTGGCAGCGTCGGCAAGAAGCAAAAAGCTGGAAGCGACAAGCAAAAAGCAAGCCCGGAGAATATACATTCTCCGGGCTGATTTTTTCGCAAATCTGCAGTTCCGGTTTATCCGAACTACAGTCAAACTCACTTTGAACGGAGGAGATCAATGGGGCAATGGAATTAAACGACCTGGTGCTTCTCGGTTTATTTTTCTGGCGGTGTCTGTTGCAGCACCTTTCACCACTTCTTCAATAAGTGCACCTGCGTCGGAGCCAACGCTTTCCTTCAATCGATCTCCTCCTTCAATAACAAGTATTGCCGGCAGTAACCAGATGAAGAGCAGCAATACCACTAACATGAACCAAATGAAGGCAAGCTTTGTTAGCTTAGTTTTTCGGACAGGCGACTTTGCTTGCTCCAGGCGATCTAGAACTTGCTTCTGACTCCTTTCTGCTAAAGCTACCATGATCCTTGCCTCCAGCTGACTTTATTCTGACAGCAGCCGGCACAGAACACATCAATCTAGAGGATCTGGCCAGTCCATCAATGGGATGATTTGAGCAGTTTTCCAGTCAGCAAAAGCTGCATGCAGAGCGCTCAGGCGGCAGCAGCACGCCCTAGATGAACCAGACCACCCGGTTTTCGTGAAAAACGCCAACTAGCTTCTTGCTTTCAGGATCCAAATAAAGCTCTGCAGCCATGCCGCTCATTAATTGAGGCAGCTGTTTCAGGGCGTCTTCGTTAAGAAGCCGACCGCGTCCGCTGATTGGCTGGTCCAGCGATCCATACTCAAACTTGAGATGTATGCTACCATGCGCACCGTAAAAAGAATGTACGAACCCGCTGGCAGGTTCTGAGCGAAGTATAAGTTCGGCAGCTCTGCTAAACAGAGCTTTGTTGCTCGCTTGCATCTGGAATCCGATAAGCAAAAGTACAACAGAGCAGGCCGCAATCACAGTGAAAACAGCCTGATGCCCGGTAGGCAGCAACATAGAAGCAGCCATAGCCAGTATTGAGACCGAAGAAAAATATATGAAACGAATCAATCCATTTCTTTTTGCAAACCGGGCTTCAAGATCCTTATTCTGGAAACGACAGTTCTTTTCAGCCTGGAGCCTTCTCTGGAGTATCTCACAACGCGACTCAATTTTTTTGGCTTCAGTTTTTCTTGCTTCAGTTTTTTCTGATCCGGTGTTTCCTGTTTCAGTTTTTCTTGAAAGAGAATCAAGGTCAGAAGCTGAAATCCCGATCGCTTTCATGAGCTCAGAATCGGCTTTCAACGCCTGTTGAAAGTCCTCGGGAATCTCTTCCCTGCAATGCTCCAGAATATTCAACAGGCGTTCTTTGTTTTTTTTACTGCTGTATAAAAGCAAAGCCAAAACAAGCGGAAAGACTATTCCGATCGGAAGCTGCATCCAGTATGAATGAGATGAGCTGGGCACCAGAATAAATAGAGCACTGAAAATAAGAAGAGCAAACAATCCTAAAAAGAACCAGTACAAAAAAGAATGCTCTCCACATACTCGTGCATTGATCAGTGTACCGGCCGCAGTCGGAATCAGGCTTCCTCTCAAAGACAGGCTTTGATCATAACTTGAAAGATTCAGAGCAAACTGATATTGCTGACGCCTGAGCACAGCGCCCCCGAGCCGAGACAGTAGCTCCAGGCGAGCCAGAACCTCATCAGGTCTGGCATTTATTTCCAGCTCAATTTGCTTGAGCTTTCTGCTGGCATCATTAATTGCAGACTTTCTTGAATTCGTATTATGCATGGCTGTCCTCCCCGTGTCGGATTCGCCAGACCAAACAACTTCAGAAGAGTATAAGCCCCTCTTGAAATATTCAAAGCGCAGCATAATACCAGCTTAAGAATTTAAGCCTCAGAAAGGCCCGACTGGGTCCGAAAGGCTACGCCAGAGTACGGCTCGAAAGCTCGAGGCGCCTTAGCTTCTTTCTTTGATTTCGCTTTCTATATCAGAAATAAACTGCTCAAGAGACATCGGTTTCATGTCGCCTTTACGCCGGTGTCTTGGAGCAACTGTTCTGTTTTCTACTTCTTTGTCTCCAATTACAAGCATGTATGGAATTTGCTCCAGCTGGCTTTCTCTAATTTTGTATTTGATCGTTTCGGCTCGATCATCAAGTTTAACCCGGAGCATTTGTGATTGGAGTTTTTCCTCAACAGCTTTAGCATATTCATGATGGCGGTCGGCAATCGGCAAAACTGCCACCTGAACTGGCGCAAGCCAGGTCGGAAAGGCACCGGCGTAATGTTCAATCAGCCCGCCGCAGAATCTTTCCATTGACCCGAGCACAGCACGATGTATCATTACGACTTTATGCTTATTTCCGTCTTCACCGATGTAATTTACATCGAATCTATTTGGAAGATTCAGGTCGACCTGAACAGTCGGCCCCTGCCATTCACGCCCAATTGCATCGAAAAGTTTGAAGTCAATTTTCGGTGCGTAGAAGGCGCCACCACCTTCATCGATTTCATAATCAAGTTTGCATGTTTTGATCGCATTCTCAAGACACTTGATGGCGAAATCCCACTCCTCATCACTTCCTAGTGCTTTTTCCGGCTTGGTTGCAAGGTAGGCTTTAAAGCTGTAGCCGAAAGTTTTCATAAGGAAATCGATTAACTCGATTATGCCAACAACTTCTGATTCGAGTTGATCCGGTCTGCAGAAAATATGCGAGTCGTCTTGAGTAAATCCGCGTACACGAAGCATGCCGTGCAAAACACCCGAACGCTCATATCTGTACACGGTGCCGAGTTCTGCAAATCTGAGCGGCAAATCTCTGTAACTATGCAGACGAGATTTATATATCATGATGTGCCCGGGGCAGTTCATCGGCTTTACTCTATAAGGCTCCTCATCGATTGTCATCGATGCATACATGTTTTCCGCGTAATTCTCCAGATGTCCGCTAATTTCATAAAGTTTCTCATGAGCGATATGTGGAGTGAAAACAAACTGATAACCACGACGCCTGTGTTCTTCGCGCCAGAAATCCTCGATTTCTGCACGAACAGTTGAAAGATTCGGGTGCCAGAAAATCAATCCAGGTCCAACTTCTTCATGCACAGTAAACAGATCCAGTTGCTTGGAAAGTTTTCTGTGGTCTCTTCGTTCGGCTTCTTCAAGACGGTGCAAATAATCAGCCAGATCTTTTTCCTTCCACCAGGCTGTTGCATAAATTCGTTGCAGTTGTTCTTTGTGCTCGTCCCCTCTCCAGTAGGAGCCCGACACTTTCATTAGCTTAAATGCTTTGATAAAACCGGTCGATGGAAGGTGAGGTCCACGGCAGAGATCGTTCCAAATGTTTTTGCCGCTATTGTCAAGCATCAGGTAGAGGGTTGGATCGTGATCCCGGTGTTCTTCAAGCAACTCAGCCTTAAACTTTTCGCCCTGTGCTTTAAATTCATCTATCTGCTTATTTACATCAGGTATGCAATAGCGAACCAGTTTCTGGTCTTCAGAAACAATTTTCTTCATTTCAAGTTCGATTTTTTCAAGGTCTTCCGATGAAAGAGCATGATCGGGAATTTCAAAATCGTAATAGAAGCCATCTTGTATAGTGGGACCAATTGCAATTTTAGCTTGAGGAAAAATGCGTTGAACCGCCTGCGCCATAACGTGAGCAGTTGAGTGACGCAACAATTCATATGACTCCGGATCGTCTGCTGTCAAAATCTTGACCTTGTCGCCATCATTTAAGGGTGTCGAAAGGTCACGAATCTCGTCATTAATCAATCCACCAACGGCCTTACGAAATAGCCCTTGCGAAATAGATTTGGCGAGATCTCCGCAGGTCGAGCCATTATCAAGACTCTTCGAGCTCCCATCCGGAAGCACTACGTTAATCATGGTTTCTACTTGAGACATCAAAGCAACTCCTATCTGCGGCATATACAAACTGCCGTCGTGACTGCCATCATAGCAAAACCGCGGTTTCAACGGCATGAAACCAGCAAATGTATGAAACAAAGCGGCACAACACTTAAGGCATTTTAATAAATACTCGGTGAGAGGAATCGAAATGGGTCCTTATTCCGAATTCGGAATAAGGACCCATTTCTAATTACAATCCTGCAACAGCCTATTCAAGTGGTCAGTGCCATGAACGAACAATCTCCCAATGAATTACTATCGGCTCGGCTTATTCAAGTGGGAGCAGTTTTGCTATGGCCTCTCCATCCTTTAATATGATGATTTCTTCGCCTGAATCCAGGGTCGCTAATAAAGCCGAAATTCGTTGCCTGGCATCCTTCATGCTCAATTTTCCCGACCCAACCTGGCTTAATAGTTTCAGGAGTTCAGACCTGATTTTGCGCACACTGATTGTTTTCAATTGCCTTTTTCCTAGCTTTTCCTAGCCTTTTCCTGTGGTCCTTCCATTATTGTTTTTTTTCTACAATCAGAATTCTCGGCGAATTTCATTAATAAACTCAGCCAGGTTTTCATCGGTTGTGAAAAAGCGAACACCAGCTGCATCCCAGGTGTAAAATCCCGTTTTGGCGTTGCCGGCATCAATCCACGCTTCCACTTTAATTCCGGCCCGACGCGATCTTTCAAAACACAACTCAAAGGACGGTTCATTAGGTTCGAAAATTACCTTCTGCTTCTGACCTTTCAATAAACCTTCAAGTTGGCTGGCAAAGCTTTCAAGCTCATCACTGGGCGTGCGGCAAACACTGCAATTTTCCCCGGGATTGCTGGTCATCTGGTTGTCACCGCTCTTAAGGCACAAAGTTAACCGTTGCCAACATTCATCCTGCACAGGTCGCTCAACAAGTTGTTTTTCCCCGGCCCGGAACTCCAGGCTTGAGGGACAGTCCTTTTCCTCTGATTGCAAAATAGCCATTTCTTACTTACCTATACAAAATCTGGCGAAAACCTCAGATATTATCTCCTCGCTCACGGTCTCTCCTGATATTTCAGAGAGTGCGTCTATAGCAATCTTTAGATCTGATGCAATGCAATCTTGTGGCATTTCAGCATTAAGTGTCTCAAGAACGTTCACCAGACAAACAGCAGCTTTCGTACATAGAGCAGATTGCCTCATATTCAGGGACGGAGCATCCCTCTCGATCATATCCTTATAGACCCAATCCTCGATGACTTTGCTAAGCTCATTCAGATTCTTTCCTGTGTTTGCCGATATAAGAACGCTTGACACAAGCTCCGTTGTCATGAGATTGCTTGAAATTTTTTCTCTTATTTCACTCAAGCAGGAATTAAAGTTCAGGTCTGCTTCTATAAGGTCAACTTTGTTTCCGACCAATAGAACAGGCTTTCCTTCTGCATAAGCAAGTATCTGTTTTTCAGGTTCGGCAAATCCTTCCATAAGATCTAAGAGCAATAAAACCAGATCGGACTCTTCAATTGCACGTTTACTACGCTCAATACCTATCTGTTCTACACGATCTTGTGTATGCCTGATTCCGGCCGTATCTATCAAAGTCACAGGAATGCCCTCAAGATCGAGTATTTCCTCAATAGAATCTCTTGTGGTTCCGGGAATCTCGGTAACGATTGCTCGTTCGAATTTAAGCAGTTGATTGAGTAAACTCGATTTGCCTGCATTGGGTCGACCGACTAAAGCAAGCTTCAATCCTTCCCTCAAAAATTTGCCGGCTCTTGCACTTGAGGCAAGCATCTTCAGCTTCTCCAGCACCCCCTTGACGACATGTTCTATTTCAGGTTCTGGAGCATCTCCTATCTCTTCCGGAAAATCTATGCCGGCTACAATTCGCGTTTGCAAATTCATCAACTCGCTGCGGCACGAATTAATCTGGCTTCCAAGCCTTCCGGTCAATGTTGATACAGACTTTCGTCCTTGTTTTGCAGTTTTTGCCTGAATGATGTCCATAACAGACTCAGCCTGGGTAAGGTCCATTTTGCCGTTAACAAAGGCTCTTTCAGTAAACTCTCCCGGGCGGGCCAGTCTTGCACCTTCTCTAACTAAAAGAGCTAGAAGTTCGTTGCAAATAATCGGTCCACCGTGACACGAGATTTCAACGAGGTCTTCGCCTGTGTAGCTATTCGGCGCCCTGTAAAAAATGACCAGCACTTCATCAATTATGTCTTTAGTGGACGGATCGTATATATACCCATGCTTGGCGAAGTGGCTTTTAATAAGCGGCACTTCGACATTTGAAATTTCGGAGTTTAAATCTGCTCTTTTCGAAAAAATTTTCTGCAATATTTTTTCGGCGTTTTTACCAGAGAGACGCAACACTGAAATCGCGCCCGGGCCAGGCGTTGTAGAAATTGCGGCTATAGTATCCGGGGACTGATTCATCATAATTTCTCATCAGATCATACACTTTTGACCCGCGATCCTACTTGAACACGAACCTATACGGTGTTAGTATTCATCACGTTTCATACAGAAACAATTTATAGGTATAGGTTAGGGGGTAGCTCGATGAACAGAGCAGATTTAATCAACGCTGTTGCTGATATAACCGGACAAACCAAACAGCAAACCGGCAATGCAGTTAATGCAATCCTGCACACCATAACAGGTGCATTGGCCAAAGGCGACAGAGTTATGCTCGTCGGCTTCGGCACATTCGAACGCAGACACCGCAAAGCACGCTCAGGTGTTAATCCGCAAAATCCGCGCCAGAAGCTAACCATTCAAGCAGCAAAGGTTCCCGCTTTCCGTGCTGGACAAGAGCTGAAAGATATCGTTGATGGACGCAGCAAGCTTCCGGCACCGCCGAAAGCAGAATCGAAAACTTCTAAGCCAGCCAAAAAAGCTGCTGCCAAACCGGCCAAAAAAGCCGCTAAGCCAGTCAAAAAAGCTGCCAAGAAGTCAGCCAAGAAACGCAGATAAGCGCTTGTAGTTACGATAAGCATTATGCGAAAAGCGGGTCTGGAGTAAAATCCGGACCCGTTTTATTCATGGCTTTGTTTCCGGACCCGTTTTATTCATGGCTTTATTTCCTTTGGGCCTTATTCATTGCTCTATTGCATCATCCCGCATTGTCATCAACTTTGATGCAATAACGAAGCAGTAGCATCGCAAGCAGATTATGCAAAACATGTGCGCTAATACAAGACCAGAGGTTTCCCGTTAACTGGTAGAGATAGCCCAGACCCAGTCCGGCAATAAAAGTAAGAATTACATATGCCTTTTGCTTCAGGGTCGGATCATGAAAGACCCCAAAAACCAGACTGCTTAGCAAAAGTCCAAAATGAGCCTGCATGACTCCCCTGAAAAAGACTTCCTCACAAAAGCCGGATAAAAGCGCCAGGAACAGGATGTCTTGAGGGCCGAGCAAAGCAAGAATCGGCAGCAGAAAATCTTGAGTCATTTTTCGCAATTCAGCAAAAAAGCCAAGCCGCTTGCCAAGCGCGAAGCAGCACAATGAAACAGCTGTACTCAAAATTGAAAAAGCCAAACCCCATAAAAACGCCTGGGGATTCAAGCTGAATTTTGAAAGCAATTGCAGATGACTTAAATTAATCCAGACTGCTGCCACAAGCAAAAGCCCGGCTTCCAGCACAATGCTGATTGCAAGAATCGTATTTTTGTTAATTGCTTCCATCTGCAAGTACTAACTCAGGTTTCAAATCAACTATAAATGATTCGTCTTTTGATTTCTCAGTCAAAGTTTTGAGAAAATCCTGCTTTTGCCCGTCAGACAAGCTCGCAAACTGAGGCAGGCTACAAACAGCAAGCAGCTTATCTGCTTCCAGTGCAAGCACATAAAATTCTGAACCGGAAAACACTATCGACGACTCGGGAAATGAAAAGAAAACAGAGTCCAGCTGAACTTGCTGACCATGTGATAAGCGCCTCGCCTGCTCCCTTTCAAGCTCAACCCGGGGTAGCTTAATTAGCTCGTCCGGCTTCAGAAATGCCTCCTGTAGCTTTGTTTCAATAGCCAGATGTTTCAGTTCTTCAAGAGTCAACGAACTTTCTATCCAAAAAGGTCCGGCTTTTTCTCTTTTGAGCGAAAACAAACAAGCGCAGCTGCCCAGCAATTCACCGAGATCTCTTGCTATAGAACGTATATAGGTTCCTGTTGAGCAATGAATTCGTAAACTCAAAACAGGAAGCCCGAGTTCCTCATCAATACGGTAGTCAAGCAAATCTATCGAATGAACAATCACTTCCCTCTGAGGAATTTTCTCCGGTTTTTCTCCCTTGCGCGCTAACTCGTAGAGGCGTCGGCCTTTTATATGAATAGCCGAATAAAGAGGCGGGGTCTGCTTAATCCTGCCGCGAAATTGTTCAAGACCGCTGGAAATCTCTGCTAGCTCCGGAAGGCTCGGGCTGCTTTTCAGCACTGCACCCTCGATGTCATCCGTATCGGTGCTCCTTCCAAACAAAACTTCCGCCCTATAAATTTTGTCGTCAGCAAGAAAGCGAATCAGCCTGCAGGCTTTTCCGACCGCAATCGGAAGCACTCCGGTGGCCATTGGATCAAGTGTGCCTGAATGCCCGACCTGTTTCATACCTGTCAGTTTTCTAAGCACTGCTACGACATCATGGGCAGTCATGCCTGATGGCTTATTTACGTTTATGAAAGCGCCCCTGCTAAATTTCTCCACGGGAAATCTTGTTTATGAGCGCGGAAACTTTTGCACCTCGCTCAAGAGAGTTATCGAGCTTGAAACTGACCTCCGG
The DNA here is from genome assembly GCA_964615655.1 of uncultured Candidatus Obscuribacterales bacterium. Classification (GTDB taxonomy): domain Bacteria; phylum Cyanobacteriota; class Vampirovibrionia; order Obscuribacterales; family Obscuribacteraceae; genus JAIEPM01. The sequence goes on along the minus strand of CAZTQO010000027.1, from coordinate 84,900 downwards.
GGCAAAACGCAGCTGCAATCTGCGGCAGAGCTCACCTCTAATTTCACCGGCATGATCATTTAATGCATCCATTGTCGATTGCTGCTGTTCTTCTTCCCCAAAAACTGAAATAAAAATCTTGGCGCGCCTGCAATCAGACGAACATTCAACGTCAGTCACAGATACAATGCCGCTTATGCGCTCATCTTTAAGACCACGCAGAATCATGTCAGACAGTTCTCTTTTAATCGACTGCGCGACTCTCAAATTACGGGGAGTAGACATGTTTTTAGCCTCCCGAAAACGAGCTGTTTACTTACCTTTCACGCTTCTTTTCCAGGATGATGAAAGCATTGATAATATCGCCTTCCTGGATGTCATTGAATTTATCGCAGCTCACACCACATTCGAAATTCTGGGCAACTTCCTTGACATCATCCTTAAATCGTTTCAGGGTATCAATTTTGCCGTCATAAATCTGTGTATCACCACGCATTATACGAGCGATTGCCCCTCTTTGCAATTTACCCGACAGCACATAGCAGCCAGCAATCATTTGATTCTTGCCAAATTTGAAAACCTGCCTTACTTCGGCAGAGCCAATCTGCACTTCTTCCTTTATAGGCTGCAGGAGTCCCTGAATAGCATCCCCGAGATTGTCGATAATTTCGTAAATGATATTGTAGGTGCGGATATCGACACCGGCACCCTCGGCAGCTCTACTTGCATTCGGGTCCGGCTGGACATTGAAGCCTATTACAATCGCGTTTGATGAAGTGGCCAGGTTAACATCGTTTTCCGAAATGTCACCAGTGGCTGCTCTCAATACGCGAACTTGCACTTCTTTGGTGCTCAGCTTGCGTACCTGATCTGCAATCGCTTCGGCAGTTCCAAGCACATCTGCTTTTACAATTATGTTCAGGTCTTTGACTTCACCCTGTTCAACCAGGTCGTGTAAAGACTCGAGCGTAACTCTGTGAGCGCGTTTTTCGACTTCTGCTTCCTTTCTTTGCTCAGCCATCTGCTTGGCTGTTTGCAGATCTTCGAATACATCGAATCGATCTCCGGCTCTCGGCACTTCTGGCAGACCAAGTACCTCTACAGGCATGGACGGACCGGCGGCTCTTACTTGTTGACCCCGATCATCCAATAGAGCCCTGACTCTGCCGAAAACTCCGCCGGCGACCAGAATATCTCCCATTCTCAGGGTGCCGTTTTGAACTAGGGCTGTTGCCACCGCACCTTTGCCTCTATGAAGCTCCGCTTCTACGATCACGCCAGAGGCAAGCTTGTCCGGATTTGCTTTAAGATCCTGCATATCTGCTACAAGCAAGATCATTTCCAGAAGTTCGTCTAGTCCTGTGCGCTTTTTGGCAGAAACATTCACCGTAACTGTTTCGCCGCCGAATCTATCAGGCAGCAAACCATGTTCCATTAGCTGACCAAGCACCCGGTCCGGGTCGGCGCCGGCTTTATCTACTTTGTTTACAGCAACAATAATCGGAACACCTGCAGCTTTGGCGTGGTCTATAGCCTCGATAGTTTGAGGCATGACACCGTCGTCTGCAGCAACTACAAGAATTGCAATATCCGTGCAGCGGGCTCCTCGGGCACGCATAGCCGTGAAAGCTTCATGACCCGGAGTATCCAGGAATACTACCTGGCGCAATTGCCCGTCTTCACCTTTAACTTCTACGTGATAAGCACCGATATGCTGAGTGATACCGCCTGCTTCAGCATCGGTAAGCAAAAATTTGGCCTGCCTGATTGCATCAAGAAGACTGGTTTTACCATGGTCCACATGGCCCATAATCGTGACCACGGGCGGTCTGGGTACAAGCGCAGCTTTTTCATCATCGCTCAGGTCTTCTGCAGCCTTACGCTCTTCGGCCTTTTTCTCTTCTTCTTTCAGATCTTCTTCAAGCTGAATTTCTTCTAGAGTCTGCAAGCCGTAACCCATTTCGGTTGCAAGTTCTCGTGCCAGTTCAAGCTCCACAAGTTGATTGATCGTACGCATGAAGCCTTTCATCATCAGACGCTTAATGACTTCCGTTTCATCAACAGACATCTTTTCTGCAAGCGCTTTAACTGTCACATCCGAAGTGAGTGCTATTTCTTTCGGTATCTCGACAGTAACAGCAGCCGGCTTGGATTTTTCTTCCCTTTTTTCAGAATGGCGCTGCCCGGAACCGGGTCTGTGTTTTGGGGGGCGTGGTGGTGTGGCTCTCAGAGAAGGAGCCGCAATTCTTATCGGGACTGATGGAGTCATCGGGCGCATAGCCTGTACTGGTTTTGACCCGCTTTCTTTTGGCTCCTCATCTTCTTCCTCTTCAATAACTTCTTCCTCTTTTGTGCCGACAGCTGACTCCGGCTCCGGCTCAGCCTCTGTTTTTTCGGCTTCCGGACTTTTTTCCTGCAGAGCCTGTGTAGCCTTCGGATTTTCCTGAATGCTCTCGGAAACTTCCTGGCTTTTGATTTCTGCAGCTGGTGCTTGAGTCTCTACCTTCTCACTTTTCTCAGTCTTTTCAGTCTTCTCGGACTTTTCGGCTTCTGTTTGCTTTGCAACCACAGCTTCCGGAGCCGTGCCTGCTTCCTTTTTCTCTAGAAGCCCCGGTTTATCAGGGGGAGCAGCGGCCGGCGCTTGCTCCTGCACCGGTTCGGCAGCAACATCTTTGCTTGGGCGGTACCTTGCCAGAACCCTGGGCTTAACTACAGGAGCCGGCGGTGGTGCTGCTTTGCTCGTGGCTGCTTTGCCCGCGGCAGCAGTAGTCTTGGCAGCAGGCTTGCTGTCTCCCTTCTGTTTCTTTTTGCCCAGATGAGAAATGAGTTGACCCACAGCGCCTTTATCGACAGTGCTTGAATGGCTCTTGATGTCATAGCCAAGTTCGCGCAGGCCAGTGATGACATCCTGATTCGGCAGGTTCATCTGGCGCGCTAACTCATAAATTCGCACACGATCGTCCATCAATCGCCCTCCTTCCTTGGAGTATTTTGGCATGTTTCTAATGCTTCTGTACAACTTGACCTTAGAGTATGGATAAGTTGTGACTCAAGCGGCCAGGCAAGCTGCCTGCGCGCCTCTTGCTTTTTCTGCCTGCGTCCCTCCAGTGCAATCCTGAGCCTGACGCCTTTTAGAGCTTGTTCGACGCATGAAATATTGCGACACAAATAAACGGATCTTCCGCAAATGAAGCGATCCTGACCATTGCCAGTGTTAAGACAAATTTCCTTGCGCTTGCTGTCATAGGTAAGCCTGATCATCTCACTGCGACAGGCTTTTTGCCGGCAAGCCAGGCAAAGCCGCAATCTGATTTTACTTTTATCTTTTATTTGTTTTTTCTCGTCCAGACTCTCAACACTCCGTCACCGACTACCGTTTTGTGTCAGCCATCTTAAAAGAACCATCAGCCTGGCTCTTAGATTTAATATCGATTTTCCAGGCAGTAAGCTTGGCCGCAAGACGCACGTTCTGTCCTCCTCTGCCGATTGCCAGGCTGAGTTGATCATCAGGAACAATCACTTCAGCCCGTTTGCCACCACTTTCATCTTCATAAAGAGCCACTGTTTCGATGCGAGCAGGGCTCAATGCATTTGATATGTAATCCACCGGGTCGCCGGAGAATCTGATCACATCAATTTTCTCATTTCTTAGTTCGGCAACCACGTTCTGGATTCTGACACCGCGGGTGCCGATACAGGCTCCCACCGGATCGACATCCGGGTCTTCAGAATGCACTGCGATTTTGGTTCTGTAACCGGCTTCACGGGCAATCGACTTTATCTCTACGGTTCCGTCCTCAATTTCAGGGACATAGAGTTCGAAGAGCTCACGCACCAGTTCCGGATGAGCCTGCGAAACAATAATCTGGGGCACGCGGCCGGAGTCTCTGAGTTCTAGCACATAAACTCTTACCCGGTTTCCAACTCTATAGCTGTCTCCGGGAAGCTGTTCTTTGCTGGGCATACAGCCCTCAACCCGCCCGAGATTTACGATAACGTTGGTGCGGTTGTCACCAACAACTTCGATACGTTCAATCTGACCGGTGGTACAGGTTCCTTTCCTGGCTTCAAATTCTTTTTTGATCAGTTCTTTTTCTGCTTCGCGCAATCGCTGAGTAATCAACTGTTTGGCTGTTTGTGCCGCTATTCTTCCAAACTCCGAGAAATCAGAAGGAGTCACTTCGATTTCAAGCACTTCACCGACAGTGACATCAGGGATAAGATCTTTTGCCTCTTCAATTCCGATTTCGTGATATTCGTTTCCGACCTCATCAACAACTTCTTTGGGGGCAAAAATGCCGATTTCGCCGGTTTCTGCGTCAAATATGGCTCTTACACCTTCCACATCATGGTCGGGCACTTTTTTCTTATAGGCGGCAACAATCGCATCGCAAACATAGGAAATAAATTCCTCCTGAGGGATATTTCGCTCCCTTTCGAGTTCCTCGGCTGCTTCCAGAAGTTTCTCGCCTATCTTGATCATTGTAATTCTCCGTATTTAGTTTTAGTTATTTAGTTGTAGCTATTTAGTTGTAGTTCTTTTGTCTTGTTTTTTTTTGTTGTGTTTTTTCAGTTCGCTCTTCGTTCTTTTCTTGTTTATCTTCTTTTCTTGTTTATCTTCGCTTCTTGTTTATCTTCTCTTCTTGTTTATCTTCGCTCTTCTATTTCTCTTGTTTTATGCTGTTCTTCGGAGCTATTGCAGGAATGCCCGTTTTCGAAGATAAAGCCAGCGCTTCCTAGCCCTCGGGGACCAGCTCGGACAGGTAGAGGCGCACATGACTTACCCGGGTAAGATCAAGTGAAAGGCTCTCCGGAAGTGCAATCTGTGGCTCCGGAACTTTGAGCTTTTTCTTTTGCTTTTTGCTTTCGTTTAGCATTGGCTCCGGATTTGTAATTTCAAGCACACCTTGAAAACAAGACCCAAGCCGCCCTTTGAAGCTAAAGCCCAAATGCTCGATCTGGTCTTTGCTTTTCACTTCTACAAGTTCGCCTCTTAATAAACGAAATTCTCTTTCGGACTTGAGAACCCGGTCAAGACCGGGACTCTGCACCTCGAGCAAATAAGCGCCTTCCACCAGTGGCGGCTCCTGCGCGTCAAACAATTTGTCTAGCTTGCGGCTCAATTCTTCACAATCGTTCAATGAAACCCGGCCGCCCTTTCTGAAGATAGTGATTTCCAGGGTTCGCCGTCTGCCCTGCTGGCTGAACCTGAGGTCAAGTACTGCAAGCCCCATTGCTTGGGCTTCGGTCTCTGCCAGATTCAGGATTTGTTCTAGATTTTGCATTCAGTACAATATTTCTCTTTCCGGGCCCGGCCCCAAAGAGGTCCAAAAGCGAATTGCCGTAGACTAGACATCTGTCTACGACAATAGAATGTATTCCGAAACAAATTCTAACATGACAAGTTTGGCAAGGACAACATATGGCTTCACAGCTGCTTATAACTAACCGTCAGAGACGTGTAAAACTGGATACGAAATGGTTCAAGAAAGCTGCAGTGCAACTGTTTGCTGGAACATTAGACAATCTAAAGAAAAGACCGGCGCCGTTCATAAAAGATGCAAAACGAAAAAAATTGCAGGAATCTGCTCATCTTAGTGTGGTGATTGTAAGTAACAAAGAAATACAAAAACTGAACAATAAATGGCGCGGAAAAAACTATGCAACAGACGTGCTTTCTTTTCCTCTTGAAGAAGAGGAAAGTTTCATGGATCTCGGGCTACCTTTTGAAATCGGTGAACTTATCATTTCGGCGGAGAAAGCAGTGGAGCAGGCTGAGGAATACGGACATTCTTTAGAGCGCGAATTATCTTTTTTGTTCGTTCATGGTTTATTGCATATTTTGGGTTTTGATCATGAGAGCAAGGAAGGCGAAAAGGATATGTTTTCGAGGCAGAAAGAGATATTGTCTGCCTGCGGATATACGCGATGAAATGTAAGTAATGAGTAAATTTTGAATCAAAGCTTGTATTAGTTGTGCCTAAAAACAACCCAATTTGTCGCCGACGTGCTATCGTCGAAATGGCGAATGTAGTTTAGCAGCAGCTTATCTGCAAGCAAAGATTTTCAGGTATCCAATGCGTCGTGCAACAAAAGAAAGATCAAACGTAAGGGATTTGATTCCCGACTCGAGGCGGTCCATAATCCCGCGGGTCTGGCGGCGGAGAGTCGAACGGACATCGAGCCTGCTCGAGTCCTTTTACCACGCTATTCGTGGACTGTTTATTGCATTTCAGTCAGAACGCAATTTGAAAATTCACAGCTGCATGGCTGTGCTTGCAGTAAGTCTTGCAGCTTATTTGCATTTCGACAGCACAAGCTGGGCCCTGCTTTTCCTGGCAATCGGGCTGGTTGTTACCGCAGAGTTGCTTAACACGGCCATCGAAAAGTCAGTTGACATGTTTACCGGTGGTGAGTTCAACAATCTTGCAAAAGATGCAAAAGATATAGCAGCCGGAGCTGTGGTTTGCGCTTCCGTAAGTTCGCTTTTGATAGGCGCGGCTCTGTATTTGCCGCGTATCTGGCAGTTCTTGGCTCAACACTAATAACGGTTTTTCAAAGAGTTGTATTTACAGAGAATTGTCTTTACAGAGAGTTGTCTTTGCAGAGAGTTGTCTTTGCAGAACTACCTAGATTGAATTCACTCCTCAATTTCGCGGACTTGTTCCGGCACCATTTACAGTGGCATCACATTTAACATTGGCAGGCTATTTAAAGGGTTTAGGGGGTTTAGGGATTCCGGAGTTCCGAATCTAGCAAATAATTTCCATAGCCTTCATAGAGTCGTCTTTTGCAGATTAGAGACTTTCATGCCGGCGCCAGCTTAAGCGTCGGTCCCCATAACCTGTGTCTTGCAAGCGTTTCCACCGCTTGAGCGTAGATTTCCCATTGACATCTTTCGGCGTTCAGCTTTAATTGAACCTGGTAATGGCTTGGCACCTTTTTGTTTGGGTTGTTTGAGAGCTCGGGAGATTGAAAATTTATGGACTACCCCTCACCTTCTCGTCCGGAGGTCCAGAATAACTATGACTATCACCAGGCTGGCGATAGTCGAGCAGTCGTTCAATGGACACCGCAAGATAATCGGGACTATCAAAATGCTGTGATCAACAGCAGGCAAGGCGGCGACGTAAACGTATATGCAAACAACGTTTATATAGAAAACAACGGCAGGCCGGCTCAGGTATACGCTCCGGTGCAGGAAGTACAGCCTGTGCAGAGAGTTGGATACAACTGTTATCCAAACAACGGGTGCTACGATCGCCGCGGAGGAGACGAAGCAGCAGCAGCATTTTTCGGTGCAGTAATCGGCGGTGTGATCGGCGGCGTAATTTCAGATCGCCACCACCATCGAGGTCATCATGATCGCGGCTGGGATCGTGGCGGTTGGGATCGTGGCGGTTGGGATCGCCGCTACCCGCAATATCCACGTCATAATCCATTTCCGACCTGCCCTCCCTATTACGGTGGAAATCGCGGCGGCTACAACTATAACCGGGGACGTTGCCGCTAAAAGCAGTTTAGTGATTTAGAGGAATAGAGGGGATGCTTAAGCATCCCCTCTGTGTTTCAATTCAAACCAACAGGTTTCTTCAAGCGTTGTTTTTCAGGTCTGCTTTTGCAGACTGTTTTTACAAGGACTTTTTCTTGTGTTCATAGCTACTTTTGCTGCAAACGGCCTATGAGCGGGCTCTGGCGAATCGTTCCGGAAACCTGTGTTTTGACATCCTGACGACTGGTACTGACAGCAGAATTTCTGTAATCGCTGCCATAGGTCCTGACCGGTACGGCACTCAACTGTTGTTGACCAGGCTTCAATGAGCCACTCAATATTTTCTGGCTGCCAAACCGTGGCGGTCCGGCAAAACTGCCCTGCGGGCCTGCAATCGGTACGCCATGGCCCTGAGGCAAGTTGTTCGAAACCACCGGATGGCGCGGAACGTTGGTTTCAAACATCGAGTTTGCCGGAGCAAGCCCGGAAGTGTTTACCATTGGAAGTCCGCGCCGGAACGGCATCTGTGCCGATCCTCCTCTATCGGGATCGGCATAAACAGTGTTGCTGCCCGGTTGTGCAGGCAAAGGCTGCAAACGGAATTCAAAAGTATCCGGCTGCCGCTCAGGTGTTCTCAGGTCTGAAACTATCGGTCTTGTGTCAAGCACCTGCAGTCTTAATGGCGACCTGTTGAATTCGACTTTGTCCAGCTTATCTTTATTGATCTTTATGGACCCGCTCCCCGGAGTGGCATAACCGTCTGCCATCGCAGGCGCAGCCACTGTAAAGGCACAGAGTCCGGCCGAAATTGCTAAAATGACTTTCTTCATGCGGTTTCCTCCGGAAAAATACGTGCTTGTGCAAGCCCAATGACTTTGCAGTGGCAAATCAAACAGCTACTAACAAGTTTCTAAGGTCCAGTAAACTAAAGAATCGCACCCTTATAAATAACAAAAGAGTTTGAAAAATCTTGAGAGTCTCGACCATTATGCAAACAAAATCAAGTAACTACACTGGGAAAAACCCTTGATCAGGATCAGGTATTTTGAATCAAACAGAAAACATTAGCTTTGAAAGGATGCAGGGGTTGCTCGGACTGAACGTAGCTATAGCAAAACCTGCAAAAGATAGCAAAAGCAAGGCGGTATTCTTGCTTCACGGCTTTCCTGAGTTCTGGTACTCCTGGAGACATCAAATTAGCGCGCTCCGAAATGCCGGCTTTCATGTTTTCGCGCCTGATTTAAGAGGATACAACTTATCTGATAAGCCGCATGGTGTAAGCTCTTACCATTTGAGATTAATTGTAGAAGACATAGCCTGCCTTATAAAAGAAAGCGGCTACCAGCGCGTTCATCTTGCCGGACATGACTGGGGCGGCGTAATAGCCTGGACTTTAGCCGGTCAATACCCGGAGCTTCTGGACAGGCTCGTTATCCTGAATGCACCTCATCCAAAAATCTTTGCCCGCAAGGTGCGAACACCCCCTCAGATGTTCATGAGCTGGTATGTGCTTTTCTTCCAGCTACCGTTCCTGCCGGAACTGTTACTACGGGCAAACAACTATAGCTATCTGAGAAAGACTTTCAGAAAAACAAAGTGCGAAGCATTCAGCGAGGCTGAAATCGACAGGTATATTGAGGCTATATCACGCCCGCAGGCATTGCATTCTGCGCTCAACTATTACCGGGCCATGTTCAGGTTCAAAGACGCAAGAGAACTTGCAAGACAGGCGAAAACCGAAGCAGAAACGCTGGTCATCTGGGGCGAAAAGGATCTGGCTCTTTCAGTCAAGCTTCTGGATGGTCTTTCGGAACTGGCTCCTAACTTGAGCATTCACAGAATAGCAGCGGCCGGACACTGGGTGCAAAACGAAGCAGCAGACGAAGTCAGCCGCAAAATGATTCATTTTTTCAGCGATTAATAACGAAGCAGCTACTAAAGACAAAGAGCTATCAAAGACAATGAGCTATCAAAGACAATGAGCTATCAAAGACAATGAGCTATCAAAGACAATCGTTATTAAAGACAATCAGTTATCAAAGACAATGAGCTATTAAAGACAATCAGTTATCAAAGACAATGAGCTATCAAAGACAATGAGCTATCAAAGACAATCGTTATTAAAGACAATCGTTATCAAAGAGAATCAGCATTGCTCAAAGACCGTGCAAAATAGCCGGCAAAACCCTGCCCGGTTTTTACGATCTCCATTTCCACCTCATAAACCTCTTTGAGGATTTCAGAATTGAGCACCTGCTCAACCGGTCCCTGCGCTGCAATTTCGCTTGCGCCGCTCTTGCAGGTCTTGAGCAAAACCACTTCGTCGGCAATTCGAGAGGCCAAATTTAAATCATGCAAAACAATCAGTATGCCCAGCCCTTCTTTTTTCAACTGCTTCAAAAGATCAAGCAACTCGAGCTGGTGCCTGAAATCCAGATGGGCCGTAGGTTCGTCTAAAAGCATGAATAAAGGCTCCTGGGCCAGAGCCATCGCAATCAAGGCACGCTGTCTTTCACCACCAGAAAGTGCATCCATCAACTTGTCTTTCAGCAAACTGCATTCGGTACGCTTGAGCGCTTCAGCAATTTTCTGGCGATCAAGACTGCTTGCCTGCCAGGACCACCACTTTTGATGCGGATTGCGGCCGAGAGCCACCCACTCTTCAACACTAAGTGATCGCTTTGTATCAAGGAACTGAGGCACGAATGCCAGCAGTTTTGCAAGCTCGCTACGGCTCAGTTCCTCCTGTCGTTTGCCGTTGATTTCAATCTGTCCCGCAAGCATACTGAGCTGTCCTGCAATGGTCTTAAGAAGCGTGGACTTGCCGGCCCCGTTCGGACCGCAAAGTACGCTGATACTCTGCTTTTTCAGATTCAGCTCCGAAATAGAACAAACAGGCCGGTTTTGATTCCAGCCGACTATCAGGTTCTTGATTTTTATGAATTCGGAATCGCTCATTTCAAAGTCTGTAAACCCCATCCTCCTTTTTCATAAGCAAATAAATAAAAAACGGTCCTCCGACAAGGGAAAGCAAAGTTCCAAGCGGCGGCTCGTGGGCTGCAAAAAGCGTCCTGGCAGCCAGATCACTCAGCAATACAAAAACCGCCCCGACGAAAGCCGAAGAGATAATATGGGCACGCTCATCGCGGCCGAACATTTGCCTGGCAAAATAGGGGGCCACAAGACCTGCAAATCCGACAATACCGCTCAATGAGACCGCTGAGCTGCAAAGCAAAATCGCCGAAAGAAGAACTGCAAGCTGGGCCCGCCCCACATCCACACCTAAGGCTGCAGCCTGATCGGAGCCAAGCGAAAGCAAGCGGAGCGGTTTGCTGGTTACAAATGCAAGCAAAGCTCCGGCTGCAATGTATACACCTGTGCTTGCAAGATCGGTCCAGCTCTTGCCGCTGACGCTTCCAGCCAGCCAGTAGTATATCCCTTGAGATCTGAGACTTCCCTGTCCGGAGCAAATCAAAATAGTAATGACTGCGCCACAGAATGCCGAAAGCGCCACCCCCGAGAGCAATAGCCTGGATACAGAAATGCCTTTAGCTGTTTTTGCCATCAGTAATACAACAAAAGCTGCAGCCATACCACCGGCAAGTGAAATCATCGGAATCAGGCCAAAGTCAACGCCGGCAATTACAGAAAGCGCAACCGCAAGCCCGGCGCCGCTCGAGACCCCGGTCAGGTAAGGATCTGCAAGACCGTTGTTTGAGAGAGATTGCAGCTGATACCCGGAAATTCCAAGAGCCGCCCCAACAAGAGCGGCTGCAAGTGCCCGGGGCAGTCGAATATCGAAGAGGATTTGATTTGCAGTATTTGCAGAATCAATATGCTTGAGCCAGGAGTTTGCCGAGTCAAGAAGCTCGCTCAAGCTCAATTGCACCTCTCCCAAACAAAGATTGAGGAGCAGAACGGAGGCAAACAGGCAAGCAAGCAAAAGAAAACGGATAAACACGAATTATATTCTGGTCACTCTCGGGATCTGTAAAAGAACAATTTTAATAGCTAATCTTAGAGTTCATTCAAAAGCCTGATTCTCTCAGGTCTTTGTGTTTCGGTGCAAGCCAAGCATGCTAACATGTGAGCCTATATGTTTTTCTCGCCAGACTCTGGAGTAAAGAGATGCTGCGAACCATTTATCTAGATAACAGCGCAACGACTATGGTGCGCCCGGAAGTAAAGGAAGCTATGCTACCCTTCTTAGAGGACAGGTGGGGAAATCCTTCTTCTGTGCACTACATGGGAACAATTGCCAGACGAGCAATGGACGAAGCGCGGAATCATGTAGCCGCGCTTCTTTCTTGTGAGCCAGATGAAGTTTACTTCACCCCTTGTGCCACTTACAGCAATAACGTAGCAATTCAAGGGCGCGCTCGTTTTTGCCAGGCAAATGGTAAAGGCAAGCATTTGATAACCACAGGGATTGAGCATCCTTCCTGCGCAGGACCGGCAAAATATTTGGAGTCTCAGGGCTGGCAGGTCACTTATCTCAAGGTCGACTCAAACGGAATAATTTCACCGGAAGAACTCAATAAGCAGATCAAAAAAGAAACAAGCATCATTTCCATCATGTGGGCAAACAATGAAATCGGCGCTGTGCAGCCTATTGCCGAATGTGTGGCCATAGCAAAAGAGCATGGAATTTTCTTCCATACTGACGCAGTTCAAGTTCCGGGCAAACTGGCTGTGAGCCTTAAAGACACAGCGGTAGATACGCTTTCTTTGTCTGCTCATAAATTTTTCGGTCCCAAGGGAATCGGTGCATTGTTTGTTCGACGCGGGTCTAATATCATGCCGATTGCTTTCGGCGGTGGTCAGGAAATGGGGCTTTTTCCGGGAACAGAACCGCTACCAAACATAATTGCGCTTGGGAAAGCTGCCGAGCTTGCAAGAATTGAACTCGAAGCAACTGCAAGCCATTTAAGAAGGCTGCAGTCAATCCTTACAGAAAAACTGACTACGCTTGAAGGCGTAAAACTTACAGGTCCTTCCGATCCTGCAAAGCGGATTCCCGGGCATGTAAGTATAGTGGTACCGGGAGTTGAAGGTGAATCCGTAGTTCTGCAAGCCGACCTGCGTGGGCTTTGCGTCTCGGCAGCATCAGCTTGCAAAAAGGGAGTTGTACAGCCATCGCAAGTAGTATCGGCTCTGGGTTACTGCGAATCAGACGCACTGGGTTCGGTGCGAATAACCGCAGGCAAATTCAACACCGAAGAAGAATGCAGAAAAGCTGCCGAGATTCTTACAAAAATAATCAGCTCGTACCGGCAACCGGTTCAAAACAAAAGCGCTAAAGGCACCGCCCTTAGTGCCCAGTCATAAACGCGCTGTCAAAGATGTGCGGACGATACACATTAGCTCGCAGCCAGCAAGAACTCTCCGAGCGCTTCGGGGTTAAGCAGGTATTCATCGACTTCAGCCCCAGGTATAATATTGCTCCCACACAGAAACTGCCGGTGATTTTGTGTCACAATGGTCAAAAAGTGATTGAAGAATTGAAATGGGGGCTGATACCGTTCTGGGTGAAAGATTTAAAAAAAGCGAAAGCCCTGATAAACGCTCGTTGTGAAACGCTTGCCGAGAAACCTTCGTTTAAAACGGCACTGCTAAAGCGCCGCTGCCTTGTGCCGGCCGACGGCTTTTACGAATGGAAAAAAACAGGAGGCAAGAAAAAGCCTTACTTAATCCGGAAAAAAGACAACAGCATTTTTGCTTTTGCCGGGATCTGGGACGAGTGGAAAAGTGAAGCAGGTGAGCTTCTGCGAACTTTCAGTATAATCACCACAGATGCAAATCAAAAAATGTCGCCAGTGCACGACCGCATGCCGGTAATCTTGCCTCCTTCGCAAGAAGAGAACTGGCTCGACCCTGAATTGAAAGATCAAGGAAGCCTTCTGAGCTTGCTGCGCCCCTGTCCGGACGAGCTGATTACTTTGTCAGAGGTTTCAGACAGGGTCAACTCGGTGAAGTTCGACTCGCCGCAGCTCATGGAGCCCGAGCACAAGCCGCTTTCTGAGCCCGAGCACAAGCTGCTTTCTGAACCCGAGCACAAGCAGCTTTCTGAACCCGAGCACAAGCAGCTTTCTGAACCCGAGCACAAGCAGCTTTCT
>CAZTQO010000027.1:16646-71213 GCA_964615655.1 uncultured Candidatus Obscuribacterales bacterium | reverse complement strand
GCTTTCTGAACCCGAGCACAAGCAGCTTTCTGAACCCGAGCACAAGCAGCTTTCTGAACCCGAGCACAAACAACTTTCTCTCCAAGATCTGCTGTGAGTTCGAGCAAAGCAGTTTTCAAAACCCGAGCACAAGCTGCTTTCTGAACCCGAGCACAAACAACTTTCAGAACTCGAGAACAAGCTGCAAAATCGCATCCCGGACAGGATCTTCCAGGAAAGGGATTTAATTTAGGAATTTGGGTACAAATTCAATGATGCGCATCGGCAGATTTGAGAGAGGTTAAAATGGCTAAGATTCTCTTGATTGAAGACGACGAGGACATTGCTGACAATACGATTTTGTTTCTTGAACTCAGAAAGCACGAGGTCATGCATGTATGCTCGGGTGTCGATGGTCTGGAGCAAATAAGATTCGGTAACTTCGACCTGGCGATAATGGATGGTAATCTGCCCGGCATGGATGGTCTGGAAATAGCAAAAACCTACAGAGACGAAGGCGGCACTACACCTATTCTCATGTCATCCGGGCGCTCGCACGCCGAAGACCGCCAGCGCGGAGTGGAAGCCGGAGTAAGCTCCTACATAGTAAAACCGTATTCTCTCTCCGAACTTGAATCCGCGATAAACGATCTGCTTGCATTGAAAAGCAATTGAACTGGAATATTAGACTAGACTGAACTGGTATTGCACTAGAAAATCGCGCTGAAATAGACTGAACTGGAATTACACTAGAAAATCGCGCTGAACGAGACTGAATTTCCCAACTTAACTCTAGCCATGCTACCCTTTGCTCAAAATCTCCGTGAAAAGAGCTTAGCAAAGAGATGAAACTCGATATATTTTTCGCCATTGACCTTGCTGTCATATTGTTCTATTTCATCAGCATAGTTTACATCGGTTTGAAATTTGGCGAAAAAGAAGACAATCTTGAAGACTTTTCTCTGGGAGGACGCTCGATTCCGTGGTGGGCCGTGCTTGCATCTATCATTGCCGCAGAAACCAGCGCAGCAACTTTTATAGGAGCTCCCGGTGAAGGCTATGAATTAATGAACTATACCTACTTGCAAATGGCGGTTGGAACAGTAATCGGCCGAATAATCGTCGCTTTTCTTTTCATCAAACCATTTTTCGATTTTAACGTATACTCGATCTACGAGTACCTCGAAATACGCTTCGGACGAGGAACCAGGACTGCAGCTTCAACGATATTTCTAGTCACGAGAGTTCTGGCCTCGGGTGCCCGTCTTTACGTAGCCGCGATAGTTCTTGCCGTTGCTTTTACGTTAATCACAGGCGCACAACCAAATGCAAGCGAACAGCTGTTTGTTTACCTGAGTTCTGTGATCTTCATCACGATTATCACGGCAATTTACACTTCGGTTGGTGGAATCAAAGCTGTGGTCTGGACTGATTTGATTCAAGCAGGCGTAATGTTCGGCGGCGCTTTTGCAGCAATTGTAGTCCTGATACTAAGTCTTCCGGGCGGGTTCTCTTCAATAAGTGAATTCCTCCGCGACCCTCATACGAATCTCTCAATGTTCTCGCTAGGAATTGAAAACAATCTGCCTTTTGCAAAAAACATCAAGAATATCTTCTGCTCCGAATACACAGTCTGGGCCGCGCTGTTCGGATCAACGTTTATGACACTAGCCACCCATGGCACCGATCAAGACATGGTGCAGCGCATGTTAACCGCCAGCGATTACAAAAAGAGCAGGCTTTCTTTAATCTGTTCGGGTCTGGCAGACTTGCCGATCGGGTTTATCTTTCTTACAATCGGCATCCTTCTGCATTTGTTTTTTCAACAAGTTAACGATTCGGATTTGCCATCCAAAACAAACGAGATCTTTGCTTACTTCATATTGAAATATATGCCCGCAGGGCTGAGAGGTCTGCTTGTTGCTGGAATTTTCGCTACAACCATGGGCTCTCTGTCTGCAGCACTTAATGCACTGGCAACGAGTTGCACAAGAGACTTTTATCAGGCTGGCAGAGAGCGAAAAATGTCTGGGGAGGCATCAGTAAAAGCTGCAAGAATTTTTACATTCATTTTCGCCGGACTAATGATCGTTGTGGCAAGCTCCACCGCATATTTTGTAATAAAGCATCCAGACTCAAGGATAATCCCAATAGTGCTTGGCATCTTCGGATACACTTACGGATCTCTTCTGGGAATTTTCTTGCTTGGAATGCTTACAAAAAACAGGGGTAGTGATACCGGAAATTACATCGGCATGATTGCTGGGTTCGTTTTTGTAGCTATTCTGAGTGGGCTGCCAAACCAAATACTAGAGATGTCAGGCGCAGCTCCGAACCAAACTCTTGCTCGCATACCGGTGATTTCCTTTCCATGGCGAATAATGTTTGGGTCTTTGATGACCCTGGTGGTGGCTTCGCTATTTACCAGTCCCCAGAAAGGATCAGTGAAAATAGACTAGTCCCTTGCCTCAAACATAACTTCGTTGCTCAAACTCGGTCCCTCAAGCTCTTTCATTAAGTCGCAAATTAATTGGAACATTGGTAGCAAAGGGGACTTTGCTCATAGATTTGCAAATAGAATAGAGGGCTTCTAGTTTGCATAGCAAAAGGAGCTGGCTAATGCACAAATTTACGGGTGGCGAATTCATAGTAATGGGTGTGCCAGGAGCGACTCTGGACAAAAGCACGGCTGAAATTATAAGAGAAGTGCAGCCATCGGGTTTCATCCTCTTTGCCCGTAACATGAAGAGCCCCGAGCAGCTTCGTGAGCTTACAAATTCACTTCAAGACTCAGTAGAGCACAAAGCAATTATTACAATAGACCAGGAAGGTGGGCGCGTATCAAGACTCAAGGAATTCATGAGTGAGCCACCTAGCGCCAAAAGTCTTGCAGAACATGGAGATCGTTCATTAATTAAAGAACACGGCAGGTTAACCGGAAAGCTCCTGAGGCTTTTTGGTTTCAACCTAAATCTGGCGCCGGTTCTGGATACCCTGGTTAATGAGAAAAACGAGAATTCATTAAGGGACAGAACCTACGGACAAAATAGCGAAGAAGTCATAGCGAACGCAAGTGCATTTGCTGAAGCTATGATGAATGAGGGAATTCTCTCTTGCGGCAAACATTATCCTGGTTACAGCCATGCGAATGTAGATCCACATAATGACCTTCCTACGGTAAACAGAAGTCTCGAAGAACTGGAAGGGCTTGAATGGGTTCCTTTCAAGCAAATGCTCTCACTTGTGGACCTTCTAATGGTCGGACATGTTTCATACCCGAAAGTTGATCCATCTAACTTACCGGCTTCGCTTTCGCCTACTATGGTGCATAAGGTACTGAGAGAGAAGTGGAATTTTACCGGCTGCACCGTAACAGATGACATGGATATGGGCGCAATCAAAACCAAGTACGGAAGCGCAGATGCATCTATTCGTGCACTTGAGGCTGGCAATGATTTATTGCTTGTTTGTCATTCAGTAGAAGCTGTAAAAGAAATCGCCCAAGCGCTAAAGGGCTGCAAGCAAAACGTTTTGAACGATGCATATAAGCGTATTTGCGATTTGAGGAGCAAGCTAAGCACAGCTGCGTCTTTTTCCATGGATGAATTCAAGGATCTTGACGCACAGGTGAAAGAGTTGGGTTCCAAAGTAGTCAACAGAGCGACTGCGCCTGCAAAGTAGGATTCCAGGGTCTTAAATTGAACTTTTGTCCTTGCCTTGAGAGCCCTTAATAGGCCAAGCTTTCGGGGTCTTAAGCACAAGGGCTGCGGTACCTTTTCCGAATTCGGAAAAGGTACCGCAGCCCTTGTGCTTTCCAAGAAGAGATCAATTTGAACCCTTGACTTGATTTTCTCGTCTAAGAATTAGAAGAACCTGGAGTAGCCTTATGACATCGAGAGAAAACAACAAGAAACACAGCAGAGTGGATGAAGATCGAATTAGCCTTTTGAAAGAGCAGTTCGACCAGGAATTCCCTACTGAAGAAGATTGCGTTGAAGAGGTGTTCAAGCACTTGTTTCCGGACGGGAAACTCATTTGTCGCTCCTGCAGCACTTACACCTCCGGGCGAAAGTATGGTTGCAGATTTGCAAGATGCCCGTCTTGTAGAAAAAAAATCTGGTTTACCGCCGGCACTTTTTTCCACAGTGCCAAGAAAATTCGCCTCCGCTTTGCTATAGCGTGGATGCTCGACCACTCGGCGGTTTTGAATTCCTTTTCCTTGCACAAACTTTTTGATGTTTCGATTTCAACTGCTTGGTGCGGCTTGCAAGAGGTAAGCACTGTACTTTTTCGCAATATTCACGAGAGCGCAACATCCGTTCACTCTTCCAGATTCCTGAGTATCTTCTCTCGACGTAGCAGGGAAACTCCCGCAGGCATGCATCCAATCACAGAGCAGGAGCGATTTGAGACTCAGCTCCAGGAAGAGTCCCGGACGATCCTCATTGCTGACAAGAACAGCATCGATCACAAGGAATTGAGTTCAACACAAAGCGAAAATTGCTTAAGTAATGCAGAAGAAAATCCAAAAAGAGACAGGACAAAACCATCACTAGAAACTCAGATCTGTGACTTGTTATCAGTAGAATTTCGAACATTCGACCAGTTAGTGTTTGAAACCAAAGCTGGAATTCCAGAACTGAGCGAAGCCTTGCTAATGCTGGAGCTCGGCCGTAAAGTTGAGCGCAACATCGGAGGTGTTTACAAGCTAATCAAGGTTTCATCAAAAAAGGAGACCGTTTCAATCGACTTATTAGTCGCACCAATAGCAAAGATGACTCAATTCATTGAAAATACATACCAGGGAATCAGTCGAAAGTATCTACAAAACTATCTGGCGCTTGCTTGTTTTCATAACACACACTCAGGCAGGAACAGAGTAGGCTCTCTCTTGCACCTTTGCATTAGATCAGAAAAGATAACATATCAAGAAATTCTTCGATCGATTTGCCCTGAGTTTGTGATGCTCATCGCTGACTAGCGTCCGACCTTACTTTTTCTTGACAAAACCAGGAACTCTTTCCGGATGTTGAATCTCAAGTGCTTCGGTTTCGTAAACCTGAGCTGCTGAAATCTGCTTATGTTCCCGCAAGAATTTCGCAAGTGCTACAACATAGGGCAGAGTTTCGACGCTGCCTTTCCCCCAGCCTTTCTCAGCCAGCTCCAGAGACTGTCTGTAGTACTTTTCTGCCTCAGTAGGATTCTTTGACTTGTCATAAACGAGCGCAATCAAAAACGACAGCTCTGCAACTGCCGGTGATGTATCGCCCAGTGCCTTGGTCTTCGCATCACACGCTGTTATCAGTATCTTGGTCGACTTAACATATTTGTTTTGAAGAAAGTAAAGCTTGCCCAATAGAACCATCGTTTCGATACTTTCAAGTGATCCAGGTCCAAGTTTCTCTTGCCTGCTCCCAAGTACTTCCTGAAAGCCCTTTTCAGCATCATCAAGCCTGCCGTTGGCCTGGCTCAGCAGTGCTTCGGCTTGTTTTTCAGCACTGAGTACTTCTATGGGAAGAATCACATTTGTGTGTCCGAATGCGGTTTTGATTTTTTCTGTGACGCCTTTTGCCTCCTCCAATTTGTTTTCAGCAAAGAGAACCTTGAAAAGTTGTAGATACGCTTTGCAAAGCCTGATCGTCTGCTCACCTTTAATGGACTCGGCCGTTTCCACTGCTTTTCTTGCGTGCGCCTCGGCTTCACGGTTTTTGCCAGCATGAAGTTCTGCGTCGGAGAGCCACTGCAGGGCTCTGGCTGAGACTTCATCGTCAGGTTGTTTCAAACGGCTGCAAATGTCCACGGCTTCTCGTAACTCTTTGAGAGCCAATGTGAATTTGCCCGTGCTGATATATAAACACCCAAGATCGGTTTTTGTAGTCGCCATCCTTGCATCAGGAGGCGGAAACTTCTTTGCCTCTACGAGTGCTCCCTGAAAAGCCTCATTCGCTTCGCTAAGTTTGCCATCCTTGACCAGCCGCTTGGCTGAATCCAGCTTGGTCTGCCAGATCCCGTTGTCGGCAAGCTGTCCCGTAACAGTAAGCAGGTAGGAGCCACCGAATAACAAAGCGCCAGCTGCAAGTAGCGCACCAAGAATAGTGGCAACGAGTTTTAATGGCGACTCTTTGCTTTCTTTTACCCTTTGCTCAGCTTTCTGAATAGCCTCAGGAATTACAGTCCGTTTTTCTCTCTCCTCGGGATCAATATCCTTTTCGATATCGGATTGAAGATCGCGCACATACTGGTAGCGCCTGGTGGGATCTTTGATCAAGCATTTGTCAATAACAGCAAGCATCCGCTTTGGAAACTCCTGCAAATCTTTTCTGAGCACTGGTATCGGAGTGGGAGCAGTTTCCAGATGCATTTTCAGTGTTTCTTCGTTGCTTGCAAGAAAGGGAACTTGCCCGCTCAAAGCTTCATACATCATGCATCCAATGGAATAAACGTCAGAGCGCCCGTCCACATCAGCACCCTCGTAACACTGTTCGGGGCTCATATATGCTGAAGTTCCTATGAACTCGCAGCGCGCACGGGGAGTCTTCATTGAGATACCAAGCTTGTTGTAGAGAGCAAGCAAGCTGAAGCCGGCAATTTTTACCAGAGCACCGCCATCTTCGGTTTCCACGATGATGATGCGGCTCGGCTTGAGAGTTTCATGAAGCATACCGGCATCATGCGCTGCCTGCACCCCTCTTGCGATCTGGCTGAACACCATGCCTACCTGCACCGCATCAAGCCGGTTTTGATGAACCAGAACTTCTTCAAGAGTGACTCCTTCAATATTTTCCAGAACTATGAAAGGAAGCCCTTCTTCCAGCACACCATGATCCAGCACTCTCGAAATGTTTGGATGATTCATGTTCATCAGCTTTTTGACTTCCATTTTGAATCGTCTGTACTGGTAGTCATCTTCACTTCTGACCTTGACTCTGAACACGCGCAGGTTCACAACGCTTTCTTTCTGCTCGTCAAAAGTATGAAAAATAGCCGTATATGCATTTGCGGACAGAAGCCTGTCAATCCGATATCGCTTCGGAAGGAGAATTCTGCCCGGCAATCCCTGGATCACCTCTTCAAAGCGATTAGCTACGGGTTCCTCGAACTGCTCTTCTTCCACCATTGGCTTTTTTGCGACTCCCCTCTAGTTCTTGGATTCCAACCTGTTGATTGCATCCTTAGCTTGCTTTGAATTGTCCCCGGAAAGCCCCTGCTTGAGACTCTGTTTGTAATATTTTAACGACTCGCCGGTATCACCGCTTTTTTCAAAAGCCTCTGCCAGAGCAAAACAAATTTCAGGTCCTCGGACACAAACAGAAAGTGCCTGTTTCAACAATGGTACAGCTTCTGCAGCTTTGTTGTTTTTCAAGTTGAGCCTGCCAAGCTCGAAAAGAAGTTCCGGATCCTTGCTGGCACACTTGAGTCCTTTTTCGAGTTCTTCACGCCTCTTTTCCAGATCTCCTTTTGCATCCGCAATCAGAGCCTGTAACAAATAGGCATCCGACTGCCAGGGTACACGTGAGGTCAATCTAGCTGCAAGTTTCGCGGCTTCATCAAAGGCTCCTGCACGCAAATGGCTGAAGCTCAATGAGATTATGGCATCAGGGTCCTGCGCATCAACCGAAGCCGCCTTTCTGGCAAGCTCCATAGCCTTGCTGTTTGCTTCAGGACTCTTGTTTTCATAAGCAATTGCCCGCGATTCGATTCCCAAAGCAGCGGCTTCGAAACGCTTGTCTCTGGCTGCCAGATGCGCCTCCTGAACAGCCTCGTCTGCAAGCCCCTGTTTGAGGTTCAACCTGGCAAGAGCCAGATGTGCAAGTGAACGATGAGCACTTTCGCCTTCCTGCCCTTTGTCTGGCGAATCACTTGCAAGCTTCAATTGATCGAGTGCCTGTTCAAAGTCGCCTTTTTGTTGCTTGCAAATTCCATCTGCAAGCAAAGCAAAACCGCAAGACGAATCCAGCAAACGGGCTTTCGCCACATCTTCCTCCGCTGCCGATAAATTGCCTGCATAAAGCTTGCATAAGGCAAGGAGCGATAGCGTATCGGCACTTTTAACCCCTGAACTCAGTATTTTATTTGCAGTCGCTTCGGCTTCGGCATATTGGTGCTTAAAAAACTCGCAAAATAGAATGCACTTAAGCGGACCGGCCGAGTCCGGATAGGCTTTCAACACTTCAGTGGAAGCCGCAATTGCCGCATCATAATCACCAAGCTGCAGAGCCTCTATGGCAAGTGCTTGCTCAAACTCGGGCACAGAGCCCGATTCGTCCAGGAGCTTTTTCAGTTCTCTTTTTGCCTGAGCAAGCCGGCCTGCTTTTTTCAAATTTTTTAAGACCGAAAGCTTTACTGCTTGCGTAGCAGGTTCAAGGACTGCGGCTTTTTGAGCTGCAACAGCAGCTTCTTGATCCCGCCGCAAGCGCTTATACAGATCGGCAAGCGCAGACCAGGCTTCATAGCTGCCTGGATTCAGGCTCGTAACCGTTTCAAACTCCGAAGCAGCATTGGAATACTTTTCACGAGCAAGCAAGGTCATGGCATATTGCAAGTGTGCCGCCTGAGAATCTGCCTGAGCCTCACAAGCAAGCCCGGCTTCCTTTTCGGCCTCAGCCAGATTTTTCGGGTCTTGTCTGATAAGTATTGTAGAAAGGAGCAAATGCAGCTTGCTGTTATTTGGACAACGCTCAGACCACTCTCTCAAAAGCGCCACAGCTTTATCAAGCTGGTTCGAAGCAAATAAGCTTGCAGACTGAGAGAGACAGGCGTTACAACCGCTCTCATCTTTTATTGCGGATGTTTTTAATGCAGATGTTTTTGACGCGGGTGATTTAGCAGCGCTGGAGCGGGACTTTGCGAGCGCTGCCGGGTTAAGTCCGGGGCTCAGAACCATCATACTGACAAAAACAAGCAGATTTTGCCTTGTCGAAATTGTTTTCATTTTCAGCCTTTGAAAGTCCCAGCTTAAATAAGTATTGCCCCGGCAGAACTTAGTTAACGCTAATTCCTGCGTTTTAATCGAAGAGCCGATCATTAATTTTGGGGTATTATCTTACTTGTGAGTCCTGTCAGACCTAGCAAAAAGCGAGCTTTAGTGTCAACAAGAAATTCCAGACTTCAGCTTTTGGCCGGACGTATCCTGGCTCTTTCGCGCCGGCCTCTTTCACGCCTGCTTCTTTCACGCCTGCTTCTTTCACGCCTGCTTCTTTCATGCATATTTCTTGCCTGCCTGATTCAATTCAGCCCTCTTGCTGACGCTAAGTCAAATGATCTGGCTCAGCTTTTCAAACGCGGCGAAGACTCGTACGAAAAGGGCCGTTATGGCGAAGCGGCAAGCTATATGTCTACGATTCTTTCAACAAACTCGAATTATGCTCCGGCCCTTAACCTGCTTGGAAAAATTTACCACAGGCAAAAAAAGCTTGACCTGGCTGAACGCGAATATAGACTTGCAATCAATGCGGACCCGCGTTTTGCCGAGGCAAAATACAACTTGGGCGTCAACCTTTTCGACCAGGAGAACTACAAAGACGCAGAGAAGTATCTCGAAGAAGCCTGCAAGCTGGTTCCACGCAACGCTGAATTTCAATACAATCTGGCTCTGACCTGGGACAGACTGGACAAGAAGGAAAAGGCGATTGAAGGATTCAATCGCGTGCTGAAAATCGAGCCTCATAACGCCCATGCACATTACTGCCTCGGCAGAATATTTCAGGAACAAAAGAACAGCAAAAAAGCCATTACAGAATACAGGGAAGCCATTGCAGACAACCCGCGATATGTCGAAGCATACAATAATCTTGGGGTTGCCTACCAAGAAAACGGGCAGTTTGCAGAATCGGTTTCGGCTTTCGGCACGGCACTGAAACTGGATCCGGACTGTGTAGAAGCACAGCGGAATCTCGGCTACGCCCATGCTCACACGAGCCTCGGGGTCACTTATTTCAAACAGGGAAACTATGGTAAAGCACTCGAAGAATACAAAATCGCCCTTAAGATAGACCCGGGTTTTTCCGACGCACACTACAATATAGGAATACTCTTCCAACAGCAGGGGCAAGTTCAGCAATCAGTAGCGCATTATCAGGCAGCAATTAAATCCGCACCAGGTAATGCAAAGGCACATAACAATCTGGGTGTGGCCTATGCAAAGCTGGGAAAACTTGATCTTGCAGAGGCAGAGTATAGACAGGCTATTAAAATCGATCCGCAGTATGCAGATGCTAAGGAGAATCTGCACAAGTTGCTTGCAGCCATAGAAAAAAAGTAAGGAGCTCCGACGCTCCTTAAGGAGACCCCGGATATGAGAAAAAGCTCCTCAATTACTGAATACCGAAAAGCTTCCAATAAGAAATCACTTTTGGGCTTACTGTCAATCATTCTGCTGCCGGCTCTTTCTTTGAGTTCGTGCGCAACAAAATCGCTTACGAATAAAATCCCGAGCCACAGTCAGAAAAACAATTCACAAGAAGGATATCTTGAGGTTAACAGTGAGAAACCCGGAGAAGAGATAAACATCAAATCTTCAATTGTTTACGGGAAATATACTATCATTGATTTCTCAAGTCCGTTTTGCGGCCCCTGCCAGCAGTTGAAACCGTTTTTGCAGCAGCTTCATTCAAAAAGACCGGATATAGTCGTACGTGCGTTCGACATCAACAGAGAAGGCTCGCAGGGCATAGACTGGCAATCACCACTTGCTCAGCAATACAATCTGCGCTCTGTTCCTTATTTCAAGATATTCAACGAAAAGGGAGTGCAGATTGCCGAAGGCAGGGACGCAACACAACAGGTTATTGCAGTCATAAACAAGGAACTATTCCGAAAAGAGAACTGACTCCAGGAATAAAGTTTCAGAAATAAGGTCCAGGAATAAAGGTCCAAAATAACTTTCCAGATGAACTTCTTCAGTAAAGGCTAAATGATTGGCATGGTCGTAAAGATAAAGTCGTTTACCGGCGCCAGCGAGCGCTCATAGCTCTTTACTGAAGAGAGCATGCGCCTTAATTCGTTTTTGTCTTTCTCCGTATCCGGATTGAGTTGCAGCGATTGATGAAATGCTTGTGCTGCTGCTTTTAACTTTGTAGGATCGCCTTTGTCGCGTTTGTATTCACGATACAAACTACGTCCAAGCGTACTCCAGAGCATCCAGTCACGGGGGCGATAACTAATAGCATGTACGCTGCACAGTTCGGCTGTAAAATCATCGCCCAGTGCTGAGCTGGCAATTGCCAGATTGTGCCAGCATCTTCCGTAAGTAGGATAAAGCTTGAGCGCAGCCTGGTAATGTTTTATCGCGGCAGCGTAGTTGTTGTTTGCCAGCTCTTCGTTACCTTTTTTATATTCAGGAACTGCAGAATTATATGCATCTTCCGAGCCGAGTCCAGAAAATCCGGTCGGATTCTCCGGCAAGCCTTTAGCTGCGTCCACAAAATCCTTGTAGGCGTTGTGATACTTAGAAAGATGCATATTTGCAATGCCTCTGTATCTTAAGGCATCCGGATCTCCCGGTTTATCTTTGAGAACATCGTCATAAAGCACCAGCGAATTCTTCAGGTCTTCTTCAATCTGCTGACCCAGGTTATATTCAGGATCGGGCACAATATCCGGCAGGGTAGCCTTTTCACCAACGTATTTTTCAAATGCAATCAGGTCTTCGGCATCATGAAAACTGATTCCTTCGTTGCAATCCTGCAATGCTTCTTTAGTTTTGCCAAGTTTGTAATTGCTCCAGGCCCGGCCAATCAGAGCAGGCCGATAAGCAGGTTCAAGCTTGATCGCCTCGGTAAAATCATCCACCGATTTTTGATAGTCTCCTGCGTTCTGATACGCTTCTGCACGCCAGTAATAAGCTTTATCCAGCTTGGGGTCCAGATTAATGGCTTGAGTGCAGTCATCAATTGCATTTGAGTATTTCCCAAGACCGTTGTATGCCGCGCCGCGCAACTGGTATGCAACTGCTGATTTGGAGTTGAGAGCAAGAATCGTATTGGCGTCGTCGACTGCTTTTGAATATTCTTTAAGCCTCAAATACGAACAGGCCCTCAATACATAGCTCTTTTCAAACTTCGGATCATATTTGATCGCAGTGTTCAGATTGGATATGGCCTCAGGATACATACCGTCCTCGAAATAAACACGCCCACGAAGAACATGTGCTGCAACATTTTCCGGTTCGAGATTGATAGTGCTATTGAGATCATCCATGGCTTCTTTGCGCATACCAAGGCGTCTCAGTGCTTCTGCCCGGCTTTTGTAATTTGCAGCACTCGGATTCCCTTGAATTTCCTGATTAAGATCGCGAACAATCGGCGATACACGGGAGGGCACAAATCCACCGGTCATCACCTGGTCGCCGAGTGCCGGAAGGAGAGGCAAGAAAACTCCTATTAACAACGACACTGAAACGTTCAATGCAATCCTGCTCATAAGTTCCTCCTGACTGCCATCGCCAATTATAGCGCCTTAGAACCGAAATATCAGACAGGAGCTCATGACAGTTCAAACTGAGAAGACAAGACAAGACAAGCGAATTGCCCTAACAATTGACCAATGAGTTGACCCATAGTTGAAGAAGACAAATAAACAGAAAGAGACAAAAACACTGCCTCTTTCTGTTTATGCCCGAAGCTTTAATAGATCGATTGAGCGATTAATCGATTGATCGATGGATCGATGGATCGGTGGATCGGTGGATCTATTGATTGATCGAAGCCTTATCAGGCCGCCTGCGATCGTGCCTTTTTCTCTGTTTCCGCTTCTGCAGGGAAGGGGAACGGAAAACCATTTGAGCCGCCGCTTGAAGGTGTCAGATCGTCTTTTGCGGTGGCAGATGGCTTCACACCCACAACTGCCCATGATTTTTCAAGCTTGGGAATCAACGAATCGTAGCCAAGTTCCTGTGCGGCTTCAACTGTTGCATAAGCAAACTGCGCAAAGCTGGGATTGCGTCCGGCAAGCGCCCTTGCTTTGAACCAGATTTGCCCTGGTTCTTCCCATGAATTTCCACCGACAGCCCGGGCAAACTCGGCAAAGGCCTTATTAGGAATGCCGCTGTTTATGTGCACGCCGCCGTTGTCTTTAGTGGTGACAACATAATCCCTCATATGTGCGGGCTGTTTGTCCTTGCCGATTCTGGCATCATCATATGCGGTGCCGGGATTGAGCATATCACGCAGCCCCTTGCCGTTAATTTCCGACTTCCAGATTCCCTTGCCGATGATCCAGTCTGCATCGCGGGAACTGGTATTGTTTACCCACTGATCCACCATTTCACCGAATACGTCTGAATAGCTTTCGTTCAGCGCACCCGACTGTCCTTTGTAAACAGTACCTGCTTCATGCTGGGTGACACCATGAGCCATTTCATGAGCTGTCACGTCCTGAATTGCAAAGGTACGAAATGGGCTGTTTGCTCCCGGGCGACCAAAAGTCATCGCCACCCCGTCCCAGTATGCATTCTGGAAGTTCTGCCCGTAATTCACACGGGAAATCAGCTTCATGCCGTTGTCGTCAATCGAATTACGCCCGAAAACTTCTTTATAGAACTGCCGCACATTGCCTGTGTAGTCATAAACAGCGTCGACCTCCCGGTCACCGGTGCGCGGGTCGCCTTCAAATCTGGCCCTGTCGCCGAAATCGCCTCTCTGAAGCTGTTCGCCCCCGGCATCATATACTTCACGCTTGCCGTTGTCGTTTCTTGTCAGCCTGGGCTTTGCCAATCCTTCTTTATTCAGTTTGTCCATTTCATCAATGGTTTTGGAAAAGCTCGAATTTGAAGGATTGCGCTTCGATAGTTCTCTCAATAGATCCGGAGAGATAATTCCTTCTATTTCTTCATGAAAATGATCACTTGCATTTTTGGCAGCATCATCTTCTTTTTCACCAGCTTTTTTCTCGATCAGATCATTGAAATCTTCCATCCCATTTCACCTCCAAATGAGCCTTCCCTGAAAGTCAGTTAAGCAATCTGTTTTATCCCCTTTTCGATTGCTAAGGAAAGGTATCTATTCAGCAAATGTATTTTCTGGATTTTCAGATCTGGGAATATCACCACTTTCATCGAACGTATTCAATGAAAGCGCTTTCATGATTAAGTGACCGTAATCTTCTGCCGGCAAAGCATTTCGCCGCACGGCATTATGACGAAAGCCCGGAGTTTCGTGCTCAGTGCAAGGAGATTTGCCAGGCAAAGCGCCACCACCGGTGATGTCGTCTTTCGGCAGTGCTCAGAGCAAAATCAAAGTCAAATCTCAAAAACCCAGCTTAAAGATGAAAAACTTTGAATACAGCGCCCCCGTGGCTTCCCCCTTGACCTCAGGCAGCAATATCCATTGAATTGAGCTTGTAGCAGAACCCAGTGGAATTGGAATTGGATTTGTATGGAAGACTTCGGAGAAATCGCCAAAAATGCCTTCAAGCCGGCTGAAGCTCCGGACAGCCTGGTTGCCCGTTACGGTCTTGTGACACTAAAAGGCATAGGGAATCTGCCCCAAGGCATAGCTCATGCTGCCATAGAAGATTTGACCCATCCGGTACAGACCGCCGGATTGCTTATTGGTTCAGCTGCAATCGGCGCATTTGTAAAAACGGTGCTACCCAAAACCGGCAATTATGGAAAGATTGCCGGCCTGGCCATTGGCTCTTATCTGACTTACCGGGCTCTTGAACCCGCATTCGACGCTTATTCCATAGCCGGTCAGGCAAAATATATGGACGAAATCGATGTGGCCGGCAAGCTTTTGGGTAACGTGGGCGGTTCGCTTGTATTTAATTCGGCACTTGCTGGAGCCGCATATAAGCTAGGTGGGATGGGAGCGGAAAGATTGGCCGTTAACACTCGCTTTGAGGTGGCGCCGGCGCCAAGAGTCCCGCAGCCGCGCACCTGGCCTTATGTTATGGCTTCAAGACTACCTGCCGTTTTGAGTGTTTCCACGGCCGGCTCCACCGGCATGAGTTTTGACCCACAACTTGCCGGTTTGCAAAAATTCGCAGCATCCGAACAAGCAGTGCCCGATGCAGACTTCAAAGGCATGATTGATGGTAAGACGCAGCTTGAAATCACAGTGCAATTGAAGTCAAAAGCAAGCGACCATGAAATGGAAGAAACCCTGCGCAAAATTGCACTTGGAGAATTGCCGCCACTCTCGGACAAAGAGTTTAGCGAAAAATTCGGAGCCAGCGATGAATCGGTCAAAGAACTCGAAAAGTTCGCAAAAGCTTACGGTTTGACTGTATCGAATCTCGATATGCGCTCCGGAAGAGTTGTACTTAAAGGCAGCGCCGAAGCATTTTCGGAAGCATTCAAGACCAAACTGATGCAGTTCGACCAGAATGGTGAGGATATTCGCGCCCGTTACGGATCTTTATTTGTACCAAAAACAGTCGCCAAGAATATCGAAGGAGTTTTCGGTCTCGATAACCGCCCTCAGGCCAAGCCCAGAATTTCTGATCCTGCAACAGCTCCCAGAAACCCAGCGGACCAGAGATCGGAGCTTTCTTACCGGCCCGATGAAGTCGCAAATGCCTATAATTTTCCAAAAGGCACCACAGGCAGAGGTCAGAGCGCTGCAATCATAGAACTCGGCGGCGGAATGCAAATGGAAAATGAAGAAGCTTATTACAAACAATACGGGCTCAAAATGCCCGAGATAAAAATTCTGGAAATAAGCGGAGGCAAGAATTCTCCAGGGAGCGACTACAGGGCAGACAAGGAAGTGTC
Source organism: uncultured Candidatus Obscuribacterales bacterium (assembly GCA_964615655.1). GTDB lineage: Bacteria > Cyanobacteriota > Vampirovibrionia > Obscuribacterales > Obscuribacteraceae > JAIEPM01. Next base: position 55,522 of record CAZTQO010000027.1, on the reverse strand, counting down.
TCTTGATTCGCAGATTCTGGGGAGCGTCGCACCGGACGCCAAACAACTGATCATATTCTCCAAGAACAGCGAACAGGGGTTCATAGACGCAATTGACCGTGCAGCTTTTCCGCAGCAGCACGAAAACAATCATCAGGCTATAAGCATTAGCTGGGGGCAGCCGCTAAAAGACTGGACCGAGCAGGGAAAGCGCGGTATGAGCCTTGCCTTGAAAAAGGCAGCATTGCGCGGCATCTCAGTATTTGCGGCCTCAGGTGACGACGGTGCGACTAATGGTGTGCCCGGAGGTAAATATCACGTGGATTACCCGGCTGCCGATCCTTATGTTACTGGTGCAGGCGGTACAAAACTTACTCTACAAGACGGAAAGATAGTGTCGGAAGTTGTCTGGAACGACAAACACGGCGCCACCGGTGGCGGTATCAGCCCCGACGCGAAGCCTGATTTCCAGAAGGATCTTTCTGCTTCGAATCTGAAGCTACTCGGGCGAGCAGTGCCAGATCTAGCCGGCAATGCCAGTTCGTCCACCGGCTATAAGATAAGGGTAAGAGGCGCAGACGAAATCGGCGGCGGCACCAGTGCCGTAGCACCGCTTTACGCAGCTCTTGCCCTCAGGCTCAACGAAGCACTGGGCGGTCAGAAAACCGTGGGGTTTATGAATCCATTTCTATATAAACACGGGCTCTCAGGAAAAGCTGAATTTTTCAATGACATTACTGAAGGAAACAACAACGGTTATCATGCAGGCAGAGGCTGGGACGCGGTAAGCGGCTGGGGTTCACTGGACGGCGAAAAGCTCCTGCTTGCCTATAAAACCGAATTTGCAAGGATAGAACAAGAAAAGAAACGTGCACAATGACGCTTTTGTAAAAGTCCGGGGTGCAAGGCAAAACAATCTTGCCGGCTTCGATCTCGAGATTCCGCAGCATAAATTCGTAGTTTTTACCGGGGTTTCAGGCTCCGGCAAATCATCGATTGCATTTGACACTATCTATGCCGAAGCCCAGAAAAGATATTTTGAGTCGATAGCACCGTATGCTCGCCGTTTTTTAGATCAGCTTCCCGCCCCGAGAGTAAACGAAATCTTGAATCTGCCTCCGGCAGTTGCATTTAAGCAGAACCACGCCCAGAAAAGTGCCAGATCAACTGTAGGAACAATCACCACGCTTTCAAACTCGCTGCGAATGCTATTTTCCAGAGCCGGCGACTACCCGGAGCATATCAGGGAAAGACTGGATTCAGACTATTTTTCTTCAAACACGGCTCAGGGCGCCTGTAAAACCTGCCATGGCATCGGCGTCAGCCATACTGTCAGCCAGGCTTCCCTGGTAAAGAATCCGGAGCTCAGCATCTCAGAAGGGGCAATCGCTGCCTGGCCCGGAGCCTGGCAGGGAAAAAATTACCGCGACATTTTGAAGGTTCTCGGTTACGACATCTACCGTCCATTCAAAGACCTGAGTGAAAAAGATCGAGAATGGATTCTTTTTACCGAGGAAAAACCGGTGGTAACTGTGTTTGCCGAACGCGAAGCACACAGAATTCAACGACCGTACCAGGGTACTTATATGTCGGCTGCAAGTTATGTAAAGCACACTTATGCCACAACCGAGAGTGCAACTCTGCGCAAACGTGTTTCACAGTTCATGGATTTTGAGAACTGCAAAAGCTGCAATGGCAAAAGGCTCTGCAATGAAGCTCTTTCCGTCAGATTCTCCTCCTACGATATTTTCGAGCTGAGCCAGATGCCGCTCAGCGATCTCAGTCCGGTCTTCGATTCTTATTTGCGCAATACAAAGAAAAAAAAGAAAGCGGGATTAAATGCAGCGGAAAAAGACGAATTAGAAAAGGAAGAAATTGCCCGGGCGCTTATTGCCGAGCTTCAGGACCGGATCGGGCTGCTCTGCGAAATGGGGCTTGAATATCTCGCGATCAACCGCACAAGCTCCACTCTATCGGCAGGAGAGCTGCAGCGGCTGCGTCTTGCAAACCAATTACGTTCCGGGCTGTATGGTGTTGTTTATGTGCTCGACGAGCCTTCTGCGGGGCTTCATCCGCAAGACAAAGAAAGCCTTTTGCAGATGCTCAAGAAGCTTATCGAATCCGGAAACAGTCTTTTTGTAGTGGAACACGATCTCGACATAATCAGGCAGGCGGACTGGCTTGTAGATATTGGCCCCGGTGCCGGCGAGCAAGGCGGTATGCTCCTTTACAGCGGACCGCTTCCTGGACTTGCTTCCTGCAAAAATTCGCTTACAAAAAATTATCTTTTCAAGAAAAGCAGAATCAAAGAAGCAGAAAAAAGAGAAACAGAAAATAGAGAAACAGAAAATACTGAAGCAGAAGGGTCAACAAGAACTGCAAAAGAAGGAAAGCAGAAAAAAACTGCAAAAGAAAGAACACAGTCTGCATGGCTTGAATTATCAGGCATAAACAAACACAACCTGAGCAATCTGTCAGTTGCAATACCGCTTGGCTGCATCACAGCAATCACAGGCGTTTCAGGCTCAGGCAAGTCCACACTGCTTCAGGTATTTTATGAAGAGCTAGCAAACTTACTTGGTCCCGAAGACAGAACAGAGAGAAATAAAGGAGATGAGTACGGGGACGAAAGCGAAGACGGCAACGATTCTTTTGACAGACTGCCGCAAGCACATACTAAAGTCGAGATCAATGGTGCTGAAAAAATAAAGCGCCTGCTTTTTGTTGATCAAAAACCGATAGGTAGAACGCCCCGCTCTAATCTTGCGACTTACACAGGCTTGTTCGATGGGATAAGACAGCTCTTTGCCTCAACAGCAGAAGCCCGAGCGCGTGCTTATAAGCCCGGTCGTTTTTCATTCAATGTTGCAGGCGGGCGCTGTGACCATTGCGAGGGCGAAGGTTTTCAGTCTGTGGAGCTGCTTTTCTTGCCGAGCCTCTTTGTTCCATGCCAGTACTGCAAAGGAAGCCGCTACAACAGCCAAACACTTGAAATAAAGTACAAAGGAATCAATATTGCTGAAGTACTTGATTTGAATGTTGCAAGAGCGCTTGAGTTTTTTGCAGGCTCGCCCGCTCTTGTCCGCTGTCTTTCTACCCTGAAAAATATCGGCCTGGATTATCTCAAACTTGGTCAGGGAGCTCCCGACCTCTCAGGCGGGGAGGCACAACGAATTAAACTGGCCACTGAGCTGCAGCGCATTCAACATGGCAATACTTTTTACATACTCGACGAACCCACATGCGGTCTTCATCCTTATGATGTCGAAAAACTGATGATACAGTTAAACGCACTTAGAGACGCAGGCAACACCATAGTTCTTGTCGAACACGATATGGAGCTGGTTGCGGCATGCGACTGGGTTATTGATCTCGGTCCGGGCGCCGGTTCAAAGGGCGGGCAGGTTATCGCAAGCGCCAGCCCGCAAGAGCTTTTAAAATCAAGAAAGAGCATTACGGCTTCTTATTTGAAACAGGCAGTTTTAGATCGTAATGACTAGCCTAGAGATTTGCTTCTTTACGCAGTTGTGCTGCTCTTTGAGAATATTCGTCGATTCTGAACTTGTTTTTTTCCGGAGCCATTCTCAGAATTTTAAGCGCAGCTTCCATCTGCATATACGCTTCCCGGAGATTCCCGTCTTTCCGGTAGAAAATACAGAGCTGCAAATGGCTTGAAATCAGCTCCTCATTTCCCAGGGATGCTCCTTCATTAGTTACAAGATTCACAACCTTTTCAGCAGCCAGCTCGGCCTGTTTTTTCTTGCCTGCATCAATAAGTGTGAGCGCCTGCAAAATATAAAAACGTGTTCTTGCCCTTAAAGAACCGGCACTTGAATCAAAGGCTTTCTGAAAGCGTGCGAGTTCCTCCTCCAACTCCCCCTTGCCTGTTTTCTTTACGGCTTCAAGATAATTACTCAGCAGATCTACGAGCTCCTCGTTTGCATCGAGTCCCAATTCCGACCAGAGCTTAAAGCATTTGTTGAAATAAACAAGCGCCCGTTCATCGCCGACAAGACTAACTGCCATAAGCTCCAGTGCTCTTAAGTATTCAATGCTTAACTTTGAGAATTGATGCGCTGAATAATTAAGGGCTTCTGCCGCAGACTCCCTGCACTGAGCGAGTTCTTTCTTTTGCAAATAAATGCGGCTCAGAAGCATCAAGCAATTGTATTGAGTATTCTTATCGTCGATAAGCCTGGCCTGCCTCATCGATTCTTTTGTTTTCAAATGCGCTGCTTCGAGCTCGCCTGCTTTGAAAAGTACTTTTGCATCCTCATAAAGACCCGCTGAGTCAAAACGCCGGTTGATTGAAATCTTGACGTCTTTTTTCTTTTGATGAATTTTGTTCTTGTCTATTTCCGCAATCAAAGTTTGGAATTCCTCTTGCTTCCTCATAGAAAGCCAGAGTGTAGCCAGCACCACGACCAGAACCAGTAGATTCAGAGCAAGAATTTTTGCTGCCAGTCCTCTGTCGAAAACAAGCTTACCTTTCTGAGCGCCGGTGCTTGTGAATTCCATAGGCACGGATTCAAGTGCTCTTTTGAATTCAAGCATCGATTTATGACGCCTGTCTGGATTTTTGTCGAGCGCTTTCAAAAGAACATCTATGAGCTTCTGTGGAACTTCATTTTTCAAAGCATCCAGAATCGGAGCCGGATCTTGATTCAAATGCATACGCACAATGCTCAGTTCATTGTCGGATTCAAAAAGCAGTTTTCCCGAGAGAGCCTCATAAATAATACAAGCAAGCGCGTAAATATCGGAGCGCGCATCAACTTTTTCGCCCTTGCAATGCTCGGGACTCATATAACAAACAGTGCCGACAATGATGCCGGTGGCAGTGAGCTTTTCATAGTCGAGTTGCCCCGGAGATGAAATGAATGCAAAACCGAAATCAAGAACCTTTACCCAATCAGGCTCGGGTTTATCAAGCAACATTATGTTTTCAGGTTTCAGATCGCGGTGGATGATTCCAGCTTCATGCGCAAATTGCATAGCATCACAAACTTGCATTACTATGTTTGCAAGGCGCGGCCATGAAACCCGCCCTTCAAGGCGCATCACCGAATAAAGACTCCGCCCTTTTATATACTCGCAAACGGCATATGGCGCACCCTCATCGCTTATCGCGGCACTGTAGAAAGTGATTATATGCTCGTGTGAAAGGGTGGAAAGAATTCGGAATTCACGAAGAAAGCGTTTCCTTTCTGTCTCTGAAGATAAGCTTTCTTCCTGCAAAAGTTTGATTGCAACTTCCCTGTGGCTGTCTATCTGATTGGCAAGATAAACGGTCCCCACCCCGCCTGTGCCCAGAGGTGCAACGATGCGATAACGCCTGTGAAATAAGTCGCCTTCTCTTAAATTGATCATGAGACCCCGGCATTGCTACTCCTAGCTTATGGTTTATGCCTCAAGCTTGCAAGTTTGCAAGCAAAAGTGTCAAAAGCAAGCTCCAACTTCAATAGCTCTGGAAAAGAAATTTGCCCATGCTTCCATCCGGCGAAATAAAAACATAGCCGATACCGCAATCACCAAAATTCACATAAAAGGGAACTTTCGTTGAATCCAATTGCAAGAGCAGATGACCGGAGCCGGGTATGGCGTCTTCCTGCAGAAAAGCCGGTGTGCCACCAATTTTGTTTCCTTCTATTTCTTTCGAGTATTTTTCAAAAGTCGGATCATCCATAGCCACACGGTGATCTTCATCGACAAAATCCGGATCTGTCCTTCTTGAGAGATCAACTAGAAATTCACATGGACGGGGATGCAAGAATTCTTCACCGGGTATTTCCACATACTCGTAAAGAGTCGGTCCGACCGTGGCCGCCTGAGTTTGGAAGGGCAACGGTCTTCCCGGTTGAATAATCACTGCATTTTCACCGGCATCAGGATCCCAGGCAGGAACTACCTGTTTTTCCAGATCGGTCATAAATACATATGCCATTTTGCCTGTGACTTCGCCAAAAACTTCCGGGTAAAGAGCTATCTGGCAGATGAATTTCATTTGTTCGCCGGTGGTCCTGCTCAATGGCCATTGAGGCTTTTCCAGGAAAACAGGTTGACCGCCGAATTTAGTAACAAGCTCACGGCAAGGTCCGCTCGATGGCTTGAACGAAATTGAATATGCCCTTTTCATTTTCGGCTCTTAACTTTCGGCTTTTAACTATTGACATGCAGATTGTCGATTTACGCAACTGTAGAAGTTTACACCGAGCCGTTAAAATAGTGAGTGTAGGTCTGAGAAGAAGAAGAATGTTCAATACAAAGCTGGGAAGCCTCAAATGAGCAGGGATTTCATCTACGAAAAAGTCATAAGACCGATTTTTTTTAAGCTAGATCCTGAATCGGTTCATCACTTTGCCACTTTTATCATGAAGGGGCTAGCTCCCTGTGGCTCTTTTCTTCCTTACAAGTATGAGAAAGACGACCTGAGAACCGAGTTCTTCGGAAGCATTGTTCAGGTACCTATTGGGCTGGCTGCAGGTTTCGATAAAAATGCTGAGCTCTTGAGCCTGCTTGGCGCCTACGGTTTCGGCTTTGCAGAAATAGGATCAGTATGCGCCCGCCCTCATGGCGGCAACCCCAGACCGCGCCTTTTCAGGCTTTCTGAGGACGAAGCTCTGATAAACAGGCTCGGGCTCAATAGCATGGGAGTAGAAGTGGTTGCTTCTCACCTTGAAAGTCTGGAGACAAACAAACAGGTCTCGGAATTAATTCCTTACGGCATCAACATTGCCAAGACCAACGATCCGGCAATCACCGGCGAAGCTGCAAGCCAGGACATTTTTTATAGCTATTCAAGACTAAAAAATCTCAATGCAAAATACATAACCATAAACAGCAGTTGCCCGAATACGCACGAAGGCTGTGTTACCGAGCTTGAACAAATAGCAAGAGTACTCGATAAGATAAACCCAAAGCAAGAGAAGCTGCCTGTTTTACTCAAGCTCTCCCCGGACAGTGAAGACTCGTTTTTAAAAGAGCTGGTAAGGCTTTCGATAAGTTACAAACTTGCAGGCTATGTTTGCGGCAATACGACAGTCAGCCGAGACTCGCTCAAAAGCACTCAAGAGAGGCTTGCCGAAATCGGCAAGGGAGGTCTGAGCGGCAAGCCGCTGAAAGCACTCAATTTGCGTCTTACCGAGAAAATCGCCGCACTAAAAACTGAGGAGCAAATCATTATAAGCGCCGGCGGCATCGCAAGCGGTCTCGATGCATTTGAATATCTGTCTGCAGGGGCACAGCTCTTGCAGATTTATACAGGTTTCGTTTATCGCGGACCTGCAGCAGTAAGAATCATTTCAGAAGAGCTGTCTGAAATTCTCAAATCAAAGGGATTGAAATTGAAAGATTTGCAAAGCGGCAAAGTGAGCATCTAGCCTCAATCAATCCGAGATAGTGATCCCGGACAGTTCAATTTCATAGTCCCCCCTGGGAAACAAAAGTCCGATACAGTTTACGTCTCCGGAAAGCGCCCAATCGCGATTCTCAGCAAGTGCAAGCGTAACCGGTTCGGACGCCAGCTGAAAAGCTAGTGTTTTGAACTCAAGCTCCCGGCAGGCGGCCGCGTTTGCGGCTCCTGTGTTAGCGGTTGACCAGATCAAAGCCAACTGTGCTTGACGCTCTGCTGAAACGACTTTTGCTTCTATCAAAGCCCTTTGTGCAAGCAGCGGTGAAAGCGTTTTTGTATTGCAGAAAAGCAGCAGATCTTCAGAAACACCGGGTCTTATTCTAAGCGCGTTGTGGCGGCGCCGAATTATGCGCCCGCCGCTTTCGGCAAGCACCCATTCTTTTTCGGATTTTGCTTTCAATGCGCCGACTTTCCCAAGAGGCACAAGCAAACCCGCCTGATTGCTTTGCTTCAGAGCATCACTTGCATAATAAGACATGCCGTTCTCAGGCAGCTTGATATTCTCTTGAGCTAAATTGCTCTTACTTGCATGAAAGACAGCCAGTTTGCCACTGTCTGCAATCCCCTCGGGAGCTTTCCATAGAAGCAACCTGCTGCCGTTTTCCACTGCCTTAAGCAAAACCCGGCTGTAGTTATAGTTTTCTTTGCTTTCAGAAGCTTTAGCAGATCTTTGATCTGGTAGTTCAAGCACTTCTACCTTTTTGCTCAGATCCGTTCTAGAGTTAGGCTCCTTAAGCAAAAAGTCCAGATATTGTCCCCTTGTAAGCATGCCGGCTCCGGAATAATCACTCGGCAAATTAAGTAAGAGAAAAGCAGATTTTTGAATTGTTTTTTGATCTGTATTTTGATCTGTTTTTTGTTCTGAAATATGAACCAGAAGCTGAGTCTTAAAACTCTTAAGCGTTCTGGCCGCACCGGTCCAGGCCTGGAGGTCGAAACGCAGTAATGCAGACCAGATGCAAAAAACCATCAAAAGCCCAAGCGCGCCTGTGGCCGAAAAGATTTTGACGGCCGCCGGTTTGAGTGCGTCAATAGCCGGCAAAGCCAGGAAAGAAAGCAGTATCACAAATGGTGCCGAGCCAAGAAAGAAAAGCCGGCTACCCACAAGATTGGGGCTGATAGCCCAGATCTGATATGTAGGTAAAACAGAAACAAGCATAAAGAAGGCAAGAAAAGCAATAATTCGAATTGAATTGGCGCGGCAAAAGCAACGCCAGAGCCCCCCGGCTAAAATAAGCAAGTAAGAAGCAGAAAGCACTTTGATAATTTTGTCTTTCAAAGCCCAGTACTCGTTATTAGCAATTCTGGCAATCAAATCGAGATTAACTGGAAAAAGCAGCATACGGATGCTGCCGTTTCTAAATGATTCTTTGAAACTATCAAAAAATGCAAGTGGCTTGCCGCCGTAGCCGCCAATTACAACTCCGGATAAAGCAAAGATCCGCAAAGTCCACAGTATTCCCAGAACAAACCAGAATGAAAGAACAGCTGTTATTCGCCTGCTTTTCATTTTAGCCTGCGCTTCGCCGGCATAGTCTTCGCCAAATAACGGATAAAGCAAAATCTCACAAGCAGTTATGACCAGGGGCAGGGTTACAGCCATTTCTTTGCTTACAAAAGCAAGTGCAAAACTTACAAGCGAAGCAAAAAAGTAAAACTTCTCTTTTAAGAGACGAAAGCGCAAATACGCAAACAGGCTTGCCAGATAAAAGAGCGTAGAAAGCAGATCAACTCTGCCGACAATCCAGGCAGTTGCTTCCAGATGCAGGGGATATACTGCAAACAGGAGCATCGACCAGATCGCCGCGCTAGCTTTCAAGCGGTTGCCCATCAAACCTGTAAGTTCAAAGGCAAGCAGCCCCGTAAGCAGCGCGCAGGCAAAATGCAGGAGCAGATTGCTCAGGTGATAGCCCCAAGCGTTTGAGCCATAAAACAAATAATCAAGAAAAAAACTCACTGAGACAAGCGGGCGGTAGCTTTGCATCAAAGGCGAGTTTGCCCAGTTACCGGTGAAGTTGTTCAGAAAGTCCGCCTGATCACCGTGGAAGGCACGATTAACATAATCCAGATGTAAGAAATCATCAAGCAAGAAGCCGCATGATAGCGCGCCAGACCAGAGATAAATAGAGAGAAAGAGTGCCAGAATCGCAGCAAGAATCATTTGAATTCTTGGAGATCCCAGTTCAATTCTTGCCGGCTTAAGAGTAAGTTCCGGTTCTTGAGCCGGTTTTGATTCAGAAGTTGTATTCAAGGCTAAATTCTGGGTCAGTGGGCTTGCGCCAGCTGCTCAATTATATAACCTGTTTGAAAGCTTCTCGCTCTCAGATACCTTTCGTATATAGCTGTTCTTGATCGACCTTTCCAGGGGGTCTTGAGCGAATTTGCGCATCAAAAACCCGGCAAAGCCATTGGCAGCCTGGCTTTTGGGCACCAGACCCTGCATTAAATCAGCTGAGCCCCTCAGAAATGGCGCCTGGACTCAGTGTCCGAGAAAATTTTTCCAAAAGCGATGAAAGCTTGGCAACCCTGGGTATAAAATGCTCGTTCCCTATTGGCAGGGCTGCATCATGGGCAAGTATGAAAGAAGACGGGGCATGCCTCTTGATGAGGCTTACTTCTACTGCAGACGTCTGGAGCTCAAACTTGAGCGCCCGGCGTTATTTAAAGTATGCAACGCCATCAATACAATAGATCTGGCCGTATCACCCGACGGCGAAAGCGTGTGTGCCTCATCTCAGATTTCACCTGAGGCCTGGTCCCGGGTACGCGATCAGTTTTTCAAGATCTTGCTTACGAGTTTCCCTGGTTATTTCCTCGTTTATAAAGATGGCTCGACTGAACCTCTGGAGGCGGGAGCTGAATGGCCTGCAAACGGCCATCTCGAATTCTACCCGGAAAAAATACTGCGCCGCTTCGAAACTTACACTTGCGAATTCAAACGTCTGGATGAGGCAACCCTTTGTACATTACGATGGTGTTTCTCACAGGACAAACAAAATATATCTCCGGCCAGCTTCAGCAACAACTCAGAAGCTGAATATCAGAATTACCAGGAAGAAGCCATTGCTTTTCTTGATCGCATTTACGAAATTTGCGAGGAAGAGGCTTCTGAAGGCAAAAAGAAGGCGCACCGCAAATGGTGGCAACTCTACTGGGAGGCAAACGGCTGTTCCGACCGCCGCTTGAGGAACGAACTTCAAAAGAAAATGCTGTCTTTGCAGACGGTCTGGGGAAGACCTGCGCAACTCGTATAAGGGATCAACCGTTTCTTCACTACGGGCAGAATGAATTCTGATGGCGAAAGTGAGTGCACGGGGCAGCTGCTAATCTCAATTCTCAGAACCCAGCTCTATTTCAAGGCGTTCTAGAAGCCATGCACGTGCAAGGGTTGAAACGGGAATATGCCTTCTCTTTGCATACTGTGTTAAAAGCTCGAGTTGTTCAGCTGAGATTGCAAGGTTCAATTGAGACCGACCTTGGCGAGGCTGTACAAAGCCTGCTGTCACATGGTCAGGGTCCCAGCCGAGGGTCTGACGGAAGGACATTTCTCCAGCCCCCTGGGACGCCTGTCCTGGAGGTGGTGCTATAAGCGCGTACTTGCTCGGTCCTTTGCTTTTTGATTTTCGCTTCTTGCCTATCATTTTTTTAAAGTCCTCTGAGAATGAAAGTGAAAGTAGTATTGCTGGAAACTCTTCGAGATCGATCGTTTGCGGACACAGATTGTTGCTTCTAGCATTATATAGGAATGCTAGAAAGTTTGTAAAGGTGCTTAAATATTGCAATTGCGAGTCTTCATTGACATGAATTCACAGTGATCGTAAACTCGCAGTATAAACAGGAGAACACTGTGATGTCTAAAACCCATAAGGTCGTCGTTAAAGGCGGCACGATTTCACTTGGCCGCAAGAAAGACTTTTCTTCAGGAACCTTCGATTTGGAATCGATGTTGGATATCGAGCGTATTAGTGACGATGGCGATCACGGAGCAACAATAATTCTGAAGGACGGGGGCCTAAGAAAGATACTGCGTTGCAAGGGTATCTATCCCTTTTTGTCAGGTGCAGTAGAGCGCGATCAGATAGCAGATTGGTTTGTTCGACTTTGTTTGAGTACGAATTCAGAGTTGCAGTTTCTCTGTCTTTCCACTGCTCTACCGGGTGAGAAAGTCTTGAACAAGATGAGAAAACAGAATGGCACAGAAAATGTGTATCTGAAATGGTGGCAGGACTATTTGGAGAAATGGTTTTTGCGTGTGTGTGATCTGCACTATATTCCGGATAGGAGATTCTACATTGTTTTCGGCACGGACCCTGTTGCTGATGGCGGGGAATGCAATGCGATGCAAAAAAGTCTTTTACAGGAACGCCTGACAAAGTTGAAGAGCTGTCTTGATACTACAACTATGGACAGCCACGTATTGGACAGAGCACAAGTCAGGCATCTCTTGCAACTGCTTTCTAACCCTTGTGTTGATGACCTTAAGCTAGTGGAAGAAATTCCTGAGTATGAAAGTGCGTCTAGTATTTGCATACCGAAGGGGTTCGAAAAGAACAACTGCTTGCAAATCGCAAATGCTAATATCTCAACGCTTTATTTGTCTATGTTGCCAAAAGAAGTATATTTGGGCTGGCTCATCGGTTGGTGGAATCTCCCACTTTCAAACCTGCTTTGCCTGCATACAAAACCGCTAGAATTAGAGCCGGAAGAACGCAGAGTGCAATTGTCGCTAGCCTGCACAAGCTGGGACAAGTCGCAGGATTCACTATCTTCAAGATGCTTGCAGATCAGGCAAACGTTTACCGAGGCTGGCGCTATTGTCGATTCGGTAGAAACATGGCAGTCTGATGCATGGCTTTCAGTTTTTCCACTTCTGCGAAATCGTATTCCTTTGAGTCATAATGTTGAAAGCAAAATCATCGGCAGTTTCTATCCTTTCATCGAGACCGATCTTGGTCACGATGCCGGCGTTTTGATTGGTTTCAGCGTAGCCTCCAGAGATCCGGTTTTCTTCGATCCATTTTTGGTGGACTCGGAAAACAGAGGAGTTCTGGTTTGCGGCAGCGAGAAACAGAAAAGGCTTTTGCTTAAGGTGCTGGTGTCACGTTTTTTGCCTACTGGAGCCAAGTTGCGGATTATTCACGATTCAGATAACATGCGCTTTCTAGGAGATACGATGGGTCCAGGGGACTTTCGTTATGTCGAAGCGCGAAACATAAAAGACATGGACATCACATTGAATTCATCATCAATTGAGCTTGTAAACACAAAAAACTGTGCTCCAGCGTCGAAAGGACGCCTGGAAGCTGCCTTCTGCGCTGCTTGGTCTGCTTTGGTCAGAGAAATGCAGCCGGATGAACGTCTAGTACTAATCGTTAATGATGTCGCTAGACTTGCGTCGAGCAAGCAAGGTCGCAAGGAGCTCAGGCAGTTAATAGAATGCAGCAAGTTGCCAAATTTTTCCGTTATTTTAGGAATCAGCGATCCCGAGCAGCATATCGATAATTCCGAACTGCATAGAATTCTTGCTAATCTCTCAAACAGATTCATTTTGCCTGAACGGAAAAAGGAAAAACTGAAAGCATTACAGGCGTTCGGTTTGAATGAAATGGAATTGAACGCTATTGAGAAACACAAGAGTGAAGATAAATCGATCTTGTGTCTCTTGCAATTGGCAGGTAAATCGGGGATGCTGAGATTGGTGATGACCCCCCAGGAATACTGGCTTCTTGCGGACTCAAGCGATCGAAAGGCAGAGATAAAGCGAATGATCAAAGAGGTGAAGGAAAAGAACCCTGGTATCAATCTTGCCGATGCTCAACGCCAGGCAATCTATTATCTCGGGATACGTGAGGATTGATTGTTTACTTTAGTCCAGGATCTGCCGCCACCGCTCTGTTCTCTCAGTATCTTTTTCTCCTGTTCATTCAAAAAGTCTCCGTGAATACCATGATGCCTAAAATCATCATTGACCAGCTCCCTTTTTCTGGAGCCAAAAAGATTCCGGATGAATCTGCTAAATCTCCGTGTATAGATTGTCGAATTGTCCCAATCGGCATGTGCAATGAGATGGAGTTTGATAGAGCAAAAACACAGGTCTTCATAATGCCTGGTAAAATCAAAGGGGAACAGAAGTCGCTTGAAATCAAACCAATTCGAGAAACCACTAAATCAAATAAAGTGTCGAGAAACCGGAGAAAAAAAAACAATGACCAGAAAAAGAAAAACAGAAGCGCGCAAAAGGCGCAAACTGAAAGAGATGGACAAACAAGAAGATATCGGGGAACTGAAAGTAATCTCTGAGCTGAGAAAAGATCAAATGAAAAACTTAAGTGGTGCATCAAGTGCACCATCCGGCATTGCGCAACACCCTTTAATCGGTGATGTCCCCTGAATCCAGAGGACGCTGCCAGCCAGGTAATCAAGCCAATACGAATGCATCATAAGCGGTTCATTTTATGATGCATCCGTATTGGGACTTTTGATACCTGAATATCTCAGGTCAAAAGATCATTGTCAGGGTTAGATGACATTCTTCAATGGTTCATTATCCTAATCAGCTTCTTTTCTCCAAAAAAGTGGGCTCACAAGAAGACTCTGTGCATCAAGCAGTTTTCCATTCTCTCGTATTGATACTTTGTAGCTTGCAACACCAGTGAGTGATGGCGCCCCTTTCTGGTTTTCGATGGAAAGCCTTTTATCTGAGCCCATTTTTTCAAGAGCAGCGTTAATTTCATCTACGCTACTCATTGCTACTGGTCTATTTCCATATTTTCCATGCAGCTCTTCCGGCACCTTTCCGGTGCTAAGAATTTCAGCAACTGTCGAGAGTGCTGTATACTGCTCCGTGCGAGCAGTGTCTTCCGATGGAACCCATCTGACAGTGCTTTTGTCTTCGGGATAACCATTGAAGCGTAGAGTCAGATTCTGTCTTTTGACACCATCGACTGAACTTTCAGAATCAAATGCAGTGCTTGAGTCAACACGCCATTTTGTGCCTTTTATTTCCAGGGCTTTGTTTACCGCAGCCATGGTCTCAGGCTTGAGCTCCAGATTCTTGTCTTTCCATGCGTCCGGGAGTTTACCTGTTTTAATAATTTCGTGTGCAAGCATGTTGTTTTTCAATGCTTCTTCAATTAAGTCTTTTAATGTTGGTGGCGTCACGACTTTGCCATTTTCAACGACTTCCACTTCATTTTTGTCTGACAGCCTGAGCTGTTTTTGACAACCCACTGCCTCGAGCAAATCGTTTACTTTATCCATTTGCTCCTTGAGTCTTTCCGTATTGCCGCTTGCAGCTAGTTCTTTGATGCTTTCCGGAATTCTGCAGTGTATTACTTCTTTTGCGACATCAAATACCTGCTTTTGGTTTTGATCAGATTCTTGTTTGAAGTTTGTGATCAAATCTCCAATCCCGGTTATTTCCAGCGCGGGTGGAATCATTTTGCCAATTCCGTCTGCACTGATCGTTTTATGGTTACTTGCATCCGCACTGGCAGGATTAAGCTTGCTTGCGTCCTGACTTACTATTTTATTGCCGGGCTGCTCAATGAGCACTTCTTGCAAAAGGCGCACTCCAACACTTGCTGATTCGCTGTCAGTTTCGATTTCATTCTTTGCAAATTCTTGCATGTTCTCGGCTGGCATGATTGCCTCCTTGTAAATAAACGCAAGAGCGCAATAGAGACCATAAATCTAGTCCCCCGCCTTGCTTTCGCCACCTGGAAGCCTGCTGCCTGCTGTTTCTGCTTATTTGCTATGGCTCAGAGCTGTAAAGTAACTAAACAAGCAACAGAGCTTCCATGGATAGAAATCTAATGCTGAATTGTGCTCAAAAAGTAACCTGCTGTGCGAGTATCTCGACTGAATTGAGATAAAACCTCCCCGGCGACCAGCTTTGCGGACTCCTGCACTCTTTCATGCGGAAGTCCGCAAAAATTCAAATGGACGTTTTTTTTGCATACAAACGTTCAACATAACGGTTCTGAACGCAAGCATTCACTGTGCTGCTTTGATACACTTCCATTTGCCCAGTATTTCCTTTGTTTTTACTTTCAACTCGCCCGGCTCCGCGATTTCGCCAAGCAAGACATCGGCTCTGGCTGTCAACTCGTCCATTTTCTCGTAATACCCCTGATCTAAAAACAGCCCTGCAAGAGAAATGTATATCCGCAAGGCTGCTTTCTTCTGACTTTGGTTTTTGAATTTGGAAGCAGAAAGACTGTTTAAAACACCAACAGCCAGACCAAAGCTATGATGCATCCGGGGAGGTCCTCCAACCCTGTCCAGATGAATCTCTCTCAAATAAAGCTCACCTGCTGTTTTTATAATTTCGACATCCTTTTCGGCTTTTTCAAGCTCACCTTCTGCCAGATAGTACAGAGCACGCTGCTGTGCCAGAAATGCTTTGCTTGCATAATCATTACTTTTACAAGCAAGCCCCTGGTTCACGTAAGACATCTGGCCGACCCGATCATTTGCGGCAGCTTTTACCCAGGACATTTCAAGCAAGTATCTGAGCCGGCAGTTATCCTCGTCTTTGTCGACCAGCGGCAGATATTTAAGCGACTTTTGCAATACCCGCTCTGCACTTTCATACTGCCGGTTGGTCCTGTAAGCTCCTGCGAGTCTTCGATAGTCATCAAGCAGGAGCACAGTCTCATTAGTTCTCTGTTCAGGGTCTTCCAGTTTATTAAGCTTCTCTTCTTGCCGGCAAACAGCAGCCTCCATCTGTTTGATACTGCGCCTTATTATGTGCTCCGCATGCCTGGCAGGCTGAAGTTCAGAGCTGCTCTTTCGGAATAGCAGTTGCATTGACGCAGCAAACAATAGAGGAACTAAAAAGAGAAAAGCCAGTGCTGGAGCAAGAAGAGGCATGCCAGGTCGCTTTTCAATAATGCTGCTTTTGAAAATCTTTCCGGTATCTAACTTGTATTTAAAAATCACCTGGAGTTCCAGATTAACTTCAGCGGCACTTTGCGGTCGGGCCTGCGGATCTTTTTTCAAGCATCTATCAATAAGCTTTGCCAAACGCCTGGATTCAGTGTGGGTTGCATAAGCCGAAAGACTTTCAGCTTCTTCATTTGCATGTTTATACATCTGCTCATAATTACTCTCTCCCTGAAAAGGCCGTTCACCTTTGAGGGCTTCGTACATAATGCACCCGAGAGAATAAATGTCCGAAAGATGGCTCGATTCTTTACCCAGGCACTGCTCGGGACTCATATAGTCAGGGGTTCCGGTATTTAAACCTGTGATCGTAAGAGTCTTTTCCTGGCTGCTGTTTTCAATTCGAGCAATCCCGAAGTCGATAATTTTGACCAGCCGTTTTGTTTCGCTTTCTGCTTCAAGCATGATATTGCTTGGCTTCAAATCTCTGTGCACTATTTTTTGCTCGTGAGCGTAAGCCAGCCCGTTTGTTATTTGATTGAAGATTTCGAAAAACTGCACTGGTCTTAGAGTCTTTCCATCGCCAATAAACTTTGAAAGAGTTTCGCCTGCCAGAAACTCCATAACATAATAGGCTTGCCTGTCGGGCTCATTGCCCCAGCTCAGTATTTTCACGATGTTCGGGTGTTCCAGCGCGGCAAGCGCTTTCACTTCGCGCATAAAGAGTTGTTCGTCTCTTTCGGAGTGGCTTGAATCGCGTCTCAAAATCTTGACCGCGACCCTGCGATTCAGAATCAAATCATCGGCAGCAAAGACAGAGCCCATGCCACCTTCCGCAATCAAGCTCAGATTTGCATAGCGAGCAGGCAACAAAAACATCTTCGAAATTTCCATCAAAGTCCACTTGCCCCGGAATCTTGCTCATCGCCCGTTTCAAAAAGATGCTTGAATGATTTTGGAACTTCACTCTCATAACGTGCAATCAAAGAATCTGTCAGACTGGCAGCCTGTCTGAATTCTTTTGAATCAGCTTCAGCAACTCCTGATTTCTGAATCTTTTTGCAAAGAGAAAGCACCTGGCCAGCAAGTTGAGAACGCAGATCAATCACCTTTACAGCTATATGCTGGTAAAGTGACAGCACCGCAAGCCTTTCGCTCTTGCTCAGTTGCTCGTAATCAAGCACAGGTGTTTCAGATAGTATTCTTTTAACACGTTTAAGCAAAGCGGGAGCCATGCTCTGCTTTGAGAATTTGCTCAAGGTTCTGTTTGAAATAGCTCTATGCTGATCCCGGGTTTCTAATAAGTCATTCATCGCAGCAAAAGCTGCCTGAGCTCCCTTGAAATCATGTTCTGCTATCCGGAGCTTAAAAATTGTAAGCTGCAAATCCGCCCTTGAATCGAGGCTGCCTACCGAAAGCTTGCTTGCTTTCTCTATAATCTCAGAAGCATCTTTCAGCTTATTCTGGCCGATTTTGCACTCGGCCAGAATCGACAATGAGTTCACCTCGTTGAGATTCGAGCGCTTGTCAATCTCAGGCAGAATCGGGAGAGTTTCCATGATTGTTTCTTCGGCAAGCTTATAATCGCCAGCTTTTATATATTCATATGACACTTCGCAGAGCAAACGCAGATAACGTCCTCCCAGATCCAGTTTTTCCTGCTCGCCTATTTGTTGCCTGTATTCTCGGAGTAATGTGTCAGCCTGCTTTTTCATAATCTCAATGTGCTTATACTTACTTTTTTTCTGGTTGAGGTTGATCTTGTTTTCAAGCTCCTCGGCTTCTTGAGCACCCTGTCTGCTATTCGGCTTCAGCAATAAAGCAAACGAAAAAAGCAGAATTACAAGCAAAGAAGCCCCAGCAACAACGACTTTGATTTTTTTCCTTGATGAAGCTGGAGCAAGCACAAGACTGCCTGTGTCAACTTTGTTTTCAAAGAGCTTGTCAAGCCGCTCGCTAATTTCTTCTGCGCTTTGCGGGCGCAAAGAACTATCTTTTTCAAGGCAACTGTCAATCAGTCGCCCGAGATCTTGCAAGACGCCTTTGCCAAGCATTCTGTCCAGACCTGGCGGTTTTTCTTTTAAATGCTTGTACATGATTTCCATGGCAGTCTCGCCCTGAAAAGGGGGGCTTGCAGTCAGGGCCTCATACATGACGGCTGCAAGCGAATAAATGTCGGAGAGCCTGTCAACCTTGTTGCCCCGGCATTGCTCCGGGCTCATATAAAGCGGGCTGCCCAGCAATGAGCCTGTTCTTGTAAGCGCTGAGCTATCCGGAGAGTCCGGAGCATCCCGACTCTCCAGGCTGGCGATCCCGAAATCAATGATTTTTACAAGCGGATTTCCTTCCTTATCAGTACTTACAATGATATTGCTCGGCTTCAGATCTCTGTGCACGACCCCCTGCTTGTGTGCATGAGCAAGCCCGGATAATACCTGGACAAAAATCGAATAAAAACGGGAGGGGCTGAGAGTTCCCCCTGCTCCAATTTCGCAGGCAAGTGAGTTGCCTTCCACCAGTTCCATTACAAGAAAGATTTCGCCGTTTTCAGCCAGCCCCCAGTGATAGAGGCTGACAATATTTGGATGGGACAGACTTAATAAGGTTCTGGCTTCTCTGAAAAGTCTTTCCTGCAGATTCTTGTCTCTGGAGCCCTGAAACTGCAGCAGTTTGATTGCCACCGGTCGCTGCAGTTGCAAATCAAAACCTGCATAAACCACGCCCATGGCGCCCGCGCCCAGAACTCCTTTTATTTGGTAGCGTCCAGAAAGGGGCGGGACGGCTTTTTCCGGCTCAGAGCCGGATTGAGCAAGAGAATGCAGTTCTTCGGACATATCAATCATCACATGAGCTGTGCCATTCCCATTATTCCCGCGGCTCAGCCCTTAACTCACCGACTGAATTCAGCCCCCACTCTTTACTTTATCGACATTCATTTTGAAGTAATCAGCTTCATAAGACTTGCAGTCTTAGCGCTGGCCTCCACAAGTTCCTCGTCTTTCTCCGGAATTCCGTCAGCGAGTTTTGAGGCAGCTCCAAGCAAAATCTCAGCCTGAGCATTCTTTTTTTGAAGCAAAAACTCAGCCAGCTCATTATAGATCTGGATTTTACGCAGTTTTTGCTGCCCATCTTTGAGTTCAAGAGCTTCAATTCTGCGATAAAAACTCATTGTCCGATCAGCTTTTGCATCTTTTTGAACTGCATAGTAATTTCGGCTGCTCAGCTCGCTCATATCCGGTCTATAGAGCTGCAGCCAGATTTTTATAAGCTGGCGAATTTCTATCAGAAGTCGCTGCAGCTCACTCTTTGAAATCAAGATTTCGCAATAAAGCTCGCGTGTGTCGGCTGCATCTTCACTGACATCCTGACCCGCAGAGTGCAGTAGGGCTAGTATCTGCATGCATGTCCTTTCTGACTCGTCAGGGCTCTGATTCCGGTTTTGAGCTCGTGCAAGGGCCCTTAGCAGCTGAGCTCTGGCAAGCACAGGCTCATCCATCAAATCGGCATAGGGCAGCAGCTCTGCAAGTGTCCGTTGAGCTTCGCTCTTTTTTCCCAGCTCTGCCTCAAGCTCGCTTAATTCGCTGCTTCGCGCAATAATTGCTATGGCTGTATCGCGCTTTATCTCCCTGTTTGTTTCATGATTGAACTTGCCTTTCAACCTGAGGACACGATCCTGCAGATCCTTTTCGAGCCTCTTTTTTTTGTCTTGCGCTGCCAGCTTCAAACTAGAGTCCAGCGCTGCAGTTTGTTCAGATGAATTTCTCTTGCTTATAGCCAGTGAGGCTATATAGGCAGCCCCGGCAAGAAGCATAAGCAGAAACAAAGTCAATACAAAAGCCCTGCCGCGGCTCTTCTTTTGAGTCTGAGGCAAAACAGTTAAACGCAGCGAGTCCTTTTGCCTGCTTGCAAACTCTTCAAAGCGAATTTGCAACTCATCTATGGTGGGGCGTTTTTCCGGCTCTTTAGCCAGACAGTTATCGATTAGCCGTCCAAGACTTTTGAGCTCCGACTCACTTGCCTGATTTGATTCTGCAAAAAGCTTTTCCATAGAATGCCAGTCTGCGTTTACATGCCTGTACATCAGCTCGATCTCGTTGTCGCCATTAAATGGCGGCGAGCCGCTCAAAGCCTCATACATCACGCAAGCAAGTGAATAAAGATCGGAAGGGGCAGCAGCCTCCTGGCTTCGGCATAATTCAGGGCTCATATAAGCAGGGCTCCCCAGAATCACGTTTGTTTTTGTGAGCTTGACGCTGTTTTCATTTTGAGCTTCTGCCAGCCTTGCAATTCCAAAATCAATAATTTTGACAAGCGGGACCGAGCTTTCAGCTCCTCTGACCAGTATTATGTTGCTCGGTTTTATGTCCCGGTGAATTACCCCATGTTTGTGCGCGTGGTTCAAAGCAGAAATAATCTGACTGAAACAGGCTATGAAAGCCTCGCCCGCCATTGTGCCTCTTTTTTGAAGATAGCTCGAAAGAGTTTGTCCTTCCAGATATTCCAGAACATGATAAGGAGCCCCGCTTTCAGTAATGCCCCAGGAAAGCAACTTGACGATGTTTGCATGATCGAGCATTGCAAGGGTTTTTGCCTCGATTGAAAACCTGGCCAGAAGCTCCTTTTGGTTCTGGGAAGCAATAATGAGCAGCTTGACTGCAACCGTCCTGCCTAGATCGAGATCGGTGGCTTTGAATACTACGCTCATACCGCCCTCTCCAAGTAACTCCTCAATGCGGTAGCGACCTTCAAGCCCCGCGGTCATCTCTTTGAGCTTCGGACTCAAGTCTGGACTATCAGTGCTCTTTTCTGGCTGCATCCCTGAAAATCAATCCATAAATCATCAATCCATAAATCATCAGTCTAAAATCATCAGTCTATTTGAAGATTCACTGGATCCGACGAGAATCCAATGATTTTGCCATTTTTGTCCAGGGCAAATGCGCGCAGTTCATAATAAGCCTTCTGAGGAAAGGCTGTCTTTTCTATACTAAGGCGAACTTTATTTCCTTTTTCAATAAATCTAGTCAGGCTTTGCTTTGAAAAATCCCTGTCGCGCAAACTGCCCGAGTAATGCTCAAACCAGGAGTTTGGCCGGGAAAGCTCAAGCGCTACCGATTCAGCACCGGCAAGGTTACTTGCATCAACCAGAAAATTCAAATGCTTGCTGCCTTTAAGCGGACGATATATACCGTCATTGCCCGCGGCAAATTCCTTCGACATAGCGCTGAATTCGGGCATCAGTTCTTTTTTGCCGATAATTTTGATAGACGCAAGCCTCACAGATGCAGGATCCTCTACCGGCAATTTGATCCAGAGCTCTTTTATGAGACCCGACTCGAACCAGGCTTTGTGCTCTGAAACGGGGAAATAATAACTATGTGCTTGCGAGTCAAAAAGAAGAGGCAAACTTAATCCGGCAACTGAGGCGGCCGGCTTGTTTAAAGATTTCCAGCTAAGGTTAATAAACGCAGGCTCCTTGCGCGCCGATTTACTCAATTCAAGATCAAGCACAATAAAGTCTGCGGCCGCCGGGCTCAAATCAAGCTCGGGAGAGCATATTGAAAGATTCTTCGTCCGAGGGTCTTTTATAGAACTGGAAAGGAGATCTGAAAGGTCGAAACTTATTTGCTTTGCTTCGGAATTTCTTTCAAAATGCAAAGGAATCAACTCTTTATTCTTGAGGTCCCAGTAAGCAAAGCGATAGCCGCCAGTGTTTATAAGATCTAAGAGGCGGCTTGCGTTGATAAGCTCGGAATCACCGTAAGTAGGAGGCTCGAAACTGAGAACCTTATCTGCGACAGCCGGCTTTGTAAGAGGCTCTGACAGCAGCACCGAAAGCATTGCCGCATTGTAAATCATGTGAGCGCCTTCAAAGCGCTGGGGAATATTTAGAAGAACAAGTTTTTCCAAGCTCGAAAGCCGGCTGCACTCACGCGCCACGGCACAGCGAAACTCTCGCACTTGCTCACCGGCATGAGCCCAGGAGAGGTTATTTTTCTGTGTTATTTTCAAGGACACAAATATGAAGGTCAGGGTCAATATAATTGAGATGAGATCATAAGTTTTGAATGAAGTCCGGCTTTCTCGCCAGTTCTTTTCCCAGACTCCACTAAAAAGAATTGCAATAAAAAATGAGAACGGCATGGTAGCAAAATAAGCGAAGCGACTGCACATCAGGCTGTCCGTAATATTGAAGACCTGATAAGTCGGAAGCAAAGATAACAGAAACCAGAAGATGGAGAAGACCAGGTATTTCATTTCCCGGCCGGCCGCCCTGTATTTAAAACACAGGCGGGCAGCAAAGCAAAGCAGCCCTATTAAATAGATGTTCCTGAGCTCGCTGCGCAGGCGGTCGAAAGCCGGTATCACTTCATTATTAAAAGGGAAGAGCAGTTTCGTCAGGCTCTGGAAGCGGTAAATGAAAGACCCGGACAGCCCTTCACCCACAGAGCCGCCATAACCGCCGGCAAGAGTACCGAGCGCCAGAGTTCTTACAAGCAGGTATAAAAGCAGCATGGCCCAGTAAGGACGGCTCTCCACAAACGCGGACTTGAGCTTTGCCTTCAGACTCTTTTCTTCGGAAAGCAGCAAGCTTGCAAGCACTAGAAGCGGTGGCAGCGTTACCGCCATTTCTTTTGAAAGCAGGCTCAGAGCAAAGAAAAAGAGCCCAAGCGCCAGATTCATTTTGATTTTTTGTTTTCCGGATTTCTCTCTCGAGCAGAGAAAGAAGTAAAAAGAAATCAGATAAAGAGCAAGACACAAACCGTCAACCCGCCCGATTACCCAGCTGACGACTTCCGTATGTAAGGGACAGACGGAAAAAATCAAAGCTGCTGCAAAAGCAGTAAAAAAAGCGCGAGCTTCCGAGAATTGCCCAAGCAGGCGCCTGCCGCAGAGAAAGAGGAAAAAGCTTGCCAGAACATGAAAGACGGTGTTGCTTACATGGAATGAAATCTCATTTCCCTGACCAGTCAGATAGTCGAATGCCAGACTCAAAGAAACCAGAGGTCTGTAGAACTGGGTTCCCCAGGCATGCATCCAGTTGCCTGTAAAATTCTCAAGCAATTTTTCCGGGTGTCCGTTGAAAACATCGAAGAGATAAGCAACGTGCACAAAATCATCAGCAAGAAAATAACCTGTGAGAGTTCGGTGGTAAGAAAGTAAGTTAAGTAAAATTAGAGCAAGAAGAACCAATGCACTTGCAGTGCTGCTACTGAAACGACCTTTTGTTTCAACACCTTCGTCCGTTTTGGAAGCCGTTATCAGTCCAGTCACATCCAGAGATCCAAAAAATAGGAATAAAGATCTGTTCTTTGAGTCATACTACATTGATAAATGGAAAGAGTAAGTAGTAAGATGACAATAGGATTCAGTTTCTGAATCTTAGTCCCACTTCAGAACTTGTCGAGCCGGGGCTCAATTATAGTCCTCCGGCTCAAGAGCAAAAATAAGGGCAGTCTCATACAGGTTCTCTTCCGGTAAGAAAGCAAAGACTGAAATGTCCAATAACAATCCATCTGATTACATAGTAAAACAATCTCAAATTGAGAGTTCAGAGGCGGTCGAGCAAGTGGAAATCGACGATCAAACAAATCCGGCAGATGAGCCAAACAAGACTTTTTTTCAGTTCCCCGAAGGTTTTTTGTGGGGGGTTGCAACCTCGCATTTTCAGGTAGAAGGACACCCGACCGAAATAGGCAACAGGCTTTCAGACTGGGCAAAATGGACCGCTGAGGAAGGCCGGATCCTTGACCGCTCTACTGCCGACCGGGCCTGTGAGTTTTTTGCGCGCTACCAGTCCGACATTGAGCTCTGCGAGCAACTCAATTTAAATAGCTTCAGATTAAGCCTCAACTGGCCTGCCATGTGCCCCGGACCAAATCATGAGTATAAGGCAGACGACGAGACTCTTGAGACTTATCGCGATATGCTCAAACTCCTTAAAGCCAAAGGATTTAAGACATTCGTGACTCTTTTTCATTTCTGCCTGCCCAGCTGGCTTGCTGAAATCGGCGGCTGGAACAACGAGCTGACCATAACTGAATTCGAGCGTTTTGCCCGCTTTGTCGCTGCAGAGCTTGGTGAGTATGTAGATTTCTGGCTAACTCTCAACGAACCGCTTGCATATGTATATCAAGGTTATATTGCCGCCGTCTGGCCTCCGGGCTACACAAACAACTATTTGAAAGGCTTCGATTGCTTGAGAAACATGCTTAAAGGGCATGCACTTGCATACAAAGCAATTCATGATATGAGTCCTGATGCAAGAGTAAGCGTTACTCACCACTGGATGAGCTTTTCACCGCGAAACAGATTTAACCCTTTCGACCATCTAGTTCGCCATATGCGTGATTCGGTTTTCAATCACTGCTTTATGTCTGCGATGCATACGGGCAAACTTGAGTGGCCCTGGCCCGCAAGTATGGACCCCCGGCTCAAGGACCTCAGCGGTGAATTACCCGGACTTGCCGGCAGCATGGACTTCATCGGCATCAACTATTACACCCGCCAGTTCTGCAATTTTGAGTTTAAGTGGCCAGTAGATGTATTCGGCGTCAAATCGGAAATGGCAGAAAACGAATTATCCGGTCTGGGCTGGGAGTCCTACCCACAGGGCTTATACAATTTGCTGGTACACGAACTCAAACCATATCGTTATGACCGAAACGGACATTTACGCGATATTTACATCACAGAGAACGGTCATGCAAACATGTACGAAGCTGAGCTTACAGAAGGAGACTGGTCGCTTGAAGATGCAGGCCGCGTACGCTATCTGGTATCACATTTGATGTCACTTTACCGTGCAATCACCGACGGTGCAAATGTGAAAGGTTATCTGCACTGGTCGCTTCTGGACAATTTCGAGTGGGCCGAGGGTCTGCGTGCACGATTTGGGCTGGTGAGAGTTTCTTACCCCACGCTTGAAAGAACCTTCAGGAAAAGCGCCTTAATCTACAAGAAAATTGCACAAATGAATGCTCTGGCTCCTCATTTTGTACGCATAAAGTCGAGTTAGGCGCCCCCGGCTTGCTAAGTTGATAGAATATGCTCGTATCTTAGCGAGTGATTTCATGAGAAAAAGAAGCATATATTTCAGTTGCTGCTCATTAATAATGCTTGCAGCTCTTGCTTTGCCGGTTTTCTGGAATTCAAGCCCTCCATTTCTTGAATTACCAAAAGCAGCTGCTGAGGCTGAAGACGCAGTCCAGGTAAAAGCCCGGCTGCTTTCGAACTTCAAGGCAGTTGCTGCCGGAGCAAAGCTCAGGTTGGGTGTGGAGCTCGAAATGCAGCCAGGCTGGCACACCTACTACCGGGAAGCCGGCGAGGCAGGAATGCCGACCAAAATCGAGTGGCTGCTGCCTCAGGGCTTTAAGGCAGAGGAGCCCCTCTGGGAAATGCCGCACAAAATGGTTGATTCAGGAATTACAACCTACGGATACGAAGGGAGTACTCTGATTGCATCAGCCATAGAAGCCCCTGCCGATTTGAAAACCGGTGAAAAACTGGAATTCAAAGCAAAGGTAAAATGGCTTGCTTGCAAGGATGCCTGTGTGCCAGGTAAGGACGAAGTCTCAATCAGCCTGCCGGTCGTGGCAAGCGCAACTGAAATGAGCCCTGAAAACACCGAGAAATTTGAAAAGGTAAATTTCAACGGTCCAGCGTCTAAGATAAAAGGAGGGAAGGCAAGCGCCAACCCAAAAAACCAGGGCCCTGAGACAGAAAACCAGAGTCTCGGGGTCGCAAACAAGAAAGACGCAGCCAGAGCCCATGAAGGACCGCAGGAACTCATAGCAGTTCTTGCTTTTGCTTTCATCGGCGGTTTTATTCTCAACTTCATGCCCTGCGTATTGCCTGTGATTTCAATTAAAATATTCAGCCTCGTACAGCAAGCAGGCGAAGATCCCAAAAAAGTATTCGCACATGGCATGACTTTTGCAGCCGGAATCATATTTTCATTCCTGGCGCTTGGAAGCGTGGTGATCGCAATTCAAAGCGCCGGACAGAACATCGGCTGGGGCTTTCAATTTCAATATCCGGTTTTTGTCCTTGCAATGGCTTCGGTTGTAACTGTTTTTGCTCTTTCATTTTTCGGGGTCTTTTATGTGGACGTGGGCTCGCAGAATCTCGATAAACTGGCAAGCACGGAAGGTCTGGGCGGAACGTTTTTCAAGGGCGTGCTTGCAACGGTTTTGTCCACGCCCTGCACTGCGCCATTCCTCGGCACGGCCCTCGGTTTTGCATTCGTACAACCATGGTGGCTGATACTTACAATTTTTTCTGTGATTGCACTTGGCATGAGTTCTCCTTATCTGGTTCTGGCTGTCAAACCGGACTGGATGAAGTTTTTACCGAAACCCGGAGACTGGATGGAGCGCTTCAAAGAATCACTGGGTTTTCTTTTGCTTGCCACTTCAATCTGGCTGCTTTCGGTTTTAACAGGACTCGTAGAACCAGATGCGATAATAGCGGCACTCGGCTTTCTGCTCTTCCTTTCAGTTTCAGCCTGGTTGATAGGAAAGTTCATCAATTTGAGCTCTTCGCCCCAGAGGCGTTTCATCGTATGGGCTGTGGCGCTGGCGGTCGCAGGCGGCGGTTATCTGTTTTTCCTTCGTCCTTATCCTGAGCTTTTAGGCACCCGAGCAAGCCTGGGGCAAAAACCGCAGAATAAGCCGGACGGCATTCAATGGCAGGAATTCAGTCAGGCAAAATTAGATCAGGAACTTGAAGCAGGACACGAGGTTTTTATTGATTTCACTGCAAAATGGTGTCTTACATGCAAAGCAAACGAAGCTACGATCATTGAAACACCGGAAGTACAGGAAAAAATCAAATCACTGCAGGTGGTGGCACTAAAAGCGGACTGGACGGCTCAGGACGCTGAGATTACACAGATCTTGAGAAGCTTCGGGCGTTCAGGTGTGCCCCTTTATGTTGTTTATCCAAAAGGAGACAGGTCAAATCCAATAATTTTGCCCGAAGCGCTCAGCCGCAAAGACGTGCTTGAGGCGCTCGATAAAGGAGCTGTCGGCAATACTTCATCTTAGCTAAGGCAGGAGCATAAAATTGACATCACGTGAGGAAAGCCTTGTGGAACTCAAAATCGGCCAGGAAGCTCCTTTGTTTAAAGCAATGATGCATCCCGATTCGGAATTCGCACTATTAGATTGGCGAGGCAAGAAAAATCTGGTCCTGGCCTTTTATCCCAAAGACAACACTCCGGGCTGTACTGCCGAGATGTGCGCATTCAGCCAGGAACTTGAGAGTTTCAAAGAAAATGACACTGAAGTTTTCGGCATTTCCTGCGACAGTCTCGAAAGCCACCAACGATTTTCAAGCAAACACGAACTTAAGCAAGCGCTGATCTCAGATCCGCAAGGTGAGGTAGGCAGGCTTTACGGTGCCTTGAGAGAAGGGCGGCAAAGCCCGATGCGCAAGCTCTTTATCATAGATAAGCAGGGCGTGATCAGGCACGTGCATGATGGCATGCCCGCCAACAAAGATTTGCTGGAAATTATTCGCAGTCTCTAGCTCGATTGGATCTTGAACTTGAACTTGACTTAGCTGAATTTGCTGAAAAAACTAGCCACGAACGGTGGTGTCAATTGCATGCAGCAAACCGTCGACTTTCTCAACTCCGGCTTCATCAACAAATACAGCCAGAATACCGACAGCAACTGCAGTCATGACTGTAAGTTTGCTGCCCTCTCCATAAAATACGGATTGCTGCAACTTGCCCCTTTCGAGTTTTTTAATTGCAACATCCATATGGCTGTGTATGGCTGTACACATGGCTCCCATCATGTCTTTGTCGATGCCGCCTTGCAACGTGGAGGCAATCACCAGACCGTCGTGACCCACAATCAAGCTGCCAATCACACCTTCATAGGTGTCTATTTTGGATAGCAGGGTTTTAATCCCCTCACCGCGTGCGGCAGAAATAACTCTTGCAGTAGTCAGACCTGAACCGATTTTTTCACGCTTTTCGCCCGATTTGATGATGTTTTCCACAGCCTGAACGTCAATCAGCTGCCTGCCGATGGCTTTCATAGCGCCGGCTTCACCACCGGTATCCTGCTTTGCGGCCTGAACCGAGAGCTTGCCGAATTCTTTGATTTGCTGCGCCGGCTTGCCCTCTTTTTTCTTTTTGTCTTTCTTATCTGTCTTTTCAGCCACAGCAGGTGCTGCTTCCGGAGGTTTTTCTGCTGCAGCTTCCTGAGCTTTTTTCTCTTCCGGTTTAAAATCGATCGGCTTCTTCTCGGCAGGCTCGGCCAGAAGATTGTCGAAAAGCTCACCTACTTCACTATCTGAGACATTCATCAGATTACCGCTGGGGGCGGCGGGCTGGGCGGCAGGCTGAGCTGCTGCCGGAGCTGCTTCTTCCGGCTTGTCTTTTGAATCTTCGGCCAGTAGATTGTCGAAAAGATCGCCGACTTCCTGATCTGAAACATTCATCAGACCACCCTGTGCCGGCTCCGCTGCCGGAGGAGGCGGCGGAGTTGCTTCCGGTTCCTGAGCAAGTGATGGTGCTTCTTCCTCTTCAGGAAGATCACCGCCTACAGCGCCAGATTTAGCTACTGCCGTGTTAATGTGCCCCATCAAACCGTCGAGGGTATCTGTATTCCATGACCCGAAAACCGCCAGAATTGCCGAGCCCACATCAGTAAGTACGGCAATTTTGTCGTCGCCCGACTTGAGTACTGCCTGCCTGAGCTCACCAAGCTGAAGTTTGGCAGTTCCCAGGTTTGTAGTGCTGTGCATTGCAAGAGAAAGTGGACCGAAAACATATTTGAGGGCGGAGAGCGACTCGGTGTTGCTCAGAAGCAGACCATCTTTGCCCATCAGAAGTGCGCTTTCAACACCTTCGTAAGTGGTCATCAGGTCCATGAGCGCCTGCAGGTCTGCACCGCGGTCTACTGTCAGGACGCGCCATTTGGTGCCGCCCTCCTGCTTGTCTGCTTGCTTGATGATCTTTTCAACAGCAGCTGTATCCAGAAGCATCTGCCCGATGGTCTTAAGTGTCCCGGCAGCTTCAGGCTTGCCGGCAGCTGTAGCTGAAAGTTTTCCGAATTCTTTTACCGCAGCTTTGGCGCTTGTACCGGCATCATCGATCTTAGGACCGAAAGATTGGGCGGCTTCAGCAGCAGGCGCCGCTGCTGCATCCGGCGGCGCGGCGTTAACCGGCTCGGCCTGGCCAGGCGCAGAGGGCGCGGCATCTCCCGGCTTGTCTTTCGAGTCTTCTGCCAGAAGGTTGTCGAAAAGATCGCCGACTTCCTGATCTGAAACATTCATCAAGCCGCCCTGAGCTGCTTCGCCCGGAGCTTCAGCTGCCGTTTCCGGCTGGGCTTCGCTTTTAGGTGAGAAGTCCTTTTGAGCATCTTCGCCAACCATGGAGCCGAAGAGATCTTCAATATCCTGGCTAACATCTTGCAACAAGCCGCCTTGAGCTGCCGCAGGCTCCGGCTGGCTTGCCTGCGGTTCTGGAGCTGCCACCGGCTCTGGAGCTGCCACCGGTTCCGGTTCGGGAGCCGGTTTGAGTTCTTCAGGAACTGCATCGGGCCGTTTGCCGGAACGGGCTGCCGCATTCTCTTCTGCAAATAGCGATTCGAGTGAAACCGGCTCTTTTTCACCCTGCTGGGGATTGATTGATTGTTCCAGCTGATCGAGACGGCCGTGATCAAGCTGGCTGATGATTTCCTGCGCTTCCCCGAGCGATCCTGCAAGCTGTTGCTGCTCTTGAGGACTGAAGTCAATTTTGCTTGGGGCCCCTTCTTTGTTTTCTTTTGCGACTTCTTTAACAGCGCCGCCGCTTCTAAGATTGCCGCCACCGTAATCGAGGGCGACAGTTTCATAGAGGGCAAGCACCCCGCCTACACCAGTTAAATTGAATACTGCAAGTTGCACCCAGTTCAGTTGCAAAGTTGAATCGGGCATCCAGACGGTGTGGCTGCCAATCACGTTACAAAGGGCCCCGTCTATAAAAGCTATGAACAGCATCAAGGCTGCAATCTTAATCAGTTCTGCCGGACTGGCGTTCTCAAACAGGAGAACACTCAAGATCAAAGCGACCGCAATTTCCCCGGGAAAGAGCGCAAAAGCCGGAATCTCGAACTTGCTGTCTGGAAAAACATCCGGTACATAAATTGAAGCAGCCACTCCTACAGCCACAATCAACAGGAATGGTATTAAATTAGCGCGCCGTGTGACTTTATACATTGAATTTGCTACCCTTCTGCGGGAAAAAGAAGTGAACTTAGGACCAATATACCCGGGAGGCGGTGTTAATCGCTGCAGCACATTAATTTTTTTGCCAGCAGCAAAGCCCAGTCAACTCGTTTGCAAGCGTTTTTTATCAGAATCGTTTTCAGCCTCTGAATTTTGCATCAAGCTTCTGGCTAAGATTGAGCCTGATTTTGCTCATAAGTGAATCAATTGCATCGGAAGTAAGTGTTTGATTTTGATGCTGGAATGTCAATCGGTATGAAAGGCTCTTCTGAGTTTCCGAAAGTTTGAAAACCGATACGAGATCCAGTTCTCTAAGTATCTCTTCTCCGGATGAGCGGATGCAATACTCCACATCTTGATGGCAAACAGAGTCTTCCAGGTCACAGGTCAGATCTCTTGAGACCTGCGGTGTAACAAATGGTTCGCTGAACTTAGGCGGCTTGATAGCCTCCTCGAGCGCGGGCAACGAAATCTCCATTACGGCCGCACGCCCTTTTAGTCTGTAATTATCCGCAACCAGCGGATGAACTTCACCCAGATAACCAAGCAGCAAAGGTCCTTTCTTTTTGCGCGCATTATTGCCGAAGTCGCCGGATTCACCGCAGTCGAAATAACAGGCCGCGCTCCGCCCAGGATGCAAAAATTCCGGCATCGATTCTGCAACTTTGAAACTAAGATCTTCTTTCTTGATTCCCAGGCCGCCAGCCAGATTTTCGAGAACTCCTTTCATAAAATAATAGGAATGAGCCTGTCCAGAATCTTTTTCGTGCGACCAGATTGATTTTCTCGGTTCCTGACAGGCAATTGCCGCCAGCCTTGTTTCTTCAATCGTAAAAGTCTGCTTGCTGTCGGGCTTGGCACGCGAAAGCCGGCGATTGTCTTTTCTGTATATTTTTCCTGCTTCGAACAATGCAGGATTTTCGTTACCCCGGTCCTGATTGTAGGATGCAGCCTTGATCAAACCCGGAATCAAGCTGAGTCTCAATACCTGATGGTCCTGCGAAAGCGGATTCTCAACTGTGATTGCATTTTCAAGCGATTCAGCAAGCCCAAGCCCGGCGTCAAGATCGTAAACACTGGTGAGGCTGCTTACCCAGGCCTCACTCAAGCCTGCTGCTGCAAGCAGATTACTGGCCCTGAGCTTAAGCGTATCGTTTGTCCTGGCCGCAAGAGTGCTTGCAGGCATTGAAATCGGCAGGCGGTCGTAACCATAGAGCCTGGTGACTTCTTCGATCAGATCTATCTCTCGGTAAACGTCTTTTTGCCTGAAACTGGGAATCTCAAATGCAGCAGAATCAGCACTTTCCAACGGCGCCGCTCTTTCAAAACCAAGCGGTTTGAGCATTTCGGCAGCCTCGCTTGCAGAAAGCTCAATCTGGCAAACTCTTTTCAGCTCGCTCATGCGCAAAGTAACAACTGATTCACTTGCTCTGTCTGACCCGGCGCTACTCAGTTTTGCAAGCTCGGCACCGCAATACTTTGCAAGCAGATAGCTGGCCCGATTAGATGAAGTGAGGACCTGGCAGCGATCGACCTGTCTTTCAAACCGAAGCGAACTTTCGCTTGCAAGACCTAACAAACGGCTGGATCTTCTTACACGAGAAGCCGCAAAGCAGGCAGCTTCCAGGGCAATCATCTCACTTGCGCCACTGATCTCACTGTCTTTGCCACCCATAACGCCTGCAACGCCAAGTGGACCTTTTGAATCGGCAATAATCAAAGCCTCCGGATCGAGCGCTCTTTCTTTTTCGTCCAGTGTTTTCAAGCACTCGCCGCTTTTTGCACGCCTTACAATAATTTTGTCACCGCTCAAAAGCTTGAAGTCATAAGCATGCAAAGGTTGTCCGAGCTCATGTAAGACATAGTTTGTAATGTCGACGATGTTATTTACGGTTTTTACTCCAATGCTTTCCAGCCGTGCTTTGATTGCTTGATGACTTTCCTGCACTTTTAAATTAGCAAGCACACGCATTGTAAAAAACGGGCAGTCTTCTAGATTCTCGATTTCAATGCCCAGACTCGGGAGTTCTTGTTTTTCTTGAATCTTTGCAAATTCCGGCATCCACTCCTGGCTTCTTAACTCACGCCCGAAAAGTGCGGCTACTTCTCTTGCAAGCCCCAGGACGGAAAGCGCATCTCCTCGATTCGACCTCGGTTCCACATGCAAGATATAGTCGTTCTTCAAGCCAAGATATTCTTTGGCATCGGCTCCGATTTTTGCTGCAGCATCAAGTATCAGGATGCCTTCACTGCCTCCGTCGATGCCGAGTTCCGGAGGCGAGCAAAGCATACCGTTACTCTGTACTCCCCTTATTTTGCTTTCTTTTATGTGCAGTGCACTGCCGTCATGCCGGTTTATTACTCTGGCTCCTGGAAGTGCCACCGGAATTTTCTGACCAACTTCTATGTTCCAGGCACCGCAAACAATTTCTTGAGCAGCCTGGTTTTCTGAGAGTTTAATTTTTGTAATCCTTATCTTGTCAGCATTAGGATGAGGATTTATCTCGAGTATCTCGCCTATTAACAACGGGCCCTGTATGTCAGGGCCGAAAGAACTCACTTCCTCAACTTCAAAAGCACCCATCGTTAGCTTGTCTGCCACGTCCTGGGCACTCAAGCCTGTGAGATCGACAAAATCGGCTAACCAATCAAAAGATAATTTCAAAGCTTGCTCCTTAGCTTTCTTAGAACTGAGAAAGAAAACGCAGATCGTTTGTAAAAAAGTGTCTAATGTCATTGATGCCGTATTTGAGCATCGCAACCCTCTCCACACCCATTCCGAACGCAAAACCGTTCCACTGCTTTGAATCGATGCCTACAGATTCAAGCACGTTCGGGTCCACCATGCCGCAACCCAAAAGCTCAAGCCAGCCACGCTGCCCGCAAGTGCGGCAGCCAGAGCCCATGCAGAAAGGACACTGGCAGTCGAGTTCGGCACTTGGCTCGGTGAAAGGAAAGAAATCCGGCCTGAATCTGGTTTTGAGCACCCTTCCAAATAAGAGCCTGTAAAACTCTTCAAGAGTGCCTCTCAGCTGACCAAAGCTTACATCTTCGTCGATCAATAGACCTTCTATTTGATGAAACAGTGGATACTTGCGTGCGTTTACCTCTTCGTTTCTGTAAACACGGCCTGGCGCAATAATTCGCAGCGGCGGTTTCATTTTTTCCATTGCCCTGATTTGAATCGTCGAAGTCTGGCTTCGCAAAAGCACATGGTCTGCAATCTTAGTGTAAAAAGTATCCTGACTGTCACGAGCTGGATGGTCAGCCGGAGTATTGAGTGCATCGAAGTTGTAATAGTCGGTCTCAATCTCCGGACCTTCAACCACTGAGAATCCCATGCCGTGAAATATGGTTATGATCTCATCGGTAATCTGAGTCAGTGGATGAATATGACCGGGAGGCTGCCCGATACCGGGGAGGCTCACATCTATTTTTTCTTCATCCAGCCTTTTAAGCAACTCTTTTTTGTATATGAGCGCCTGGCTGCCTTTCAAGGCAGCTTCGATTTCGGACCTCAATATGTTTGCAGCCTGTCCAACTGCTTTCTTTTCTTCGGGATTCAAACTAGCAAGACCCGACATGATTGACTTCAGCTCTGATTTTTGACCCAGATACTTGACTCTGGCAGCCTCAAGCTCGTCACTTGTGCTTGCATTTTTCATCGCAGCAAGACCGGCCTCTCTTATAGAAGCAAGCTTGCTTTCAAGCTCTTGAAGGCTCACGCTCTAATTCCTTTACGGGCACCACATATCATTAGCATATGTTCTTGAGATCTCCCAGACATTATATTGATTGTGATCCGCGCAATAGCTCGAAAAGTTCAAAAAAAAACTTTATACAACTGAAAGAATCAATCACAAAAGATTTCATTGCTCAGAAGCAAGAATCCATCTAGAATTGCGATGTTTTGAACTTGAACTTGAATTTAGACTAGATTGCAAGTGGATAAATTTTGAAGGCCAAATCATTGCGAAAGCATCGACCGAGACGGCGACCGGCAAGAGCGATTCCGACTACACGCGTATCAGTAATTGTTATAAATTCTGAAAAGCAGATTCTTCTGGTCAAACATCGCAAAGCACAGAGGCAATACTGGGTATTGCCCGGTGGGCGGCTTGAGTACGGCGAGAATTTTTATGAGTGCGGCAAGCGAGAAGTCAAAGAAGAAACCGGGCTCGATGTTGAAGTAGAAAAAATCGTTTTTGTGTCTGAAGCAATTGCTCCCGATAGAACAAGACACATAGTCAATGTTTTCCTGCAAGCAAAACTTTCGGGAGGCACACTCAAACTCGGTAACGAACCGGTGCTTGCTGCTGTCGAATTCAAAGATATTGAAGAACTCAAAACCCTCACACTTTACCCACCGGTTGCAAATGAAATTCTTGAAAGTGTGCAAAATGAATTTGACGGTGGCATAAAATACCTTGGCAACCTCTGGGTCTAGTCCGATCTCAGAATATCAAAGCGGATTTTAAAATGAGTTTCTCTAGAAAAGCAATAACTCTGACCCTTTCTTCCGCCACTCTGCTTTGCTCCTGTTCTCGCTCTTTTGAGCAGTATATGGAAGACGCACGGAATTACAAAGCAAAGAACGATGTTGTTAACGCGGAAAAAAACGTGCAACTTGCAATAACTGAGGCCCACAAGCAAAAAAGCAGCAAAGACAAACTTGCAAAAGCATTCTTATTCAGAGCCGAGCTTGCGGCTTTTCGAGCTCAAAACGACACTGCTTTAAATTATTACGAGCAAGCTGTGAAATTACTCGAAGATAAAAAGGACTACAATGCGTTAGCCCCAGTCTATTTGCAGATTGGAAGACTTAATGTTCTTGCACGCAATAAGCATGAAGCTCTGGAGAATTACAACAAGGCATTGAAAGCTCTGGAGCTTGCCGGACAGAGCAAGTCTCACCTGCAAGCAGAAACTTATGTCGCAATTGCAGACCTCAAAGATGCCGGAGACAGGAAAGCTGCACTTAAATATTTGGAAGCCGCATATTCAATCTTGGATGAGATACATGACGGCGACTTGCGTATACAAATCGACTGCTTGCATAAATTGGCCTTCATTTATGGAGAATTAAATCGGGAAAATGAGTCGATAGAGGCAAACGAAAGAGCAAAGAAACTTGAGATGAGCTCCATCAGAGGCGGGGTGCAGGATCTGAGCGGTTTTGTAAAGCGGTCTCTTAATGATGTACCGGGGCAGGAGTAATTAATGCCCGAAACTTCGTGTATGATGGGCTGTCTATCTCGGATCAGGTCTAAGTGGATTGCCTTAAAGCAGCTACTGGCAACGTCCTTTCATTTTGAGGAGCTCGTAATTCTATGGCACAACAGGCTGGGGCAAAACGCGCCCGCAAAGTATTGAAAAGAAAACAAAGCCAGGCCAGGGAGGCCCGCAAAACCAACATCAAACAGGCCATTTACGCTTTTGAAAAGGCAATGAAGGCCCAGGGCGCAGAAGCTCACGAGCATTCCGACAAATGCGAACACGAAGGTCACAAGCACGACTAATGGTGCTTAGGGCTCAGAACATTTCTTCCCCGTAAGAGAAGCTGTTCTTGCCTATAACAACTTCATCACCTGCAGAAAGCCCCTCTTGAAGCATCGCATCGATTACCCCCATGGCTCTTAGAACATGGAAGAAATGCTGCAAAGACTCGGGGCTTTTCAAATTTGTGACCGAAAGCATCCTTTCGACCCGATTGCCGGCAACATAGAACGTTCCTTTCTTTCGTCTGACAACGAAGCTTGAATCCGGGTGCTGGTAAGCTCTCTCATCGTCCAGTACTTGAAAAACGCTTTCTTCTTTTGCCGTTTTTGAAAGCAGATCAAAAAGAGCATTTTTCAATTCTTTCATACCGGCACCGGTTCCACAGCTCCCGGAGATCACCCTGGCGATGCATTCCGGATACGGAAATATCTTCACCAGCTTATTTTCTATCTTTTCCCGAATTTCTCCAGCTTCGCTTACAGTCAAAAGATCGCACTTATTCAAAAAAACAATCTGAGGCATTTTCGCAACCCGAAGATCATAGAGTTTCAACTCGTTGCAAATCGTTTGCAGATCAAGTTCCAGGTCGGGAGAACTTATGTCGGCTATGTGCACAATTGCCCTGGTCCGCTCAATGTGCTTGAGAAAAGTGTGCCCGAGACCGACACCCTGAGATGCTCCTTCAATCAGTCCGGGAATGTCTGCCACCACGAATCCGTCGGATTCCGCGCCTCTCATCACTCCCAGGTTCGGGCTCAGAGTTGAGAACGGGTAGTCTGCAATTTTCGGTTTGGCAGCCGTCAGGCAAGAAAGCAGTGTTGACTTACCGGCATTCGGTTTACCCACAAGGCCGAGATCCGCCAGTAACTTCAAGGTCAAAAGTAGCTCTCTTTCGATTCCTTGCTCACCCGGTTCGCAATAGTACGGGGCTTTATTTAATTGACTTGCCAGTTCTTTGTTTCCACGCCCACCACGCCCGCCTTCAGCTACAAGTGCCCTGGCCCCGGCAAGCCTGAGATCGGCAATGATCCGATCATCTTCCAGGTCTTTGACCACAGTACCCAGCGGAACTTTTATAACAAGATCAGCTCCGGACTTTCCATGACGATTTTTGGGACCCCCCTTTTCACCGGGGTCAGCTTTAAACTCCTGCCTGTAATGAAAGTCGAGCAAGGTCGATAGATCATTTGTGGCTTCAATAACGACGCTGCCGCCGCGCCCGCCGGTGCCACCAGCCGGTCCGCCAAGCGGCTCATACTTTTCCCGCCGCCATGCCACCATGCCGTTGCCGCCATCACCGGACTGTACTTTAATTTTGACCTCATCGACAAATTGCATTTCGCTTTCCAGAAAATTATGAGTGTTCTTATTTTAGTTGATCAAAAAAAGCATAAGTCTGATAATTCCGGACCGCTTGCAAGCAACCGAATTTTTTTACAATAAGAGAGCCTGAAAACACAGCCATACAAGATCTTTACAATTTCTCATGTTATGCTTATGGTATTGAATATGGGAGTCTTTGTTTGCTCGTTTCATTCTCTTGAGGGCACTTCGTTGGAAGAAAAAAAGGTAACCATTCACGAGAAAGCTCGTGGCGAGACTATCAATTTATATATCGCTGAATATGCAGGCAAGAAATATCTACATATCCGTGAGTGGTATCTGGACAAGGACGGAACCGAAAAGCCAACCAAGAAGGGCGTGGCAATTCCAGTAGAGAAAGTCGAGATTTTACAAGATGCCATCAGTAAAATGATGAGCGAAGAATGACCAGAGTTTTGCTTTTAGATTCAGTATTGAAAACCGAGAAAACAAGGAGGCTGTTGCAAGCATCATTCTTGCTCTCAGGTTTGGCCTGCTCACTTTCACCGGTGCCGGCAGCCGTGCTTGAAATAAGTCCTGAAACGGCCAAACAGGGAGAAACTCTGAAAGTAGTAATAAGAGAACAAAACTCAGACACAAGCGATGCCCCATCCGTGGTGCAATTTAACAAACGAACTTACAGGGTCTTTCCCGAGAAAAAGCAGGCTGACAATGAAGATGTGCAGCCTGCTTTGCGAGCACTGATTGCCATTCCGGCAGATCTGAGCCCGGGAAAATACAAAATTAGCGCCGGGAATCTCGAAAAAGACATCACTGTAAAAGCTGGAAACTTCCCGGTGCAGGTAATGAGCCTGCCCAAAGGCAAGGATAACTTCAAGAGCAGCCCCGGCGAAGAAGAAGCAGTGAATGCAGCAAAGGCAAATCTAAGTCCGCAGCAATTCTGGCAGGGGAAATTTTTGCAGCCCTCAAAAGCAAGGGTTTCA
Source organism: uncultured Candidatus Obscuribacterales bacterium (assembly GCA_964615655.1). Taxonomy (GTDB): domain Bacteria; phylum Cyanobacteriota; class Vampirovibrionia; order Obscuribacterales; family Obscuribacteraceae; genus JAIEPM01. Next base: position 17,215 of record CAZTQO010000027.1, on the reverse strand, counting down.
ACCGGTTTCGGTCTGAGACGCCGGGTAAACGGCAAACTATTGGATGACTATTTTCATTCGGGTCTTGATTTTGCTGCTGCGCCGGGCAGCCCGGTAATCGCCACAGCTCAAGGCAAAGTCCTGCTTGCACACAACGGTTGGAAGCTGCATGGCAACACTATCTGTATCGATCATGGACAGGGAGTGGCATCCTTTTATATTCACTTGAGCAAAATATTTGTCAAAGAAGGCGACATGGTAAAAGCCGGCCAGAAGATAGGCGCGGTAGGCTCCACAGGCCGGGCCAACGGTCCGCACCTGCACTTCAGCATTTACGTAAACAAGGATTCAACCAATCCGTACAATTGGTTCAATAATAGCTACTAATTTAAAAGCGCTCCGTTCGGCTCCTTCGTCGCCTCACTCCGCGCGCCAAGCCGCTACGCTTTGCAGGGCTCCTCGCCCTGCTTCGCTTCGCTGCTGTCACTCAGGCTCCTTCGTCGCCTCACGGAGCGCCTATAAAAAAAAACGGAGGCGCTTTGCAGGGCTCCTCGCCCTGCTTCGCTTCGCTGCTGTCACTCAGGCTTCTT